>NZ_JACIAP010000038.1:0-1055 GCF_014194875.1 Sphingomonas sp. BK481 | reverse complement strand
TAGAGCGGTTTCTGATCAGTCTGCATCGTAACCAGCGGCTGCAAAATAGTTCGAGCATTCCTGGGGTGAGTAGAGGTCCACGATGCGGCCGATGGCGTCCCAGAGGCCATGGATGGTCCGCTCGGCCGCTTTTCGCAGATGCGCCTTCAGCTTGGAAAAGGCCATCTCGATGGGGTTGAAGTCTGGGCTGTAGGGCGGAAGGAACAGGAGCCTGGCACCCGCGGCTTCGATGGCGGCGCGCACGGCAGGCGCCTTATGGCTGGATAGGTTGTCCATGATGACGACGTTGCCCGGTGAGAGTTCAGGCACCAGCACGCGGGTCACATAGGTGGTGAAGGCATCGCCGTTCATCGGCCCGTCGAGAACCCAGGGTGCGATCATGCCGGTGCGGCTCAGACCCGCGACGAAGGTGGTGGTTTTCCAGTGCCCGTGCGGCACGCCGGCCCGCAGTCGTTCGCCGCGCGGCGCCCTGCCGTAGCGACGCGCCATGTTCGTCGATGCCCAGGTCTCATCGATGAAGATGAGCTGCTCGGGATCGAGATCGAGCTGACCGTCAAACCATTCCTCGCGCCGCTTCAGGATGTCGGGACGATCCTGCTCGGTCGCGTGCGCAGTCTTTTTTTGCGCGTGATCCCGCGCCGCGCGAAGAACCGCCATATCGTGCCGAGTGCGACCTCGGTGCCGTGATCGGCCAGAAGTGCCTGCAACTCTGCCAGAGTGATGTCGGGCGTCGCCTTGTAAGCCTCCAGGATCAACCCGGCATGCGCCTCGATCCTCATCGAACGTCGATCGCCACCCTGCTGCTGTGGCGCCGGCGTTCCGTGCTGGTTTGCAAGCTGCTGCCACCGGACAGCGCTCGCGGCACTGACACCGAACCGTACCGCCGCCTGTCGACGCGACAGACCGCTCGCGATCGCCGCCACAACCCTGTCTCGAAGATCCACTGACAATGCTCGCGCCATCCATGCCAGCCTCCTGCACCGGCACGCACCTGAATCAGAAAACCGCAGCGACGGGAATCCCCTTATGATTCAGCACGGTGAGAAACCGCTCTA
>NZ_JACIAP010000037.1:0-1354 GCF_014194875.1 Sphingomonas sp. BK481 | reverse complement strand
GTAGCGGCCGGTCAGGTTCACGGGTGGCCATCGAAGATCTTCGGATAGGTTTGGGTTGCAAGACTCAACCAAAGGAGACCTTCGATGACCGACGATACGATGAACCTGCAGGCGCTGATGGGAAAGAGCGCGGATGCAGATTTCCTACGCGAAATGATTGGCTTTGCCGCGCAGCGGCTGATGGACCTGGAGGTCGGCAACCTGACCGGCGCGGGATATGGCGAGAAGAGCAGTGACCGGCTTGCCCAACGTAACGGTTACCGCGAGCGGGACTGGGAGACGCGGGCCGGCACGGTCGAATTGCGCATCCCCAAGCTGAGGACGGGCAGCTACTTTCCCGCCTTCCTGGAGCCCCGGCGCCTTTCCGAGAAAGCGCTGACCGCGGTCGTCCAGGAGGCGTACATCCAAGGCATCTCGACCCGTTCGGTCGACGACCTGGTGAAGGCCATGGGTATGAGCGGCATCTCAAAGAGCCAGGTGAGCCGGCTTTGCGAGGAGATCGATGTCCGCGTGAAAGCGTTTCTTGACCGGCCTATCGAGGGCGACTGGCCGTACGTGTGGATCGACGCGACGTACCTGAAAGTGCGTCAGGCTGGCCGGATCGTCTCGGTCGCGGTCACCATCGCGGTCGGCGTGAACAGTGACGGCAGGCGCGAGGTGCTCGGCATGGCGATCGGTGCGTCGGAGGCCGAGACGTTCTGGACGGACTTCCTCCGCGGCCTCGCACGGCGGGGCCTACGCGGCGTGAAGCTCATCATCTCGGATGCCCACGAGGGCATCAAAGCTGCCGTATCGCGGGTGTTCAGCGCAACGTGGCAACGGTGCCGCGTGCATTTCGCGCGTAACGCCACGGCCCATGCCGGCAAGAGCGGGCGGCGCGTCGTCTCGGCCTTCATTGCCACCGCTTACGCACAGGAGACGCCGGAGGCCGCCAAGGGGCAATGGCGCAAGGTCGCCGACCAGCTCAGACCCAGCGTTCCTAAACTCGCAAAGCTGATGGATACGGCGGAGGAGGACGTGCTCGCCTACATGTCGTTCCCGCCGCAGCATCGCACCAAGCTACATTCGACCAATCCGCTCGAACGCCTCAACGGCGAGATCAAGCGGCGCACCAATGTCGTCGGAATCTTCCCCAACGAGGATGCCATTACCCGTCTCGTCGGTGCCATCCTGCTCGAGCAAAACGATGAGTGGGCGGTTCAGCGGGGACGCTACATGACACTGGAAAGCGTCACGCAATTGAGCGATGATCCCACGGTCACGTTGTCGTCCATGGCGGCGTGATCGACCCGGCTATGCCCGGAGATCAAGGCGGCTACGCCGCTGAAGCTACACCACGCGGTGGGACACGATC
>NZ_JACIAP010000036.1:0-1425 GCF_014194875.1 Sphingomonas sp. BK481 | reverse complement strand
GGTCGTGTCCCGGGTGGTGGTGTAGCTCAGCGGTAGTGAAGCTGACCGGCCGCGCGCTATCATCCAGCGCTGTAGCGGCCGGTCAGGTTCACGGGTGGCCATCGAAGATCTTCGGATAGGTTTGGGTTGCAAGACTCAACCAAAGGAGACCTTCGATGACCGACGACACGATGAACCTGCAGGCGCTGGTGGGAAAGAGCGCGGATGCAGATTTCCTGCGTGAGATGATAGGCTTTGCCGCGCAGCGGCTGATGGATCTGGAGGTCGGTAGTCTGACCGGCGCTGGATATGGCGAGAAGAGCAGCGACCGGCTTGCCCAACGTAACGGTTACCGCGAGCGCGACTGGGAAACGCGGGCCGGCACCGTTGAACTGCGCATCCCCAAGCTGAGGACGGGCAGCTACTTTCCCGCCTTCCTGGAGCCCCGGCGCCTTTCAGAAAAAGCGCTGACCGCGGTTGTCCAGGAGGCATACATCCAAGGCATCTCGACCCGTTCGGTCGACGACCTGGTGAAGGCCATGGGTATGAGCGGCATCTCGAAGAGCCAGGTAAGCCGGCTTTGCGAGGAGATCGACGTCCGCGTGAAGGCTTTTCTCGACCGGCCTATCGAGGGCGACTGGCCGTACGTGTGGATCGACGCGACGTACCTGAAAGTGCGTCAGGCTGGTCGGATCGTCTCGGTCGCGGTCACCATTGCAGTCGGCGTGAACGGTGACGGCAGGCGCGAGGTGCTCGGCATGGCGATCGGTGCGTCGGAGGCTGAGACGTTCTGGACAGACTTCCTCCGCGGCCTCGCGCGGCGGGGCCTACGCGGTGTGAAACTCATCATCTCGGATGCCCACGAGGGCATCAAAGCTGCCGTCTCACGCGTGTTCAGCGCCACGTGGCAGCGGTGCCGCGTACATTTCGCGCGCAACGCTACGGCCCATGCCGGCAAGAGCGGGCGGCGCGTCGTCTCGGCCTTCATCGCCACCGCGTACGCACAGGAGACGCCCGAAGCCGCCAAGGGTCAGTGGCGCAAGGTCGCCGACCAGCTGAGACCCAGCGTCCCTAAACTCGCAAAGCTGATGGATACGGCGGAGGAGGACGTGCTCGCCTACATGTCGTTCCCGCCGCAGCATCGCACCAAGCTGCACAGCACGAATCCACTCGAGCGCCTGAACGGCGAGATCAAGCGACGCACCGGCGTGGTCGGCATCTTCCCCAACGAGGATGCCATCACCCGCCTCGTCGGCGCTTTGCTACTAGAGCAGAACGACGAGTGGGCGGTCCAGCGGGGACGCTACATGACACTGGAAAGCGTAACGCAATTGAGCGATGATCCCGCAGTCACGTTGTCGTCCATGGCGGCGTGATCGACCCGGCCATGTCCGGAGATCAAAGCGGCTACGCCGCTGAAGCTACACCACGCGGTGGGACACGATC
>NZ_JACIAP010000035.1:0-3191 GCF_014194875.1 Sphingomonas sp. BK481 | reverse complement strand
GCCGCGCCGGCCTGATACGCGGCGCATCCTCCGGTGCCCGGCGTCACCTGTCATCCACCACGCTGATCCCACGCGATCCTTTTTCAACAGTCTCGGACGGTTTCGACAGTTTAGGAACGACCAACGTTGAGCTTGGCGGTGACGATGCTACAGCACAGTGATCCGCTAAACCTTTGGAGTCCGATGACCGAGCTGCCCGCGCACGAGAAGCAGAGACTGGCTGCCCTCGCAGAATATGACCTGCTGGACACTCCGCGCGAGGCGGCGTTCGACGAGATCGCCGAACTGGTGGCGGCGATCTGCGACGCGCCAATCGCGATCGTGAATCTGATCGGGGACGGCCGCCAGTTCTTCAAGGCGGAAGTCGGGCTTGGCGTTCGTGAGACGCCGTTGGAGACGTCTTTCTGCGGGCGTGCGATCCTCGAGGATGAATTCCTGCTCGTCCCCGATGCGACAGACGACCCACGGTTCGACTGCAATCCCCTGGTCACGGGTGAGCCGCACCTGCGCTTCTATGCTGGCGCCCTGTTGAAGTCGTCTGATGGCTTTCCGATCGGCACGCTCTGCGTTCTGGACTATCGCCCCCGCGACCTGACCGAGGTTCAGAAGCAGACGATCCGCGTCATGGCGCGACAGGTCATGGTGCAGTTCGAGCAGCGTGTTGCAACGGGACGGCTGATTGCAGCCGAAGCGCGCCAGCGGGCGATCGTCGATAGCGCACAGGACTTCGCCATCGTAGCCTGCGATCTCGAAGGCCGTATCATCGAGTGGAGCTATGGCGCGGAACGGGTGCTGGGCTGGTCGGAAGCCGAAGTGATCGGTCAGAGCGTCTTCCTGTTCTTCACGGATGAAGACCGCGCGGCCGGGGTGCCGGTGCAGGAGATGGCCTGCGCCCGTGAGACGGGGCGGGCCACTGATGAGCGTTGGCACGTGCGCAAGGGGGACGAGCCTTTTTGGGCCAGCGGTGAGTTATCCCTGCTCCGGGATTCGGCCGGCCGCCATACCGGTTACGTCAAGGTTCTGCGTGATCGTACTGAAGAGCATCTTGCCGGCGAAGCGCTCCGGAAAGCGCAGCAGCGCTTCCAGACAATCTTCGACACGGTCGATGCGGCTTTCGCCATCGTCGAGGTCAAGTTCGACGAGGACGACAAAGCCGTCGATTACCGGTTTGTCGAAGCCAACCCCGCCTTTGAACGCCAGTCCGGAGTCAACTTGCGCGGCAAGTGGGTCACGGAATTCGCACCTGACCTCGAGCAGTTCTGGTTCGAGACCTACGGGCATGTGGCCAAGACCGGTGAAGCAACCAATTTCGAGAATTATGCCGAAGCATTCCAGCGCTGGTTCGACGTACGGGCAGTACGGGTTGGCGATCCCGCAGATCGACAGATCGCGATTATTTTCAACGACGTGACCGCCCGCCGAGAAGCGGAGGAACGCCTGCGTGTCAGTGAATCCGTCGCGCGTCAGAACGTCGAGCGGGTGAAACTCGCGCTGGAAGCCGGCGCCATCATCGGCACCTGGCACTGGGACCTGCCAAGCGATCAGTTCACCGTAGACGAGGCATTCGCGCGTGCCTTCGGCCTTGATCCGGCGCTCGGCCGATCCGGCATCCCGCTCGCGCAGATTACAGCAACGGTACATCCCGACGATCAGGCAGGGCTGACGGAGGCCATCAACGCGGTAATCGCCCGCAGTGGGTCCTATGCGCATCAATACCGGGTCCGCCGCGCTGACGGTCGATATTACTGGATCGAGGCGAACGGTCGGGTTGACCATGCACCCGACGGAACGCCGCTGAGCTTTCCCGGCGTCCTGATCGACGTCGAGGAACGGCGGAGCATCGCAGCGGAGCGCGACCGTGCTGTCGCCGATCTGCGCGCGCTCGCCGAAACGCTGGAGCAGCGCGTCGCGGAGCGAACCGCCGACCTCGGCCAGGCCGAGGATGCGTTGCGCCAATCGCAGAAGGTGGAAGCGATCGGGCAACTCACCGGTGGGGTGGCGCACGACTTCAACAATCTGCTGACGGTCATCCGGGGTTCCATCGACCTATTGCGCCGGCCCGGTCTCTCCGACGAACGCCGGCAGCGCTATATTGACGCGATCTCCGACACCGCCGAACGCGCGACCAAACTGACCAACCAGCTGCTCGCATTCGCGCGCCGCCAGTCGCTCAAGCCCGAAGTCTTCGATGTCTCGGAAAGCGTGCGGACGGTCAGCGACATGGTGCGGACGCTGACGGGCGCACGCATCAAGGTATCGCATCGGCTGCCGACGGAGCCTTGCTACATCGACGCGGACCGCAGCCAGTTCGACACCGCGATCGTCAACATGGCGGTCAATGCACGCGATGCCATGAACGGCGCGGGCGAGCTGTCCATCGTGGTTGCAGCAGCCTCCGGCATGCCCGCCATACGGTCCCATCCGGCCACGCCGGGCGAGTTCGTGACGGTCTCCTTGACCGACAGCGGCCCTGGTATTCCAGCCGACAACATTGAACGGATCTTCGAACCGTTCTTCACCACCAAGGGGGTAGGCGAAGGGACAGGCCTTGGCCTCAGCCAGGTCTTCGGTTTCACGAAGCAGTCCGGCGGGGGCGTCGTCGTCACAAGCGACGAAGGCGAAGGCGCAACGTTCACCATGTTCCTGCCCCGGGTTGACGGGCTGGACGGCGGAGCGGCCGAAGAAGGCGACAACTCCCTGCCGCTCGGCGAAGGCGCCTGTGTGCTGGTCGTCGAGGACAATGCCGAGGTTGGCATGTTCGCGACCGAGGCGTTGGGAGAGTTGGGCTATCATACGGTCTTGGCGATGGACGCCTCCAACGCACTCGCCGAACTGGCGACAGATGCAGGCAGGTTCGACATCGTCTTCTCCGACGTGATGATGCCCGGCATGTCCGGTATCGAGCTAGGTCAGGAGATCGGCCGGCTGTATCCTAAGCTGCCGGTCGTGTTGACCAGCGGGTACAGCGAGGTTCTGGCGCAGAGCGGTACGCACGGGTTCGAACTGGTGCATAAGCCCTATTCGATCGACACATTGTCGCGAGCTCTTAAGAAGGTGTCACGCCGTCGATGAAGCGTAAGCGGTGGCGCAACCGGACGAGACTGTTGAAAAAGGATCGCGTGGGATCAGCGTGGTGGATGACAGGTGACGCCGGGCACCGGAGGATGCGCCGCGTATCAGGCCGGCGCGGC
>NZ_JACIAP010000034.1:0-3800 GCF_014194875.1 Sphingomonas sp. BK481 | reverse complement strand
CGTTGTCGTCCATGGCGGCGTGATCGACCCGGCTATGCCCGGAGATCAAGGCGGCTACGCCGCTGAAGCTACACCACGCGGTGGGACACGATCTTTCGAACCATGCGCGGTTGCTAGGTCAGGTAGCTAAGGGCATACCCAATCGCTGAACTCCAACGGCCATAATGGTAAAGAGCCATGACACTTTCCATTTCTCAGCAGGTTCGCAATAGAGATCTGATCGATGACGCTTTCGCAAAAAGCGAAGGGAACTGCTACTTTTGTAAATATAAGATTGATCGTAGTGTCGTGGGGTTATTGCATTGGCATCATATTGAGGGGCCGAAACTGGGCGAGATTAGAAAAATGTTCACTAAAGCTAGCCCTACGAAGCTCGAGCAGGAGTTGAAAAAGTGTGTGCCTGCCCACCGAGAATGTCATAACAAACATCATAAGAACTCGGGGGCCGCTGCAGCTGAGCTGGCCTGCTAAGCCTCGCTCCACAGCGAAGGCATCCAGAGCTCCACGTGCGCGTGACGCGTCCTGTTCGGAGGTGGAGGCGCAGAGGTAGGCTCGAATGAACATGCTGTGGTCTTCGATACATGATGCTTGTTTATCCAGTCCTTTTTAAGTTGTCGAATGGCGTATAAAGCACCAGCCGCTTGCTGGTCCTCTCAAGGTATACCCTATCGGTATCAGGTACTGCGCCTCGATTGCACGATCGTACAATCTACGCAAAAGGGGGGGCATCGGGCCACTGCACTCAGCGGCACCACCGAGCGATCAAGGAGGGAATCATCCGCGACGATTTCACACCGGCGGTCAAGTTGCTGATGGCGCAGCGGGCCGGCTATATCTGCTCGCATCCGCTTTGCCAGCAGTTGACGATCGGGCCCTCAGAAGATCGCGGGACGAAGCTGACCAATGTCGGCGAGGCCGCGCATATCACCGCGGCATCGCCGGGAGGTCCACGGTATGACGTCAAGCTGACGAAGACCGAGCGCCAGGCAGAGGCCAACGGCATTTGGTTGTGCCGGGTTCACGCCAAGCAAGTCGACGATAACGCCAGCAAAGAGACGGTCGATGAACTAAGACGGTGGAAGGTGTCGCACGAGGATTGGGTCTATCGGCGCGTCGCCGCTGCGGATAGCTTGGTTCAACACGGCATCACCGACTTGGCGATCGAGAATATCGGCCCTTTTCGATCTCGGGCTGCCGTCAAGTTCGGACGCCATAACATCGTCTTTGGTCTCAACAACTCGGGCAAGTCCACCTTCTGCGAGTGTCTCGCGGCCTTGTCGGGAGGTCGTAACCTCGCCGCGCTCGAGAAGCGGTGGGGGCTTTTTAAGTCTGCTTCGCAAGCAGGCGTCATCGAAGCTGCAGCGTCGATTAAGGGGGCACGCACTTCGGTGAGGTTGAGCGAGGAACTGGTTGAGCTGAAGCGCTTGCCGCAGCGCCGCCCACAACGGTTACAGGTCGAAGTCGATGGCAACGTGTCGGCGAGTTGGCCGCAGACACTGTTCAATGTCGTCTATGTCGACAATCAGGCCTATCGGCCGAGCGACCTGAAAGATCCGTTCCGCCGCGATCTGCGCGCCTTGGCGCCGCAGCTTGCCCTCAGCGAGGCACAACTGTGGGACGCGCTTCGTGAACCACTTTTCTGCAGCACTACATTCGGATCGCGAGTCCGTCGGACGGGCGCCTATAGCGTCGAGGTGCAGGTGGCCGGCTCTTCCCATTTTCTGCCGACCGAGAATCTGGGCGGAGCAGAATATACCTTCACGATTCTCGATATCGCGTTGCGGGTGATGCGTTCCGACCCACGACCGGTGCCATGGATGCTTGTCATCGATTCCAGCATGTTCCTGCGCCTCGACGCCGACAATCAGCGACGTGTGCTCGACGGTGTCCAGGCGCTCGATGAGCCCCCCATCCAGACCTTGGTGTGCCTCAACAGCGAGCAGGAAGCCGTTGAATTGTCTTCCGCCACGACTGAGCGGTGGGTTGGTTCCTCGACTGCCGGTCGTCTAACGCTGCATGCCTTCCGTTAGGTGTAGTCAGATCGGACCCGCCAACGCGTGCTAGGTGAGGGGGCTCGCCACGGCTTAGTTGTAGCCTAACGGTGCAATAACAGTCTACCGTGAGGCGCTAAACAGCGGCGATTATGCACGGTTATCAACACTCGACGGAAGAGCCGAACCTGCCGTAAACGTGGGCCAACGTCACCCGGATCAGAGGACTGCCCTGTGACATTTGCCAACGATCCTCTCGGCAAGGCCGCGCGCGGCCTCACGCCATTCGACATCGGTGGGGTCGGGCGGGCAGCGGCGGGCGATACGCTCGGCACGACGTCGGCCGCTTTCGCGGCGCAGAAGAACATTGCAGAGCAGGTGCGGCTAGCGACCGGCGGATTTGGGCTGCACGAGACTGCCACAGACCGCATGTTTCGCCAGCTGACGGGCGGATCAATCGTTGATCGGGCGATGCGTGACGCGATCAGCGGCAACTTGGCTAGTGAAATGGCGAAACTCTATCTCAAGCCGAGCGCGACCGAGCTTGCCATCACCAAGGCGTACGCCGAGGCTACTGGCCTGATCGGTGGATCGACGCGCTCGCTGATTAATCAGGGCGGCCTCGATCAGGGCGGTGCGCTCGCTGCTGCGCGAAAAGCAGCAGCAGGGTCAGTCCAAGGTTTCATCGAAACCGACAAAGTCGCCGCGCTGGCTAGCCGGTCGATTGGATTGAGCGCCGCGGAGACAGCATTGGCGCTAGGGCGGACCCGCTTCGCCGGCGCCGAGTTGGCCTCTTCCGTAATGGGGCTGCGCTCGACCTATGACGAACGCTACGATCGCATCCTGCGCGACATCGCAGGAGTTGGCTCGCTCGGCTCGATCGCTGCCGGGCTTACCACCCGGCACGACGAGACTACGGCAGCGGCGTCTCGCCTGTTCGGCGACGTCGCCGAACGCATTGAACGAGGCCTCGCCGAGGCAACGGGAACGGCGCTGCGCGCGGCGCATGCCGATCTTTTCCCACCGGTTCGGGCAGCGACGCGCAGCGAGATTGAGATGGTCATCGAGCGGACGAGTGGCTGGACCGCGCTGTCGCCCTACCCCAACTGGCTCACCCGGGTGCAAGGGGGTGTAGGCAATCTCGGTTCGGCTTGGGTGCGTGAGGATCGTCCGGACTTGTCGCTCGACGCCATGACGCGCTTCGCGCACCTAGGCGGCGTCGTTGCAAACCTCGATCCCCGCGAAGCGGCGGTGACGGCCGAGCTGCGCGCGCGGTTCGGTGACTATCGCGGTGAAGAGCCCGGCGACATCGGGTCCGAAGATCCGCTGCTACGCGTTGCTGATCAATACGATCGCGGCTTCGACCCCACGCTATCATCCCTCCCGACACAGATTGTGATGGCGATGCTCGAACCATTCGGGTTGCGGTTTGAGCCCGGCGCGTCCGACGACGGTTTCGAGGTCGACGACCTCGTCGGCCGGATGCTGCGCCGTCTCGAACGACGACTGATGGCGTTCGTGCAGGGGACGCTCGAGACGGCTTATGGTGACGAGTGGATCATGCAGGTGCCGGGCGATTACCGCGGCCAGATGCGCCGTCGACGCCGAAAGGATGAGGAAGAGGGGAGGCAGCCTTCGCACCTTATCGCCTATGCCGACTTCGATTGGTGGGCGACGATCATCGGTCATGGTGAGAACTGGGGCCTCTTCGCCGCTAGAGCGGTTTCTGATCAGTCTGCATCGTAACCAGCGGCTGCAAAATAGTTCGAGCATTCCTGGGGTGAGTAGAGGTCCACGATGCGGCCGATG
>NZ_JACIAP010000033.1:0-5954 GCF_014194875.1 Sphingomonas sp. BK481 | reverse complement strand
CCCGATGTTACTGACATGTACGCTCCTGCGACACATAAGCGTTTCCGCGACCACGCCGGCCAACTCGCCGCACGCGCTTAGCCCGAGCTCGCGGCCATTGCCGTTCGAGTTCGGGCTTTATTCGATCTGACCTTTGGGACGCGTTCTGCGCGCCCATGATCTCGAATACGTGGAAACCGTGTAGTGGAAAACCAAGTCTCGAAATCCGATGATTTGTGTCAGGATGACCGTCAGCATCAAGCTGCCAATCCAGCACCTCAGCCTTTCTTGCGGATGCGACCACAAAGCTTTTTCTCGAACAAATTCGATCTGGAGATCGTAGAAGGCTATTCTAAGGCTGATGCCAAAGACCGGCAGAATGAGGGTAAGGACTGGCTGAGCCGACTTATGGAGCTCAACCTGTTACTTTTGATCGTTTTGGTTGGCGTACCGGTCCTGGTATATTGCGTCTTATCCTCCGCACTTTAGAATGCGATAAGATACCGCCTTCGCGTCGCAACCGGGATTGTGGATAAAGGCCTCTGGGTCGTCCCACTGAAGCCTCGGGTAAATGACAATATGTCAGGCGCCCGAGGATCGTTTAGATACGATAGCGCTGAATGCAACCGCGTTCCTTCGTGACATTGCAACGCGTAAGCCGATCGGCCGTTGTGGAAAAATGGCAACGAATACCTTATCCCAACGGACCGCGTTAAATCTGCCGCATCTCGCGGTGCTGCTGACAGCAGCGCTTCAAATTCTGACGCCTCTTTTACCGCAGATTGGGATCGGTCAGCCTATCGGATCCCGGTCTCTGGCGGTCCGAACCTTGATAACCCCGGCAGGCTGGGCATTCTCGATCTGGGGCGCGCTTTACCTCGGAGCCACGGTGTTTGCTGTTTATCAGGCCCTGCCCGCACAGCGCCAAAATGCATTGCTTCATCGCCTGCGCTGGCCGGCAGCGGGCGCATTTTTGGGGAACGCACTCTGGGCTGCTTACACACAGCTTTACGGGTTAAGCTTCGTATCGGTTCTGATCATTACCTTGACGCTTACGTGCCTGATCGTTGCCTATCATGCCCTGTCGAATGCGACGGTGTCGAAAACTGCGTGGTGGTGTGCGTACCTTCCGTTGAGCGCGCTCGCCGCATGGTTGACCGTCGCTACCACCGTCAACATCGCGGCTAGCCTGAGGTATCACGGCGTGGAGGGCGGTGCAGCCGCTCCTGGGATCGGTGCAGCGGTGATCGTGATTGCTGGACTCATCGCGGCCACCGTGCTGGTCCGAGGACGTGGCAATCTGCCGTACGCAGCTGTTTTCCTTTGGGCGCTTGCTGCTATCTTCGCTGCAGGTGGCCAAGCTGCAGGACCTATTGCCGTAGCAACCGGCGCTGCCGCGATCCTCGTTATTTCAGGCTTGGTCGCTGGCTACCGGCGCAGGGTATATGCGTCTGGTTCGATTACAGGTTGAACCTAAATCCGTAGCCGAGACCTAGGGTGAATTGGGTCCGGCGCCCGCGTTCGCGGATGAGGGGTGAATCGCCTGCGTTCTGACCTAGTCGATCCAGGCCAGTGAAAAGCGTGATGGCGCTTCGCCGGTTTAGGGGACGAATTACGGTACCGCCTACACCGTAGGACAATAGTCCGCCTGACGCAGAATACGGTCTAAGTCCGGACCGTCGCGACTGGAGCGCATCGATGCCGAAATACGTCTCGATATACTCGCGGCTTGCCAGCGTTGCGCGAGGCCCGATGTTGATGATGGTCCGTCCCCGGCGCGCCTGGTAAGCAACTGACCCGTCGGCGACAACGCCGTCATGCCCGCCGAAGCCGCGACGAACCTCGATCCGTCCACGCCATGGCCCAGCCCGTTTCTCGACGAAGCCTCCCACCTCAACAGCTGCATCTACGTCGCCGAGGCCGCGTAGCGCGTCACTCCCGCCTGTAATGAGGAACGGCGATCCCCCGCGCTCTTCATCCCGCCCAAAGCGGAGCTTGGCGAGCGGTCCTGCCTTCCACCCGTCCCGGTTCACCCCGTTCCAACCCAAACCGTCGGGGATCGAAGCGAAGATGGTGTCCTTGTAGTTGATCCGCAGGTCGGGAAAGATCGACAAGGCCATGTCTCGCGAGCCTTGCCATGCAGGGCTTAAGACTGGTGCGACGCCGACGGTGATGCTCCATCCGGCAGTGCCTGCCTCCAAAGGCCGACCTGCGGGGGGGGGCGGCCGCAGGTCCGTCTGCGCGAAGCAGGGTTGAGCAGAGACTAGCGCAAGGATGGTTAGAGCGGAGCGCATCCTTATCCCTTTTTTCGGCCCCGTTGATGACGGTCGGTCGGTCATGTCAGCAGCCACCTTATCCCCGCGCGTCGTAAACGCCAGTCCCGGTAGATGGAGTACGGCTATACCCACAGCGTATGACCGGTCCGCTTTCAATGCCGGCGGACGCGTTCAAACTCAGGCCGAAGCAGCCGCTCGCGTTTTCCACAGGGACCAGCCGACGCCGCAACCCAGTATCGCAAAGGTTACCGCCAACGACGCTGCGGGCGGGAATTTGGCGAGCCCGAACATGTCGGCAACGAAGATTTTCGAGCCGATAAATACCAGCAACGCGGCCAAGGCGTATTTAAGGTAATGGAACCGGTCGACCATCGCGGCGAGCGCAAAATAGAGCGCGCGTAACCCAAGGATAGCAAAGATGTTCGACGTGTAGACGATGAATGGATCCGTTGTGATCGCGAAGATGGCCGGCACGGAATCGACCGCAAAGATGACGTCAGCGCATTCGATCATGACCAGAGCCAGTAGTAACGGCGTAGCGATCCGGCGCATGCGCCCCGTCGCTGGGTCCTGCTCTTTCACCCAGAATCGTTCGCCGTGAAGTTGGTCGGTAACCGGCATGCGCTGGCGGACCCAGCGTAAAACGGGCGAACTGGCTACGTCATATTCCGTGTCTGCAGTCAGCCACATCTTGATACCGGTGAAAACCAGGAAGGCCGCAAAGACGTATAATACCCATTCGAACCGATCGACCAATGCCGCACCAAAACCGATCATCACTGCACGCAGGACAATGACACCCAGGATGCCCCAGAACAGTACGCGGTGCTGGTGGATGCGGGGGATGGCGAAGTAGCCAAAGATCATGGCGATGATGAACACGTTATCCATCGCGAGGCTCTTCTCGATGACGAAGCCCGTCACGTAGTTGAGACCGGCAGTAGGCCCGATATACCACCAAATCCACCCGCCGAACGCCAGTCCCAGCGTGATGTAACCTGCTGACAATGCGAGGCTCTCGCGCACCCCGATTTCCCGCTGTCCGCGGTGCAACACACCCAGATCGAGGATCAGCAACGTTGCGACGATGCCGAGAAATGCCAGCCACATCCAGACAGGCGTACCAAGGAATAACAAGGAGAGCAGCTCAGGCATGGGGACCTCTAACAAACATGATGACGTGGGGCGGGATCAGCGGTCAGGAGGGCCGGTATCTCGCGTGTGGTGCGCACAAGCGGCCTCTCAGGCCCAACTCAAAGCTCTACAATTGCAGCACAATTGGAGAATTCGGGGTTCGGCGCGCTATCGCGATACGCACGCGCTCGTCCAACTGCGGATGCAGCTCGGCGAGTCTGTTGATTTTCATGCTCAGAGCCTCTTCTCAATCGGTGATCGAAAGATTGGATCATCAACGACGACAGGAGGCAAAGCGGCCAGGCCTATATCGAGATAACCCGATGCGGTCCGACATCACAATCACCCAAGGGAAATTGTCAGAGGGGCCCGGCCCGCTCTTTATAGATAGGTTACGGTTTGCGGTTATCAATCAGTTTCAATATTTGATAACGACCGTAGTCTGCGCTCAATCTGCCGCACTTCTCATCCCAAAACATCACGCCGATCGGGAAGATGAATCGGTCGATAACGCCTACTTCTGGACGCTCAGTTTGGCGAGCCGCAAGCCTGAAAGCCATTCGGCAAGCCATGAGCCGCAACGTGCCCCGTCGGCATGTGCTCTGCTTGCGGCAGGCAAGCCGTGCGGCGTATGTCGCTACTGCTGGTGGGGGGAAATAAATGGCGAATGGCAGTAGCAGCCGCGGAAACTCGGTTGTCGGCGAGCGCTGGCCGCTCTTCTGGGCAGGCTGTGCGGCGATCAGCGTTGGGGTGGCCCTTCACTTACCAATGCTCGCGATGGCCCATACGATGGGCAATCACCTGTCGGGTATGGCTATGGACGGATGGATGTACCTAGGCATGGCGCTGATCGGTATCGGCGTGCCGGCAGCTATATTTGGCGCTTTACCCAAGAAACGGCCTGATCACAGGGCAGCCGTTGGCGTCGCATATGAAGCGCCCGATGATACCCCTCTGACGCGCTCGCATGCTGCCGTTCTGCTGGTGCTTACCCTCGGGCTCATCATCGACACTATGAAGCCAGCAACCCTCGGCTTCGTGCTTCCCGGCATGCGGGGCGAGTATGGGCTCGCCAAATCGACCGTTGCCCTGCTTCCGTTCGTTGCCCTTACGGGGACCACAGTTGGCTCGTTCTTGTGGGGGTGGCTTGCGGACATCTACGGTCGGCGTGTGTCGATCCTGTTGTCGACAATCCTGTTCGTCTCGACCTCCATCTGCGGAGCTATGCCTTCCTACAGCTGGAACTTGGTCATGTGTTTTCTGATGGGGTGCTCGGCTGGCGGAATGCTGCCCGTCGTCTACACGCTGTTGGCAGAGATCATGCCTCCGCGTCATAGAAGCTGGGTCCTTGTGCTGGTTGGTGGTACGGGACTGGTCGGTGGCTACCTCGCAGCTAGCGGTGCAGCGCATCTGTTCGAGCCCCTGTTCGGCTGGCGTAGCTTGTGGCTGCAGGGCTTTCCCACCGGTTTGCTGCTGCTTGCGATGGCAAGGTGGATACCTGAGTCCCCGCGATTTCTGTTGGAACGGGGTATGGACGCCGAACTAGCTGACATGGCTCGAAAGTTCGGAATTGTCAGGCGTGCGCCACAAGCAGCGCCAGCGGACGCTGGCAGCGCCGCGGCTCACCACCGCGAGTTGACTATCGCCCTGGTGATCACGGCCCTGTCTTGGAGCTTCGTCAACTTCGGCTTGCTGCTATGGTTGCCTTCCGATCTCCAGGATCGAGGCTTCAGTGCCGAGATTGCGAGCGGCATCATCGCCAGCTCAGCACTTGTTGCCCTGCCCACGATCATGATCGCGGCCTTCCTTTACAGCCGGTGGAGTAGCAAGCGCACCCTGATCGGCACTGTGCTTCTCACACTCGCCGGGCTTGCCGGAGCCCTACTGCCGGCGCCTACGCTGGCTTGGCCACCACTGCTCATCGCTGTGATCGCGTTGCTGGTGGTTGGCACAAACGGATTGATCGCCGTGCTACTTCCCTATGCAGCCGAAAACTACGCATTACGCGTCCGTGGGCGTGCCACCGGGCTTATCGCGGGGAGTAGCAAATTTGGTGGCGTTGCTGTCCAGCTGGGCGCCTTCGCTGGGCTGATCCCGACGATGGGGGGCGCGGCAATCGCGCTAATTGTACCAATGACGCTGTCAGCGGTACTGATCGGGCGCGCAGGAAGAGAGACGCGCGGACGCAGCTTACGCGAGCTGGAAGCAACGGCTTAGCTGTCGGCTCGACATAGGCCTCCGGAGTGTCCTCAGCGGTCAGATATGTGAAAAACCCGGTCGCAATCACGACTGCACGACAAACAGAGATTGCGGACAGGTTGCCAGGAACTGCAATCGTCCAAGTCTGCCGCAAACATACCGTTTTCCGACACTCTCAAAATCATCAATGTTCTTGATTTACCCCCGGAGTTCCTAGCGCTGCTCGACAGTCTGTCGGAAAGGTTGTGGTTTCGGACAGGCCCGCGCGTGAGGTCGTGTCCCGGGTGGTGGTGTAGCTCAGCGGTAGTGAAGCTGACCGGCCGCGCGCTATCATCCAGCGCTGTAGCGGCCGGTCAGGTTCACGGG
>NZ_JACIAP010000032.1:0-5964 GCF_014194875.1 Sphingomonas sp. BK481 | reverse complement strand
CCCGATGTTACTGACATGTACGCTCCTGCGACACATAAGCGTTTCCGCGACCACGCCGGCCAACTCGCCGCACGCGCTTAGCCCGAGCTCGCGGCTACGGCCGTTCGAGTTCGGGCATTATTCGATCTGACCTTTGGGACGCGTTCTTCGCGACCATGATCTCGAATAAGTGGAAACCGTGTAGTGGAAAACCAAGTCTCGAAATCCGATGATTTGTGTCAGGATGACCGTCAGCATCAAGTTACTAATCCAGCACCTCAGCCTTTCCTGCGGATGAGGCCACAAAGCTTTTTCTCGAACAAATTCGATCTAGAAGTCCTAGAAAGCTATTCTAAGGTAGATGCCGAAGACAGGCGGAATGAAGCCAAAAACTGGCTAAGCCGACTTATGGAGCTTAACCTTTTACTATTGATCGTTTTGGTTGGCGTACCGGTACTGGTATATTGCGTCTTATCCTCTGCACTTTAGAACACGATAAGATACCGCCTTCGCGCTGCAATCGGGATTGTGGATAAAGGCCTCTGGGTCGTCCCACTGAAGCCGAATTACGCCGCCAGCGGTACTGATCGGGCGCGCCGGAAGAGAGACGCGGGGCCGCAGCTTACGCGAGCTGGAAGCGACGGCTTAGCTGTCGGCTCGACATAGGCCTGCGCGGAGTGTCTCCTATCGGCGCTGCCCTCTTCAAAAGCGAACCGTCTGCGCCCTTCTCAATCTGAGCATTCCCAAAACTCGATCCATTCTGGGAATGTCTGGGCCGTCTCGCTGGCCGTTCCCAATCGGGAAGGCACTCCATCGGGATAGAGTGGTCAGCAGCACGCCGCCGATGATCGCGATGCCGGCTGTAATTTTGACGGACGCTCAAAGCCTTCCGAAAGAACCTGTGCCGGCAACGGCCGCGATTGGAGCTTCGATACCTATCGCAAATGCGAGAATACGCGCATGCAGTGCCATTATCGATATCGGGCAGGAGATGATCGTGGCAAAAAAACCTACAAAAACAGCACAGGCCGACAAGAAGGCACCAACCAAGGCTCCACCCCCGGCCGCTGGTCCGGCTTCGGAGACGGTCGTAGGTGCAGGCGGTGAGTTGCATCAGGTAGCAGCTGCTGGCGGCAAGGTGATGACCACCAACCACGGCATGGCGATCGCCGACGATCACAATTCGCTGAAGGCTGGGTCACGCGGTCCGACCCTGCTGGAGGATTTCATCCTCCGCGAGAAAATCTTCCACTTTGACCATGAGCGCATTCCCGAGCGCGTCGTGCACGCCCGTGGTACCGCAGCACACGGCTTCTTCGAGTTGACCGACAGCCTGTCTGATTACACTCAGGCTGCCGTGCTGGGCGAGGTAGGTGTCCAGACCCCGGTATTCGTTCGGTTCTCGACGGTGGCTGGGAACCGTGGTTCGGCTGATCTGGCGCGCGACGTGCGCGGCTTCGCGGTCAAATTCTACACGACCGAGGGCAATTGGGATCTCGTCGGCAACAATATCCCGGTGTTCTTCATCCAGGACGCGCTCAAGTTTCCTGACCTCGCCCATGCCGTAAAGGAGGAGCCGGATCGCGGTTTTCCGCAGGCCCAGTCCGCCCACGACACGTTCTGGGACTGGATCGCCATGACCCCTGAGGCGATGCACATGGTGATGTGGCAGATGTCCGATCGCACTATCCCGCGCTCGACGCGGATGATGCAGGGCTTCGGCGTCCACAGCTTCCGGCTGGTCACCGCCGACGGCAAGTCCACCTTTGTCAAGTTTCACTGGACGCCCAAGCTCGGTATCCAGTCGGTGGTGTGGGACGAGGCGGTCAAGATCAACGGCGCCGACCCGGACTTCCATCGCCGCGACCTCTACAACGCGATCGAAATGGGCGACTTTCCCGAGTGGGAGCTCGGTGTTCAGCTCTTCACCGAGGAAGAAGCCGCAGGGTTCGATTTCGACTATCGCGATTCGACCAAGCTGATCTCGGAGGAGGTCGTGCCGCTGCGCACGGTTGGCCGACTGGTGCTGAACCGTAATCCCGCCAACGTCTTTGCGGAAACAGAGCAAGTCGCCTTCTGCACCCAGAACGTGGTGCCGGGCATTGACTTCTCTGATGATCCGCTACTGCACGGGCGTCATTTCTCCTACCTCGACACCCAGCTGAAGCGCCTTGGCTCGACGAACTTCACTCAGATCCCGATCAACGCGCCCAAATGTCCGTTCGCGAACATGCAGCGTGATGGTCACATGCAGACGCTCGTCCAACCCGAGCGGGTGACCTATACGCCGAGCCTGCTCGATCCAACCGGACCGCGTGAAAGCCACTCCCGCGGCTTCCGCAGTTTCCCGGCACCGGTCGAAGGTACCAAGGTACGGATCCGGTCGGAGACGTTCGCCGACCATTACAGCCAGGCGCGCCAGTTCTTTCTCAGTCAGTCGGAGCCGGAGCAAAACCATATCGTCTCGGCGCTTATCTTCGAACTCAGCAAGGTTGACGCCGCGATCGTCCGGACAGCGATGCTGGGGCATCTCGTGAACGTTCAGCAAGAGCTGGGTGATCGGGTTGCTGCAGGCCTTGGTCATGATGATCCGATCGAACCAATGGCAACGACGGTGCAGGCGCGCACCGACCTGCCAGCATCGCCCAAGCTCAGTATCCTCAAGCGGGCAACGCCGACACTGGGAGGTCGCATGATCGGCTGCCTGGTTACCGACGGTGCCGATGCCAAGCTGATCGCCAAGCTCACCGAAGCCGCCACGGCGATGAAGGCGGTGGTCAAGATCGTCGCGCCGAAGCTTGGCGGCGTGACGCTCAGCGATGGCACGAAGCTAGCAGCCGACCACCAGCTTGCAGGCGGTCCGTCGGTGCTGTTCGACACGGTAGTGCTTGCCGTGTCCGATGCTGGCGTCAAGCAGCTGCTGGGTGAAGCTGCGGCTGTCGCCTGGGTGCATGATGCCTTCGCTCACCTCAAGGTCATCGGCCACACGGCAGCGGCACAGCCGCTGCTCGATGCGGCGGGCGTGGTTGCAGACGCGGGGGTTGTCGCCATGGCAAAGCCGGCAGCTGCCAGCAGCTACGTCGATATCGCTGCAAATGGGCGAATCTGGGATCGAGAACCCAGCGTGCGAACCGTGTTCTAGGTAATCCAGAAACATGCCTGGTCCGTGTGATGAGCCCTTCATTGCCCGGATCAGGCACTCATCGATGACGGCGACATCTCCGTTTCCGGAAGCTGGACGATCCAGAATCGAAAACGAAGGAACGGAACGCCCGGGCCATTGATCAGGTTGAGTTGCTACACCCGGCGCTGGCTGGCTTGCCTCTCCCCGAAAGTGCCGACCTATGCATACTTTTGAGCTTCTGCTCGTGCTGGTCGCGGCGTCCGTCGCCCTAGCCTATGCGGCGGAAAGGTTGCACGTTCCACTGGCCGTTGCACTGGTCTTTGGCGGTATTGCCTTGGCCTTCGTCCCCGGCATTGGCACGGTCGAGCTTGACCCGGAACTGGTGCTGGCACTTTTTCTGCCGCCACTGCTGCAGGTTAGCGCATATCACACCGACTGGCCGGCGTTCCGCTCCAATCTGCGCCCTATCCTCTCGCTGGCGCTGGGCGCGGTGTTCTTCACCGCCGCTGCGGTGGCAATCGTCGCCAAGCTGCTGGTGCCGGACTTGCCCTGGTGGGCGGCGATCACGCTGGGTGCAATCGTTGCTCCGCCAGACGCGGTTGCCGCAGCGGCAGTCCTGAAGCAGGTTAAGCTGCCCAAGCGCATCGTCACGGTGCTGGAGGGCGAAAGCCTCATCAACGACGCCTCCTCCCTCGTCCTCTATCGCTTTGCCGTCGCCGCCACGTTGGCAGGAACGTTCAGCCTTAGCGAAGGCGTGTTCCGATTCTTTGTCGCTGCGATTGGTGGAACGCTGGCTGGCTGGATAGTGGGGCGCGCAGCGATGTGGATTTTCGCTCGGCTCGAGGACACGTTGCTCGACATCACTGTCAGCCTCCTGGCGGGGTTCCTGGCCTACTTCCTTGCCGAGCAGGTCCACGTCTCGGGTGTGCTGGCCGCGGTCGCCTGCGGCTTGGTGCTAGGCCGTCAGCAGCACGCGGCTTTCACCGGCGAGACGCGGCTGGGCATGGCGACGGTGTGGGGCTTCGTCGAGTTCCTGTTCACCGCAGTCGTGTTCATGCTCATCGGACTTCAGCTGCGCGGCATCGTCGAGCGGCTTGAAGGCTATGATGCGAAAAGCCTCAGCCTGATCGCCGTGGCGGTGTCGGCCACGCTGATCGTCAGCCGCTTTGTCTGGATATTTCCAGTTGTGTGGCTGCCACGGGCAATTTCCCGAAGGATACGCGAGCACGATCCGATGCCGCCCTGGAGCTATCCGACGATCCTGTCCTGGGCAGGCATGCGCGGTGTGGTGAGCCTGGCAACAGCACTGGCGCTGCCTGCCCGTTTTCCGGGCCGAGACATCATCGTCTTCCTGGCGTTCTGTGTGATCTTCGCGACGCTGGTCCTGCAAGGCACGACGCTGGGCTGGGTCATCCGCCGTCTCGGACTGGAGCAGGAAGACGCAACCTTACCCGAACCGGACACTGCCAAGGCTCGGGCCGAACTCGCCGCAGCATCGCTGGATGCGGTACAGGAGCATCTGGACAGCGATGCCTCGGAACACGGCGAGGCCGCAGCCGAGCTGGTCGAGGAGTACAAGGTGCGGGCTGAGCGGGCGAGTATCGAGGGGCAGGACGTCGAGACCAAGACCGACCAGCTCATCGCCCAGCAGCGTCTGCGCCTCGTCGCCATCGAGGCGGCGCGCGAGAAGCTGATGGAGCAGACCGACCAGATCGATGCTGAAGCTCACCGGGCGCTTGGCGAAGAGCTCGATCTGGAAGAGCAGCAGATCCACCGCGCGCTCGGCGACGTGTAGTAGGCGCATCCAACCTGCATAAGGAAACCATCCTATGAGCGACGACATGCCCCAGCCAGCCTGCGGAGCGCATCTGCGCACCGTCGCCCTGCCCCGCGATGCCAACGCCAGCGGGGACATTTTCGGTGGCTGGACCTTGTCGCAAATGGATCTGGCAGGCGGCACCTTCGCTGCCGCCCACTCCGCCAAGCGCGTTGTCACGGTGCGGATCGATGCCGTCGAGTTCCTCAAGCCCGTATCGGTCGGTGACGACGTCAGTGTCTTTTGCGAGCTGGAGCATGAGGGCGACACCTCGATCGCCGTCAGGATCGAGGTCTGGGCGCGGGTTCGCACCGGCGATGCGCCACACAAGGTGACCGAGGGCGTTTTCCGCTACGTCGCGGTCGGCGATGACGGCAAACCAACGACTGCGAGCTGAGCCGCCGCTGCGTGAAGGAGGTCAGTGCACCCGTACGGGGCTAAATTGCCGTTCAGCGGTTCATCACACATCGCCAATCACGGCTGACGGGAGTCCATCATGAGCACGAGCCTGACTGCCAAGTTCGACACGCGACGCGAAGCCGAGATGACGGTTGAGCGTCTGGTCCAGCAGTTCAAGATCGAACGTACCGACGTGTTCATCGCCGCTGAGGGCGACGAGAATACTGTTGGTGTCGAGGAGGCCGGGTCCGACACTGAAGCGGGTGGACCCAGCCCCGAAGACAGGGACGATGCCCAGCTGGCTGGCCGCGTGGTCGTCTCGGTCGATATCGAGGATGACAGCCTGGCCGATGAAATCCGGTCAGCCTTCGCCGAGTTCGATGCCAGCGAGATCGAAGAAAGTTGACCAGAGCATGACCATGAGCACCTGCTCATGGTCATCAACTCGCACTTCGTCAGACCAAAAACTACGCAGCAAGCGGCGACGCATCGAACCCAACAAGCAACGCAGCGACGAGTTTCTCTTTTTCCCATCCCAATGGGAATGCCCCGGGTCGTGTCCCGCGTGGTGGTGTAGCTCAGCGGTAGTGAAGCTGACCGGCCGCGCGCTATCATCCAGCGCTGTAGCGGCCGGTCAGGTTCACGG
>NZ_JACIAP010000031.1:0-6090 GCF_014194875.1 Sphingomonas sp. BK481 | reverse complement strand
CCCGTGAACCTGACCGGCCGCTACAGCGCTGGATGATAGCGCGCGGCCGGTCAGCTTCACTACCGCTGAGCTACACCACCACCCGGGACACGACCAAAACGTATGGCTCGCCCCGTTTGCAAGAGGATTTCACGGTGTTCTGAGTAGTCTGCGTCAACGTATACGGTCTCGTGAGCATGCTCAGGGGCCAAGATGGACATCCGCGCGTTTGGAGCCGCCATAATCTGTCAAGCATCGAGTGCCATTTTGGGAACCGGGCTTTCCAAACGCCGATCGACTCTCAGGCCATCTTTACGATCCTTCCTGCAAACCTCGTTAGCATTACAGTTGCGCATTTGATCGAAGTCTGAATCAATGGGTCTCCATGGCAGGAGACTGTGGATGACGGGCGCATCGATTGAGACGACGCTGGAGCTTTGGGCGACTTCGCTGCGTGATGTGAAGGCGCGGATGCGGGGTTTGTTCACGCAGGAACGTGTCGCGGCATCTGCAGGGTTGTTCCTGGACGGACTGCTAGGCGACGAGCGGCGCAAGACCGGCTGGATGCGTGCTGAAGCGGCAGGCGATCCGGGACCGTGGCGGCAGCAGGCAATCCTCGGCCGCGGTCGGTGGGATGCTGACGCGCTGCGCGATATCGTACGCGACTATGTCGTCGACACGTTGGCTGCCGAGGATGCGGTGCTCGTGATCGACGAGACGGGCTTCCTCAAGCAGGGCAAGGCGTCGTGTGGTGTCTCGCGCCAATACACCGGGTCTGCGGGCAAGATCACCAACTGCCAGATCGGCGTCTTTGCCGCCTATGTCTCGCACCACGGTCACGCCTTTATCGACCGGGCGCTGTACCTGCCGAAGGTTTGGACGAGCGACAGCGAGCGCATGGATGCGGCCCATGTTCCAATGGAGACGCGGTTCGCGACCAAGCCCGCCTTGGCGGTGCAGATGATCGCACGTACGATTGCAGCCGACGTCCCGTTCACCTGGGTCGCCGCTGATAGCGTGTACGGCGTCGGCGACGTCGAGCAGGCGCTACGCAGAGCCGGAAAAGGCTATGTCCTCGGCGTTGGCTCCAACCATCACTTTGGCTCCTGGGTGGGGAAGCCCGCCGTTTTCGGCACTGCAGGCGAGATCGCACAGGATCTCGATCCCGCCGCCTGGCATCGCCTGTCGGCAGGCGAGGGCACGAAGGGAGCAAGACTGCACGACTGGGCCTATCTCGAACTCGCGGACATCGAGGCTACCGATTACGGTGAAGGACGCCCAGGAATGTGGACCCGCGGCTTGCTGATCCGACGACATATCACGGACGGCGAACTGGCGTTCTTCACGACTTGGTGCCCGGCGGGGACCGGGATCGACGCGCTCGTGCACGTTGAAGGCCACCGCTGGGCGATCGAGGACAGCTTCGAGACGACTAAGAACGAACTCGGCCTCGACCACAACGAAACCCGATCCTGGCACGGATGGCATCGCCACGTATCGCTGGTCATGCTTGCGTTCGCCATGATGGCAGTGATCCGCCATCATGCAAACCAAGTGACGCCCCCAAAAAGAATGCGCACGACACTCCGGCGCTGATCCGCTGGTCAATACAAGAGGTTCGGCGCATTGCCGTCCGGCTCGCCCAACGCCGTATCGCGCCCGCCCACATCATCGCATGGTCGTTATGGCGACGAGCGCATCAAGCGGCCGCCCGCCACGCACATTTAAAGACCAGAATGCAACTGTAATGCTAGGCGCTCGCCGCTCTTCTCGCCATATCCAGCGCCGGTCAGACTGCCGACCTCCAGATCCATCAGCCGCTGCGCGGCAAAGCCAATCATCTCACGTAGAAATTCCGCATCCGCGCTCTTTCCCACAAGCGCCTGCAGGTTCATTGTATCGTCGGTCATCGAAGGTCTCCGTTGGTTGAGTCTCGCAACCCAATCCTATCCGAAGATCTTCGATGGCCACCCGTGAACCTGACCGGCCGCTACGGCGCTGGATGATAGCGCGCGGCCGGTCAGCTTCACTACTGCTGAGCTACACCACCAGCGGGGACACGACCGGTGGCTCGGTTCATTTGAACAGCTCGACGCGATTGCTAAGTGGAGCGTCCGCCGGTTTCATGCCGCTGCGAGAAGCGGCCGGTTGAAGTAGACGTGATCAGGCGTCCGGCGGTCAAGCGACGAGTGCGGGCGCCGTTCATTGTAGAACGTCAGATACAGGCCGATCGAGGCGCGGGCCTCGCTGACCGAGCCATAGGCCCGCAGGTAGACCTCCTCGTATTTCACGGAGCGCCACAGGCGCTCGACGAACACGTTGTCGCGCCAGGCGCCGCGGCCGTCCATGCTGATCGCGATCTTCTCGCGGTGCAGGACGGCGGTGAACGCCGTGCTGGTGAATTGGCTGCCCTGATCGGTATTGAAGATCTCCGGCGCCCCGACGCGCCTCAGCGCTTCCTCCAAAGCTTCGATGCAGAAGTCGGTCTCCAGCGTGATCGATAAGCGCCAGCTGAGCACCCGCCGGCTGAACCAGTCGACGATCGCGATCAGATAGACGAAGCCGCGCGCCATCGGGATGTAGGTTATGTCAGTCGCCCACACCTGGTTGGGCCGCGTCACCGCCAGCTTGCGCAGCAGATAGGGATAGATCTTGTGCCCTGGAGCCGACTTCGAGGTGTTCGGCCGTCGGTAGATCGCCTCGATCGTCATCCTCTTCATCAGCGTCGACACGTGCAGCCGGCCGACCTTGATGCCTTCGGCGGCAAGCAGGTCGCGCAACATCCTGCTGCCAGCGAACGGGTAATCCATGTGCAACGCGTCGATCCGCCGCATGATCGCGAGGTCGGCAGCCGAGGTCAGCCTGGGAAGATAGTAGACGCTGCCGCGGCTGATCCCCAACTCGCGCGCCTGCCGTGTGACCGGCAACGCATGCGAACGGTGGATCATCGTCTTGCGCTCGGCAACAGTCCCGCCTTCCCGAGCGCCCCGGACAAAAAATCGTTCACCAGCGTCAACTCGCCGATCTTGGCGTGCAACGTCTTCACATCAATCTCAGGCTCGGCTGGTTTACTATGGCCGTCCGACCCGAAAACTCCTGCCGCCCCTTCTAGCAGCTGGCCGCGCCAGATCGTGATCTGATTCGGGTGCACGTCGAATTGCTGCGCCAACTCGGCCAGCGTCTTCTCGCCCTTCACAGCAGCCAAGGCCACCTTCGCCTTGAAGGCCGGGCTGTGGTTCCGGCGTGTTCGCTTCGTCATCTCATCTCCTGTTCGGCGCCATGCTGGCCGCCTTCAGGCAGAAACTCCACTTAGCAGCCTGTCCAGATTTCCCGAGCCACCTCTCTGGGCAGCGCCACGACGTCGGCGTAGGCCCTTGAGGGCGGCGCGGACGATGCCGTGGCTGGTGGGCGCTGCCCCCTCTCGTGCAGGCCTAACAGGCCGTGTGCGGTGGCGAGACTGGCAACCCGCCGGGCGACCGTCGCGGGCTTGGCGCCGCGCGCCTCGAGCATGGCGAATTAGCGGACCAGGTTTTCGGGCTCTGCGGGCAGCGGGGCGACACGGATGTCCTCACACAAACACAGATAGCAGGCCAGGTCAGAAGCCAGCGCGGCCTTGCTCGCTGCTGCCATAGCGCCAAGTTGCGCGTCGAAGCCGATCTGGCTGACAGGGCCGGCATCAGCGGGCAGCGCAAGACCCAGCAACCGGGTGACGCGGACATCGATCGGCTCGACGATCCCCCGCCGCGCCCGGATCGGCAGCCCCTCCCCGTCGGTGCGATGGACGACGATCTCGCTCATGAGGGCCGCGCCCGCTGGTCCGACTTACCCTGCATTCCGGCTTCGTAGCACATCTCTGTAGTTAGCATAATTTTCGAGAATAGCGCTGATCAAACGTAGAAGCGGTTGCGACAGATGAGTCTGTATTGCGGGTAAACTGTCATCGACACGGCTTTGTGTTCGGGATGTCAGACCCGCTCGAGCAACAAGCCGATCCCCTGCCCGACACCGATACACATGAACGCCATCGCGTAGCGACCACCCGTACGATGAAGTTCCTCGACTGCGCTCATCGTGATCGGGCGCCGGACATGCCAAGAGGGTGACCAAGCGCGATTGCACCACCGTTAGGGTTCACGCGCGGGTCGTCGAACGGATCGATGTCGAGGTCGCGCAAAGTCGCGATCGCCTGGCTGGCGAACGCCTCGTTCAGCTCGATCACGTCGAGTTGCTCGATCGAGATGCCACCCAGCGTCATCAGCTTGCGTGCCGCCTCTATCGGCCCCACGCCCATGATCCGGGGGGCGACGCCCGCCGCTGCCATGGCAACGATCCGCGCGCGCGGGATCAGCCCGTGTCGCACCGCTGCGTCTTCCGACGTGATGAGCGTCGCGGCCGCTCCGTCGTTGAGGCCGGACGCGTTGCCGGCTGTCACGGTGCCATCCGCCCGCACGACCGGCTTCAGCTTTGCGAGCGCCTCAAAGCTGGTTGCCCGCAGATGTTCGTCGGCGGAGAAGACGATCGGATCGCCCGTCCTCTGCGGGATCGTGACGGGCACGATCTCGACGGCGAACCGTCCGCTCGCCTGCGCAGCAGCGGCCTTTTCCTGGCTGGCCAGGCCAAAGCGATCCTGATCCTTTCGGCTGACATGCCACTGATCAGCAACGTTCTCGCCCGTCTCCGGCATCGAGTCGACGCCATAAGCATGCCGCATCGCTGGGTTGACGAAACGCCAGCCCAGCGTGGTGTCCTCTAGCTTCTGCGCGCGATCAAAGGGGCTGTGCGCCTTGCCCATTACATAGGGCGCGCGCGTCATGCTCTCGACGCCGCCCGCAATCATGAACTCGGCATCACCGCTGCGGATCGCCCGTGCTGCCGATCCGATCGCGTCGAGGCCCGAACCACACAGCCGATTGATCGTCGATCCCGACACGCCCTCGGGCAATCCGGCGAGCAGCACGGCCATGCGCGCGACGTTGCGATTGTCCTCGCCCGCCTGGTTCGCGCAGCCCAAAATCGTGTCGTCGACAGCGCCCCAGTCAACGCCGGGATTGCGGTCCATCAACGCCTTCATCGGGATGGCGGCTAGGTCGTCGGCGCGGATGCTGGCGAGCGCCCCGTTCAGTCGGCCGATGGGCGTGCGGATCGCGTCGCAGAGGAAAGCGTCAGTGATGAGTTTAATCCTTGTCGCTGCCGGAGTCGATGTCGGCGATGATCTTGCCTGCTTCGGCAAAGGCGGTGTTAGCGGCGGGCACGCCAGCGTAGATGGCCGATTGCATCAACACTTCCTTGAGCTCCTCGCGCGTGAAGCCGTCGCGCATCAACCCGGTACGCACATGGAGCGCGAACTCCTCCCAGCGGCCGAGTGCTACGGTGATGGCGAGCACAATGAACCGACGGCTGCGATCATCAAGACCCGGCCGGCCCCAGACTTCGTTCCAGGCGATCCGCGTGATCATCGCCTGAAAATCGGCGGTGAAGTCCGTACGCTTGGCGAGCGACGCATCGACCCACGCATCGCCCAGCACGCGACGCCGGTTAAGCAGCCCTGCCTCGAACAATGTATTTGCGGCATCGTGAGTATCGGTCGGTACCAGAAAATCGCGAAGCATCGCCGCCAGCGCTGCGGGCGTCTCGATCGGCGCGAGATGCGCGGCGTCGAGATGCACCACGCGCGCGCCGGGCACCGCCGCCGCGATGTGTTCGCCATGCCCCACAAACGGCGTCGAGGTGTCGCGATCGCCCGCGACGATGAGCGTGGGAATACCGATCGCGGGCAACCGATCAATAAGGACCATGTCACGGATCGCGGCACCGCAACCCGCATAGCCCGCATCGGCCATAGCAATCAGGCCCTGACGCACGCTCTCGGCCGCGCCGCCATGCGTCGCCACGAAGCGCGGTGACAGGAACCGCCCCATGACCATGTCGGCGATCGCCGGCGTACCCCTTGTGCGTACCACCTCGATCCGATCATGCCATGCGCCAGCATCCATCGTCGCTGACGTGCAGACGAGCGCTAGAGCGGTTTCTCACCGTGCTGAATCATAAGGGGATTCCCGTCGCTGCGGTTTTCTGATTCAGGTGCGTGCCGGTGCAGGAGGCTGGCATGGA
>NZ_JACIAP010000030.1:0-9521 GCF_014194875.1 Sphingomonas sp. BK481 | reverse complement strand
CCGTGAACCTGACCGGCCGCTACAGCGCTGGATGATAGCGCGCGGCCGGTCAGCTTCACTACCGCTGAGCTACACCACCACGCGGGACACGACCGTAGGTCCAGTTTACCGCGTCCGTACATCTGCCGTTTTACCAACTTCAGCTTAGTGATCTGCCCTTCGGTCTGCCCGTTTGACCACGAGGTGATGATGGCGGCTCGAACCGCGGCGACGTCGCGTGCAATTCCATTGGCAAAAGACGCTACCAGGCTGGCTCGGCCACGCTCGATCCAGGGAACGAGATTCCCCTCTGTTTTGAGCCGGATCATTTCGTGGAATCCCTCGACGACGGTACGCGCCTCAACGAGCGTCGGTACGCCTGCCTCTACCGCAGCAACCGTCACAGTTTCTGCCCTCGACAGGGTATCGCGCCCGGTCGTCATCAACCTGGCGATAGTTCTTGCCGAGGGCACGCGGTGAAGGGACTCCGTATCGACCCGCTCAGCCTGTCGCTGCCGGCTAGCCCATTCGGTTACGACCCGCAGCGACCCACGAAATCCTTGTGATCTCAGGCGTCGCCAGAGGTCAGCACCATTGTGAGATCCCGCTGCCCACTCTCGATCCAGCCACGGCAGATAGGTTTCCAATGAGCTCTCCCGAACCCTGAACACATCGCTACGTTCGCCACGCAAAATTCGGCGGACCAGGCCACGACTGTGTCCGGTGCGGCGCACGATCTCCTTGATAGATGCCCCGTCCTTGGCAATCGTCAGGACGGAAGCATTGGTCTCCTCACGGTGAAGATATCCCTGATATTGCAGGTGCTCCGCCGCTGTCAGCAGGGCGGGGTTTATGGTCATGGCACCGACGGATTGGCGGATTTGGCGCATCGACCGACGGACCGCCTCAAGAAATGCATGGCTCGCGTTTTCCATCAGGTGCCAGCGGTCCGCGACCTGGACTGCGTGCGGCAAAGCCTTTGCGGCAGCCCGCGCATACGCCCCACCGCGGTCCCGGGCGACGACCGTGATCTGTGGCTGGGTGGTAAGCCATGCCTGAGCCGTTGCCGGTTCACGATCCGGGAGCAGGCTGATTGGCTTTCGCCGCTCCAGATCGCAGATGATCGTGCCGTATCTATGATTGCGCCGCCACGCCCAGTCATCGATACCTATGACCGTCGGCGCTGGCCTTACCGGGCACCCGCGCCGACGTACCACTCTTAGCAACGTGTCGTTGCTGACCGGGAGCATCAGTCGCTTGGCCAGGCTTGCGGCAGGTCGGCCGCCAAGCGCCAGCCCGAGATGATGTACGAGGACGTCGAGACGCCCGGTACGCCGCGCCCAAGGCGCCAATACCCCAGTGGGAAACTGCTCAGTAAAGATCTGTTGCCCACACTGGGTCGCTGCACATCGAAAACGGCAAACTTCGGCGATCAGGCGAACTGATCTCCCAGCTAGTGGCAGGTCGGCGATACGACGCTGATAGCGGCTATGGACCCGGTTACTGCCAGTTCCGCACGTGGGACAACAGCTCGATTTCGAAATGCTGCGAACCGTAACGGTCGTTCGGTCGCCATCGCTGGACGCCGCGACCATCGCAAACCCAGCAGGGATGAGAGACGAGGGGTGAAGCGCCTTGTGCATGACGATAATCCCATCTGGAGCCAACGCCAGCAGACCTCATAACTGCATCAAAATTGAGTCAGAGCCCAAAAGGGACCCCGGTAGCGGGGTGATCGGCGTCGAAAAAGGACCCCTCATCCTGGACGTCAGAGCCAGACCGGTTCATCGTCGACCCGATCCACCAGATGCCGGGACTAAACACCTAGAGCAGCACGGCTGCGGATGCCCGTGGAACGCGCGGTGGCGTTGATCCATGCGGTCGGGGTCGGCGCGGTGACGACATTGCTCGCAATCCCCGAGGAGTAACGCGACCCTCAGCTATCGTCCGTAATACGAGACAGCGTGATCGCATTTATCATCACCAACCCGCCCGACCAAGACCAAGCCGATCTGGTGTCGTTGGCGGTAGGGCTGCGCGCCCACCTTGGTAGCGCCGAGGTGCTTACGCCGGGCGAATGCCTGTTGCTGAACGAATTACTCGACCGGCTCGCCAAACCTCCCAAGGATTGAGGGCATCGCGAAAACAAAGGATGATCGGGACGACTGACGGCAGAACGGAACGCTGGACGGCAAGGAGGGTGCTGTTTTCACGAAATGTGTTCCCGATTGCCTTCTCCCTAAACTGGCCGTTGGTAACGAAGAAACGGGAATCCCAATGCGCGTGCCAGAAAAACGACCGGGGCTGTTGAAAAATGCCGATCGCCTCGCCTGCCTGTGTCAGAAGGGATGCTATTTCGGGAATGGCTGGGTCTGGGTGGTTAGCGCTCGGTCAGGTTTCGGGCAGGGATTCTGGCAAAGCTGCCGCTCTTCATCCGGTACAAAGCGGCGTCGGCGGTCGCTAATAGACCATCTAGCTCACGGGCGTCCGGCGGCGAGGTCGCATAAGCGCCGACAGGCCCGCTCAGGCGACGCAAATCGCCTGTTTTTCGTACATTCGCCAGGAATGATGAGGTTTGGGACGAAGCCGTTGTTCGTTGAGCCGGCCGGCATTGGTTTTGCCTCAAACGGGTTCTAAGCGCCCACACTCGGGCGCCGTCGGTGCCGCAGCTGGAGTCTCCGGTATGATCGTGCGACCCAAGCCTGGGCTGAAAGATATCCTGTTCACGATCAATGGCTCGATATTGCCTAGGGTCGGCGCGAAGTTGGTCACGATCGCGATCATCACGATGCTCGCCATTGTCTGCGCGCAGCTGCGACCCGGCATGTTGGCGCAGATCAGTGGCGTTCCCTTCACGCTGATCGGCATCGCGCTTTCGGTGTTCATGAGCTTTCGCAACAACGCCTGCTACGACCGGTGGTGGGAGGGCAGGAAGCTGTGGGGACAGCTGATCATCTCGTGCCGCGCTTTCGCGCGTCAGGCGTCGGCGCTTGCCGAACCGGATCGTCGGTTCATGCTTACAGCGCTCAGCGAGTTCGCCGCCTCGCTCGCCGCAAGCCTGCGTGGCACCGGCAAGATGGTCGGGGCCGAGGAACGACTGAATTCGACCGACCTCGTTCTTCAAGGCATCGGACGCCGATGCCTCGCGCTCATGGCCGCGGATGCCATCAATCCGGTTCATTATTCCGTACTCGAAGGGCAACTGACTTTGTTGTCGCAGGTCCAGGGCGGGTGCGAGAGGATTGCGAACACGCCTGTGCCGTTCGCCTATTCGCTGCTGCTGCACCGCACAGCCTATACCTTCTGCCTGACCTTGCCGTTCGCGTTGGCGGGCAATCTGGGTTGGTGGACGCTGCTGCCGGTCCTGCTGGTCAGCTACACGTTCTTCGGGCTCGATGCGCTGAGCGATCAGCTTGAAGATCCCTTCGGGGTCGAACCCAACGACCTCCGCTCGATGCGATAGTCCGCTCGATCGAACGCGAAATGCTGGCGTCGCTTGGCGAGACCGTCCTACCGCCTGCGCTGACCCCGCAGCGCCATCTGCTGAGTTGATATTACGGCAGTCAGCAAGCCACTCCTGCGCTGCAAATGCCGCATACGGCATGCACAGCGCAGGGATGATTCCTTTCACCCCGGGCGGGTGACATCAATGTGGAGTATTATCGATCCGCCCGGCGTCTCGCAGCGTGGTTCACGCGGCAGGCTTGAGCACCACCTTCGTCCACCCCGCGTCGCGATCGTCGAAATGCTTGTACGCATCCGGCGCCTCGTCGAGTTTCAGGCGATGCGAGATTATCTGCGAGGGCGTTGCCTTTCCGGTATGGATCAGGCGCGCAAGGCGGCGGTTATAGGCCTTCACATTCGCCTGACCAGTTCGGATCTGCTGCCCCTTGAACCAGAAGGCGCCGAAATCGAAGGCCATTTTGCCTTGCTTCTGGAGTTCGTCCGCGGCGTTGGGATCCTCGGGAATGAACACGCCGACCACGCCGATACCACCAGTCGCCTTGGTCGAGCCGACGAGGTTGTTCATCGTTACGTGGTTTGCTTCCTTCCCGTGCCGGTCGCAGCACTGATAGCCGACGCATTCGCAACCGCGATCTGTGCCCAGGCCGTTGGTCCGATTGAGGATTTCCTGGACCGGATCGACCTTCGAAGAGTCGATCGCGATCGCGCCGAGCTTGGTGGCCAATTCGAGCCGATCGGCATGGCTGTCGACCACGAAGATCTCGGATGCGCCCTTGATCGCCGCCGAATGCGCCGCCATCAGCCCAACCGGTCCCGCACCGTAGATCGCCACACTCTCGCCCGGCAACAGACCCGAAAGCTCGGTCGCATGCCAGCCGGTGGGAAGGATGTCGGAAAGCATGACATAGTCATCCTCCTTCTCGCGCGCGTCCTCCGGCAATACCAGGCAGTTAAAGTCGCCATATGGCACGCGGAGCACCTCGGCCTGACCGCCCTCGAATGGTCCCATTCCGGCGAAGCCGTAAGCGGCGCCCGCGGTTCCCGGATTGCAGGTCAGGCAATAGCCGGTGAGGCCCTTCTCGCAATTCTCGCAGAATCCGCAGCCGATGTTGAACGGAAGGCAGACGATGTCGCCTTTCTTGACGCGGTCGACCGCCGTCCCGACCTCGATCACCTCGCCGAGGTTTTCGTGACCGAGGATACGACCGGTTTCGAAGTCTGTGCGCCCTTCGTACATATGAAGGTCAGATCCACAGATATTTGTCGTTGTTATCCGTACCAAGACATCGGTGGCTTTTTCGATCTTCGCGTCCGGCACATTTGAGACACGAACATCCTTGGGACCGTTATAGATAACAGCCTTCATTATATATCTCCTCGACTATATTCCCTCAATGCCGAGGCTCGGACGGTTGTTCCCTTTAACACTGCGAAACAGTGTATTGCGTATGCGGGATAATTCCGCCGCGAGATGCACGGGACGCCTTCGGCGTGCCTTACTCAAGGCTAGGGCGTGGATCCGCGTGCATCGCAGGACCGAGTTCGGCCTTTAAGGTAGCGACCGCGTGCTGAATCTTCGGCAAGAGATGGCGGCGGCGAGGGTAGACTGCGAAGATCGGTTCCTCACGGGGCCTGAAATCCTCCAGAAGCAGAACGACCATGCCGTGCTGGAGGGCGGGAAGCACATAGAATTCCGGCAACTGGCAGATGCCCGATCCGCCGATACAGGCGTCGATAACAGCCTGTCCGCTGTTGCAGCGAAAGCGCCCCTGCGGCCGATGCAGGACTTCCCTTCCATCAACCTCATAATGCCACATCGTGCTGGTGCCGGCGATACAGTCATGGTCGCGCAGATCGCCGACCTTCCCGGGGACGCCGGCGCGGGCCAGATAAGCAGGGGAAGCGCAGGTGTAAAAGCGCCGCGACGCAATGAGCGTGTTTAAGAGGCGGCCATCGGCCACATCGCCAGTCCGAACCGCGAAATCATATCCTTCGCCGATCATGTCGACCAGGCGATTGGTTAGGTCGATCGATACAGTGAGTTTGGAATGCTGCGTCGTCAAACGGCGCAGGATCGGCGCGACAAATCGTTCACCCATGGCAGTCGAGCAACTCACGCGTAGCTCCCCCTGCGGTTCGCCTTGCTCAGCAATCAGCGCGATGGCCTCGTCGCGCTCAAGCGCTATCCGCTCGCAATGTTCGAAAAAGACGCGGCCGCTTTCCGTTAAGCTTACGGTTCGCGTCGTGCGGTTGAAAAGGACCGTCTGAACCCGCTCCTCTAGCTGGCTGATCGCCCGGCTGACATGGCTGGACGACATGCCGATGGCCTTGGCCGCTTTCGTAAAAGACGCTGTCGTCGCCACCGCCACGAACTCGTCAATGCCATCCCATTTAGACATAATTATCCCACAAACGGCGAAGTGTGTTTCTTAGGAGCGGGATTATTACATCATTGGCCGAATGCTAAACAGAGGCCAAGACGCTTGAGGAGGACTCACATGAAGACGCGAGCAGCGGTTGCATTCGAGGCGAAGAAGCCTCTCGAGATTGTTGAGTTGGATTTGGAAGGGCCTCGCACCGGCGAGGTCCTGATTGAGATCATGGCGACAGGGCTATGCCATACCGACGCCTACACGCTGGGCGGACTCGACAGTGAAGGCATCTTTCCTGTGGTTCTGGGCCATGAAGGCGCGGGCATCGTTCGTGAGGTCGGCCCCGGCGTCACTTCGGTAAAGCCCGGCGATCACGTCATCCCGCTCTACACGCCGGAGTGCCGCCAATGTAAGTCGTGCCTCAGCGGCAAGACTAACCTGTGCACCGCGATCCGCGCCACCCAGGGCAAGGGCGTGATGCCCGACGGCACCTCACGGTTCAGCTACAAGGGCCAGTCGATCTTCCATTACATGGGTTGTTCGACCTTCTCGAACTTCACGGTGCTGCCCGAGATCGCGGTCGCGAAGATCCGCGAGGACGCGCCGTTCCAGACCAGCTGCTACATCGGCTGCGGCGTCACCACCGGCGTGGGTGCTGCCATCAACTCCGCCAAGGTGCAGGTCGGTGATGTCGTCATCGTCTTCGGCCTGGGCGGTATCGGCCTCAACGTGTTGCAGGGCGCCCGCATGGCCGGCGCGAACATGATCGTCGGCGTAGATCTCAACGACAGCAAGGAGGAATGGGGCCGTCGCTTCGGCATGACCCACTTCGTCAATCCGTCGAAGATCGATGGCGACATCGTCGCACATCTGGTCGCGATGACGGACGGCGGCGCCGACCACACGTTCGATTGCACCGGCAACACCACCGTAATGCGTCAGGCGCTCGAAGCCTGCCATCGTGGTTGGGGCGTCTCCACCGTGATCGGCGTGGCCGAGGCGGGCAAGGAGATCTCCACGCGTCCGTTCCAGCTCGTTACCGGCCGCGTTTGGCAGGGCAGCGCGTTCGGCGGCGCACGCGGCCGTACCGACGTTCCCAAGATCGTCGACTGGTACATGAACGGCAAGATCGAGATCGATCCGATGATCACCCACGTGCTCAAGCTTGAGGAGATCAACAAGGGCTTTGACCTCATGCATGCCGGCGAAAGCATCCGCTCCGTCGTCGTATTCTGAAGTTCACTTCAAAGGAGAATTATCATGGCAGTTATTTCCGGTAACGACGTGTTCTCGCACGTCATGATGGGCGCGGCCGACATCGAAACGTCGACCAAGTTCTACGATGCAGCGCTGGGTGCGCTCGGCGTCAAGAACTTAGGGCCGTTCGGCAACGGCTGGGTCCTTTACGGCAAGGACAAGCCCGCGTTCATCGTAGCGCGTCCCGGCAACGGCGAAGCCCCGTCGAGCAACGGCATGACCATCGGGTTCGCTGCTGCAACCACGGCCGACGTCGATGCCTTTCATGCAGCGGGTCTCGCGGCGGGCGGCACGGACGAGGGCGCGCCTGGTCCGCGTGGCCACCTGCCCGGCGCGTATGCCGCCTATTTGCGCGACCCGGCCGGCAACAAGGTCTGCTCGTACACCTTCACCGACGGCAACTAAGCCATGAGCATGGAGCAGGTCAGCGCCAACCTCGCCTTCGGGGGTATGCAGGGTGTGTATAAGCACGCCTCTGCCGTCACCGGCACGGACATGACCTTCTCGGTCTATGTCCCGCCGCACGAAACGGGAGCGACGCTGCCGGTCGTCTGGTATCTTTCGGGCCTGACCTGCACCCATGCGAATGTGACGGAGAAGGGCGAGTTCCGCCGCGCTTGCGCGGAACTCGCCCTGATCTTTGTGGCACCGGACACCTCACCCCGTGGCGAGGGCGTACCCGACGATGCCGACGGCGCCTATGATTTCGGCCTTGGCGCCGGCTTCTATCTCGACGCGACCGAAGACCCCTTCAGCAAGAACTACCGCATGGAGACCTATGTTACCGAGGAACTTCCTGCCCTGATCGCAGAGAATTTCCCGGCGGACATGAGCCGGCAATCGATTATGGGCCACTCCATGGGCGGCCATGGTGCATTGACGATCGCACTGCGGGCCCCCGATCGTTTCAAGGCGGTTTCTGCGTTCTCGCCGATGGTCGCGCCGAGTCAGGTGCCTTGGGGGATCAAGGCCTTTACCGGCTACCTCGGCGACGATCGCGCGCTGTGGCGCCAGCGCGACGCGGTGGCGTTGATTGCGGATGGCGCACGGTTATCCGCGATCCTCGTCGATCAGGGCGATGCCGATCAATTCCTCACCGAGCAACTCCGGCCCGAGCTGCTGCAAGCTGCTTGCCTCGAAGCTGGCATTCCGCTCACGCTCCGCATGCAGCACGGCTACGACCATAGCTATTTTTTCATTTCGACATTCCTAGCCGACCATCTGCGCTGGCATGCCGCGCATCTGGCCTGAGGCACGACAGCAACTTATGGGCGCGTGCCTCAAAGGCTTTACGGACTGTTGAAAGGCCTGACGCCTTGCCCTGATCGTCTCGATTGGGATGGTTGATCGGGAAAGCTGCTACCCGCTCACCGTCTGATCGGGCGGCGTTAGCGGGAACACAGCCGGGTTAAAGGCCGCTACGTCCAATAGGTACGCCCGATCCTTCACATCGGCCCAACCCTCCGGCCAGTTTCCCAAGAGCCAGACGCCTTGATCGAGCCATGCCAGTTGTAGGACTGTCGGCCACGCCGCCAGCTCCGCGTCGGTGAAGGCGATATGCCCGGCATAGCCGCGCAGGAAGGTCGCCCACTCGGCCCGCGTCCATAATCGACCGGGAGCGGTGGAAAGGTCGCAGTGGAACAAGAGCAACGCGACGGCGAGGTCATAGAGCCTTGGCATCCGAGCCGCATGGTCCGGATCGACCAGCGTGGGTTTCGGGCTGAACACGAGGTTCGACGCCTTGAAGTCGAAGCTGCACCCGGCGAGCGGCAAGCCCATGACAGGTTCGGCCGTGGCGAGGCGTGCCAGCGTCGCCTCCCGGAAAACGTGCCGATCCCCACCGGCGGCTTCGATGGCATCTCCGGCCGAGACAAGGTGCGGCTCAATCCATTCGGCATCTCGCACCACCGGCCCATGGTAGGTCGCCAGGGCGTTCGCCTCGGGCGGATCGGCCGCGTGCATCCGGCCCAGCAGACGCCCGGCGTCGGCAATCTCGCTTTCACCGGCATGGTAGCCGGTGCCTGACACGAAGGGGTAAACGACCCACTGCTTGCCGTCATCAAGGCGGCGGGGATTGGGGTGGAGGTGTGCTGCCGGGGCCACCACATCGACGCCCAAGCCATGTAGCGCCGTCAGCCATCGTCCGATCGCCTCGCCGTCCGAATGGACCAGCCCCGTTCGCTTCAGAACCCAATCGCCGCGACGATCACGAACACGCAGCACGGGCGCGTAGTCGTAGAGCGATACCGGCTCCTCGGGATGATCGAACGGGAAAGCTGCGATCATATGCATAGGCTCACCTACTGCCTCCGCCCCTTCACACAAAGGAACGAGCGGCGAGACGGCCGGGGCATGATCGTGTCCCACCGCGTGGTGTAGCTTCAGCGGCGTAGCCGCTTTGATCTCCGGACATGGCCGGGTCGATCACGCCGCCATGGACGACAACGT
>NZ_JACIAP010000029.1:0-10753 GCF_014194875.1 Sphingomonas sp. BK481 | reverse complement strand
CATCGGCCGCATCGTGGACCTCTACTCACCCCAGGAATGCTCGAACTATTTTGCAGCCGCTGGTTACGATGCAGACTGATCAGAAACCGCTCTAGAACAATCCATAATAAAGGAGAGCGCAAATGCCCGAAGAGAAGCTTGGCTCGCATCACGACCATCCCGGACATACGCCTGGTGATCTCGACCCCCACGGTCACCGCGACACGAGCGGGCAGCAAGAGGTGCCAGGAGAGCACCACGATCACCCGGGCCACGTGCCCGGCGATCTCGACGAACACGGCGACCGGGATACTAGTGGCCAGCGGGACGTGCCAGGCGAGCACCACGATCACCCTGGCCATACTCCGGGCGATGTCGATCCAGACGGCCATCGTGACAAGAGCGATTCTGGCTCGAACTGAAATGCTACCTCGGCGAGGCCCTCCCCGCCGAGGTAGATTGCGACGGCATTTCTTCGGCAGGAGCGACAGCCGCGCGCCGCACCTGAGCGTTCATCTATCGAACGTTTTTGCGAGGATCGCCTCGGTAGCGACAGGTCCCTACTAACTGTTCTAGAGCTATTCGCGAGCGGGCAAGCGATGGTGGAACCGACGCATCTCACGCCCTGGTTCCGCCTGAGACGGGCCCAAGTTCAACAGACTGAACGAGTGTAAGGCGAAAATACACGGCAAAGTCGGTAGCCCTTTATTCGGCTTTTTACCGGAGAAGCTTACCCAACCCGTTCCAACGGCTGCCTGTAAGCGGAGGGGGCAGGCGTGAGACCAGATCGCAGTTCGGCACGCGCCTGTCGCATGATCTGGAAGCCGCCCGACAGACCGAGCACCGCCATCAATGTCGCCACCACAAGATCAGGCCAGGCGCTGTTCAGACCAAAGACGCCGCCTGCAGCCAGCACCACGGCGATATTGCCGATCGCGTCGTTGCGCGAGCAGATCCAAACCGAGCGCATGTTCGCGTCACCGCTGCGAAAGCGGTACAGCATGACTGCGACCAGCAGGTTTGCAATAAGCGCCGCGACCCCAATGATGCCCATGACCTCGGCATGGGGTACAGTGCCGTGGAAGGCGCCCCAGCCCGCCGCGAGCAAGACATAAAGACCGAGCAGGGCAAGCGTCGCTCCCTTCAGCATCGCTGCCCGCGCGCGCCAAGCTATCGCCATCCCGGCGACGCCCAAGCTGATCGCGTAATTGGCGGCGTCACCGAAAAAGTCGAGCGCGTCGGCTTGAAGCGCTTTCGATCCGCCCGTAATCCCAGCGACGATTTCGACCCCAAACATGCCGCCGTTGATGGCGAGCGCGATCCACAAGGCGCGCCGCCACTTTGGGTCGTTCAGGGTGCCCGCCTTGTCGGACGCGCAGCTCGTGCAGGCCATCTTTGCCACCTCGGTAGAATCGATCTAGCAGCCTATATGCACCCTCTAGTCGGTAGAGGGTCAAGGGCTGTGTCTGAGAAACTGACGATCGGTAAGCTGGCTTCGGCGACAGGCACCAAGGTCGAGACGATCCGCTATTACGAACAGATCGGCTTGCTGCCGGCACCAGCCCGGTCGGCCGGTAATTACCGGACGTACGAGGGCGAGCATCTGCGGCGATTGTCCTTCATCCGTCGAGCGCGCGATCTCGGCTTCTCGATCGATCAGGTCCGGGAGCTGATGGGGCTCGCCGGTCGTCGCGAACAGTCCTGCATGGCCGTGGACGTGATCGCCCATCGGCATCGGGATGCGATTACGCGGAAAATTGCTGATCTGACGGCCCTCGCGGGCGAACTGGACGCGTTGATCGACTCCTGCAGCCGAAACACCGTGGCCGACTGCAGGATTATCGAAGCCTTGGGTCCGACCGTGGACATGCCTTTCACACAGAGCCGAGCCCACGGCCCGAACTGATGGAAGGCCCTGATTGCGTTTGGTGCCGCAATGGGCAGTGCTAGAGACCAAAAGAAGATCAGCGTGTTAAGAGTGATATAATGGATCAAACCACTAGCGCTGTTAGCGTCGAACAGCGCCTACTCGAAAGCGAAGCCCGGCTCCGGCTTCTGACCGAAGCGAGTACAGACGTCCTGTACCGGATGAGTCCGGATTGGGGCGAGATGAAGGAACTGGATGGGGGCGGTTTCCTGCCCAGCACCCCGTCATCCAACCCGAACCGTTCCTGGTTGCTGGCCTATATTCCCGAAAGCGATCAGCCGGCGGTAACCGCCGCCATCGATGAAGCGATCCGGCTCAAGAAGATATTCGATCTCGAACATCGCGTTGTGCGTGCGGATGGGACCGTCGGCTGGACGCTGTCCCGTGCCGTTCCGCTACTGAGCGCAGATGGCGAGATCATCGAGTGGTTCGGGGCAGCAAGCGACATCAGCGCTCGGCGTGAGGCTGAGGCTGCAATGCGCGAGAGCGAAGCGAAATTGCGCCAGTTCAACCAAACTCTCGAGCAGCAAATCGCCGAACGCACGGCCGAGCGCGACCGCCTTTGGGAAGCATCGCCCGATCTTCTCGTGGTCATAGACTTCGACGGGGTCTTCCAGCGTGTAAATCCAGCCTGGACCACGGTCCTCGGCTATGCGCCTGACGAACTCGTCGGGCATCACGTCAACGAGTTCGTCGTTCCGGACGATCACGGCAAGACGGTCGACGCCTATGAAACGGCTGCAGCCGGCAATCAGCCACGGATCGAGAACCGCTACCGTCACAAGGATGGCTCGACCCGTACTATCTCATGGGTTGCCGCTCCGGCCGGCGGCATCGCCTATGCAACGGGTCGCGATGTCACCGCTGAGCGGGAGATGGAGGCAAGGCTGCACGACGAGCAGGACTTTGCGCGCCTCGCCCTCTCAGCCGTTGGTGGCGTCGGCGTGTGGACCTACGATGTCGCGTCCGACTGCTTCTTCTGCGACGCGGCGATCTCGGCCCTGTACGCGCTCGATCCGGAGCGGGCCGCAGCGGGCCTGCCGCGCGAAGAGTTTCTGGCCAACGTCCATTCGCAGGACCGCTCGTCGCTGCAGAAAACGATGGATGGCGGGCTGCAACGATCAGGCGATCTGGAACTTGAGTATCGTCTGGTTCACCCCGACGGGTCGATCCACTGGGTGCTGTCGCGTGGACACACCTACTTCGACGAGAGCGGCAAGCCTGTCCGGCGAACCGGCGTCGGTGTCGATATGACCGGGCAGCGGCAACTCGAAGATCAGCTACGCCAGGCGCAGAAGATGGAGGCGGTCGGCCAGCTCACCGGAGGGCTGGCGCATGACTTCAACAACCTCCTGACGGGCATGATGGGCAATCTGGAACTGCTCCAGATGCGTCTGGAGCGAGGCAAGCTCGACGATGCCGAGCGCTTCATTCACGCAGCGCAGGGAGCTGGGCGGCGCGCAGCTTCCCTGACTCAGCGTCTGCTCGCCTTCTCACGGCGGCAGACGCTCGATCCAAGGCCAACCGACGTCAACCGTCTCATCGCCGGGGTCGAGGACCTGCTGCGCAGAACGGTGGGGCCGACCACGGATATCGAGGTTGTGGGAGCGGCGGGGTTGTGGCCCGCCATGATCGACGCGACGCAGCTCGAGAGCGCGATTCTCAACCTATGCATCAACGCGCGCGATGCCATGCCCGATGGCGGTCGGATCACGATCGAGACCGCGAACAAGTGGCTCGACGACCGGGCGGCCCGTGCGCGCGACCTGTCGGCAGGGCAATATCTGTCGATCTGCGTCACGGATAGCGGCACGGGCATGTCGCCAGCGACAATCGAGCGCGCCTTCGAGCCCTTCTACACGACCAAGCCGATCGGAAAGGGGACCGGGCTCGGGCTGTCGATGATCTACGGCTTCGCTCGTCAGTCGGGTGGCCAGGTAAGAATCTACTCAGAGCTGGGGCATGGGACCACGATCTGCATCTATCTCCCCCGCTATGCCGGCGATGCCCTGCTGGGCGAGGAGGAGGAGGCGATCGCTACCGCCGCAACGGCCAGCGGTCAGACGATCCTGGTGGTCGACGACGAAGCCACGATCCGGCATCTCATCGACGAGGTGCTCGACGAGCGGGGCTACACCGTGATCGGCGCGGCAGATGGTGCATCGGGCATCAAGGTGCTGCAATCGGGCGCGAAGATCGAACTGCTGATCACCGATGTCGGCTTGCCGAACGGCATGAACGGGCGCCAGGTCGCGGACGCCGCACGCTCTCTCCGCCCCGACCTGAAGGTGCTTTTCATCACTGGCTATGCGGAGAACGCTGCGGTCGGCAACGGCCACCTCGAACCCGGTATGGAGCTGCTGACCAAGCCCTTCACGATGCAAGGGCTCGCGGCCAAGGTCGCGGAGATGATGAACGTCGGTGGCACCTCATGACGGAGTTCGGTCGACGCTCTCATGCGGCAGCGGTCAAACCAAAGATTTCTCGGGCCGCATTGGAAGCCAGAGCTTGTCTCAAAAGTATGTCTCAAAACCTATCATTAATCGGGTAGAGATGCGTTCGGAAACTGAGGAGCTATCGGTCACGCCCACTCATGCCGCGCCACGCCGACGACCTCCTGCTCCGTTCGACCGCTCGATGCTTCGGACGGAAATCGCCGCTGGGTGTCGCCCGGGCGAAGGTTTCAACATGTCAGGAGAACCGACGAAACCCTCCCTGCCCGGCCGCATTCTTTTTTCCAGGAAGGGCAGTTACTGGAATAAACATCGGCAGTGGCGTGCGTGGTTAGATCGCTTATGTGTTAGCATGACTAAGCGCCATTGCCTCCGTGGGGTGGCAATTTTGGTTAGTTCGGTTATATGTTAGCGAGACTAACCACAGGAGCTGTCCATGGCGACCCTCGCCACCGCTGTCGATCCGAGCGCCTTCGCCAATCTGGTGTTCGCCAGCCTGGTCGAGACCGCGCGCGCCAAGCCGGCCAAGCGGCGCGGGGCTCCGCGTTCCGAAGCCGCCAGCGACACCTTATATATAGCGCCTACTGTTGAGGGCTTCTCCGAACAGTATCGAACCGCCGTCGATCACGCGATCGAGCAGCTGACCGCCACGGGCATCGCAGCCGACCCGGATCGACAGGCACTCTACGCAATCGTCGACAAGCTGTTGCCGGATGTCCGCGCGCGGCATCTCGAGCGCAAGATCGAGCAGCTCCTCGACGTCCTGGCCGATACCCATGATCCGATGGCCGAGTTCCATACCGCAGTCGCGGCTGACAACACCGCCATCCGCCAGCGCTTCATGCACGAGGTCGAGACGCTGACCTCGGCCGAGGTCGCGGCGCGCGCCGGGCATGAAGCCAAGAACCGCCACCAGACCGCCGCGCGCTGGAAAGCGCAGCGCCGCGTCTTCGCGGTCCCCTACCAGGGACAGGACCGCTTCCCGACCTTCCAGTTCGACGCCGACGGCAAGCCGCTTCCCCTCATCAAGAGGATTTTGGAGGTCCTGCCGACGAGCCGGTCACCATGGCAAACCGCCTTCTGGTTCGTGTCGACCAACTCGTGGCTGGGTGGACCCGCTCCGAGGGAACTCCTCGACGATGAAGCGGCCGTCCTCGACGCCGCGGCGCATGAGAGCGACGAGATCGGCGGGTGACAGCGCTGGCGCCGACCGGCATTGTCCCCAAACCGCCGACCGCCTTTGCGACCCACGTCACCGATCTGCCCGTAGGCGCCGTTCTCTGGCGCATTCACGCCGAAAAGCTTGCCGGCGATGCGTTCAATCCGGGCTTTGGCTCCTCGCGATTCGCGCCGATCGGCCCCGTGCGCAAACGCGTGCCGACCGCCTATGCCGCGGATGGATTTGAGGCCGCGGTCTACGAGACGATCTTCCATGATCTCGATCCTGCTCAGTCCTTCAAGACGTTTCCGCTTAGCAAGCTCGCGGATGTGCGCTGCTCGGTGCTGCGGGTCGCCAGCCCGCTGGCGCTGCGCTCTTTCCTCGCGCCGGACCTGATGAAACTCGGCATTGCTCGCAATCAGTTGATCGACACACCCGCGAGCGAGTTCTCGGATACGCGGCGCTGGTCCGCGGCGCTGCACCGCAAGGACGCCGCCACGCACGGGATGGTCTGGGAGTCTCGCGCCTATCCCTCGTCGCTGGCGGTGATGTTCTTCGGCGATCGCGTGCCGCCCGGAGCGCTCAGCGTAGTCAGCGCCGTCCGGGTTGATGCCGACCCAAGCCTTGCCGCGCGGTTCAAGGCACTGGCGGATCGATCGGGCGTATCGCTGATCGTATGATCGACCCAATTCCCGCCATTCCTGGCGCCTATTGGCCTCCCCAACTTCCGACGTTCATTCAGCTTTGCGGATCGTCGCGCATCGCTGCCGGAATGGCGAGACCTGGGACGAAGCAGTCGTTCGGGCAATCGGCCGGGAATGTCGGGTTTCGGATGAATCGGCCATTCGCGGGGCTTCCGAGATTTGCTCGGCATCGAGCCAGCCTGCACGGTAGTGACTCCGCGGGGCGTCGATCTCACGCCAAAATAACAGCCGCGGCTCCCCTGACGAAAAACCCCGCCTCCGAGGTTGTCGCGCACTTTCTCAATCCGACAGGGTATCTCGCACAATAGTGCGAACCTAGAGCACGTGCGCCACCGCCCCACGCCGCAATTCTCCAGAATTTGCGGTGCTCTGCGTCGCCTATCATGTGTTTTCCGACAAAGCAGATCGCTCAAGGTAGTCGTTGGAAGCTAAGCCGGTTTGCCCGAAAGCCGCCATTCCGTCATTGTCTGGGCATGAACCACATCTATACCAGCAGTGACGACTTCTTCCATGATCTGTGCTTGCTCACTGAAGCTTGGTGCGACCGCCGCTGCCTCCACGCGTTAGCCGACGTGCTACCGGCGTTCACTTCAATCAACGGATCGACGGACGGCTGGGGTGAACTGGCTGCCGCGTTGAAGGCCGCATTCCTGTCGAAGGACGCCCTGACCGGCCACGAGCGCCAGATGGTCGCCCAACTCCGGCGTGCAGCAGAAGACTCGGTTCATTGGCGCTGATCTAACCCGTTCAGTCGTCGATTTCCTGAGGTCGGGCGTCCACAGCGGACGGTCCGCGTTCCTCCAAACCCGGACATTCCTGGTTACCGCGCGCCGAGACACCGACGACAAATAGCGCGATCAGAACACCGACAGAAAGCGTGAGCGTTTACTCAGGTCGGGGCGGGCGGCCTTCTCATTCAACGGTTCGTTTGCGGGAAGGCGGGTAAGGGCACCGTCCAGCCCGGGCGAACGGGTCCTACCATGATCTTATTGATGCACAGGCGGATCGATCCCATTCGCGGACTGTCACAACGGTCGTGAGCGAGCCGCAAACCAGCCGGTAAAAGCTGAGATTGCGACAGCCGGCACAGCGAGGACGCAGGACATTGCCAGGCCGATTACCCAGAGCGAGATAGTCCCGGCGTTGAGCCATATCACAGGAAGCTGGGCAAACGTCAGGATGACTCCTGCCATCCACCCCCTCGTCTTGAACGCTGCCCCTGTTAGCGCAGCTAGGCCCAACGAGGCGGGGTACCAGAGACGCCAGTAGGCGTCGGCATCCCAGGGTTCCGCCGCGCCTGTCACCCAGCTGACGAAAAGCCAGGACAGGACACCGGATACCAGCAAGACGGGAATTTTCATCAGTCCGATGCTCATCGGCTCATTGTCACATGCAAAATGCCTGAATCCTATTCTCGCCAACCAGATGCCGGGGTCAAAGCAGATTATCGCGGCTCACCAACCAAACTTTGGATATAGGCGCTTTTGCCTGCAATAGCGCCCGTGCCTCGCTGCATCCGCTTCGCGCGGTACAGAGCCTCGTCTGCCTCTTTGAGCAACGAAGCCCGATCGACATAACTTGCGCCGTAGACACAGGCTCCGATCGTCGCGGACACCGTTATAACGCTACGGTCGTCAGGCACGGCGTAGCGTAGGTCTGCGAGCAATTGCGCGATGTCTTGGACGAGTTCTTCGTGTGTACGCCGCCCGCGCAGGATCAGCACGAACTCGTCCCCGCCCAGCCGGGCAACGAAGTGGTCGCCCAGATACTGTGCTGCTTGCAGCTTGGCGGCCATCGCCTGCAAAACTCTGTCCCCGGTCGCATGGCCAAGCCGGTCGTTGACCTCCTTGAACCGATCCAGATCGATGATTGCTATAGCAAGCGGTGCACCTTCCCGGGCGCGATCGAGCGCAACTTCCAACTCTTCGTTAAAGGCGCGTCGGCTTGGTATGCCGGTCAGTTCGTCGGTTCGAGCTACCGCAACCAGGCGGCGCTCGAATTGGTACCGGTCGGTGATGTCCTGGATCACTCCCATGACGGCGACACGCTTACCGACGCGCTGATCGATCTCACCCAACGTGCGCACGCGACGGGGCCGTCCCTGCGCATCGGTGAAGTTCAGCTCCAAATCCCATGCAGTTCCCTGCTGCGCACAGCGGTCAAGCGCTGCTTCCAGCTTCGCACGGTCACCTTCAGGCTAGAACTGCATCGCTGTGTCGAGTTGCTCTCGCGATCCCGGCGCGAGGCCGTGGATCGTGTAGGTTTGATCCGACCAGTGTAGCTGTCCGCTTTCGAGCTCGAGGCGCCACGATCCGATCCTTGCCATGCGTTCGGCGTGCTGGAGCAGTCTGTGCGTGCGAGCCATGTCAGCAAGGGCCTCCTGGCGATCAAGCGCCAGCTGTAGGTTCTCTTTGCTGGTCCGGCGCGCCTCAAGCAGCGCTTCGACGACCCGCGCCATACCGGCGAGTATCTCCAGCTTTTCGCGGGTCGGATCCTGCGGCTTGTCGTCAGCCACGCACAAGGTGCCGATCGGCAGCGAGGCACCTCCTCCTGGTGGTGTCACTCGCAGCGGCACGCCTGCATAGAAACGCACAAAGGGTGTTTCCGCCACCATAGGATTGGTTGCAAAGCGCGGGTCTTCGCGCGTGTCCGCGATGACGAGCAGATCGTCGGCAGCGATCGTATGGGTGCAAAAAGACACATCTCGTGGTGTCTCGCTAGGCTCAAGGCCGCACGCTGCCTTGAACCACTGCCGGTCCGCGTCAACTAACGAAACGAAAGCGAACTTGCAGCCAAAGAGGTGCCGCGCCCCTGCAGCGATGGCGTCAAACTCGGCTTCAGGGGGAGTGTCGAGCATATCGAGAGCACGAAGCGCGTCCAGCCGCGCTACCTCGTCGACTATGCCTGTTATGTTTACCATGGGCGACGGTAGCATAAGTGAGGTTGGCATCGGGTTAACGGCATGTACAGGGTCGGTACATCGCCGCGACTCGCTAATGGCATGGCGGTGACTGAGAAACGCTGGAGCGCTCCCGCTTGATAGGAGCATAAACGTGTCCAACTCGAGCGATCTGAGCACTCTTGTTCGTAACGAAGCGCGCGCGCGGGAACAGGCCGAAGCCAGTAACGACGTTTCAGCTCGCATCGCTCATCTGGCTCGTGCTGCCGGGTACGCCAAAATGATCAAGGCTTTGAAGCCATGATGGACGGCGAAACAACCGCTCAGCACCTCGAACGTCTAATAACGGTTATCGGTCAGGCTTTGGCAGTCGCGGATGCTGGTGACCAACCGTTGGTAGGCGCGCATCTTCATAGCTGCCTTCGAACGGCAATCGCGTTGCGTGCTATTCCCGATAGTTTGTCACGGCCCTTTTAATAGCAATCAGCCCGATATCTTGAAGGCAGCAGCAAACAAGATCGCTCGCCAGCAAAACTTACCATCCGCGATTTCTAATCCCGCAAACGAACGATGATCGAGACGGATAGGGCGTTCTCGGACTCGATCCCGGTCGATACGATCAGGAGCGCGACGTCAGGCTATTTTTCAACCGCACCGGCCGTTTGTTAAACATATACAGACGGTTCTGCCCAGGCAGTTCGTATACACATCAGCGTTAATGGGCACTCGCTGACCGCGGTAATCGTCAGAACGAAACCTGTACGCGCCCTACGATTCTGTCTCCGGCGTTGCGTTGATCGGCAAACCTGCTGGCAGTGGCGGTGCGGGAGACGTCAGTCCCAATATAATCGACGCCGATCGTCAGACGGTCACGACGATGCTCGAGACCCAGCCGCCAGTTGGTGTAACTGCCGCCCGGACGAAAACGCTGCACCCGACTGGGGTCGCGGACGCTGCCGGACGAGTGGCCGATCTCGGCAAGCATCGTCAGCGGCGTACCAGGAATACCGGCATTGGCGTTCGCATAGACATACACGTTGCTGCCACCGATCGCGCGCTGCGACGGCGCGCCGATCACGCCGACCGTGGCGTAAAGCGGACCATAGACATAGCTTGCCGATACGCCGGCCTCGACATAGTCCATGCGGCCCCGCGCGCCCGCGAATGCGTGGCCGGTGGCGTCGGTACGGATACGCACCGCACCCAGATCCCAGTCGGTTCCCACCGAAAGGTCGACGACCGCATCGGCGCCACCGTGTCGCACGCTGTTCCGAAGCGTTACTGAGCGCGCCGATGCATCGAGCCGGCCGCGCGAGACGCGAATATCGCCTGCCAGCGCGGCACGTCCCTCACTCCAGCTCAGCCCGCGCCGTTCCTCCTCGCTCATTACCTCCAAGGTTACCGACCTGGCATCCTGTGCAAGCGCGGGCGTGATCAGGCCGCAACTTGCGGCACCGAGCACGCCCGCCAATCGAACGCGCCGGATCATCCTTCGCGCTGCGGACCGTGGATCCGGTCGAGCTCGACGCGCAGCATCTGCTCGTCTTCCTGCGCCAGCTTTACCAGATGCTGCTGCATGTCCGCGGACTTCGTCGCGACCTCCTTCTTGATCGCGCCATGGCTCGCAACGCA
>NZ_JACIAP010000028.1:0-13930 GCF_014194875.1 Sphingomonas sp. BK481 | reverse complement strand
CGATGTAAGTCGCAGGCGCGGAAGCGGCCGTGCCGGTTCTTGGAGAAGGTGGAATGGTCGGGCACTCGGTCGCCCAGATCGAGCCGGCAGAACCAACGATAGGCGAGGTTGAGGTGCACCTCCTCGCACAGGCGGCGTTCCGAGCGGATGCCGAACAGATAGCCAACTAGCAGCATCCTGAGCATCAGCTCCGGGTCGATCGAGGGTCGCCCACTCGCGCTGTAGCTCGACGCCAGCGCCTCGCGCACGAAGCCGAAGTCCAACACGCCGTCGATGCGTCGGAGCAGGTGGTCGACCGGCACATGCTCATCGAGCCGGAAACCATAGAACAGCGCCCCTTGCGCCACCTGCCGACCCATCATGTCCGTGATCCCCCTACCGCCTTGCAGGAGTGAATCACGCCCTCGTCACCGTCGCAAGCAGCCGTTTTTCAACGGCCTCGGACGGTTGTGACACCGGCATCCCGCCCTAGCTTTTTCAAGGGTTTGCAGGTGTCACAAACCCGTGCCAGAATGAAGGCATGGAAATCGGCTATGCCCGCGTATCCCGAGGTGACTCCCAGGACATAGACCCGCAGCTTCGCGCGTTGCGCGATGCCGGGTGCGATCCCATCTATCAGGAGGAGGCATCAGGCGGCCGGGCTGACCGCCCCGAGCTGGCGCGCGCGATCGGGGCGTTGAAGCCCGGTGACGTATTCGTGGTGTGGAAGCTCGACCGGCTATCGCGCTCGCTTCGCGACCTCCTGTTCACGCTGGAGGCGATCACCGCCGCGGGCGCGGGATTCCGATCGGTGACGGAAGCGATCGAAACCACTACCGCGCCAGGTCGGTTGATGACGCAGATGCTAGGCGCGTTCGCCGAGTTTGAGCGTGCTATGATCCGCGAGCGAACCATGAACGGGCTGGCACACGCGCGTAAGGCCGGCAGGCACCTTGGACGCCGGCCGAGCCTCACCGGCCAGCAGCGCGCCGAGATCATTGCCAAGGCAGAGTCCGGCCAAGGCTCCCCTGCCCAGCTCGCCAGTTTGTTTCGCGTATCGCGATCGACCGTGCAGCGCGTGTTGCGCGATCATCGGGAGCGAGCATCAGGCGCGATGCCGCTTCCCGCTAAAAGAGCATGAAAAGATCGCCCATGCTTTGGATTGACACGAAAACAGACGACGACGCGCGCCGGCAAGGCGAGGCGCAGTGGACGCCAGTTTGGGCGGAAAACGAGGATGGAAGCGCCACGGCCGCAGTGCCGGGGCCGGAAAAGGTGGACGGGCAGTTCTGGGGCGACGCGATCAAGGAAGTGCAGGACGACCCGGCTGCACGTCTAGCAATGGCGGAACGCCAGTTGCCCTTGCCCGGAGCGTTCAGCCAGATGGCGGTCGCGCGGCGCGCGATCATTCGCCAGCTCAAAAAGGAGGGGAGGCCGTTCGACGACGAGCTGCGCCAACTCCACTATTGGGCAGCGCTAAGCAGTTGGAGTGTACCCTATAGCGAGGTGTTGCGCGAGCCGGGCTTCAACGTCCTGGAGAGCACGCCCTACGCCCAGCTCGCCAAGCTCGACCTCACCTATGACGTGATCGGATGCGACGAGCTTCTCGGCCTCAACAAGACCGATCGGAAGATGATGCGCGTAGCATGGGGCGAACCGAAGGCGCACACCACCGCCCACGCGCTCTACGGCGAGCTATGGCGTGAGCAGGAGAGCAAACTCGCTGCCGTGCGGGGTAAGCGACGCGCCGACCTGATGGCTGAGATTGTCGCCCTCGCGCGGCCGGAGCCGATTGTGCCAAGCGGGCCAGACGCTCCCAAGCGGCTGGGGCTGCTAGCTCGCATTTTCGGGCGCTGAGGTTGCCTTGTAGCGGCGCCCCCCCCCGCCCGATTTATCCTCGCTACCGAGTAAGCATCGACAGTTTTCAGGTGCATTTATCCGCGCTTTTCGGCCTCATTTCTTCTCACTTGAACTTGCCTGATTTGCGGCCATTCTTTGCCGACCAAGTGAAAGGAACGACCATGAGCACCACCAAGCGGAATCGCGGCCGACCCCGCGGCACGGGGCTAGACGATAGTCCTACGCTCAGGAAGGTGGCGGAGATGCTGGCGGCCGACCCGTCGCGCAAGCCGACTGCCGCTATCAAGCGCGCCTTGGACAAGCCTACCGAGACGGCCGTGCGCCGGTTGCAGGGCAAGTGGAAGGACCAGGGGGCAAGGTATTTGGCGGACGCCCAGGCCCGGCGATCGGCCGTGCCCGCACCCGCACGCCGGACGAGCGCGCCCTACTCTCCCCGTGCGGCGCGGCAGATGCTGGAGGCGCACCGGCGGATGCAGGACGCCTTGAGCCCAGGCATGCTCGCCGCCCAAGAGATGATGAACAGCCCCGCGATGATGGCGGCGCAGGAAGCTGCCCGGCGCTTGAGCGAGAGCCCCGCCATGCGCGCGATCGAGGAGCTGCGGAGCAGTCCAACGATGCGGGCGATCGAGGAGCTTCAGAACAGCCCGACGATGCGCGCCATGCGCGAGCTGCAAGCGAGTCCGGCCATGCGGGCGATACAGGAGGCGCACGCGCAGATGCGGTTGTTGAGCGGCTATTGAGGATCGAGGCCGCCCCGATCGGGGCGGCCTCATCGCTTGTCCCACACCACCCGACCCTAGAGACGAGGCCTGACGGCCTGCCGGAGATCCCCGCTCAGGCGAACAGGTCACCAATCGCACGCACCCGGAAGGCGTTGAGCCACCGGCGCCGGCGATGCTCCCCGGCGTCGTGGCGCATGTGGCATCGCTGGCAGAGCGCGGCGAGGTTGCGCGGCCGGTTGTCGCCGGGATCATGGTTCAGGTGCGCGCTGGCGAGAATGACGCGCGTGACGCGCACCGATGCAGGTGGGTCGATGCCGGCGAGCCCCGGTTGCGCACGCGCCATGTCCGCAGGAGCGGCTAGGCGGCGGAGCGCCCTGCCCTGCCCGTCGCGCCAGCGGCTCACGTCCTCGTCCCACCATACTCCATCGCCGAGGTGCAGCACGTTGCGGCCGTGCGGACGGCGGCAATGCTCGCAGCGCCCTTTGGCGCGGCCAAACCTGATGAATGCAGACAGCTCGCGCCAGTCGATCGGGTAGAGCCAGCGATGTTCGGGCGCTATCGGCATGACGATTCTATGATTCACTGCCGGCGAGAACGAAAGCGGAAACTCGCCTAATGTCCCTACTCTCCTGTAAGCCTTCTTAGTGTCACAGGCATAAAGGCTAGCAGTGCGGAATTACGCCAATGCGAACTTCCGCGGCCGACCACCCTTACGACCGTTGGCGCGCGAGGCGGCGACCTTGACGGCCGTCCGGGAGCGCCCCCCTTCCGCGCCGAGCTGGCGCGCCATCCATTGCTTGGAGCCGAACACGCCCTGGAGCAGCGCCGGAACGTAGAGGTCCGCATCCAGCTTGGGCCAGTGCAGTCCCAAGCCCGCCGGGCTGACTTCAATTTCAGCGAGGTTGTCGGGCGAAGCATCGGCCAATCCTTCCGCGAGCCGCGTCGGAAACGTCAGCTCGACCCCGGTGTTCAGCGCAACCACGACCCGCGACCGCCGACGATCGTAGCGGGCGGACACGGCATGACCCGCGGCGCGGATCGCTTCCATACGCGCTTCGGCTTGCGCCAGCTCCTGCTCAGTAATCGCCATGTATCGTCCTCCATTCCGCGCATAGTGTCGGCACCAGCTCGACCAGCGCCTCCTCGATCCGGTTCACGTCCGGCACCTTAAAGCCGTAGCTTTCCCGCAGTTCGGGTGGACCGCCGGGACAGTTCAGGTTGAACACCGCCTCTCCTTCCGCGCCCTTCACATGGACATGCGCCGGTCGATGATCGTTGGGCCAGATCACGACCCGCAGGCCACCGATGCGATAGACGACGGGCATAGGCCAACATATCAGAAACCCAAGCGCTAGGGAATAGTTGCACGGCGAGCGCGGCTCCTTGCGGGGCCGCGCTCTATCTCCGCTGCGTTTCGACCGAGCCGCCATGCCGGCGTCTCAGCGCTGGCGCGTGACGATCGCTAGCCGGCAGGGATAAAGGGTATTCCCTTCACACCCAAGAGCCTTCATAGTGTCACAGGTAAGAGGAGCAGAAGGGGCGAAGGTGCAAATCTACTCACTTATCAGCCAGAAGGGCGGGGCAGGTAAAAGCACCCTTGCCCGTCAGCTTGCGGTTCTCGCGGGCGAGACGGAGCCGAGCCTTATCATCGACCGAGACCCACAGCGTACGACAACGAAATGGTGGACGCGCCGCGAGCAGATCGAGCCGGCCATTGAGCGCCCCGAGCTGATCGACCTAGACGGCACCACCTTAACTGACGCGGCCAAGAGCCTTCGCCGCAAACCGGAGGGTGCGTTGTTCATCGACACCCGCCCGGCCGTCGAAGAGCCGGAGGCCGAGGCGGCGCGCGTGGCGGACTTGGTGATCGTGCCGGTGCGGCCGTCTCCCGACGACCTTGAGGCGGTTGGCGAGACGTTGAAGATTCTCCGCCGGCTCGACCAGCGCGCAGTCGTTATCGTCAACGCTGCGAAAAACGACTCCCGCGCGACCGCGGCCCGCGCCGCGTTGTCGCGCTACCCAGTCCCGGTTTGCCCGACCCATCTATCCGACCGCACCGTTTATCTGGACGCCTCACTTGAGGGGAGGGGCGTGACCGAAATGCGCGGCCAAGCCGCACGCGACGCGGCCGACGAGCTACGCCAGGTTTGGAGCTGGATTCAGGAGATACGATATGAGCAGTAAGCGCACCGGTCGCGCGCTCGCCGACGTGATGGGCGAGCTGAACGAAGAACCCGCCGCGGCCCCGATCGCTGTGGCGACGGCCAACGCCGCTCCCGTTCGAGACGCTGCATCGCCGGCGATCGTGCCGATCAACGTGCAAGTCACCCCCCGCGACCGTAAGCGGCTTCGCCAGCTTAGCCTCGACACCGGGCTTAGCTTGCAGAAGCTGGGGCATGAGGCGTGGAACCGACTGTTGGAAGCGCGTGGGCTGGAGCCGTTGGAGGCGGTAGCCGCGAGCGTGCCGAGCGGCCGATCGCGCCGCTGACCTTGGAGCCTTTATGACTAAGAAGGGCAGAAGGAAAGAAGGCGACCCGGTCGGCTTGCTCGGCCAGCTCGACCTATTCGTGACGTTGCCCGGCGACATACCGACCCACGACGAGCAGGAGATGATGGAGCGGCCATTCTTCAGCCTCTCCAAACAGCGCCGCAGCGAGCCGATCGACTATTCGGTGCAGAACGGCACCACCACGGTCACCGTCAACGTCACGGCCCCGGCCGAGATCGGCATCGCGACCATATGGGATTGCGACATCCTGATATGGGCGGTGTCGCAACTCCGGGCGGCGAAGGCGGCGGGACAACCCACCACGCCGCACTTTCACGTCCCGCTCTACGAGCTGCTACGCGGGATTGATCGGCCAACCGGGGGAAACGAGTATCGCCGGATCGTGGAGGCGCTTGAGCGGCTGAGCGCCACCTTGATCCGCACCAACATCCGCCAGGGGAAGAAGAAGCGCCCCGAGGGCTTCCACTGGATCGAGCGCTACTCGGCACCAACCGACGACCTTGGGCGATCGACCGGCGTCGAGTTTACCATATCCGATTGGCTCTACGAGGGCGTGCTGACTGATCGCCTCGTGCTCGGCATCGACCGAGCCTATTTCAAGCTGACCGGCGGGATCGAGCGGTGGCTTTACCGCGTCGTGCGGAAGCATGGCGGTCATCAGGCGGCAGGTTGGGCTTTCACCATGAAGCAGCTCCACCACAAAAGCGGCAGCACCCAGCGCGTGGCTGACTTCGCCAAGGAGTTGCGGGTCGCGGTCGAGCGGCAGCGGCTACCCGGCTATTGGCTGGAATTGGTGAGGAACGATGAAGGTGAGGAGGTTCTTAACTTCACAGAGAGATGCCAACTTTCGACCGACCACCCGGGCTTTCAGTTCAAGCGTTTACCGCGCCCACCGATGGGGTTTCCAGCCGACTGATCGCCAGGGGCCAAAACCCCGATAGTGAGCGAGCTCCAACTATCGGGGGAATGGCCCCTGCGAATCACGGGGTTTTGGCCCCGCGAATCACGGGGTTTTGGCCCCTAGAACTGCCGCTAAGCCATTGAATAAGCAGCCAGAAACGGCTCCGTAAGAGTCTTAAACCTCCTATTACATAGGAGATTCTTCTTAAAGAATCCCGCCTGTGGATAACCCGAACCAATGCATCAAAGTGGGGGCCAAAACCCCGATAGTGCGCAGTGCAAGCTAATCGGGCATGACCGACCAGTGAGGGAAAGACATTGCGGAATCGGCCTACCGGCCGATGCGTTTTCGCAGCGTGCCGCCTTCGGCGTCACAAGAGCGGCGCAAGCGCCACTGGCTAGGCGAAGAATAAGTGAGACGAGTGGCGATGGAATCGCCCGCTACGGCCGCCCAGACGCGCCGTGAGGGCAGGAGAAGACTTTTTAGATGGGTCGGGGGGCTTGTTCCGTCGAACATCGCCAGCGGGGCTGAAATCACGCCGGATCAAACAGCCCGGCAAACTCGCGCTGGTCATAGTAGCGGATTTTCTCGACCGCGAGTGGGTGTTCGCCCTGCCGCAGCAGCAGGAGCTGGTCGGGCCGCATCCGCATGATTTCGTCGGGTGTGGCGAGACGGCGGGCAGAAACGTGTCCGCTGATGCTTTCCGAGGGGCCGGCGCGGTTATCGCCCCAGCGAGTGCCGCGCGACGTACTGACGGTGTCGTATTCGATCGTAGTGTCGCCGATCGTGCGCGAGAGCATGTCGGCGGTCGCATGGTCGTTCACCCCGAACGTCTGGATCACGCCCGCATTGGATATGAAAGTGCCGGCGCGTTCCCCATAGGTGGCTTTGAGCTGGTGCATATCCTGGAGGATCGGCCAGAGCTGGAGGCCATAGCCCGCCATCAGCCCCATCGCGCGCTCAACCGGTTCGAGGCGACCAAGCGCGGCGAACTCGTCGAGCAGGAACAGTACGGGCCGAGAAGGGCGAGCGGTGGAGCGCGCCATGTCGGTGACGGCCTGGCTCACCAGCAGGCGGAGCCAGCGGGCATAGGTATCGAGCCGATCGGGTGGCAGGCACAGGAACACGGTAGCTGTCGTGTCCTTCAACCCGGCAAAGGTGAAATCCGATGCGGCCGTGCTGGCGACGATGCGGGGGCTATCTGTAGCGGCTCGCAATGATGATCGCCCGGAACTGCAATAGAGGGGTCTTTCCCGCTCGGATTATTTGAGACTCTGGCGATCGGCGGGCGCACGTTAGTTGAGACGTAAATCACATTCGGTGCGACGGACGCGAGATATTCACTGAGCAGCGCAAGATCGCGGACACGGCGGTCAGAGCGGCAGTCCTGCTGCCCGCATATCGTCAGTAAGCTCGCGGGCACGCGCGGGATCGAGCCCACCCCGGAGCAGTTGACGGATTTCTGCAGGCTTCGCGTCGAACTGGTCCGCCAGGCTCTTGGTGTCGTAACCGTGGCGCGTGAGCTGGGGTTCGAGATCGTCGATCTGGCGCGACAGCACACCCTCGACCGTCGCGGCATCGATCGGTTTCACGCTGGCCTCAAACCCCGCCTCGAACGCGCGGACGAGATGGCGGCCGATCTGGAGCGGGGTCTTGAGCTTGGCGGCGAGCAGGATCGCGGCGTCCTCGGTCAGCACCGCATCCGGTTCGATCCCCGGCGACAACGCGGTGCGCAGCGCCCAGTCGATATAGTCGCGCTGCCGATCGCGCAGGCCACCAAACTCGAACACGGTCGTCCGGTCGCCGATTTCCTCCATCAATGGCCGCTTGAGGTCGTTCCGCAATTTGGGGTGGCCGACGAGGATCACGGCCAGTTGACCGCCACCCTCGGTGACAAGCTCGACGAGGCGTTTGAGTGCGGTCAGCGTCTTGGGGTGGAGATCGTGCGCGTCATCGACGAACAGTGCGACCGGTCGCTTGGCCTTGCGGAACAGCTCCTGCAGATCGCGTTCGCGCCGTTCCGACTGGCTGGGGATCGAGACGGTCTTCTCGGACGAAAGGTCATAGAACAGCGCCGCGACCAGCAGCGGTACGGATATCTTGGCCTTCTCCAGGCTGAGCGCGCGCGACACGATCACGCGCCCCTCGCGCTCCAGTTCTTCACGCAGTCGCCGCGTCAGCACGGTCTTGCCCGAGCCGATGGTGGCGGTGAGTGCGATCAGGCGTCCGCCCGTGATTGCGGTCTTCAGATCATGGGTGAGCTGAGCATGATGCTCGGTCTCGAAGAAGCCGAGATCGACCGGGGGCCGGGCCAATCCGTAATAGCGCATAACCTCGGTCTGCATCAGCCGCTCCGTCTATGGCCGGGCGGGAATCGCCTGCGGATTTCATCCATCACCTCGGGCCGGGACAGCGTGCGCGCGAGCAACGCGTCGATGAAGGCGCGGTCCTCTTCGCAAAGACCGCCCAGCGGCAGGCGCAGCTCCTCGGATATGGCGAAGCGTGCCTTGAGGGGCGTAGCGAAGGTGAGTTCTGCGAACGGATCTGGATCGGCGAAGGGCCGAGCGGGCACGGGCGCGATGCCATCGGCAAGCTTCCGGCCGATCTCAACGATGTCGTCCTCACCCGTCAGGACCGAGCGGGGAATCCCGATCTTCGTCGCCAGCGCATCGACGCGATCAGCGCGGACCTCGCGCCGGCTCTTGCGATGCTTGCGATAGCGATGCAGCGGCACCGGCCCTCCGACCGGATCGAACGGGCCGTACCGCTCGTCGCCATGCTCGACCCATAGCTCCTGGTCGAACAGCCCCCACCAGACGACGACTGTTTCGTCGGCCACTTCGGACGTGACCTCATAGGTGACGCCGGCCACGGTCAGGCGGCAGTCGAGGCCGACCTTGCGGCGTTCGGGCTCCCGCGCGAACGCGCAATAGCGCTCCCAGCTGCACATGGCGCGAATGCCGCCATCGGGCAGATGGCCGAGCCAGTCGTCGATCCGGGAATGCGGCTCGCGACGATGATCGCCACCGTTGTAGGTGGCGATGTAGCGCGCCAGCCAGCGGTTGGCCTCCTCCTCGCTGGCGGGTTCGTGGAAGTGGTACAGCGTCTCGTGCGCTTCCTTGACGGTGCGGAACGGTCGCTCGACCTTGCCCTTGGCGCGCGCGGTTGTGCGGCGTCCGTCTGACCCTGCCGGCATGTGTGGGGTGACGGTGATCCCGAGACATTCCATGACCCGCTTGAAGACGCTCGATTTGCCGACCGGGCCGCCATCGAGCTGAATGTTCTCTGGGATGCCCTCGAACGGATTGTCCTCCTTCGGTGCCATCGCCCGGAACAGGAAGCGCAGCGCCGCCTCGGCATCCTCACCATAGACGAGCGCATATTCCTGATAGACGACGCCCGACCGGTCATCGACCACCGAGAACAGCATCAGCGTCGGCGCGCCGTTACGATCCAGATCGATCCAAGTGGGAGCCTTCAACTGCTTGAGGTCGGACGGGCTCATGTCGAAATGCCAGAGCATGTTGGCGCGTTCGGCCTGGTAGCGCACCGCAGTCGGCTCGCGCGTCATGCGGTCGAGGTCGTACCCGCGTTGCCGCATGTGCCGGTTGAGCGTCGATGCCGCCAACCGCCCTGGCGGCAGCTTCACCAGACCGCGATCTGGGGTCTCGACGCCGTGTTCGGTGACAATTTCGAGGATACGCTTCGTCGAGAGACGACGGCCCTGCCGGTTGGTCGTGCGGCTCTTCATCGCCGCAACGACCTCACACCACCATTCGATCTCGCCGGCAGGCATGGTGCGCGACAGGCCACGATCGGCACGGTGTGCGTCCTTCGGCCGTCGCTCGCCGCGCAACAGCCGGTAGAGCGTGGCTCGGCTGATGTCGTATAGTTCGGCGGTCGATGCCATCAGCGGCTGCCGCTCGGGATGCCTTGCCGGCAACGCCGCCAACCGACGCCGGAGCGTCACGATCGCCTCGATGGGGACCGTGACGCCCGCGCTCATTACGCGGCCTGGCTTTGCAATTGCCGGGTCGGGCCAGCGTCGAGCAACGCCTGTCCCGGCGCCTTGGGCGTGCCGTCGCCGTTGACGTAGACATAGAGGGTGGTGGTCGTGATTCCGAGCCGTTTGGCGACATCGGCGGCAACGGCACCCCGATCGGACATCGCCGCCATCGCCATCGTCAGCGTCGCCCGGTTCATCTTCCGCGGCCGGCCGCCCATGCGACCGCGAGCGCGCGCCGCAGCAAGGCCGGCATGGGTGCGCTCGGCGATCAGCTCGCGCTCGAACTCGGCGAACGCAGCAAAGATGCCGAAAGCGAGACGGCCATTGGCGGACGTCGTGTCGATCTGCGCGCCGGCACCGGCCAGGACCTTCAACCCGATTCCGCGCGACCGGAGATCCTCGGCTGTCGTCACCAAGTGACGCAGATCGCGACCGAGGCGGTCGAGCTTCCAGATGACGAGCGTGTTGCCTGGCTGGAGCGCCTTCAGGCAGGCGGTGAGGCCCGGCCGGGCATCATGGCGACCCGAGGCCATATCCTCATAGATGCGGGATGGATCGATGCCGGCCGCGAACAGCGCGTCGCGCTGCGGCTCCAGCGTTTGCGTGCCGTCCGACTTGGACACCCGGATATAGCCGATGAGCAATGCGTACCCCGCCAGAAAAGATCACCGCCATGGTGCAAGATGGCGCTGGTTTTCACAACGGGTTTTCTGGTCGTTTTCGGGCTGGTGGAGGCGGCATCGCGCGACCGCGAGATAACCGCTCGTTTTCCTTGCGGTGCCGCGCTCAGTACTTCCGGTTTCTCGTGAGCATGGTTCAAACCTTTACACCGATTGCTTTACTCATAAATCCGTCTAATTTGCGGCTCATACTCGCAAGGGCAGTATACTTTGCTTGAATATCACCCATCTTCATAAGCTGATCTTCGAGCGTGACATTGTTCCCGTCAGGCTTCGTTTCGCTGATGTCCTTGTCCAGGATAGTAGCGTTATTCAAACCTACCGGCTGCATGCCCAGCGCCATCATTCCTGGAGTAAGCTCGACCCGAGGCGCGCTAACGCGCGGGCTTGTGCGCGTCAGACTCGCGTCGATTAGTTTCGAAAAATCCGGTGCTTTGACGTCGCGTGCTTTGTAGCCGGGTGTCTCGCTATTCGCTATATTCCCTGAGATAACTTGCTGGCGGTAGGACAGATTCTTCATCGCGACCATGATTGCGTTCAGTACCGCCGGTTCGGACACGACCTTACCTTTCAAACATCCATCTGACGCAGCTAGCGCGCAGCCTACTGCATAATATAGGATGATTGCGGTCGGTATGGGTCAATCATCGATCTTTAATCATCTTGCGCTTGCACCGTCGTGTCGACGATCCTGCGCCCGTCGCCGAACATCTCGCGTCCGTCGCACCGAATGTGATTTGTGTCTCAACTAACGTGCGCCGGCCGATCGCCAGCGTCTCACATAATCTGAGCGCGAAACGCCCCTCTATTGCAGTTCCGGGCGATCATCATTGCGAGCCGCTACATGTAGGCACCACTGCCGCCGATATTCTCAACCTGCGTTTGTAATTCGGGATTGGGGCGCAGCCCCGCTACACGCCTTGCGGCGGTTGCGGCCGCGACGTTCGCGGTCGCCGCTCCGATCGAAGGCAGCGCGGATTGCGTGCTCCCGCCGGGACCGGACGCCGCCCCGCCTGTTGTGGTGTCTGTTGCCGTCGTGCGAGAAGCCGATGGCATGCCGGCAGCGCCGAGCGCGGCATCGAGCGAAAAGGCGGGCGTCGCCTGTGACGAGGTGGTCGCCGCCGGAAGACCCGGCGGCGGTGATGTCTGCGCCTCGGCCGCACTGGCCAAGGACGCCGCGACCATGAAGGTCGCGATTGTACGATGCATCGATGATGACTCCTGACGAACCTAGTTCGCCCCGCGCGGCAGCAGCCGGCGGGGTTAACGGGTCGTCAGGCTTGTGGCGGCCTCAATGCGGGATCGGCCGTGGACAGAGGCAGCATCGATCGGCCTGCGAAAACGGGGGCAAGGCGGAGGTCGCGCGTGACGGCGGCATTGGCGATCTTGACCGGCGCCGCGACATGATCGCCGTGGCACCCACCGTGGTGATGAGGATAACCCTTGTCGCCATCCGAGGGCACCTGATCGGCGTCGCCGGGCGTGTGCCCTTCGGCGATTTGTTCGCCCGGCGTCTCGCTTGCACTGATGCTGGCATCCGGCCGTTCGAACACATGCGCCGCTGCCGTCGTCTCAAGAGAGAAAACGAGCATTAGGCAGGCAAAAATGTTCAAGAGGCGTCGCACGGATTGCGCCGTAGCATCAACGACGATGAAGTGATAGTCCGGATTGCAACGGCACCCCTGTGCGACCGATCCTGTTGCCGAAATTTTCAACTTTCGATGTTTGCGAATTTCTTGACCTCAGTACGCCGTCTTATCGGCTTAGATATAATGCCAATCATAGGTACAGTTTTATGCAAAGATATGTAATATTGTACCTCTATGAGTATTCGCTTCCGGTAGTATTACCTTTTTTTACTCATAATATCATATAAGTTGAATTGTGAAATTTTTAGTCGCTTTGCAATGGAGTTATTTATTAAAGTAATATTATTTTAATTTTTGCGGTCATTGCCTTTTTGACCCCGGCTGCGACGGCCCAATCCTATGGCGGTTAGGGTAGAGGCCAAGTTTACGGTGACCAATACCGCGCAACATTGGGCATGATTGCTCTTTTGGCGATCGTGATCGTGATCTTGGCTATAACCAATCTTGGCGTGGCAATGGCGGCTATTATCGTGGCAGCTACGGCTATAATGGTCGGCAGGAGCATCAGGAGCATCGCGAGCGCCGGCATGAGCGTCGCGAGCATAATCAGCGTTACGGCGGGTATAGTTACTAACATCAAAGCGACGCCCGATACGCAGTCGCTCATGTCGACGTCGATCAACCAGGGGGCTGCACCATGACGGACGCCGCACCGGTAACCACGACCACCCGGATACAATGCATGTTTTGTCCCGTGTGCCGGATCGACCTCATGCTTGCGGACAGGCAGGGGGTGAGATCGAGTGTTGTGCGCAATGTCGGGGTATCTGGCTGAATCGCGGCGAACTCGACAAGATCATCATCGATAAGAACGCTTTGTTCGAGGCGACGGCGAGGCCGGCACCCGATTTCCGTTACAGCCGATTGAGCCTGGATACGCCCAGCCTACTCTTTGGGGCGGATACAATGAGAGACCTTATGGCGGTGGGCACCGTGACAGCCAGCATGGCCACGGTGGTCATGCTGCCTATCGCCCTGGCGACGTCCTTGGCGGTCTGTTCCAGCATTGATCGGCAATCGGCCGCGTGTTCTAAACAGATAGGTGTCTCATAGTCGTGGTGCATAGAGGAAGATAGCGTGACCAGAAGATGCGGGCTCAAGCTCGTGGCCTTATTAATCCTTGTCAGATGGACCACAGCGTCTGTCAGCGCGCAGGTCATATCCCATGGCGCTGGCGTCAGTTGGAGCGGTACGCATGGCGGTGTCAACTGGGACGGTAGGCATGCCTATGAGGGAGGAAGCTACGGAGACTACCCTCGCTCTTCTGCACTCCGTCCCGCCTACCAAATGCCGCAGCCTTCGCCTTATTCCATGCAATTACCTCGCGCGCCACACGCCCAAAATAACAGCAGCGATCACGCTGTCCGGCATAACGATCGTCGTTCATCGGAACAGGCGGTTCTGGGTTTCGACCCAAGTGATTGATCAGTCAGCAAATTGCTCGTTCACCACCACCCCGGCGTACAGGCCTTGATAGTAAACAAGCTTCAAACCAAATTGGCCCTCAGTTCTTTTGGACACCCCAACATCGGTCGTGTCCCGGGTGGTGGTGTAGCTCAGCGGTAGTGAAGCTGACCGGCCGCGCGCTATCATCCAGCGCTGTAGCGGCCGGTCAGGTTCACGG
>NZ_JACIAP010000027.1:0-14023 GCF_014194875.1 Sphingomonas sp. BK481 | reverse complement strand
ACGTTGTCGTCCATGGCGGCGTGATCGACCCGGCTATGCCCGGAGATCAAGGCGGCTACGCCGCTGAAGCTACACCACGCGGTGGGACACGATCTACGTTTTGAGAAAACGGCTTCCGACAGCGGTCCTTTTCCAGGCATTGGGCTGGGCTTCTTGCTTCACGTTCCCAAACAGGAAGCCAACGGCCGCAGACGACCCGTCTAAAAACCGAAGCGCGCTTTCCCGCAACTACCTGCTCGTTTCTGCATTGTGAGGGCATTTAAATTCTATATTGCTCAGATATGCCTAGAACTATCTCTCCACCGCCTGCGCAATATCTCCGAACGGATGCAATCCGCGGAGGCATGGACTTGCTAATGTTTGCTAACCGATCTCATCTGTCTCATGCAGATCAAGCTCTAGCCGAACAGGGACTTGGCCGGGCGCACCACCGAGTTATCTACATTCTGTCGAGAAATCCCGGGAGTACAGTAACTGAAATTCTCGAATTTCTTGGTATAACCAAGCAATCTCTAGGGCGTGTCATGAAAGATCTAAAAAATAAAGGCATGGTAGAAGCGCGGCCTGGCAAAAGAGACCGCCGCAACAAATTGGTCTTTTTGACAGTTAAAGGTTATGAGATTGAGAATGTTCTTTTTGAAAGGATGCATGAGAACATGGCGCTTGCTTATTCGGCTGCAGGCGAAGATGCAGTTCGAGGTTACTGGACGTTAATGCAGCATCTTATGAGTCCAGCGATACACGAAAAATTTATCACATTCAATGAACGATCAATCAAGTTCAGATGATAGAACCGGTCTAGGTGTTTAGTACCGGCATCTGGTGGATCGGGTCGACGATGAACCTGTCCGGCTCTAACTCCCAGATATTGGCAGTGTATTCGTAAGGCGTAAGGCCGCTGAGCGTCTTGAGCCGATGGGCAAAATTGTAGGCCGCCATGAAGTCGGCGAGGTGCACCCGTAACTGCTCGTGGCTTTCGTAGTGGAAGCGTTTGACGGTCAGGCAACGATATCGCGTCTGTTACGGCGATAAATAGAAAGGCCATAAGCATCATGTTCGGTTTTTTCAGAAAGAAAGCTGCCAAGCCAGACCTTCATTTTGCTGCAAAAGGCTACATGCAGATTGCTGTCACCCGTCAGCATCGGCCTGAGCTGGATCTTCATGTTGTCAAGCAGGGTTACGCGGCAGAGTTGTTAAGCGAGGGGTGCTCGACCGAGCAAGCATGGTCCGCCCGGTGGGGCGGCGTCTGCGCTATCAACGACGCGCTATCAGATTTTGAAGATGCGGTAGCCGCGATGAGGGAGGCGCGTCGGGAAACAGGCATGCCTGAAAAGATGCGCAGCAAGGAGGAGGCGGAAGGGATGTATCTGGCAGCTGCAACAGCCGTTGTGACCCTAAAAGATACGATAGACCCAAAAAGCTACGCGCACTTTCTGAGCTATATGGGCGTGCGCTAAACCGCGCATCACTCGTCGGGTCGGCCAAACAAGCGACCAAAATATCCTCGCTTGGATTCCGTTGGTCCTGGTCCAGCCAGTAAGCCAATAACTCGGGCCTGAGCCTCACGCCGTTCCTCGTCCGATAGATCGAGACGATGGCGAAGATCATCGATCGTCCCCATCCGGTCGCGTAACTGTTCCAAAGCCGCATCAAGATGGGCCTGTAACACGTCGGAATCTGACCCGTTATGAGTGTCAGCATAACCGTTCTGCGGTGTTCAAATGACTGTTTCAGCGTAATTACCCACCCCCTTGCGGCTGAGCGAGATCACCGATTCAAGGGGGCATGGGCCGTCCCGATCTCGAGCGCCTGAGCCGCGAGGAGTTGATCGAACTGGTGCTGCGCCTGCAGCGCCCTGCGAAGACGTCGCGGACATCGTCGAAGCCGCCATCGACTGACCGCAAGGAGCGCCACGAGGCATCGCGGCCCGGCGGTGCAAAGCCAGGGCATGAGGGACATAGCCGGATACTGAGCGAGGCATTCGATCGCGCGATCGATCATCGTCCAGACACCTGCACCGGCTGTTGCGCGGCACTGCCGGCCGATCTGGTGGCCGAGACAGTCAGCGAGCACGATACGGTCGAACTGCCGCCGATCACGCCGGTCGTGGAGCGCCACAGGCGGCTGGCGGTTCGCTGCCCATCGTGCGGGATGCGCGTGACCGCCGCGCTGCCGGACGCGGCGAAGGGAACGCCGTTCGGCGCGGATCCATGCGATCGCGACCTATCTGAAGACCTTCCAGGCGTTGTCCTGCGAACGGCTTCAGGGGGCGTTTGCCGATCTGTTCGGTCTGACGATCAGCCAGGGCGGTCTGATGAACATGCTCCGCCGTGCGCAGGCGCATTTTGCAGGTGGCCGCGATGACGCCGTATCGAGGCTGCGTCAGGCAGGGGTGGTCAGCTCCGACGAGACCGGGGTGCGCATCGAGGGCAGCAACGCCTACCACTGGGTGTTCCGGTGCGACCATGCCGTCGTTCACACCGCCGCCCCGACCCGCGGCGCGATCGTAGTGCGCACCATGATGGACGGGCATCGCCCCGACGCCTGGTGCTCCGACGCTATGCCGCCCAGCAGGGTCATGCCGATGCGCACCAAGCCTGCCTCGCCCATCTCGCGCGTGATGTCGCCTATGCGCTCCAGAACAGTGAAGACTTCCTGCCGATGCGGCTCAAACTATGGCTGAACAAGGCGTTCGGACTGGCGGAAGGCATCAGCCATCTGGCGCCATCGACGATTCCCGCAAGACGACGCGCGCTCGAACGAACCATCGACGACATCATCACGACGCGCACGTCGTGCGAACTGACGATGAAGCTCCGAAACAGGTTCGCCCGCGCCAGGGAGCAGCTCCTTACCTTCGCATATTGGCCCGGCCAAGTCGAACCGACCAATAATGCGTGCGAGCGCGACCTTCGCCCCGCCGTCATCCAGCGCAAGATCATCAGTGGCTACCGCGCCATGTGGGCTGCTCAGGGGGAAGCTGACATCAGGACCGTCGTCGCCACCGCGCGCCTTACGCCTGGGACCAACATTTTCGGTACCATCGCCGCTACCCTGGGCGCAGGAAACATCCAGACCGGGGGTGGGTAATTACGAAAAAGCCTTCTTCTTCGTAGGCGACGAGGTTCTGAATGAGGCCGTGCGCGTCGATATCGTCGGCCATGCTCTCGATGGCGGTGGGCTTTACCTGCCGCTGATTGAGCGGGGAAAGGCGAAGCTGCGAAAGTTTGGGATAGGTGATAGCCATGATTGAAAGCTGCTGATCTGAATTACGTTCGATGATGGGGGAGGGTCAGCCTTCGAGGGCTGCGAGTTCGTCAAACTCGACCGATGCGCGTGTCGCGCCGTCGCCCGCGTAGGTCGCGCCGGTGCGCGTGTTGAAGAAAATACGTTCGCCCTTGGCGTAGGGAATGCCGTCCGCGCTGGTCCCGTCAGTCTTCGCGCGCTTCCAATACGGGTCGCCCTTGTATCGAGTGTAAGTCATTGTCCTGTCTCCTTTCCTTCGAGGCTGAAAGCCGGTTGCCGCAGCAACCGGGTCTGCCTCTCCGGCGAGGAGCGGGATGGGGAGGGAGGAAGAAAATCGACGGCCTGGTGCGGGCAGGCCGCCTAGCGCGGCCGACACCCCATAGGGTGGCGGGTGCCGCGCTTGGCGGACCACACGGGGCTGTCTATTTTCCTTCGGGAACGAAAGGGCAGCAGCCCTTGATGTTCCCCGCGTCGGATGGCCTCCGGGGGAGGGCGTCGACGCCAATCGAGGATCGTTCGCGCCGTGCGCGTCCGCGGCTGTGCCACGTGGCACACCTCACGCGAGGATCGTCACCCGTCAGGGCCGAGACGCCGGCACGGTGGCTTGGTCGGCGCAATCGCGCCGATAGAGCCGTGCCCGGCAGGGTCGCGCCCTAAAGCTGAAGACCCGTTTGGCGAAAGGTGAAGCAAGGCGGCTGGCACCCGCTTGTCGATGGCGATATTCCTGTACGTCAGCAATACAAGGGCCGCACGGGCGGGATTGGCTGAGGAATTACTTGGTTGTTCCGAGAGACCTGGGCGAGGCATCGGGTGCCAATCCTTGATAGGTCGATTCCCCCCATCCAAGTCCTAGTGATTTTTGGATGGCGACATAACTTGCCGTAAGAGCCGCAATCGCACTTTGAAGGTTTGATGCGGCAAGCACTTTCTGACGACCGGACTCGAGTGCGTCGCTGCGGGAAATCACCTTTCGCTGGAAGCGTTGTTGTGTCAGAATATCTGACTCGTCGGCTGATCGCTTGATCTCGGCGAGCGCTGCCACATTGCGACGTTGCTGTGCAAAGCGCGCGAGCGAATTCTCGGCGTCCTGGAACGCACCTAGAACGACCTGTCGATACTGTGCCTCAGCTTCGTCTCGTCCAGCGCGCGCTTGCGTTATCTGGGCCGAAGTTCGTCCAAAATCGAGCAACCCCCATTGTAGCTGGGGCACGGCAATGTTGGAGATATTTCCCAGATCGACCAAGTCTCCGACAGACGTTCCGCCGATGCCTAGGATCCCCATAAAGCTGATCTTGGGAAAACGCGCTGCTTCAGCGACGCCAATCCGGGCAGTCGTGGCCGCCAGATTGCGCTCGGCGGCGCGTATGTCGGGTCGACGGCGAAGGAGAGAGGCGGGATCGCCGATGGCGACGACCTGTGGCGGCAAGGGGACGTCACGCGGGACAGCCAGCAAGGAATCGAGCCTCCCTGGCGCCTCCCCTGCAAGCACGGCGAGCGCATTGAGATAAATTCCGATCTCCGCCTCAGCCGTAGCGAGATCGCCGTTGGTAGCCTGAATGGCGCGGTTCGCCTGACCAATGGCAAAGGCCGGCACCGTGCCTTGCTGAAAGCGTTGCCGAGCGAGGCCTAGCTGCTGCTTCTGCAGGTCCAGCCCCCCACGAAGTGCAGCGGCGCGCTGCTGCCGGTCCCGCAGATTCGTATAACTTTGCGCAACGTCGGCTGCGAGTTGAACGTGTGCATCTGCCGCGTTGTAGGAAGCCGCTGCGGCTAGTGCGTTAGCGGATTCTATTTTTCGGATCTGGCCTCCTGCAAGATCGATTTCCCAATTTGCGTTCAGGCCGAGATTGAAAAACTGGAGAGAGGAATCCGCGTCCTGGGAAGGGGGCGTTGCGCCGTTCCCCTGAGCCGACTGCAGATCGATCCCGGGAAGGTCCGCGAAGATTCCGGTCGCTTGTGCCCCAGCTTTCGGAAAGCGGTTAGCGCGCTCCTGGCGCACGGATGCGCGCGCCTGACGGAGCCGCGCCTGGGCGACATCGATCGACGGATTCGCTGCAAGTGCGCGTCGCTCAAGCTCGTTCAGGACCGGATCTTGAAGAGCCGTCCACCACTCAGCAACTGCGGGGTCATTGGTGCTCGTACTCGCGGTCTGGCGCACGAACTTGGATTGGGGGGCGGCGCGACCCAACCCCGGCGGTCCGGCGTAGTCCGGGCCAACGACACATCCGCCGAGCAGCAAGGGGGCGAGAACGAGACCTCTGAAGTTTGTCATCGCAGCCTCAATGCATCGCCATGGACTGCCCTTTGGGCAGCGGGCGCAGGAACAAAACGAGTGGAAGCGTGGCCAGTGTCGCAAGCGCCATCGCCAGGAAAATGTCATTGTACGTCATGATGAAGGCCTGCTGCTGAATGGTCCCGGCAAGCGACTGAAGGGCGGCGTCCATCTGGCCGAACGTCCTGGCCATGCCGGCGAGATAATCCTGCAACCTTGGGTCGTTTGCCCAAAGGGTCTCTTCCATCCGCCGGCTATGGAGCGACATTCGCTGGTCCTGAAAGGAGGCCAGGGCGGCCAAAGCGAACGACCCGCCGAGATTTCGTGCGGCATTGAAGATGCCTGATGCATCACCGGCATCCTCCTTGCTGACCGAAGCGATAGTGGCCTGGTTCAGGAACAGCATGGTGAGGATCATGCCGACACCACGCAGTAACTGTCCGGCGGTAAAGGCTTCTCCGGCAGATTCCGCGGTGAGGCTGGTGTTGACGAGGCAGCTGGCGGCCATGAGCGCAAGGCCTGTGCCGACGGCGAGCCTGATATCGACGACGCGGATAAGCAGCGGGATGACGGGCATCAGCAAGAAGGCAGGCACACCCATGAGGAAAATCACCTGACCCGTCTCAAGGGCGTTATAGTCAGCGATCAGCGCGAGGAATTGCGGGATGACGAAGGTCGAGCCGTACATCACCATGCCCAGCGCCAGCGCCATGACGACGACGCTGCCGAATTGTCGATTCATTACGATCCGCAGCTTAAGCACAGGCTTGGCGGCCCTGAATTGTCCGATCCCCAACATGACAAAACCAATCAGGGTCATGATCGTCAGCCGGACGATGTACGTCGATTCAAACCATTCTTCACGGTGCCCTTCCTCAAGCACGACCGTCAGTCCTCCCAGGCCGAGGATCATGCCGACAATCCCGAACCAGTCCGCATCGCGGAAATAGACCCAGTTCGTTTTCTCGTGCGGCAGGCCGAGAAGCAGCAGCAGCACGAGCAGACCGCAGACCGGCACGTTGACGAAGAAGGCATAATGCCAGCTCAGATTTTCCGTGAGCCAGCCTCCGAGCAGGGGGCCAAGAACCGGACCCAGGATGACGGTCATTCCAAAAAGGGCCATGCCGATCGGCTGTTGCGATGGCGGGAGGCGCTTTGCGACGATCGTCATCGCTGTCGGGATGAGCACGCCGCCCGTGAACCCCTGACCCGCCCTTCCGACGATCATTGTCATCAGATCCGTAGCGGTGCCGCACAGGACCGAGAATCCTGTAAAAGAGGTCACCGAGATGAGGAGAAGTGTCCTCAACCCCAAAAGCCGTTCCAGCCACGCGCTCAGCGGTATGATGATGATCTCGGCAACGAGAAAAGCCGTGGCGATCCACGTTCCTTCCGTGCCGGTTGCTCCGATCTCCCCTTGGATAGTCGGCAGCGCCGAGTTGACGATCGAGATGTCGAGCGTCGCGAGCAGCGCGCCCAGCGCGCCGGCCGCGACCGCGATCCAGGCCGTCGAGTCGGCTCGCTCGGCGCGTAACGTCCCCGGAGATGCAGCAACCGTCGCCACGCTCAGCGCTTCCGACTTACGGCCTGCCGGATTCTCTCCAGGTCGCCTTTGGCCGAACGGGTATCGACAGTAATGCCGACCGACATTCCGGGAACCAGAAGGGGCCTGACTTCGGGCGGCGCATCGATCGCGATACGGACGGGCACGCGCTGAACGATCTTCGTGAAGTTGCCGGTCGCGTTTTGCGGCGGGAGCACGGAGAACTGGGCACCTGTGCCCGGTGCGAAGCTGGCAACCCGCCCTTTCAGCTCGACCCCGGGGAGCGCGTCGATGTCGATGCTGACGGGCTGGCCGACTCGCATGAGACCTAGCTGCGTCTCTTTAAAATTGGCCTCGATGAAGAGGCGCTCCACCGGCACCAGCGTCATCAGGCGCGTTCCGGGCTGTACGAACTGCCCTACCCGGACAGCGAGATCGCCGACGCGACCATCGATCGCTGCCTTGAGCAACGTCGATTCGGTGTTCACACGCGCGGCGGAGAGCTGAGCACGAGCGGCTTCGGCCTGCGATTGCGCCTGTCGTACCTGGGCACCAAGCGTGCCAACGCGCCTTTCTGCTGCGGTAAGGCCGGCCTGAGCAGCATTGGCGCGCTCATCTGCCTGTCGTGCCTGCGTCTGAAGCTGGGCAAATCGCTCGCCTGGCTCTGCGCCAGACGCCGCCAGCGGCTGATAGCGCGCAACCTGCTGCCGCGCGAAGGCGGCCTCGGCGCGCGCCGAGGCCGCCTGAGCACGCGCCTGGACGATTGTCGCCTGCTGTTCAGCGATCTGCGAACGGCTCGTCTCGACCGCAGCTTTCGCTGTGTCGATCTGGCTGGTGATCTGCTCGCTTTGGGCTCGATATTCGCGAGGGTCCAGTTCTGCCAACTGCTGCCCTTTGCGGACCGCTTGGTTCGCGCTGACAAACACGCGCTCGACATATCCGGCAACTTTCGGGGCCACCACGACAGAGTCCGCCGCCACATAAGCGTTGTCGGTTTTCTGCATGAACTTGCCGCGGTTCTGATGGTCAAAATACCATACCAACCCCGCTCCCACGATCGCGACCGCGACAACCAACAGCGCCAGCCGAACCCGTACCGACTTGAGCGGACCAGCGGGCCGCTCGCCGACATCGTCATGGTCGCCTGAACCGACTGTGGGATCTTCCACCATTCTATTCCCGATCAACTATCGATTCAAAGAGCCGGGGGACTTGCCACGGCGGCCAAGCTTCGGCAATACCACATTATATGGAACCTCATCAATCGGGTATACGTGGGATCGCAACCACCTTCGGCTGGACCTGGTACAGGATGCGGCGGCTGATCGACGCCTATCTTGCCTGTCAGGGTGCATCGATGGCCCAACTAAAACTGCTCGCATATCTCGCGGAACAACCGCGCCGCTCCACCGACATTGCGAGCTTTTTCGATCAGGCGCCCCGCACTGTTACTCAGGCGATCGACGCGCTCGAGCAAAATGGTCTCGTGTTCCGATCGCCTGCTCCGGACGATCGCCGGTCCAAACTGGTGCAGATAGCAGACGCCGGCCGGGCCACGTTGGGACTGGCCATGCCGCTCTACGACGACATCGTAGGGCAGACCTTCGGAAGCCTGACAGCGGATGAACTCGAGGGTCTCGACGCAGCGATCAAACATTTGAACCGGCTCGTCGACCAACTGGAGACGAAGGCCAGCGTTCCCGAGACCCAAGTTTCCCGCCCCGCAAAGCCGGGCGCATGATTGATCTAGCTCCTCCCGATGAAACCGATACGACCGCTCTAAAAGAAAGGAAGCGGTTCGCGCAAATTCTCGTCCTGTTCGGCCGGCACGGTCTCAAGGGGCTGGCCGCTCGGTTGGGTCTGGGGGCGGGGGGGGACGAGCCGCTTGAAGATACCCGGCCGGAAGCGATCGTCGCGCTTTTGCGGGATATCGGACCCGTGGCGGTCAAATTCGGACAGATCCTCGCGATGCGAAGCGACCTTCTGGAGCCGGCATGGGTCGATGCACTTTCAAAACTGCAGGACCGCGTTCCTCCGCTTCCATTCGCGGCCGTGCAGCCGCTGATCGAGGAGGCGATCGGCGGGCCAATCGAAACGAGTTTTAGTCACTTCGACACCGAAGCGCTTGCGGCGGGTTCGATCGCTCAGGCGCATGCGGCGACGCTGCTCGACGGGCGGGACGTTATCGTCAAGATTCGCCGCCCAGGCATCGAGCGGATCGTCGATGCCGATCTTCGGCTCCTGCGAAGACTGGCCCGGGTCGCGGAGCGACGTATCCCCGAGATCGCGAGACTGAAGCCGGACGAACTGCTGCGCCATTTCGCCGAGAGCCTCGCCCGGGAGATGGACCTCAGCGCAGAAGCGCGCGCCAGCGACGCGATTGGTGAATATCTTAAAACCTACGGGGTTCGAACCGCACGCTTCGATTGGGAGCTTTCGGGTAGGCGAGTGAACATCCAGGAGCGGCTCCGCGGGTTTCCCGCAAGCGATTTGGATGCAGCACGCCGAAGCGATCTCGATCTGGCGGCGCTCGCCAGCACCTATGCGCAGGCGATCCTGCGCATGATCATCATCAACGGTCACTTCCACGCCGATCCGCATCCCGGCAATGTCTTCTTCCTTGAAGACGGGACGCTTGGCCTGATCGATTTCGGGGCCGTGGGCACCCTCCTGCCGAGACGGCGGGAGGAACTCGTTCGGCTTGGCCTTGCGATCGCTTCGGAGGACACCGGCGGTGTCGTCGATATCCTTATGCTCTGGGCCGGTGATCCGGACGTGGACCGGGTCCGGCTCGAAGAGGCAATGGCCGAACTGATCGACCGCTTCAGCAACGTCCTGCTCGATCAGATTGACCTCGCCGACATTTTTCAGATGGTATTCGCGATTCTGCGCGACTTTCATCTCGCGCTTCCGCCTGACCTCGCCCTGGTGCTCCGGACCTTACTTACCGCCGAGGGGTTCGTCCGGCGCATCGATCCGGCATTCGACATCGCCCGCGAGCTTGCTCCGATAGCAAAGGAAATGATGCGGGAGCGGGCAAGCCCTGCCCGGCTGCGCGGCGAGGCGGGCAAGCTGGTCGCGGCGCTCGGACGAGCGGTTCTGTCAACGCCGAGCCTCGTCGGACAGATCGAGAAGGTTGCGCGAACCGGCTCGATCACCGTCAGTATCGCGCCCAAGGACCTTGAGCGTTTACGCGGAAGAGAGCGTGCCGGCAGGGGTACTCGACAGCTGTATCCCGCCACCCTCGCGATCTGCGCGGCGATAGTGCTTTCCTCTCAGCCTCTCCTGGCGGGACTGTTAGCTTTCGGCGCTGTTGCACTGGCCGTTTTCGAAGGTGTGAGGACGCGATGAGCACGCCGTACGTAGAGCCGACCGCAAAGCATCGCGCCTGGCGCGACGGGTCTCGGGATTCATAGCTCCCGATGGAAACACATTCAAACTGGTTGAAGGTGAGCCTGATCGTGAGCCTGCTCATGGTCACTGCGATCGGATTCGCTTTCTGGCTTGTCCAGGCGAGCGATGCCAACGGGCCGACGTACGAGATACGATTTGAACAATCTGTCGATGGCCTGCAACCGGGGGCAGCCGTGAACCTTCTCGGCGTTGCCATCGGCCGCATTACTGAGATCAAGGTTCAGCCCACAAATCCCGATTTCGTGACCGTCCGGTTCGCGCTGACGAGTGACACGATTCTTCATCGCGGTGTGACAGCGTCGATCGAACGATCATTATTTGATGGATCGGCAGCGCTGAGCCTGAGTGGCGACAACAATCGCAACCCGGTGCTCTCGGCGCGAGCGGGGCAGCCGTTCCCGATCATACCAGCAAAAGGCGGCGGACTCTTGGGCGCCGGCAGCGGTCCAGCAGACCTCATTGCGAAGGTTTCGTCGAACGCTGAAAGCGTGTCAAAAAAGCTCGACCCCGCTGGTTTGCGTTCGATCGAGAAGCGTCTCGACGAACTCGCCCGCAATTCCCAGACCTGGGCTGGCAAGGTCGGTCAAGTGTCGGGACGGTTGCCACAGACGGACAGGCTCGATGCTTTTGCAAAGCAGTTTGCGAATGCAGGGGATGGTGCAGCGAGACTTCGCCGTCGCATTGAAGCGTCACGTGGAAAATCTCGTGAGAATATTGCGCAGTCGCTGAATTCGGCTGACAAATCAGCTGTGTCTTTTGGGCAGTCGGTTTCGCGCGCACGACCTCGGATGAGGCAGTTGGAAGCGGATGCCCGCCAGGTCACTGAAACCGTTCGATCGCTCCGGGGACCGGTCGGTCGTGCCGGCGATGTCGCCAAGAGGATCGAACAGGGGGGCTTTGGGTCGACCAAATTGCCCGATTACAAACCCTCGCCTGCTGGTCAACCAAGCGAGATCGAGACTCCTGCGGCGAAAATCGGATCGAAGCCATGATCAGCGTGTGCCGATCCACGGCACGGCATTGCTGGCAGGTGGTTCGCGCCGGAATCGATGCAAGAAGGCGCGATTTATCAACAACGGCAGCAACCATCGGAGTAATCGATGCCAAATACCGACCCAAAAGACAAAGCGGCGACACTCATCGCCGCGCTGCTCGTCCTCCTTGCGGAAGCCGATGCGTTCGGATTCACGCTACCGGCGATACACATCGACGCTGCGATCACAGCGTTGCGTGGGATTGGCGGCGCAACTCAAATATCGACCAAAGGCTGACTCGACGGCATCCCGCGTCGATGCGTTTGCCCGTTCTGATCTCCTCTAGAAAGCAACAGAACAATGGGATCGCGTCGGCTTTCGTGGCTGGAGCGGTCTTCTCACCCAATTTGCACGTTCTGCAAAGGTGACGCGGATGACACTTCCCGTCGCCATTGAGCAGACTGATCCGTTTATAAGCCAGCGCGGTTTTAGCCATGCTGTGCGCAGGGTGATGCCGAACCTGCGGATTTATGCGCGTCGGCTGACGCGTAACGAGGCAGATACCGAGGACCTCGTTCAGGATACATTGGCGCGCGCCTGGGCCGCGCGAGAGCGTTTCGAGATCGGGACGAACCTCAAGGCTTGGCTTATGCGGATCGCACGGAACAGCTTCCTGTCCGGGAAGCGAAAAGATCGGCGCTCGGTATCGTGGGATCCGACAATCGCAGAACGTTTTTTAATTGCCCCGGCCGCCCAGGACGAAGGGATTTTTTCCAATGAATTCAACCAAGCCGTGTCGTCGCTTTCTGATGGACAACGCGTAGCCTTCGAGCTGGTGACACGGGACGGGCTGACATTCGAGGAAGCCGCGGATCGTCTCGGCGTACCGCTTGGCACCGTTAAAAGTCGCGTATCGCGAGCCCGTCGGGTGCTCGTTGACGGCTTTGAAACCGACCCGCCTCTCCCGGTTCAGCTACCAACGCCCCCCGCGCCCGCGCCCGCGTGCGAAGCTCCAGAAACAAGCGATGCGAACATATACCAAAACTGGAAAAGATCCGGTTCGAGAACAATCGGATGAATACGCCGCAGCCTGGACAGTTCGGTTTCAGTCGCGTCACGCCGGATCAAGGCCACATAATTGATTCAGTCTAAGAAAGGCACTGAGGACCATGCGTGAAATCCCGTCCGATATCGTACAGACCTGGGCGCCAGATCCTGCATACCTGCCCGATTGGTTTGTCGACGCGCTATCCGTGCCGCGGGAGGAAGGCTTCGTCGAGGTCTCTGGTGTAAGAATGCACTACTTCCGCTGGGGAGATCGTTCCGCGCCTCCTTTACTGATGACCCACGGCTTTCTCTCTCATGCACGGTGCCTGGCGTTCGTCGCGCCTTACCTGGCTGAAAATTACCACGTGATCGCCTACGACCATTCAGGAATGGGGGACAGCGACGTTCGCGAGAATTGTGACATGGTCGCGCGAGGACGGGAGATGATTGGGGTCGCGGAGGCCCTTGGACTTTTTGGACACGAGCACAAGCCGATCATCGTCGCACACAGCTTTGGCGCGGCAGTCGCGCTCCAGGCGATCACGCTCGCGCCGGATGCCTTTGCCGGCACGGTGATTTGCGATCTGATGGTGCTGCGTCCGTCCAGCTTTGACGCCGTTTGGGGTGGCGGACGCACCGGCCCGGGATCAGGCGACCCTGATCGCGCGCATAAGCGCTACCCCGATTACGCCAGCGCCCGCGAGCGGTATGTTCTGTCTCCGCCACAGCCCGTTGGTGAGGCGTTCCTGATGGATTACATGGCCTACCACTCACTTCGACGCGAAGGCGAAGCGTGGACCTGGAAGTTTTCGCCATCAGTGTTCAAGCGGGATAATATGCCGAGCGAATGGCTTGAAATGGGCAGAACGCTGGTCAAGGCGCCAGGCCGCAAGGCGATAGTACACGGCGAGCAAAGCCTCCTTTTTACAAATGATTCCAGTGATTACGTGCGCGAGCTCGGCGGTATCGATATTCCGATCATCGCTGTACCCGAAGCTCGGCACCATCTGATGCTGGATCAGCCGCTGGCATTCGTCGCCACCTTGCGGGCGTTACTGGCGGGCTGGAGCATCGAGCGCAATTAGACCGGCATCGCTGCCGGGCTCGAACAGCAACGGGTGGGATTAACCCCGCCCGTTGCTTCACTTGCGCACATGCGTGACAACACCGGTCGGTGTCTGGTTGCCGCTGGATGAAAGATGCCGCGCCGGGTGATGCTACCGATCGGCTTTCGAGGCGCGGCGAGCAGCCGTGCGCGCCGGGTGTCGCGATCGACAGGCTCGCCGGTGATGAAGTGGATCACGGTGCGCAGCGCAATCATTGCTCGCGCCACTGCTCGACCAGCGCCACCATCGCGTCGCGGTAGCCCCAGGCACCAACAGCGCGATGTCGCGCGGGACGACTTGTACGGTCTTTTCGGCGCGTTCCGCGTCAATTAGAGCGGTTTCTCACCGTGCTGAATCATAAGGGGATTCCCGTCGCTGCGGTTTTCTGATTCAGGTGCGTGCCGGTGCAGGAGGCTGGCATGGA
>NZ_JACIAP010000026.1:0-25669 GCF_014194875.1 Sphingomonas sp. BK481 | reverse complement strand
CCACCTGCCGACCCATCATGTCCATACTCCCGCCGCCTGGCAGGAGTGAATCACGCCTTCCTCGTCGTCGCAAGCACGCGTTTTTCAACAGTCTCGGACGGTTGTGACATTGCGCTTGCTGCAAAGAGAGCAATCGCAGGAACCGCAGTCGATCATCGTTGGATGCTCGCCAATTTTCAACGGTGTCGCCAAGCATGAACGAGCGTTCGCAATTGGTCGCGGCCAGGTATGGGCGATCAGTATACGCTGCCCGGCATTCACCCGCGGCACGCTCAGTGCCGGCTCAACAAGGTTTGCAACGTGCGTCCAACGTCTTCGGCCGAGAACGGCTTGTTGAGGACGGGATGGCCGGCGAACCGCTCCGGCAGGACGGTGGCGCTGTCGTAGCCGGTGGTGAAGACGAACGGGATCTTGCGATCTTCCAGGATGGCAGCAGCGTCCCACGACATTTCGCCATCGAGATTGACGTCGACGAGCGCGGCATCGATCGCCGCCTCGCAAGCAAGCTTTAAGGCTTCCGGCAGCCGCATCGCGGGACCGACAATGTCCCAGCCCAAATCGATGACCACATCCTCGATGAGCATCAGCACCATGGCTGAATCTTCAACGATCAGGATCCGCGGCGGATTGTCGGTAGGAATGTCTGTGACTTTCGCAGGGGCATCATGGGCGATAGAGGCGTGGGAGGCGGTGCCGCCAGACTGCGCCACCGACGCGGGCATGACGATCGCGCACGCCACCCCGCCCGGGTCGAACGTCAGGGTCGAAGATCCGCTCGTTTCCAGCGCCAAGGCCCGCTCGATCAAGGTCGATCCAAAACCGCGCCGTGTGGGCTTGCTGACCGGAGGACCGCCGCTTTCTTGCCATCGCAGCTCCAGTCCGGCCTGCGGGTCAAACTGCCAACGAATGTCGACATGACCGCCGGCGGCCGACAAGGCCCCGTATTTGCCGGCGTTGGTGGCAAGCTCGTGGATCGCTAGCGACAGCGCCAGTGCCGCCTTGGGGAGAAGCATCACATCCGGACCGGTGATCGTGACGTTCGCATGCTCCGCCCGATACGCATCTAGCTCCTGTTGGATCAGCACGATGAGCGACACGCCTTCCCATCGACTTTGCGTGAGCAGGCTGTGCGCGCGCGACATTGACCGGATCCGCCGGTCGAGCCCATGGGTGAAAGCAGCGAGCGAGGACGCACTTCGGCTTGTCTGCGCCACCATCGCCTGAATGCTGGCCAATGTGTTCTTCACCCGGTGATCGAGTTCGGCCATCAGCAATTGTTCCTGCTGCCAGGCGCGCAACCGTTCGCGTGCGGCAGCATCGATCCGCCGCAGGACGACCTCCAGCAGCGACACCCGCAGGTCGAACGCGGCATCGTTGTCGGACGGCGACCAGGGGGTCGACCGGCCGCGCACGGTCTCGGTCCATGCCTCGAAGGATTTCCGCGGCGTCAGCCGGATGCCGTTCGGACCGACCTCCATGGGCTTGTTCGGATCGCCGCCCCATTGCACGGTCTCGACGACCTCGGGCCTGAACCACAGCACGAAGTCGCGCGGTTCGCGCGAGACGGACACGGCAAGCAACCCGGAGGCGATCTCCGCATAGGCCTTGGCCGGCGGATAATCTTCGCCCAGCCGATCCGTGGCATACACCCCTTCGAACGTGCCCATGCGCAGGGTCAGCCAGTCCGTCAGGGCGCCAATCTGGTCGTCATCGGGCGTATTGCCCAACGCGGTGATGCCGCTGTTGACGCGGATGGCGACACCGCCACGGGTCTGCCCCACCCGCAGCGCAAGACCACCCGCCTCTATGTAGTCGAGCAGCTGCTGCTGCTGCGCGACCAGCCCGGCCCCGTAATCGTCCTCGCTCGCCAGCGCGTGCATGATGCCGGACAGTGCCTTGCGGGACAGCAACCGGGCCTCGAGCTGCTCGGCGCGCAGCCGCACTTCCAGTTGCAGCGAGAACATCGATCCGAACAGCTCGCAGACGCCGCGGAGATGACGCGGCAGGCGGCGCGGCGTATGATGGTGACAGGCGATCAGCCCCCAAAGCCTGCCTTCGAAGATGATCGAGATCGACATCGAGGCGTCGACGCCCATGTTGCGCAGATATTCCCGGTGGATCGGGGACACGTCACGCAGGGTCGCGTGGCTCATGTCGAGCGGCAGGCCGCTGCGCGGATTGATCGACGGCAGCAGCGGCGCGGGCGTGTAATCGACTTCGGTGATCAGACGCAGCCAGCTGGTCAAATACAGCGTGCGGGCCTGTTTCGGGATATCCGACGCTGGGTAGTGCAGATCGAGGAATGGCGTGATGTCGTCGTGCCGGGCTTCGGCGAACACCCAGCCTGAATCGTCGGGCATGAAGCGATAGACCATCACCCGGTCGTAGCCCGCGACCGCCCGCACCCGCTCGGCAGCCAGTTGGCAATAGGCCTGGAGATCGGGAGCGTCGCCAAGTCCGTCGAACATTTCCTGGACACAGGCGAGCGGATCGACGGCATGACGGTCACTCAGGTCGGCATCCTCGACCTCGATCACCAGCGCGCCATCACTCAGATGGACGCTGGCATCGATCGCGCGGTCTGGGACGACCCGCAGCAACGGATCCAGCAGGTGACGCGGGCGCGCGAGGCTGGAGCTTTGCAGCAACTCGCGAAGCCGCTGAAGCTGCTCGGCATTCAACAAGTCCACGAGGCCCTGCCCGGTCAGCGACGCTGCATCCCTGCCGAACAGGCCGAGGGTGTCGCCTGCGACCTGCTCGACCAGCATCGTTGCAGGATCGACCACGAGCATCGCACCATGGGGGAGGATCGAGCCGGGAATATGGATCGGCTCGCGATCGCAGTTGGTCAGATCGACGGCACCGTCCAACTGCTTCGTCATGCCGACATCCATTTCTCATACGCCGCAAACATAGAGACCCCCGCTGCCTTTGCAGCAGGTCGGTCCTGCACGGCAGCGTCGGGTAGGTTGGTGTCCAGCCCGACGTCACCCCTGCTCCAGTCACCGGCACTCAGTCCTGGTTCGGGCAGGTCCCAGACGAGGCAGCCGGTCAGTCCACCGCCGACACCGAGCATGGGGTCGACGACGGTATGGAAACCATATGTGTGGCCGAGAAGCAGACGATATTCGTCCCGGTCGGCCGTGCTTGCCGCCCGACGCGAAAGCACGGGATGACGATGCCGGCGTTCGTGAATGTCGCCCGTGGCGGTTCGCAACCCGGAGCGGCCCCTCGGTGTCGGCACGCTGCTTTGGCGAGCAGGCATCGGGGCGTTCGGATGCTTGCCGCGCAGGGCGGTTCCGACCGCAGCGGACGCCTGTAACACTGACGCGCGCATTGGATTCCTCGATCAAGACGTACGGTCGATGATTGCCGTGGCATTCCTCGACGTTGCCGTATCCACACCATATTTTCGAAATCTTGCCTAGCGAATGTTGCTTATCGGTTTGCCGCCGCAACAATCATCGCAATTATTCCCGTAGCGCCGTGCTCGTGCCCTTGAACGAATATGTCATAATTTTTGACATGTTTACGTACAAAATTCTCAGCCAAGTCAGAGCATTGACGGCCAGATACGTCGATGGCGTCAACGAATGCTCGTAAGTTCCCGCAGGGCAGAAAAGGAAGAACGATGGACCCAACACGCATCCCCGGCAACGGACCCGACCCTGCGATATGTCTTCGGTGCCAGGCTTCAAGACGCGACCAATAACCCGGCGGCGCATACGCTGCCTGACGATGATGCCGGTAACGTTGATGGCGTCGAGCTCACACGTGACGCTTGGTCGGCGACTGCGGAAAATTGGCTTTGGGGAGGCTCGGCGCTGATGCCGTTCCCTGAAGGACCGGATTTCGAGAAGCGACACGGTTTCCCGAAACGCACTTCGCATCGAGAAATACGATACCCTCGTGCTAGACCCGACCGGTTCGCAAAGGTCTGGACCAGTCGGTACGGGCATTCGCCTCGGCATCACGGGCCGCTTGTTCCCAATCATAATCGACGGACAGAAACTCTACCGCCCAGCCATCACCTTCGTTGGACAAGACGGCATAGCGCGCATGCGGCGATCCGCTTTCCACCAGGTGAGCGTAGGGTCGGTCATCGTCATATGCCGGAAGACCGACGCTTCCCGGATTTATGATCATGCGCCCGTCGTCGAGCGTCATCACCCGCTGGAGATGCGTATGGCCGCAGAGGATCACGGCCGCATCGACAGTTCCCGCACGGTGTCGAACTTCCTCCCGAGTGGCCTGACGAAGCCCCGCCCCCGTCACCGTCTCTAGAAAATAGCTCAGGTCGCTGTCCGGCGTGCCATGAACAAGCAGCACATCTTTGGACAGGCGCATGGTCGTGGGCAATGCTGTCAGCCACGCACGCTGTTCAGCGCTCAGCTGGTCGAAGGCGTGGCGATCGGACAATCCCATGCGCTCGCGAGGCTGCTCCGAGATCTGACGTTCGTGATTGCCGCGTATAGTCGGCAATCCCAGAGGCATCAGTCGATCGGCTGTTTCCCGCGGGAACAGGGCCCCTGAGCAGATATCCCCGAGGTTCACGATCTGGTCCACGTGCCGGGTGGCGATGTCGCCGAGAACTGCGTCGAGGGCAGCGACATTCCCGTGAATGTCGGAAATTGCAGCGATCTTCATTACGGACCTATAACGATCTCGCCGTGCGATCGTAACCCCCGCGCTTCGGCAACGACAAACCTGAGGCCGGCTTCGGAACCGTCAGCAGCTTGGCGCCCCCCGGCGGCACGGATTACTGGTCCCAATAGATCTTCCCGAAATCGCCGACCGGAGCTGGAGAATCGGGAATGATCGTACTCAACGGACGGCCGCTCTCGACGATGCGAATTGCCTGCCAGAACGTCCGGTCTTTTGACGTTGGCGGCCCGGCCGCTTGCGGCCGGGCAGAGCGGGGCGATGCGGGTTTACGCTAATCGCCCAGCCACGCGGCGGTGATCTCGCCGCTATGCCCCTCCGGCGCCAGCACCGCGCGCAGCGCTTCGAGCATAGGCGGCAGCGCCTGCGTGAAGGCGTAGGGCGGGTTGACGATATACAGGCCCGCGCCGTTGTAGATGCCGGACTGATCGGCATCGTACAGCCAATGCTCCACCCCCAGCACTTTGGGGATACCGAGCCTGCGCAACTGCCCCGTCCACCGCGTATGCGTGGCGCGGTCCTTCAGCGGATACCAGATCACCGTCACGCCATGCGCCCATTTGCGGTGCGCGGCGGCGAGGGTCGCGGTGATACGGTCGCGGTCATCGGGCTGTTCGTACGGCGGGTCGACCACCACCACGCCGCGCGCGGTGCGGGGCGGCAGCAGCGCCAGCCAAAGCTCATAGGCGTCGCGCTCGTGCACCGCAGCGGGCGTGCCGCGCATCACCCCGCGCAGGGTATAGGCGTCCTCGGGGTGCTTCTCGTTCAGGATCAGCAAATCCTGCGGGCGCAGAAGCTGCGCGAGGATCCGCGGCGAGCCGGGGTAGAATTGCGGTTCGGTCCCGGAATTCACCGCCTGTACGGCGGCGCGGTAGTCGTCCAGCAACGGGTTCGGCTCGGCAAAGGCCCGCAGCACGCCCTGTAGGGACTCGCCGGTGCGTTGCGCGTCCTCGCCGTCAAGGTCGTACAGCCCGCAGCCGGCATGCGTGTCGATCAGCGTCAGCGCGCCCAGTTTCTGCTGCAGGGCCCGCACGAGCGCGATCAGCAGGCTGTGCTTGACGACATCGGCACTGTTGCCCGCATGGAAGGAATGGCGATAATTCATTGTAACGTAAGACCCTGACGCTCTGCCTGCATGCGGGCTGCCGGGCACAATTGCCGGGCGCGAGGTGACCGAAGTAACCGGTCCGGTGCCATTATAAAGTCGCGCGGGAACCTTCAACGCCGTTTTGATCATGGCACGGGCCACACGTCCCGGCCTTGTGTCGGACGATGATGATCCCGTCGCGATAATCGGTTATCGACCGTCGACGATGATGGATGGCATTGCAGATATGGCGCTCCGGCATGGCGATCGCCGCGCCCGGGCTTATGAACGGAATGAACCGGTGATCCGGTGCATCCAGGATGCGATCACCGCCTATCGCCGCGACGGCGGCGATCGTGACGGTCGCCCGACGATTGGCGCGCTGATCGCCGCGTGCACTGCTAGTGGCCTCACGGCGGCACGCGGCGGTCCGGTGACGCGCTATACGGTCTGTCAGGCGCTAAAGCTGACAGGCCTGTCCTGATGCGAGTCGACACGGGCAAAATGCACGAAGCGGCCGCGCAACGTACCGGCCGCCTCGTCTGTTCTCGCCATTATGCCAATCGATCCTGACCAGACCGCCACGATCATCACCAGCCGGGCCATCCGTGCCGGCCACGAGCAGGATTTCGAACGCTGGGTGGAGGAACTGAACCGGCACGCCCGTGCGGCGCCGGGGTATCGGGCTGCGATTCGGCTCGGTCAGACCGCCGGTTTTCAGCACCTGCTCTTTCGCTTCGACGATCGCGCCGCAGCCGATACATGGCATGACGACCCCAAGATGCGCGCGCATGTCGCCGTCGCGGACCGCTTCTCCACCGCGCTCCGCCAGCTCGAAACTGGCGACGGCGTCACCTTCGAGCTGCCGAGCGATGCGAGTGCCAGCAAGTGGAAGCGGTTCGTGACGACATGGCTGACGGTTTTCCCGGTCCTCCTCCTCATCAGCATGATGGTTCGTACGGTGTTGAAGGACGCACCACTGCCGCTGCAACTCCTGCCCTCGTCCCTGCTGCTCACCGCGACCCTGCAGTGGATCATTCTCCCGCGCCTGCAACGATATACCCGCTTCTGGCTGTTGCAGGACAGCTCGGGCCGGCTGCAGACGTGAGGATAAGGCATGACGGCGCATTGCCGAACATCACGCGCGCCCTCACCCCGCTCCCCAGCTTCGTCCATTCATTCATCGTTGGGCTGACCACTTTCGGCCTCTAATCCCTCATCATACGCGTCGCGATACGGGAACGAATAAGGCCGTCAGGCAGGCAGAGGCGGATCATTTGTCCTTCTTCCAGCCGAATGCCGACAGCATGATGTCGAAGAGCCGCGTGTTGGGCATGAAACCCCGGACCTTGTCCGCACCGGGGCCGCTTGCGGCGACGACGACCTCTTCGCCGGTATGGCCGGGCTCGACGCTGATCACCGACTTCGCATCGGGATCATATTGCGTCGCGAGCGGCGTCGTGCGCTTGCCGCCGGTCATCCGCAGGCCGAAGCTGTGGTCCGCGGTGAACAGGATCAGCGTGTCCTTGCCGGCAACCGCGCTGATCCGGCGGATCATGTCGTCCATCTCGACGACATGCCGCAGGCCTGCCTTGGGATCGTCGGTGTGCATGTCCCATTCGACCATCAGGAAATAGCCCTTCGGGTTGCGGGCGAGCTGCGCGACGGTTGCCTCCACGGCGGGAACCGGCGCGAAGTCGGCATCGCGCAGCACGGCGGTCCGCGGTGCCTGGGCGACCAGCGCGGGATCCTCGCCGAAGCGGTAGCCAGCGGTCCTAAACGCCTGTTCGGCGCTCGTCCCCGGGCCGGCGAATGTCGCGACGGCGTCGCCGCGGCCCTTGCCGATCAAGATATCGACGCCGTCGCCGAAGCGGGGCTTGAGCATCTGACGGAATATCTCGCCCTTGTCCGCGCGGGCGGCGACATGCGCAAAGGTCGCGGCCGGAGTCGCATCCCAGATGTTCATGTTGGTGACGACACCCGTCGACAGCCCGCGCTGCTCGGCATATTCGAGAAGCGTCTTGACCGGCATCGCGCGGCCGCCCGGTCCAGAGGGCGTCGTCGACACCATCGCGTTGTTCGTCTTGTTCCCCGTCATGATCGCGGTCATCCCGGCCGCGGAATCGGTCACCCATCGATCGAGCGCGGACGTATCCGACAGCGCGACGTTGGGCATCGACTGGATGAACAGCGATTGCGGCCGGTCGTGCGCCAGGATGCCAGCGGCGCCGAGCGTCGACAGGCCACCCGCATCGCCGAGGAAGAGGATGACGTTGCGCGCCTCCTGCGCCGCAGCGGGCGTGCTGCAGACCGCGAGCATCGCGCCAGCAAACGCCGTGCCGCCCAGGAATTTGTAGAACGCGATTTTCATTACAGAGGTCCTTGCATCGGGGCCGGTGCCGAAGGCGTTGCCGGGTCGTATTGCGGATTGATCGGGTCGTGCGGACGGGGATCGCCCGCGCCCGGTCTTGCGCTCTCGATCCACGCCGGAACGAGCAGGCCACGTTGCAGCGATGCACCCGCCGTGCTGCGGCGATAGACGAAGTTCCGTCCCTCACGGCTGGTCGGGTCTGCGAACACGCCGCGCTTTTCGAGGCCGACGAACCAACGATCTATCGGGCGGACTTGGGGCGCGGTCACGACGAAAAACTCTGAACCAGACTAAAGACGCCCATCCTCTAACCGCAGTAAATGTAAGTTTGGCGACACCTTGATCATATCAGTTGCCGCGACGTCCGTCGGCCTGACGATGATGATGACCCGGATCATCGCGAATGTACGCGCCGTCAGACGACACGCTCACGACCCTCTGTGATCGAGTGCGATGATAGCTGTCGCCCGTATAATCGATTGGACAAATGTACCCGTGATCCGGCATTTTACCAGCACGGTGGTAAAACTCATTAGGAGAGGACGCCAAGATGGCCGATTACGAACAGCCTAAGGCAAGCGGTTGCCCAATGGGCCCCCAGGGTGGCGGCGAGGTTAAGGCCCGCTCGCTCCTCGGTCGCACGAACAAGGATTGGTGGCCCGACGCGCTGCCGATCGACATGCTGCATCAGCACGGCGTCTCTCCCGACCCGATGGGCGACGAGTTCGACTATGCCGAGTCGTTCAAGCAACTCGACTATGCAGCGCTCAAGGCGGACCTGACGGCGCTGATGACCGACAGCAAGGCTTGGTGGCCTGCCGACTATGGTCATTACGGCCCGTTCATGATCCGTATGGCATGGCATGCCGCCGGCACCTACCGGGTGACGGACGGCCGTGGTGGATCGTCGTCGGGTCAGCAGCGCTTCGAACCGCTGAATTCCTGGCCGGACAACGGCAACCTCGACAAGGCACGTCGCCTGTTGTGGCCGCTCAAGCAGAAATACGGCAAGAACATCAGCTGGGCCGACCTGTTCATCCTCGCCGGCAATGTCGCGATCGAGAGCATGGGCGGGCCGGTGTTCGGCTTTGCTGGCGGTCGCAAGGACGTTTTCGCGTCCGAGGGCGATACTTTCTGGGGCGCCGAGGAGATCTGGGTTAACGAGGGTGCGCAGACGCGCATCAGCGAGGACATGCCCGAGCTCGAAGGGCCTCTCGCCGCGATCCAGATGGGGCTGATCTACGTCAATCCCGAGGGCCCGGGCGGTGAGCCCGACGCGCTCATGTCCGCACGCGACATGAAGGCGACGTTCCAGCGGATGGCGATGAACTCCGAGGAAACCGTGGCGCTGACTGCGGGCGGTCATGCCTTCGGCAAGGCGCACGGTGCAAAGCCGGCACCGCATTTCAAGGCCCCGTCTTCGGAATCGGTTCATATGCAGGGCCTCGGCTGGCTGACCGACAGCGAGGAAATCGGCCAGGGCCATATCACGACTTCGGGCATCGAGGGCGCGTGGTCGAACAACCCGACCAAGTGGACCGGTGACTATCTCCGCCTGCTGTTCAAATACGATTATGAGCTGACCGAAAGCCCGGCAGGTGCGAAGCAGTGGCAGCCGGTCAACCCGGAACCGGAGGACATGGCCCCCGACGCACGCGACCCAAACAAGCGTGTGCCGACGATGATGACCACCGCGGACATGGCGTTGAAGGTCGACCCCGAGTTCCGCGAGATCGCGCTGCGCTTCCGCGACGACCAGGCGGCGCTCGACGACGCGTTCGCACGCGCGTGGTTCAAGCTGACGCACCGCGACATGGGGCCACGAGTCCGGTACCTTGGGCCCGAGGTTCCCGAAGAGACGCTGATCTGGCAGGATCCGGTCCCCGAAGGCACCGTACCGTCGGACGCTGACGTCGCGGCATTCAAGGACGCCGTGCTGTCGAGCGGGCTGACGATCGGCCAGCTGGTCAAGACCGCCTGGGCGTCGGCGTCGAGCTATCGCCGGTCGGACCACCGCGGTGGGGCGAACGGCGCGCGCATCGCGCTCGCGCCGCAGAAGGACTGGCCGGTCAACGAGCCCGAGCAGCTCAGCCAGGTTCTGGCAAAGCTGAACGACTTGCGGGGCAGCATGTCGCTGGCCGACGCGATCGTGCTGGCAGGCTCGGCAGCGGTCGAGAAAGCGGCACGCGACGCCGGGCACGACGTGGCGGTACCGTTCCTTGGCGGCCGCGGCGATGCGACGCAGGAGTGGACGGATGTCGAAAGCTTCGTGTGGATGGAGCCGCAGGCCGACGGGTTCCGCAACTACCTGAAGACGCGTCACCCGGTGAAGACCGAGGAGCTGCTGCTCGACAAGGCTTCGCTGCTCGGCCTGTCCGCGCCGGAAATGACCGTGCTGGTCGGTGGCCTGCGCGTGCTCGGCGCGAACTTCGGCGATGCGCCCGATGGCGTGTTGACCAAGCGTCCGGGGCAGCTGACGAACGACTTCTTCGTCAACCTGCTCGACAATGACACGTTCTGGGATCTGGTCGACACGTCGAGCGACGAGAAGTTCATCGGCTATGATCGCGGCGGTCGTGAAAAGAAGTGGCAGGCGACCCGCACCGACCTGGTCTTCGGCTCGAACTCGCAGTTGCGCGCGACGGCCGAGGTCTATGCCGAGAACGGTCACGAGGAAAAGTTCGTGCGCGACTTCATCCGTGCCTGGGTGAAGGTCATGAACGCCGACCGCTTCGACGTCACCGCCAAGCCGGTATCGTCGAACCAGGCGACGTAAGCTCCGTCGGTGGGTGGATAGGCCGTGTCGATCGGGGGAGGTTTCCGGACGTACACGGCTTATCCGCCACTGGCCTGAGTTAGCAGATATAGATTCTGATCATTCCGTGCGCTTTAGCCATGGGCTTCCAGGTCGCACTGCAGCCGCCATTATCGCGCTTATAAGGGTGGCTGCTTGTGCCCTTGACCCCAACGGCAGGGCGACCTGCGCTGAATAGCGTTTTAGGCAATCCCGGTCGAATGCGTACGACCTGTGTACTGGTCCCGACGGCTGGGTGCATGGACCCGGGCCCGCACATTCGCGACGCGTTCGCCCCCCTCAGCTCCTACCATTCGATAGGGGCACCGACTTTCAATCCCGACCTTTGCGACGATCGCTTCCGAACACCGTCTTAATGATCCTTGCCGGCATACCGACCGGTTGGTATGCCGGCACTATGACGAGTCGAGGATCATCCAATACCGCTCGCGACAAGCTGCTGGACGCTGCCGTGGCGCTCATCCGCCGCAACGGCTTTGCGGCCACCAGCGTCGACCAGCTTTGTGCGGCTGCCGGGGTCACCAAGGGCGCCTTCTTCCACCATTTTATTTCCAAGGAAGCGCTGGGGGTGGCCGCCGCCGGCCACTGGCTGGCGATCACGACGCCGCTCTTCGCCGATGCGGACTATCATCGCGAACCCGCGGCACTAGCGCGCGTGTTGGGCTATCTTGACCTGCGCGAGGCGCTGATCGACGGCGGCACTGACGCCTTTACCTGCCTGGCTGGCACGCTCGCGCAGGAGGTGCATCAATCACACCCCGCGATTGCGCGCGCTGCTGAGGCGGCAATCGTCGGCCATGCGCGCACGCTCGAAGGCGACGTTGCCGAAGCGCTGGCTGATCATGGCGTTGCCGACGTCGATGCAGCGAGCCTCGCGCTCCACTTTCAAGTGGTGCTCCAGGGCGGTTTCGTCGTCGCCAAGGCAACTGGTGATCCGCAAGCGGCGCGCGAGAGCGTGCGGCACCTGAAGCGCTACGTAACCCTATTGTGCCGAGGAGAGAAACGATGAGCAATATTCGTGAACTCAGCGTCGAGCGCCGCATCGCTGCCCCCGTCGAGGATGTCTGGCGGACATTGATCGATCGCTTCGAGGAGTGGTTCTGTCCGCGACCGTGGCGCGCCGAAGCACGCGAGATCGAATGGCGCCCCGGAGGCCGTAGCCTGGTCGTCATGCATGGCCCCGACGGTGAGGAGATCCTTAATGAGGGCGTAGTCCTCGACTATGAGCCTAACCGCCGCTTCGTATTCACCGATGCTTTTACAGCGGGTTGGCAGCCCAGTGGGCCGTTCATGGTCGGCCTGTTCGAGATCGCGCAAGACGGGGACGGCACGCGTTTTACCGCCGCGGCACGCCATTGGACCGATGAAGCGTGGGAGCGCCACCGGTCGATGGGCTTCGAAGCCGGCTGGGGCGCGATGGCCGATCAGCTCCAGACGCTGGCCGAGGGAGGTGCGCTCTAACCGCCATTGCTGTGTTCATGCTTTCGCAGGTCTTAGAGGACTGCCTGGCAAGCGTGGGGCGGGCGGTTCTCCCTTGATCGCAAAATCTGCTCTAGCGGGTGAACAAAAAGCCCACCGCGATCAGAAATGTCGCACCTTCCAGCAGCCCGACAAGGACGTTCCAGGTCGCGCGCACCAGGCTGATCCCCAACACCTGCGCGAACCAGCGCGTTTCGACGATCCAGAAGTTCAGGATGCTCGATCCGACGAGCCAATGTCCAATCATGCGCGTCGCTTGATGATGGTCCATCCCGAAACTGCTGCCGACGCTCAGACCCAGCGCAAAGACGGCCGCCGGATAACATTGCGCGTAAAATGGCTGCTGCAGGGAATTGCGATCAAGCTTGATCCTGCGTTGGCGCACCATGCGGGCTGCCAGGAAGAGTGGGAAACCCGCAAAAACGACGACGCGGAGGACCAGGGCGCTGGCATTGTCGTTGACCAGGTCGGCCAGACCATGATGATTGGCGATGATTTCGTCGGTCTGGCCCAACGCCGTAGCGACACTGTGCCCCAGCAACAGCGTGAGAGCCAGAAACAGGGGCGGACTGAGTATCGACGCGTAGCGTTCATCGTCGGGCAGCGCGGCTTCGCGCTCGATCTCCTCCATTGTACGGATCGGTCGAAAGAGCGCCTGCCAAAGCGTAAGGGGGAAGAAGACCACCCAGCTCATCACTTCGTACAGAAGTTCGTCGAGCGAATTGAGCCACTTCATGAAATCCATGCTTCATCATGTTCGATCTGGACGTCGATCGCAACGGCTTGCCTTGTGCTAGAGTCAGCCCCCTAGTGCTTGCCGAAGACGCACTATCGCGGGTCCTGCCGTATGTGATGAAGACCAGCACCGACCAAGCGGCTCTTTGGTCCAAGCGAGCATTCTCGCTCCGCAATTCGCATCGGCAGTAGGGGGCCGAACGCCGTTGACAGCGATGGACGCCGTCGCCTCCTTTTTATACAATCGTTCAACTGATGATGAGGTGATTTCGAACGAGCGGGAGAATCGCGATGCGTTGTCCGTCTGGCCTGTCCACGACTATGACCGCCCTTGTCATGGGCTTGGCATTTCCCACGATTGCCCACGCGCAATCCACGGGTCTCGAGGACATGGTAGGCGCCCGTGCAGGTCAGGCCGAGATGGAATTGCAACGACGCGGCTACGTCAACATCCGGGGTGAGCAAGGCGACGATCGCGTCTATACCTATTGGTGGAACGCCGATCGCCGCCAGTGCGTGAGCATTGCGACGATGGAAGGCCGCTACAATTCCATCCAGCCGACCACCTCCCCCGATTGCAGGAAGCCCGCGAACCTCCGCCCCGACCTTGGCCATGGTGGTCAGGCTGCGCCACGACCGCGTCCCGACTATGACCCCGATCTGGCCTATGGACGCGCGCCAGCGGGCCCCGGCGGCGGTCAGGATCGATATCCTTCGGGAGGACCTGTTGTTGACGGCAGAAACGTCGAACTCGGGCTCGTGTGTTTTGGGGACGGATCGAAAACCGGCTTTGCGAGCGGGACGACCTGGAACTGGAACCGTGATCGTGACCGCTATGAGTCCGGCACGTACACCGAAACCAGGAAGGAGGTCTTCGATGCCTCGCTCATGGTACAGACCTGGGCAGGTGGTGGACGTATCCGGCTACCCAAGTCGCTGATCCCGCCGATCAATTCCCGTGGCAATCAGGGATGGTGGGATTTGTCCGACGTGTCGGTCAGCCCAGATACGGTCCGCGCGAGTTACCGCCTGAACGGGTTGAACAAGCCACGGCTCGTGATCGATCGGCGCAGCGGCCGCATCACGGTCACGGGCATGAGTGATTATGGCTTTCGGGGCACGTGCGACCTGATCGGACACGAACCACGCCGCTTCTAGACTATGGCGCGGGCGGTGCGCTCCCAAATCGAACGGTCAGGCAGACCACGAACACGGACCATCGCGCACATCAGCCGCCATTGGCTCGGTTGGAAACCCCATGCTATCCGGCTCGCGCAACACGGGTCTGCGCGTACCCGCAACGTTGTTGGGGTACAGCGATGAAATTCAGGGCATTTCTGGCGCAGATGGTGAAGGTCGCGGCAATCGCACTCGCGGTCAGCGCCGCGGCGCAAGCCCGGATCAGCCATGCCCCGTCGGCTGCTGCGGCCCCGCTTCGGTCGCCGATCATATCGTCGGAATATATATATGCCGATGCGCCCTATCCGCAGGCGCATGCCTCGACGATCGTCGAACTGCCTGACCGGACGCTGGCCGCAGCCTGGTTCGGCGGTTCCGGCGAAAGCCAGCCTGACGTCCGTATCTGGTTCGCACGACGCGGCGCGACGCGCTGGGAGACCCCGGTTGCAGTCGCTGATGGTGTGTCGGCGGACGGTCAGCGATTTCCGACCTGGAACCCGGTGCTGTTTCAGCCTGCAAACGGTGCCCTGCATCTCTTCTACAAGGTCGGGCCGAATCCGCGGGCGTGGTGGGGCATGGTCATCCGCTCGACTGATGGCGGACGACATTGGAGTCGGCCGCAGCGCCTGCCGGATGGCGTGTTGGGACCGATCAAGAACAAGCCCGTCGTTGCGCCGGACGGCAGCTGGGTGTCGCCGTCGAGCCGCGAGGAAGGCAGCGCAGAGGCCAATATCTGGTCGATCCGGATCGAGCGGAGCACCGATCGCGGGAGAAGCTGGCAGGTCGGCGACGCGGTGGCCTCACCGATGCACATCGAGGCGATCCAGCCGAGCATCCTGTTTCACCGCGACGGCCGACTGGAGCTGGTGGCGCGGACGCGGCAGGGTGCGCTTGCGATGAGCTGGTCACGCGACGCCGGGCGCAACTGGTCGCCAATCGCGGCGATCGACCTGCCCAATCCCAATGCGGGTACCGATGCGGTGACACTGCGCGATGGGCGCCAGTTGATCGTCTACAATCACAGCGCGCATCTACCCGAGCGGCCGGGCGATGGCGCACGCTGGCCGCTCAACATCGGTTTGTCCGACGACGGCGTGCGGTGGCGCAACGCTTTGACACTCGAGAGCAAGCCGCTACCCGACGGCTATGCCTATCCGGCGGTGATCCAGACGCGCGATGGACTGGTCCACGTCACCTACACGCATAACCGTACCAAAATCCGTCACGTCGTGATCGATCCGACACAGCTGCACTGAGTAGGAGGTCACGCTCCGGCGCCCCGTCACGAGGTAAGATCTTCCCGGCGCCAGTCGCTGAATGTGATCGAGGCGGGGCTTGTTTTGCTTCGCACAGATGATCTGCGGACAGTTCGAGCGGAGCCGCCGGATCACCGCGCTGTTGTCGTCGTGGCTATTCGGCTACCAGCCAGCTGAAGGAGCGCTAAATGACGCAATGGACATGGATTTTGAGCCGGATCGTCCGGCAGGTCTGGTTCCGGGCAGCGATCATCAGCCTGCTCAGCGTCGCGCTGGCGATCCTCGCCGCTTTTGTCACGCCGTATCTGCCGTACACGTTCGATGCCGATATCGGGCAGCAATCTGTCGGCACGATCCTTCAGATCATGGCCTCGAGCATGCTGGCGGTCACGACCTTTTCGTTGACCGCAATGGTCAGCGCCTACTCCTCCGCAACGCAGCTGGCGACGCCGCGTGCGACCCAGCTGATGGTCAGCGATCCGACGTCGCAGAACGCGTTGTCGACCTTCCTCGGCGCCTTTGTTTTCTCGATGGTCGGGATCGTTGGCCTGAACACCAGCGCCTATGGCCATGACGGCCGGATCATCCTGTTCGCAGCGACCGTGCTGATCATCCTGCTGGTGGTCGGCACGCTGCTGCGCTGGATCGGTCATATCACGGCGTTTGGACGGATGGCCGATGTGATCGACCGCGTCGAGGAGGCCGCAACCCAGGCAATGCAGGATTTTGCTGCACACCCTCATCTTGGCGGCCGTGCGGCTGTCGCCATCCCCGCCGATGCCGTCACAGTCACCGCGGTGCAGACCGGATATGTCACGCATATCGACATCACCGCACTTGGCACGATCGCTGACCGCAATGACCTGACGGTGTATGTCGATGTCCTGCCTGGCGCGATGATGCATCCCGCGCGTACGCTTCTGCAGGTCTCGGGAAAGATCGACGACGGCATCCGAAGCGAACTGGTCAAGACGTTCACGATCGAACGGCATCGCTCGTTCGACCAGGATCCTCGACTGGGGCTGATTGCGCTGTCCGAAATTGCCAGCCGGGCCTTGGCTCCGGCGACCAATGATCCAGGAACGGGGATCGAGGTTCTCAATGCCCTGCTTCGTGTGTTCCTCACGCTGAGCCCCGGTGCGGCGCGTGTCGACAAGGAGCCGGACTCCCCACGGGTTCACATCGGCCAGCCAACCATGGAGGATATGCTCGGTGATGCCTTCGGCCCGATCCTGCGCGAAGGGATTGCAGAGGTCGAGGTGTCGTTGCGACTGACGGCTACGCTTGCGGCGATGCACGCAAGCCTGCCGGCTGCGCGTCGGGAGATCGAGCACTGGGCCAACCGCCACGCGAAGCGGGTGGCGACGTCCATGGAAGATCCCGACGACCTGACGGCATTCAACGACGCCTATCGCAGGCACTGGCCCGCCAGAGGCACGATCAGGCGGCATGCTGCCATCTGATTCGACGACATCGCGGCCTCTGCCGACAGCCTGAAGTCATTCAAGGACATGAGCACGCATCACGTCCCTGTGGGCACGTGGCAGCCCCATCAACCCGGATCGCCGCGCAACCCTGTCGAAATACGGCGTCACCAGCAGATGCGGCATCGCCAGTGCCGCGACGCCGGCAAAGAGTGACCGCACGCCCGAGGGGTCCCATCGCAGCAGCACTCCGCCCATGATTCCGACCAGCAGCACAGCCAGGACGAGGATCGGGCCCGTGGCGCGGAGATACGCAATGGTCGTCACGCACCGCAACCGATCTCGACGCTCTTTCGTCTGCGGCACGGCGTGCAGCACCAAGAACCCGACCGAGAACCCGACGAGCGGGGGCAGAATGAGAAGCGCGGTCGTTCCGACCAGAAGACGTCGATCATGGCGCGCCGCGCCGATGATCACCAGGCAGACGGCTGCTACGCCACCCGCAACTGCCAAAATGCTGACCATGGCCGGCGCACCGGACTCTCGAACTCCGGCAAGATCGAGAATGCGGGTGAGGCTTGCCGCGTGCAGCGTCGCAGGCGTGGCGACCAGGCTTATGCCGCGGGCAATCCTTTCGAACGACCTGCTCGCGGGGGCATCCTCAAGGCCGAAATGGACTGCCGACGCCAGCAGGAATGCAGGGAGTGCGATCGCAGGATCGACGATCCACCACATGAGACAGACAAACAGTGCAAATACGTACAGCATCAGGAATGCCGGGCGCCGCCGATGCTCGACGATAGCGAGATCACTGGCACCGTGCGCCATGCCAACGACTCCGACAGCAAGGGCTGCGAACGCGAGCTGTACGGTGAGCACGCAAAACGAGGCGACCAAAGCCCCCGCCAGAAGGAAGCCCCAGCCAAGGGCTGGGGCGCGCCGTATCATGCCCGGTGGCCGCGTTCGCCGTCATCCTGCGCCAACGCCTTGTCGAGGGTGGCTGCCGCGTAGAATGCGTAGACGACCTTGGCGATCACATCCATTACCAGGAAAGCCCAGACCGATGCAGGATCGGTGATCAGTTTGAGGCCTTCCGGTCCGATCAGGAAGACGATCGGATAGAGGAACCAGATGACGGTCAGGAAGGTGAGGTTCTTGCCATAGGCCGTTCCCAAGGCGGCGCCGCGGCTGAGAGCCAGTGATCGCAGCGGACCCCATAGAAGATACAGGACGCCCAGAAACGCGACGCAGGACCATCCGTACCAGATCCATTTCGCCATCGATGGTGCGGCAAGCGACGATATCAGCCCCGTGACGATCATCAAGACATCGAGCACGATGACCGAGGTCAGATACCCACCAAGCTCACCCGTCTTTCCATGCTCGTAAAAAGCCAGCAGCACGAGACCCGACAACAGGATCGGCGTCGTCACGGACCAATCCACGTAGCGTGCCAGATATGTCAGCGAACCGTCGCTGTTGATAAGCGTGCCGATGCCAAAGGCCATTGCGAGATACGCGGTCGCCGCGATGAACGGCACGCTGGCGTGCAGGAGCGTATGATGGCCCGACGGCTGCGTCTTCTTACCTGTCGCATATATGGCCAGCGACGCGACCGACATCACGCTGAAGCCGATCAGGAAAGCGGTTTGATCCACCAGGGAGCCCCCTATCATGAGGACGACCCGGCGCCGACCTTGAGCCACCAACATCACTCAGATGTTTTGGGTCCTGGCTCGCGATAAGTTCATGAAGCTGTCATGTTTGACGGCGTCTCAACTGACGATTTCCTGTGTCCTCGGGAAGTGTACCGCCGCACGAAGACCCGGCGCGTTGTCGGTTAATGTCAGCGATGCGCCATGAACGCGGGCCGCGACCTGTGCGATGCTGAGACCAAGGCCAGAACCTTCGGAATGCCGGCTCGTGTCGAGCCGAACGAAGCGCGTCACGACATGCTCGCGCTGGTCAGCCGGTATACCCGGTCCCGTATCTGCCACGACGAGCGTGAACCCATTGATCTCATGCCCAAGAGTCACGCGGATCGACCCGCCGGGCGGCGTATATTTGATCGCATTGTCGAGCAGATTGGCGACGATCTGCCCCAACAGCGAACGAACGCCCCTTATGGTCACCGGCGTCGTTTCGATTGTCAGATCCAGTCCGCGATCGTCCGCCACGGGCTCGAAAAGCTCCACGGCCTCGATGACGATTGCGGCCAGATCGACAGGACCGAACTCGCTGGCCATCGTCGTCTCGGCACGGGCCAGTCTTAGCGTATCGTCGATCGTGCGAAGCAGGGCGTCGAGATCGCTGCGCATATCCGATGTCGCGTCACCATGCCCCCCGCCCAGTGCTGCAAGCTCGAGCCGAGACCGGATCCGCGTCAGCGGCGTCTTCAGGTCATGAGCAAGCGCATCCGTCGCGGTTCGCAGCGAATCCACCAGGCGTTCGATCTCCGCGAAGCCATGGTTCAGCGTCGCTGCAAGCCGGTCATATTCGTCGCCGCGCCCCGTCACGGGCAAGCGCTCGTCAAGATGTCCCGCCCGGAAACGATCGCCGGCCGTGCTGGCGGCATCGAGAAAGGCAAGCCCGCGCCGGCTGTACCAGAAGCCGAAAAGCAGGCCGATCACTCCGGTGGCGGTCAGTGACCAGGCCAGTGCCGATACATAGCGGTCATGCAGCAGGCGGCGATCGTCCGAGAGGCTGCCGACCAGTAGTCGATAGTCGTTGCCGAGAAGCACCGTGCGCGCGGCGACCTGTCGTTCGAACACCCTGCCGCGTGTCGTCGCGACCTGGGTCTCGAAGGTGCGATACCCCGTGCGGTCGATCTCGTCAGGCCATTTGGCGAGATTGCCCGCAACCGGCTGTCCCGACGCGTCCGTCATCAGATAGATGAAATCGGTGACGCGCGGGCGCCCGACCGCACGCGACACAGACTGCGCGACGGCAAATGGGCCCTCACTCTGATAGCGCTCGATAAGGCCCGCCGTCTCGTCGTCGACTGCCGCCTGGGCACGCGCGTCGAGCAGGCGTATCGTCTGGACATATTGAACGCTCAGGGCGATCCCCGTTGCGATGAGTGCGATCAGCGTGATCCAGAGCGCGCCGCGCAGGGCGGCCGTCGACGGCAAGCGCATCGTCATACAGCATCCAGTCGATAGCCGGAGCCGCGCACCGTTCTGATCATCGGGACATCCTCCGGACCGTCGATCTTGGCACGCAGACGACTGACATGGACATCGACGACATTCGTCCCCGGATCGAAGTTATAATCCCAGATCGCCTCGATCAGCATCGTACGCGTCACCACCTGCCCGGCATGGCGGGTCAGATAGTCGAGCAGCTGATACTCCTTGTTGAGCAGTTCGATACGTCTGCCGTTGCGCATGGCCGTGCGGCCGAGCAGGTCGAGCGTCAACGAGCCCGTCTGCCTGGTACCTTGCGTGGCGTGGGTATCGCTGCGCCGCCGCACGATCGCCTCCAGACGGGCAACGAGTTCGCCGAACGAAAACGGCTTGGCGAGGTAATCGTCGCTGCCGGCCTGAAGCCCTGCGATCCTGTCGTCCACCTGCCCCAGCGCGGACAGAAGCAGCACCGGCGTCTGGTCACCCTTTGCGCGCAGCGACTTCAGCACCGAAAGTCCGTCGAGCCCGGGCAGGTTCCGGTCCAGAATGATCGCATCGTATTTGCCGATGATAGCCGCAGTGAGACCGTCGATACCGGTGGCGGCATGATCCGACGCGTGTCCGAGCTCCACCAGCCCGCGGCGGACATACTCAGCGGTTTGTGCATCGTCTTCGATCAGGAGCAGCTTCAAGCGCGCGATAATCCTTTTCAGGTGTTCAGGGAGCGGACGCGTGTACCGCCCCCCGGTTCCACACGCTCAGGACTGGCCCGACGTTTCGCTGGCGATGCGCAGGTTCAGGGAGACCTGACGGCCGTCACGCACCACCTGCGTCGGGACGATCGAACCGATCCGAGCCTCTGCTACGGCCCGGGCAAGGTCGCGCCCGTTATCGACCGGCCTGGATCCGAAGCGTCGAACGACGTCGCCGCGATGCAGGCCGGATCGGGCAGCGGCCCCGCCATCTTCGACTTCGGCGATAAGCGCGCCCTTGGTGACGTCCGAGCCCATCGCACGCGCGATCTCCGGTGACATGTCCTGCAAGGAAACGCCGATCCGCCCCCGCGACACGTGGCCGTTTTGCGCAATCTGAAGCGCGACCTTGCGTGCCATTGCGGCGGGTATCGCAAAGCCGATGCCCACGTTACCGCCCGTCGGCGAGAAGATGGCGGTGTTCACGCCGACGACCCGGCCTGCCCCATCGAACAAGGGCCCGCCCGAGTTGCCGCTGTTGATCGCAGCGTCGACCTGGAGGAAATCGTCATAGGGCCCGGCCCCGATCTCACGGCCGCGGGCAGACACGATGCCGGACGTCACGGTATTGCCGAGACCGAAGGGACTGCCGACCGCAAACACGCTATCGCCTACCCGGATATGATCGCTGTCACCCCATTTGATCGGGGTGAATCTGCCCTTCCCGTCGATCTTCACCACGGCGACATCGATCTTGGCATCGCGGCCCAGGACGCGACCGGAAAACTCCCGTCCGTCCGACATCTGAACGGTGACGCGGTCCGCGCCGTTGACGACATGGTTGTTCGTGATGACGATCCCGGAAGCATCGACGATGAACCCCGAACCGAGCGATCCGCGCTGCGGGCCTTGCCGCTGCGGCGCTTCGAATTGCCCGTGACGATCCTGCATGCCAAAGCCGAACAGCTGCCCCAGACGATCGGCCAGTTCGCTATCGTCTGAGCCGAACTGGGTCGGCTCGAATGGCAACGCCTGAAGAGCCGCGGGCTTGACCTGGATCTGAACGACGCTCGGTCCTACGGCCTCGACCATATCCGACAAAGAGGCGTGCACACCCGTCGACGCGACGGCAGCAGGACCGGATGCAATGAACCGGTCGGCGATATTTACGCGACCGTCGTCCGCAGCGATCGCCCCACCCGCGACGCCGACGAGTGCGGTTGTGCCAAGCGCGACGGCAGCGATCATTGGACGTACAGTCAGGCGACGCTTGAATATCACGATCCATGTCCTTGTTCAGTTAGAAGCAGATGCTCCTTCCTGGACCCGGATGATGGGCGCAGCCTGTTTCGAACATTACATCCGTGCAATCTTTCCCGCCGGAGCGGCTATGCGCCGCGCTCGCCTGTTTCCGCCGGAGATGAGTCCGTGTCGACTGACCATATCAGGCGCAAGCGACCGCCCGCACGCCCGGCGGCCGCCCTGCCCTCTCGTGCGACGATACCCTGTGCTATCGCTGTGCGCTGACGCAGGGTTCCGCCCAGCACGTCGACCGCCCGCGCGAACCGGGCGGATACCCAGGCTGCGTCGCCGAGCGTCTGATCGTCGATGACGCCGGATTTGATACCGACGTCCGGCAAGGCCACGTCGTTCGGGGGATTGAGACTGACATGCCAATCGGCGACCACCGCGTCCGCACGACGTTCCAGATCGCGATAGCCCGCAATGCCAAGCCCCGTCAGGGGCGCCGCCGTCGCGCGGATCGTTCGCGCCGCCGAATCCAGCTGCACCGATGAAACGGGAATGCCCGCGATCAGCGCAACGTCCGCGATCGCCCTATCGCGCTCGCGTGCAACGCGCAGCGCATCGCCATTGCCCGCCCGCGCGATCTGCGCCGCCTCGACCGCGCCGGTCTCGGGCGAGATGCGGACCTGGTCGACATGGACATCGACCGGCCGCGACAATCGTTGGCGAAGGTCCGCAGCGAGCTTGCGATCCGCGCCCGGTTTGATCCGCGGCGTCAGCATGACCGCGCGAACGCGGACCGGGTTCGCGCCATGGTCGATCTCGACCTGGCTCAGCCGCGCGCCCGGGGGAAAATCCTCGCCCAGTGCATCGCGCACCTGCCGCTGGGCGACCGCCTCGAACGCGATCCGGCGCAGACCGGCACCAAGGGGAATGGACAGCACCCCGATCGCGACCGCGAACAGCACGAGTTGCCACCCGGTATGGTGCGGCGACAGGTGGCTGCCGAACCCGTAACAGCGCGCGACGAGTGCGGCGGTCAGCGCGATGGTGATGGCATTGGTGAGGAACAGCAACAACGCGCCCGAGAATACCACCCAGTTCCACGTCGCGATGCCGAACCCGACCACCACCAGCGGCGGCATCAGGGCGATGGCGATCGCCACGCCGACGACCGTACCCCCGCGCCCCCGGATCAGCGCATAGCCGCCTGCGATGGCCGACAGCAGCGCGACGAGCAGGTCGAACAGCGTCGGCTGCGTCCGCCCGGCGATCTCGCTCGTGATCGTCTGGACTGGGGAGAGCAGGATCAGCACGACCGACAGCGCCACCGCGATGGCCGCCCCCAGCATCAACGCGGTCGCCGCGCGGCGTATCTCGTGGAAGTCGAGCGTCGCGATGCCGAAACCCAGGCCGATGATCGGCATCATCAGCGGCGACAGCAGCATGGCGCCGATCAGCACCGCGACCGAGGGCATCAGCAACCCGAGCAACGAGATCGCGGCCGAAATGACGATCAGGAAGGCGTAGCGTCCCGACCACCCCGCTTCCTCGGCAATCTGTCGCAGGATGCCGTCATGGTCGACGCTTTCGGTGGCCTTGGCCATCCACGCCCGGGGGAGCGTTCCGAATTTTGCAGGGTTCAGGTGGATCGGGTCGTCTCCGTCATGGCGAAGGTCTTCGATAGACCATGGTAAAGCTTCTCGCGGCATACCCACTGGCTGGCCGCATCGGCGATGAACGCGGTCGCGAACATCGGCAGCATCAGGCCGCGGCTCGCGGTCGTCTCCGACAGGATGATGACCGCTGTGAGCGGCGCGCGGACGACGCCCGCGAAATAGGCGACCATGCCCAGGATCACGATCGCGCTGGCGGGCTCGCCGGGGAAGATCTCGCGCAGCAGATTGCCGACGCCAGCGCCGACGGCGAGCGACGGCGCAAAGATCCCGCCCGGCAGGCCCGCGATCGCCGTCGCGGCGGTGGCGACCAGCTTGGCCGGCCCGAACCAGAGCGGCGCATCCACGCCGACGATCATCGCGCGCGCCGGGGCATAGCCGGTTCCCCACGTCAGCCCTGTCACGACGCCGAGTACCGCAACGACGCCCCCGCAGACACCGGCGAACGTGACGGGATGCGCGCGCGTCCATCCCGTCACGCGATTGCGGCTGACCGCCATCGCCAGGAGAATGCGCGAGAACAGCCCGCCGGTCATGCCACCCGCGATGCCCGCGACCGGCGCGACGATCAGCGCGGACAGCAGCGGCATATGCGCGCCGATCGCACCGAAATAGATATAGTCGCCCTGCACCGACTGCGCGACCATCCCGGCGATCACGATCGCGGCAAGGACGAGCAGCGTCACCCTTTGCTCATAGGCGGATGCGAGCTCCTCGATCGCAAACAGCAGCCCGGCGAGCGGCGTGTTGAACGCCGCCGCGACGCCTGCGGCACCACCGGCGATGAGGACCCCGCCCCGCAACGGCACGCGGACGAGACGGTGCGTAAATCCCATGACGGCCGCCGCCAGCTGGACGGTCGGTCCTTCCCGGCCGACCGATGCGCCACCCAGTACCGCGCCGATCGTCAGCACCGCCTTGGCCGCCACCGTCCGGATCGAGATCAACGTGCCGGTCGCATCATTCGGATTGGCCTGCGCCGCGATCACCTGAGGAATCCCGGATCCCCGCGCGAACGGCGCATAGCGACGGGTCAGCCAGACCAGCCCCATGAACGTCAGCGGCGTCGTGACCAGCGGCAACCAATGCCATGTCTTTGCAAAGTCGCTGAAAACCTCGCCCGCCCAATCGGCCGCCTCCGCAAATAGCGTCGCGACGATCCCGATCAGGATCGCCCCCGCAAGGATCGCACCCCGCGTCCGGAACTGCGTCGATCGCGGCCCGCGCGCGCGCAGCAACGCCCGATACCGCGACGGCGTCCAGCGTTTGGACGGTAAGAGACGATTGAACAGGCCAGCCATCGGGCTCTTTTAGGTCGCGGCGCCAGTTAGGCCACCCCTGACACCAAGCCGTTGAACCAGGACGAGATGTATGGCGTCGACCCCATCTGTCAGCTGAGCGCCCTCAGAACGCTTCATGCCACACCGCAGCAGATCAAGCCGATGGTCGGCGTCGGGATGGAGGCTAAGGCAATATAGCTCGATAAACGAACGCCGAAGCGGCGGGCGCAGGGGCAAGCGAGAGCGGGAAATCGCCAATACCGCGGTATGTGCAGCCAACTCCAACGTCGTGCCATTCTCGAGGGGCGAGCGGACGTCACGAAGCCGCCCTTCCACAGTCGGTCGATAGCGGTCTTATCCGGTGCCTCCTCCCTCAAGCGGACATTCTCGATAGGGGCGAGATGACACAGATGCGAAGCTGCGCAAGACCGGCCGTTACGCCGACGGTCGTGATCTGGCTGCCTGCCGCAATGACTAAACCTGACGCGCTTAAAGTGAATACTTGACGGAGAAGGGGCATGCCTGCCCTACAGACCACGAACGCGGCCTAGAGCGGTTTCTGATCAGTCTGCATCGTAACCAGCGGCTGCAAAATAGTTCGAGCATTCCTGGGGTGAGTAGAGGTCCACGATGCGGCCGATGG
>NZ_JACIAP010000025.1:0-27351 GCF_014194875.1 Sphingomonas sp. BK481 | reverse complement strand
CGTTGTCGTCCATGGCGGCGTGATCGACCCGGCTATGCCCGGAGATCAAGGCGGCTACGCCGCTGAAGCTACACCACGCGGTGGGACACGATCGCGCGTGATCGATTGTTTCGATCAATGGGGCAGCGCATGTGCGGCAGTCATGACCCCGGCAACGCCGCAAAAAGGTGATGGAGTCGAGACGATGTCACAACCGTCCGCGGCTGTTTCAGCAGGTTGTAACACCATGCTGGCAGCCGTCGAAGAAGCGCTAGGCGTGCGCCGAAGACGTCTCTATCATAACGCAATGGAAGCGTGGGCGAGGTAAGTCGTTGCAATTCGATGTGTTGATGGGCGGCGGGCGTATGGGCGCGGCAATGCGAGCATACGACTGGGCCGCTTCGGCGCTTGGACGTCCAGATGATTGGCCTCAACCGCTGAAAACGCTTGTAGGTGTCCTTCTCGCTGCGGATCAACCGATGTTTATCGGCTGGGGTGCCAATCATATTCTGCTCTACAACGACGGCTACGCCCCGATGCTGGCAGATCGGCACCCCGACGCTCTCGGATGCCCATTCTTCGACGTTTGGCCCGAGGTACAGGAGGAGCTGACGCCGCTGTTCGATGCGGTTGCGAGAGGTGAGCCCGTCCATATGGCTGATCTGTCGCTTGAGCTTGATCGGCCAGGCCGACCCCGGGAGGCGCATTTCGCATTCAGCTACACGCCCGTCCGTGGCGAACCAGGTGACGTAGAGGGGCTGTTCTGCGCCTGCACTGAAACGACGGAGCGGGTGATTGCCGATCGGGAGGCATCGGCCGCACGTGATCGACTGTTCGAGATGACACGCGACCTTTTCGGCGTTGCGACTTTCGACGGGTATCTAAAGACGATCAATCCCGCGTGGGCGGCTGTGCTCGATCGATCGCATGAAGAGCTGACTAGTCGTCCCTTCGCCGAAATCATCCATCCCGACGACCTCGCAACAACGGCGGATGTGGTCGAAACCCTGATGCAAGGCGAGTTGGTTCACCAATTCTATGTTCGTCTGTTGAAGGCGGACGGCACGCCGGTCGCCTTTGCCTGGTCTGCCGTTCCCGACGCCGATCCAGCGAGCGGCATCTTCTACACGGTCGGCCGTGACATAACGGAGGAACAGAACCGGGAGGAGATGCTGCGGCAGAGCCAAAAGATGGAGGCGGTAGGTCAACTCACGGGCGGCCTGGCTCACGACTTCAACAACCTGCTCACGGGAATGATGGGCAATCTGGAACTGCTCCAGATGCGGTTGGCGCGTGGGCGTACGGATGACCTCGATCGCTTCATTTCGGCAGCGCAAGGTGCTGGCCGTCGCGCTGCCTCGTTGACTCAGAGATTGCTGGCCTTCTCACGGCGTCAGACGCTCGATCCCAAGCCTACGGACGTGTCCCGCCTCATTCGCGGCATGGACGAATTGCTACACCGCACGGTTGGGCCGGAAACCATCGTGGATATCGTCGACACGGTGGATCTCTGGCCGGCCATGATTGACGGAACACAGTTGGAAAGCGCCTTGCTCAACCTGTGCATCAATGCGCGCGACGCCATGCCGGGGGGCGGGCGCATTACCATCGAGGGGGGCAACAAGCGCCTCGATCAACGTGCGGCGCTTCTGCACGATATGGACCCTGGCGAGTACCTATCGATCTGCGTCACTGACTCCGGCACTGGAATGGAACCGCAAGTCATCGCCCGTGCATTCGAACCATTCTACACGACCAAGCCAATCGGGCAGGGTACGGGTCTTGGCCTCTCGATGGTGTACGGTTTTGCCCGTCAGTCGGGGGGACAGGTCCGGATATATTCCGAACTTGGCATGGGCACGACCATCTGCATTTACCTGCCCAGGTATGATGGCGACGCTCCGCATGACGCTGTTGACGACGCTTCTTCAAAGGAGATCAAGGGCAGCGGCGAGACTGTTCTCGTAGTCGATGACGAGGCGACCATCAGGCACTTGATCGACGAGGTGCTGGACGAGCAGGGGTACACCGTGATCGGCGCCGGCGACGGCGCAGCCGGGATCAAGGTTCTGCAATCGGGTGCCAGGATCGACTTGCTCATCACGGATGTTGGCTTGCCCAATGGGATGAATGGCCGACAGGTGGCCGATGCCGCCAGAGCGCTGCGGCCCAGCCTGAGGGTGCTGTTTATTACCGGCTACGCCGAAAACGCGGCGGTCGGGAACGGGCACTTGGAGCCGGGCATGGAGTTACTGACCAAGCCCTTTACGATCGAAGCCCTGTGCATGAAGGTAGCGGACATACTGAGGCAACCGTTGTCCAGTTAACTTCAGCTCAGTGCACGATGCTATTCCGTACCCCTGTGCGCAGCAACGCTGCGGTTCAAGCTACTTGCGCCCGGCCGGATGCTAAATCTCTAGTCCGCATGGCATGCTGTTGAGCGTACGTTGCTATAACCGCTACACTGTAGCCTGCGAACCACGCTTGGCATGCTTCGTAATTTTGGGTGGGCCACGGGCAGTCCAACGGTGTCTTTCCTGCTTTCCCCGCCTGTATGCCTTGTGTGTGAGCTATCGCGGTCAGATGAAGGCTTTCGCGCATTGCGTATCGATGGCCCTTTTTGCCAACGATTTCAATGCCTCCGCGATTATCTCAGCGCTGGTACAGAAGCAAAACCGGATTGCAGCGCCCTCTGATCAGTCTCGACGAGAAAGAACGTCAGGTGCGGCGCGCCAACGAGTTTTCTTACAGTCTGTCGCCGGTTTCGGTAAACCTGACAAGCACAACTGCTATAGCTGGAATAACCCCAAGCCCCGGTGATTTCCGCATTGGTGCGTTCGGTGACTTGGCGGCCTTTTTCACGCCAGTGCGCAGAATATCCATTATCATGTCGGGCCTGGCGCTCAGTGCGGCCCGGCGTTCCCGGATCGGCGCGACGATCGTTTGAAGAATGGCAGTCAGCCAGCGCTTCAGCGCCATGTCCCCCAACCCTCCACGGAGATAATGCGCTTTCAACTCGGCTACCGCTTCCACGTCGGCGTCGAAGGCATCGAGGTAAGTGAACACCACGTTGCCCTTCACCTGTCCTGGATCGGTCGCACGCAGATGGTTCGGATCGGTATACATGTGCTGCACCGCCGCCTCGATCTCGGCGTCGCTCGCTGACAGCGGGATCGCGTTACCCTGCGACTTGCTCATCTTCGCCTTGCCGTCGATGCCAGGCAATCGTCCCATTGCCGGGATCAGCGCCCGGGCCTTGGGTAACAGAGCGTGTCCGATCTGGCCGTTGAGGCGACGGACCAATTTGTTGGTCTGCTCGATGATCGGCGCTTGATCCTCGCCGACGGGAACCACGGTTGCCTTGAAGGCCGTTATGTCAGCGGCCTGTGCTGCCGGGTAGCAAAGGAAGCCGGCGGGAATGTCGCGGCCGAAGCCCCGAGCCTCGCGACCAGGATCGTCGGCGATCTCGTGATGGTTGATGATCGAGAAAGGTCACGCCTTCCCCGGGAACCGAGTTTCGGGAATGGCGAGGTTTGGGTGAAAGCGGACCTTCCGCCTTTGGGTCCGATCCGATGAAAGCGGCAGACAAGTTTTATTGCTGAATTGATTGTGCTAACATGGATCATGTTAGAGGGCCTGATGAATCCATTGATTGCTAAATTCCAAATGGGCGCCATGCTGTCGGCTGACGATCACCAATCCCTGTATGCAGTTTGCGAAATCAAGCAGACTGTGAACAGGAGTATGGATGTTGTGCGCGAAGGCGACAGCCCCGCGCACGTCTATATAGTACTTGATGGATGGGCCGCTCGCTACAAAGTCCTGCCTGACGGCTCCCGGCAGATCACGGCGTTTTTGCTTCCAGGCGATTTCTGCAACGGCGAGATTACAGTCTTTAAAAAGATGGATCACAGTGTAGTCGCGCTCACTCCCTTGACGGTTGCTCTGGCAAGTCCCGATACTTTGATTGCCATGATACGTGATCAGCCGGAACTGGCTCAAGCGTTCCGGCGGGCTGCCTTAGTTGATGAGGCCGTACTTCGAGCTTGGGTCGTGAATCTAGGGCGCCGTGATGCCTACGCGCGGGTTGCTCATCAGGCATGTGAGCTTCACGCTCGCATGTCCCACTTGAGTTTGCTTAAAAAAGACGAGTTCGATTTACCGCTGACGCAGGAGCAACTTGGTGACGCTCTTGGCCTGACTGCCGTGCATGTGAACCGCATACTCAAAAGACTACGGGACGAAGGTCTGATGCAACTTCAAAATCGCACACTAACGCTTCTTGATGCGAAGCGATTAGGGGAGGTAGCTGGATTTAATCCTGACTACCTGCATACTGGAACAGCCTGAGTATCGACGATAGACAAAGCACATCAATTTCAAATAGTTACAAGCACATTTGAATTCGATAGGCTGCTGGGTTATGCTTCCTATTGTCGATTGCGCACCAAGTGACAGCGCGGATAGATTCTAGCCTAAGGGAGGACAACAAATGTCCGATCCGTCGGAAATACCGATCGAGGTGATACGATCTCGTTTAATAGAAGCTCTCCACGATTTAGATCAGCATGGTTTGGATTTAGTAGCAGTATATGTCGATACTGCTCTCACGCAATTGAACATAAAATACCCTCCGCCAGCATTCCTACAATAGGATTGAGAGAAAAATGTCTGATGACAACGATCCGGAGTTCTACATCAACCGCGAAAAGCAAGAACGAAAATTAGCAGATACATCGACCGATCGAGCCGTTGCTGCCATTCATCGTGAGCTGGCCGATCGATATGCAGAAAAAGTCGCTGAAACCCATAAGGGAAACGGCGGAGCCCCGCTTGCACGCTAACCTCAAATAAGGCCAATTACCTAACCGCCAGCAATGCTGCATGCCTTATGTATCAATTTTGATACACCGTGCCCGTGAAACAGATTTCGTTCCCAGGTGACAGCTTAGATCGGCTCGTCACAGCTACGTGCCCCATATCGAGCGTTTGTGGAGGCGCTTCCGAAATCGAAGATCAGCTGACAGGCTGCTGTTCATGGCAAATGCGGTTGGTAGGGGTTGTGACACCCTCTCGATGCCATTGCCATTCCGCAGGTTCGCGGGGTCAGAACCCTGCTTCAGAATGCCCCCACCAGATTGAATCTAATGTCGCTTGCAGGGTGAACGACTCAATCCAGCTTTCCCAAAAACGAAGCCTATGCGCTGGGCACCGGAGAGCGGACTTTTTCGACATCGGAGCTAGCCCAAGTTAATCGAAGACTAAGTGGTCCTCGGTTCGGAGCCCTGCCCGAACGGCCCGCTGTCGGCGTCCAGGTCGCGCAGATCAGTTCCGCGGGTCTCACGACCAAACCGGGCGATCAGTGCCAGCGCAAGAGCGGTCGGCAGCATAATCGCGATGGCCGCCGAGCCCATGCTCGGCACGAGTGCCGCGATAGCAAGCCCTTGGGCGCCAACTCCCCCGGCCTTGGTGCAAGCTGCTACCCATCCGGTCGCGCGGCCACGTACATTCAGCGGGAAGCTTTCAGCCGCATAGGGCAGCAATGTCGCGAGAATGCCGTTCGATCCCACAATAAGCAATGATACCGGCAGCACCGGATTGCCATGCCCCGCCAACTCCAAACGAAGCACGAGGCCAAGCCCCAGCATCGTGATCGCGATCATCGTCACGAGCGACCATTTGGTGCTCCATCGACTATAAAGAAACGCGCAAAGGAAGACCGTGGGAAACGAGATCAGCGCCGACTTTGCCAGCAGCGTGCTTGCGACAGTAACCGTGTAACCCTTTTCTTGGAGATCACCTGGCAACCATAGAAGAAGCCCAAAATTGATCAGCCCCCAACAAAATGCTGCCAGGCTCAACGCCGCAAGCTTGCCCCATAAGTGGAATCCAGTGAGCGCCAAGGGAGGCGAACGGTACGGCCGCGACGGAGCGGTGACCTTACGCGCCGTTGCCCCGAACCGCTGCATGACTTTCTCAGCTTCCGCTATTCGTCCGCGTGCGATCAGGAACTTCGCAGATTCGGGAATAAAATTGCCGAGCACAATCAGTAGCAAGCCAGTCGGCAGGTTTAAAAGGAATAAGATGCGCCAACCGAACGTGCCTTGCCAGAGAGCAGATGCTCCGCTTGCCGCGAAGTAGCCGCCAACCGCGCCCAGACCGCCAACCAGCACCAAGGCCCACCCCCGGTGACGAGACGGCATCATCTCGGCGAGCAGGGCATACGTGACCGGCAGCATGCCTCCAGCCGCTGCCCCCATCATGAAGCACATGGCGATATTCCAGGCGAGACTTGGCATCGCGCCGCAGATCGCGGTGCCCACAAAGAACACGGCCGAGAGCAAAATGGTCGCCTTGCGCCCGTAAATGTCAGCCAGGAATCCCCATACCACCGAGCCGACTACCGTTCCAACAAGGGCAAAGAAGGCGACGAGAGACGCTGTCGATTTCGATACGCCATACTCGCTAGTCATGCCGGGGATCGCGAACCCGAGCGCAGCGGGCTTCATTACGTCTACAACCAGCGCGACCACGAGGACGGCCATAAGACCGAAGTGAGCTGCGCTCAGTTGGGCGTCCTCAGGTGCGGCGACAACGATGTTGGCGGTGGACGTGCGGTGCTCGCTTAAGTTTCGTGGCAAGAGTCCATAGGCTGCCACGAAAAGGCCACCCACAATGAGAACCATGACGACGACCATTGATTTCGTCATAGGCATACCCGCCAAATGATAGTGCATTTGTTGCGCCATCGAGAACATCGGCAGGTGTGTGCCAACGCCTGCTGTGACCGCCAAACAGCCAAGCACGAACGCCCAGATCGCTTGCCGATCAGAAAGGGCGCTTCCCATGGTGTTCATCGCGGTTCCCCCCTTGCGCCGGTTTATCTTGTTGCACGCTTTGCTGCGTGGAATTCAACTCGTCGAAACAGCAGGTCAAGATCTTCCCGACTTACATCGAAGGTCTCCCCGAGGTCGGCGAGTGCAAGGTCGATATCTGCGGGATGCGGCACGCCCAATCCGGCTGTGGTCATCTCGTGACCGACGATCGGGATTGGACGGTGAGGATAGGAGTGGCCCGAGGCTCTATGGAAAATAATGCCGGCAAGGATCAAGATCAGAGAATTGACCCCGACCGGCACGAACGGGAACGCGTAACCAGCTCCTAGCACGGCTGGCCCACCGATCACGGCCGTCAGCGCGGCCGCTCCACCGGGCGGATGCAAACAGCGAAGCAGCGACATGGCGAGGATCGCCCCGCCAACGGCAACCCCGACCGCCAGATACGGTATAGGCACGAGGCGGGCAGCAGCTACGCCGACCAACGCTGATACGACGTTGCCGCCCAACACCGACCAGGGTTGGGCCAACGGGCTTGCTGGGACGGCGAAGACCAGCACCGCGGAGGCGCCGATCGGCGCCACCAGCAACGGGAGCGATGTCCAGTCGTGCAGGGCTATGGCGCTCATGAGGCTGGTGAGCGCAACGCCGATCAATGCACCGACGCACGCAAAGAGGCGGTCGCGCAATGTCGCGCCAGCGAGAATAGGTACGAAAGAGAATGACAGCTTCATTGTTCAGTTCACCTGACCCCCGGATAATCTGATCTTTATCGGGAATTCACAGCGCCAGTCTGGCTATGTTCGGTCGATCTCTGCGCGTTTGCGGGCGCTGCGGACTTTGAGCAGATCGTGTCGCGAGAGGATGCCAACCACCCGATTGGTGCCGACCTCGACAATAGGAATGCGTCCAACCCCGCTCTCGACCATCAAATCATCAACTTCGCCGATCGGCGAGTGAAGGTACGCGGTCGGCTGCGATGAATCGGACAGCGCCTCGCCAAGCGAGGTGTCGGGCAGCTCACCTTCTACCCGCCAGCGAAGCGCATCGGCCCGGGACACCATCGCCAGCAGTCGTCCGCCTACGTCAACCACCGGATATGTTCGGTGCGTCGCGCCGTCCCCGAAATAGGCAACGGCATCCTTAATCGTCATGTCACCCGACAACATGGCGGGGGCAGGTGTCATCACTTGCTCGGCTTGCAGGAATTCGTGCGGATCAACTGTATACTCCTGGAGGATGTGACGACCACGACGGGCGATTTTCTCGGTGAGTATCGACCGACGCATGACCAGGACACTAATCGCATAGGCTCCCGTCGCTGCTGCGATCGTCGCCGGCAAGGCATCAAAATGCCCAGTTAGTTCGACCGCAAAAAGTGCACCGGTCAGTGGAGCACGCATGGCCCCACTCATCATGGCGGCCATGCCGATCATTGCCCAGAAGCCGACTGACCCGGGCAAAAACTGCCCAAGCAGGGCGCCCAGGGCGCCACCCATGATTAGCAATGGCGCGAGAACGCCGCCCGACGTTCCCGATCCCAGCGCGACCAGCCAGACGATTGCCTTCACGACCAACAACGCGAGGATGACCCGCACCGCCAATGATCCGTCGAGCAGTGCCTGGATGTTCGCATAGCCCGCGCCAAGAACACGGGCATCGATCAAACCCCCAATCCCAACGACGATGCCACCCAACGCTGGCCACCACATCCAATGCACCGGCAACCGGTGGAACGCGTCCTCGACCCGGTAGAGCATCGCCGACAGCAACGCCGCCTCTAGCCCGACCAAAACACCTATCCCGAGGGCTAATCCCCCCGTAGGCCACCACGCCTGCACAGGAACCGCCGCGAACGGGAAGATCGGTCCGGCTCCCAGCAGCATGGGCCGCCAGGCAAACGCTACCAGCGTTCCGACAACTACAGGCACGAAGCTGCGGGGCTTCCACTCAAACAGCAGAACCTCGATCGCCAGCAAGATGGCGGCGATGGGCGTGCCGAAGATGCCGGTCATCCCCGCTGCGGCGCCTGCGACCAGCAGGGTCTTCCGCTCGGCCGCGCTCAGGTGGAAGCATTGCGCAAACAGGGATCCGATCGCACCACCAGTCATGATGATCGGACCTTCGGCCCCGAACGGACCCCCACTGCCGATCGAGATCGCCGAGGAAAGTGGTTTAAGAACCGCAACCTTGAGCGACAGGCGACTTTCGCCGTATAGAATGGCCTCGATCGCTTCCGGAATGCCGTGCCCTTTGATCTTCTCCGAGCCGAAACGCGCCATCAGGCCGATCAGAAGACTACCGATGACCGGTATCGCGACCACTGCAAGGCCGACGTTCGCGTCCATGATTTCAGCAGGCGCGGCCGATATCCTGCCGAACCAGAACAGATTGGTGGCAAATGCGATCAGCTTTAGGAGGATCCAGGCACCGAACGCTGCGCCCGTGCCGACCACGACCGCTGCTCCAGCGAGCATGATCATTCGCCAGTCGGCGCTATGATCGGCAAGCCGCTTGGGCTTTGGGATGTTGATGGTGGAAGCCGTCATGCACTCTCGCCGGTTCAGAAAGGGCGACCACTATATCGTGCCACGATATACTTCAACGCCTAGGATATAAGTGATGATTGATCGGAATGAGTTAGCCGACGCCGACTATGCGGCGCTTGCAGACTTCCGTTATGCGCTTCGCCAGTTTCTGGTTTTCAGTGAACGAGGCGCGGCTAGCTGCGGCTTGAAGCCGCAGCAACACCAGGCGCTGCTCGCGATCCGGGGGGCTGCCCCCGTAAACGTGAGCGTCGGCTACGTCGCGGAGCGTCTGGCCTTAAAACCGCACAGCGCGACCGGGTTGGTCGATCGTCTGGAAACGCTTGGCTTGGTGATACGTAGGCCATCACCGGACGATGGCCGGCAGGCTCTCCTCGAATTGACGCAGAAAGCGCGAACGCTTCTGAAACAGCTCTCGGAGACGCATCGCGAGGAGATTGTACGGCTTAGGCCTATGCTGGCCGAGCTACTCGCGCGCGTCGATTGATCGGGTTCGTAAGAGGTTCCAATTGCAGTGTCTATCGCAATGCGATATATATAGCCGGAAGGAGTCGGCGCATGCAGTTGATCCTCATTGCGGCCGGAGCAATCGGCCTGATCGTAGGCAGCCTGGCGGCCGCGGCGCTGTTTTGTTGGTTACTGTGGTACGTTTTTCGGCTCGCGCTGCATCCGGAATGGGGCGCCCCCGCTATTCTGATTCTCCTGGTGCTGGGCTTAGTTGGTAAGCTACCGAAAAGTCAGTTCCTGGACATGACTTTGACGTTTGCGGTAGTTGCCGCAGTACCCCTCTGGTTCGCGGGCCGCGCTTGGCGCCGGTAACGCAGGCAAGCTTTGAAACGCCGGTGCGAGCAAGGTGTTGACCTAGGCGTCACCTCAAGCTTTGTACGCTGAACAACGATTTTCCGGACATAATGTGAACATTGGTGTCAGGCAGCGGCGCGAAGGTACTGGTAGAGGGTTTCGCGGCTGATGCCCATGTCGCGCGCTATGGTCGCCTTGCGTTCACCGGCGGCAACGCGGCGGTGCAGATCGGCAATCATCTCATCCGAGAGCGACCGTTTCCGCCCCCGATAGGCGCCGCGCTGCCGAGCGATCGCAATGCCTTCGCGTTGCCGTTCGCGGATCAGAGCGCGCTCGAACTCAGCAAACGCACCCATGACCGAGAGCATCAGATTGGCCATCGGGGAGTCCTCCCCCGAGAAGGACAGGCTTTCCTTCTCAAACTCGATCCGGATACCTCGCTTGGTGAGGCCCTGGACCAGCTTGCGCAGGTCATCCAGATTGCGGGCCAACCGATCCATGCTGTGGACGACGACGGTATCGCCTTCGCGGGCGAAAGTGAGCAGAGCCTCAAGCTGGGGGCGGTTGACGTCCTTGCCCGATGCCTTGTCGGTGAAGGTCCGATCGAGCGACTGACCTTCCAATTGGCGATCCACATTCTGATCGAACGTGCTGACCCGGACATAGCCGATCCGTTGCCCCTTCACTGCGCACTCTCTCCATCAAAATGTCAGGTTGAAATCTATGATACGTAACGAAATTCGTCAACAAATTCCGTTTATCACCCTAATCTGACAGAAACCGCAGTACCGCCCTGACGTCCAGTTAGGCTATACTCCAAGCTGACATCACGAAATCAAATCCCTCAAAGATGGCGTCAATTGCCTTGATGGGGTAAAAACTGGAGTGCTTCCAGGATGGGACATTCGGCAACGTCATCTCCAGCGCATCTGGCTAACGTGGTCGCCAGCGTCACCTCTATCTTCTGCAAATCTGCAATGCGGCGGCGGACATCTTCAAGGTGGAGTTCGGTTCTCGCCATAACCTCCGCGCAGGTTTGTGCACCGGTATCGGTGAGCGACAACAATGACCGTATCTCATCCATTGCATAGCCAAGGTCGCGCGCGCGCAGGATGAACTGCAACCTTTGCACCAGTTCCGGCGAATAGACGCGGTAGCCGTTGGAACTGCGAGGCGGCCCCGGCAGCAATCCCACCTTCTCGTAATAGCGGATGGTTTCGAGATTGCAGCCTGTTTTCCGGGCAAGCTGGGCACGCAAGATGCCGACCTGTTGCTCCATGAAAATACCTCTTGAGTCTGTAGTGGCTACAGAGCCTACACTGCGAATCACTCAGTTGGAACAAGGGATTCAAGCCATGGTCTCAACGCCGGAAGCGGGACAGCCAGCCCTCACCGAAAACCACGAGCCGAAGCAGGCAAACTGGGTTGCGGCGGGCGCATTGATCGGCGCGGGGCTCGCCTCGGCTTGCTGCGTCGTCCCGCTACTGTTGGTTATGCTCGGAATTTCCGGCGCGTGGATCGCCAACCTGACGGCGCTCGAACCTTACAAGCCCTATGTCGCAGGCGTAACGCTCGCGCTGCTCGGCTACGGCTTCTGGCATGTCTATTTCAAGCCGAAACCGCCCTGTGAAGACGGTTCCTACTGCGCTCGTCCACAATCGGCTTGGACCACCAAGGCGGTGCTGTGGCTGGGCCTTGCCGTCGCCATCCTGGCGCTCACCATCGACTGGTGGGCACCCTGGTTCTATTGAAAGGAAATACCCATGAAAAAGACAGTATGTATCGCTATGGCCGTGCTGGCTATGGCTGGCGGCGGGGTCGCCTATGCAGTTAGTGGCACGGCGCAAGATCGCCCCGCGGCTACCGCAACCGCTCAGAAGCAAACCACCTTTGCCATAGAGAACATGACCTGCGCCACCTGCCCGATCACCGTGAAGAAGGCGATGGAAGGCGTCGCCGGGGTAACGGCGGTCACGGTCGATTTCGCAGCCAAGACCGCGCGCGCAACCTATAACCCGCGCCGCACCAATGCTGCTGCGATTGCCGCTGCATCAACCAACGCGGGTTATCCGGCGCGCGCTATTCAAAACTGAGCGGGGCGCCGCCAGCGCCTCAAGAAAGCGATAAGCAATGAACGACTGTTGCAACCGCCCCGGGCAGGAAGGATTTGACGTGGCCGTCATCGGCGCGGGTTCTGCCGGGTTCTCCGCCGCGATCGCCGCTGCCGATCTGGGCGCGAAAGTGGCGCTCGTCGGTCACGGCACGATTGGCGGCACCTGTGTCAATGTTGGCTGCGTTCCTTCCAAGACGCTGATCCGCGCCGCCGAAGCGGTGCATGGTGGGCTTGCCGCCGCGCGCTTTCCCGGCCTTGGGGGCGCTGTCCAGATGGATGACTGGTCCGTATTGGCGGCGTCGAAGGACGATCTTGTCACGACGCTGCGCCAAAAAAAATATGTCGATCTGCTGCCCGCCTATGACGGTGTGAGCTATATCGAGGGCAAGGCACGCTTTGCCGATGGTGCGCTGATTGTCGGCGATGCGCCCATGAAGGTCGGCAAGGTCATATTGGCGATGGGTGCGCACGCCGCCGTGCCGCCGATTCCGGGGATGGACAGCGTGCCCTACCTAACCAGCACATCGGCGCTGGCGCTGGATCGCTTGCCCAAATCGCTGCTGGTGATCGGTGGCGGGGTGATCGGGGTAGAACTGGGACAGATGTTTTCGCGTCTGGGCGTTGATGTCACCATCTGCTGCCGAAGCCGCCTGCTCCCCGAAATGGACCCGGAAGTGAGTGCCGCGCTGAAAAACTATTTGGAAGCCGAGGGCGTGCGGGTTTGCGCAGGTGTCGGCTATCAGCGTATCGCCCAAACACAGAGCGGGGTCGAATTGACCTGCGAGGGGCATTGTGACACCGTCGCGGCGGAACAGGTGCTCATCGCCACCGGACGCCGACCCAATAGCGACGGGCTTGGGCTGGAGGAGCGCGGCATAGTGCTTGCCCGTAATGGTGGAATCGTCGTCGATGACCACCTCGAAACGTCGGTTCCAGGCATTTACGCGGCGGGCGATGTAACGGGACGGGACCAGTTCGTCTACATGGCCGCCTATGGCGCAAAACTGGCCGCGCGCAACGCGGTGACGGGCAACCAATACCGCTACGACAATTCCTCCATGCCATCCGTCGTCTTCACCGACCCGCAAGTCGCCAGCGCCGGCCTCACTGAAACGACAGCACGGGCGCAAGGCCTGGACATCAAGGTTTCGCTGCTCCCGCTCGATGCTGTGCCAAGGGCACTGGCAGCACGCGATACGCGGGGTCTCATCAAACTGATTGCCGACAAGGCGAACGACCGTTTGCTGGGCGGCCAGATCATGGCACCCGAAGGCGCGGATTCGATCCAGACACTGGTGCTGGCGATCAAACACGGCATGACCACCCTGGAATTGGGTGCAACGATATTTCCTTACCTGACCACTGTGGAAGGCCTCAAACTGGCGGCCCAAACGTTTGATAAGGATGTCGCCAAACTGTCTTGCTGCGCCGGGTGATTGCTCGGGGATCAACCGGCAACGAATGGCCTCCCTCCAGTGCAAGCCGCTTTGGTGTCAATTTTGTTATTCGCCTCAGCGGGAGAGCAAAATGGCACGACGCCGACTTCTGACCGGAGACGAGCGCCGGCGCCTGTTCGATCCTCCTGTCCAAGAAACCGCGATCATTGGGCATTATACCCTTTCTGCGGAAGATGTTGAATTGGTTGGGCGCCGCTATGGTCCAGCAAATCGCCTCGGTCTGGCTGCACAAATCGCTTTGATGCGACATCCCGGCTTTGGTCTGCAACCCGAGATCGGGCTTCCCGACGTCATTCTTCAGTACCTCGCGGCACAGTTATTCGTCGATCCTTCCTCCTTCTCTGCATATGGTCAGCGCGCGCAAACCCGTACCGATCATGCCGATCTCGTGGCGCGTTATCTTGGCATACGCCCGTTTCGACGCGGCGACCTGGCACTTGCCCTGAATCTTGCCGCGCAAGCCGCCGAGTATACAGACAGAGGTGAACCGATTGTTCGCGCCCTCATGGTTGGCCTGAAGGGTGAGCGGTTCATTCTTCCGTCAGGCGACACACTGGAACGCGCCGGTCTTGCTGGCCGGGCACGCGCACGCAAAGCTGCCGCAGCCGCAATCGTCGAAGGCCTCAGCTCTGCTGAACTGACACGGCTAGACGAACTCGTAATCAACAACCCGGATTTCGGCATGACACCGCTGGCGTGGTTGCGTAATTTCGAAGAAGCCCCGACTGCGGCCAATATCAATGGCTTGCTTGAGCGCCTGCGCTATGTTCGCGGCATAGGTATCCACCCGGTAGTTGGGGGCGCCATTCCGGAATTCCGCTTTGCCCAATTTGTCCGCGAGGGCGGCGTGGCACCGGCATTCCTGCTTTCGGATTACAGCGTCAATCGCAGGCGGGCGACGTTGACGGCCGCAGTGATCGACCTTGAGGCCAGACTTGCCGATGCCGCGATCCAAATGTTTGACCGACTTATCGGCGGCATGTTCACGCGCGCGCGGCGTGGGCGCGAGCGTCGCTACCAAGATAGTATTCAGTCGGTGGGGCAACTCATGCGGCTGTTTGGCGCCACGATTACAGCACTTGATGAGGCTGTCCAGAATGGCGGCGATCCGCTCGAATTGATTGACGAAGCGGTGGGCTGGCACCGGCTTGTTGCGGCAAAGGCCCAAGTAGATGCCCTTGCTGATCTTGCCGGCGAGGACGCACTGGTAACGGCAACCGAGCGTTACGCCACGCTACGGCGTTTCAGCCCGGCATTTCTGGACGCCTTCACCTTCAAGGCGTCTGGAACAGGGACGGCACTGATCAAAGCCATCGATGTCATTCGCGATGCGAACACACGAAAGTCGCGCGACCTTCCCGATGGCGTTCCACTGCCATTCCCCAATCGGCAGTGGAAGCGTCTCATCACCGAAAGCGGCCGTATCGACCGCCGACGTTATGAAATTGCGATCATGGCAACCTTGCGTGATCGTTTGCGCGCCGGTGATGTATGGATCGAGGGAACCCGCAACTATCAGCGCTTCGATGCCTATTTGCTGGGTCGGCGCGACGCCGCCAAAGTGGCGGATGTGCTTCCGTTCGATTCAAATGCTGCATCCTACCTCGCTGACCGGGCACGAAATCTTGACTGGCGGCTGCGCCGATTTGCCAAGCAGTTGAAAACAAACAAGCTTGAGGGAGTGTCGCTCGAACGAGACCGGCTCAAGCTTCAGCAAATGCCGCCTGTCACCCCACCGGAAGCTGAAGCCCTCGATCGCAAGCTCGATACCCTGCTTCCCCGCGTGCGCATCACCGAGCTGCTGCTTGAAGTCGCCGAACGCACTGGTTTTTTGAACGCATTCCGTGACCTGCGCTCAGGCAAGGAGCACGACAACCCCAGCACGGTACTCGCCGCAATTCTGGCTGATGGCACCAACCTCGGGCTGGAGCGGATGGCCAATGCCAGCGAAGGCGTCAGCTATGCCCAACTCGCATGGACCCACAACTGGTATCTTTCACCCGAGAACTATCAGGCCGCGCTGGCCATGATCATCTCAGCCCATCACGAATTACCCTTCGCGCGGCATTGGGGCGCTGGCACCAGTTCGTCGTCCGATGGCCAGTTCTTCCGGTCGGGGCGGAGCCGTTCAGGGGCGGCGGACGTCAATGCCAAATATGGCGCCGAACCTGGCGTGAAAATCTATTCTCACCTTTCCGATCACTTCGCATCATTCGGATCACGGATCATGTCCGCGACGGCAGGTGAAGCGCCTTACGTGCTCGACGGGCTTGTCCTGGGCGCCGGCAACCTTCCGTTGCATGAGCACTATACCGATACCGGCGGCGCCACCGATCATGTTTTCGCACTCTGCCACCTACTCGGGTTCCGCTTCGCGCCCCGGCTGCGCGATATTGGCGACCGCAAGCTGGGTTCGATCGCTGCGCCATCGACATACAAGGGCATCGAAAATCTGATGGGCCGCACCATCAAAACGGCAGCGATCGAGGCCGATTGGGATGACATCGTCAGGATTGTCGCCTCAATCAAGGATGGCACGGTGGCGCCGTCAGTAATCTTGCGAAAACTTGCCGCCTACAAACGCCAGAACAGGCTGGATTTTGCATTGGCTGAACTGGGCCGTATCGAGCGCACTTTGTTCACGCTCGATTGGCTTGAACAACCGGAACTGCGACGTGCCTGTCAGGCCGGTCTCAACAAAGGCGAGGCGAGGCACACGCTTGCCGCCGCCATCTATACCAACCGGCAGGGTCGGTTCACCGATCGCTCGCTGGAAAATCAGGAATTTCGCGCATCTGGGCTGAACCTGCTGATTGCGGCGATTTCCTACTGGAACACGGTCTATCTCGACCGGGCCGCCCAGCACCTCAACGCTGTCGGCACGACGTTCGATGCGGCACTGCTTGCGCACCTTTCTCCGATGGGCTGGGCGCACATCAGTCTGACCGGCGATTACCTCTGGGAGCAGGCCAGGCGACTTCCAGCAGGTGAATTCCACCCACTCAACGAGCCAATGGCGCGGTTGAAGCGTGTAGCGTAGCCCATGTTCCGCTTATGTCCGAGAAATCGTTGTCTGGCGAACAAACCTTGAGGTGACGCCACCTACAGGTCAGCGAGCCGATCGAACCGACCGAAGCCGTTCTTTTGCCTCAATTGTACCCGGCGATCACCGCCTGCATTAATGATGAGCGCTCGCCAACTCGCGAGGAGGTTCATGTTGTGGCGTCGAGGCTTTGGCGAGAGGGGTTCGCGCAGCGCTTTGGGTCGCAGGCGGTGCCAGCCAGCTTTGCTGCGCGACGGATGCTTTTGCGCGCGGCTAGCGCTGCCCTGAGCGGAACGGGTGTGAAAGAGGGCAGAGCGCTGGTTTGACGCTAAACAACGGCAAGGCAGCGAACGATCAGCTGGAATAGCCCTCACCCGCGAAATTGAGCGGTTTGCGGCGTACGGTTTCGGCCGCACGATCCCACAGGAAGTCGCCGGAGAACGCAATATGCTCCCAGCCGACCGGGGAGGTGTGCGCGAGCAGCGCGGGGTCGGGTGCCTGGCCGATCGATTGGAGATGACGGACGGCATCGGCAATATAGGTAGAATTCCAGTAGACGATCGCGGCGATGACCAGGTTCAGCCCAGAAGCGCGGTATTGCAGGGTCTCGTGCGTGCGGTCGATGATACAGAGGTGGTTCTAGGAATCTGAACAGCGGGGATAAGTGGATTGCCGATCTGACAGCGGCCATGCTGGCCGCGAAGAGGAAGCAAGATGAGCAAGCGACCCCGCCGGAACCACAGTCCGGCATTCAAGGCCAAGGTGGCGCTGGCTGCTGTGAAGGGTGAGAAGACGCTGGCCGAGCTGGCGCAGGAGTATGAGGTGCACCCGAACCTCATCAACCAGTGGCGGTCCAAGCTGCTGGAGGGGGCGGCAGACGTGTTCGGAGCGGTTCCGGCAGCGAGCGAACCAGCGGTCGATATAACCGTGCTGCACGCCAAGATTGGTGAGCTGACGCTGGCGAACGATTTTTTGGCCGGTGCGCTCGGGAAGGCCGGTCTGTTGCCGAGCGCAAAGCGATGATCGACCGTGACCATGAGTTGCCGCTGACCCATCAGGCGCAGCAGCTCGAGATCAGCCGCGGCAGCATCTACTATCTTCCGCGGCCTGTATCCTCGGCTGACCTGGCGATCATGCGCCGGATCGACGAACTTCATCTGCTCTATCCGTTCGCCGGGAGCCGGATGCTGCGCGATCTGCTCCGTCAGGAGGATGTGAGCATCGGACGACGGCATGTTGCGACGCTGATGAAGCGGATGGGGCTAGAGGCGATCTACCGCCGTCCGAACACGTCGAAACCGGCGACGGGTCACAAGATCTATCCCTATCTGCTGCGCAAGCTGGCGGTGACGCGGCCGAACCAAGTTTGGGCGACCGATATCACGTATGTGCCCATGGCGCGCGGTTTCGTCTATCTGGTCGCTATCGTCGATTGGTTTACCCGGCGGGTGCTGGCTTGGCGGGTGTCGATCTCAATGGATGTCGCGTTTTGTATCGAGGCACTGGAGGAAGCGCTCGCCCGTTATGGCAAGCCTACGATCTTCAACAGCGACCAGGGCTCGCAATTTACCAGTGCGGCTTTCACCGCTGTCCTTCACCGAGAGAAGATCGCCATTAGCATGGATGGAAAGGGTTGCTGGCGCGACAACGTGTTCGTGGAGCGCCTCTGGCGCTCGGTGAAATACGAGGACGTGTACCTCAACGCATACACCTCAGTCCCGGAAGCACGCGCCGGCATCGGCCGATACTTTGCATTTTATAACAGCATCCGGCCACATTCAGCCCTTGGTACCAGGACACCGGACCAGGTATACTTCGACCAGCCGCTTCTCGCAGCGGCATGATCAACCAGCGGCGATCCACTTATCCAGACCGCGAGCCTGTTCAGACAACCGGGGCCACCTCTATACGGCCTTGGCGGAACGTACAGATCGCCTGCGTCAGCACGTGACGCTGCTCGCTCTTGTTCAGGCCGGCCTGGCAGCGCCGGCGAAGATCGGGGTTTTCCAGCCAGTCGAGCATGAAGAAGGTCCGCTCGATCTTGCCGATCTCCTGGAGGGCGACGTCGATCTGGTTCTGGCGTTCGTACGCGGCCAGTTTGCGCAGCATCGCCGATGGCGCGACATGCCCCGCCTTCAGCGATGCGACGAGGCGGAGGACTTCTCCCCAATGCTCGCGGATCGTGTCGGTCTTCACCCGCTTGCCGAGCAGCGAACCGATCCCCGGATAGGAGGTCACGGGGCCTAGCGTGGCCAGACGTCGGTCGGGGAAATCCCGCAGGCGTGGGCAGAACCGGAACCCGAGCATCGCGCAAAGCGCGAACACATGGTCGGTCGCGCCGCCCGTGTCGGTATAATGCTCCGCGATCTTCAACGATGATCCGTGATGGAGGAGGCCATCGAGGACATAGGGCGCCTCATGCGTCGCTGCGGATATTACGGTGACATTGTACGGTGCGTGCTGGTCGGAGACATGAGTGTAAAAGCTGAATCCGGGATCGACGCCGTACCGGGCGTTGATATCACCGACCGCCATCCGCTTGCCGCCCCGGAAGAACTGGCCGTCCGAACTCGATGTGGTGCCTGCTCCCCATGTCGAGGCGATCGGGAGGCGATGATGCGCATCGACCAGGATGGAGAGAGCACGATGGTAGCTGTCCTCGCGGACATAGGCGTCCTTCGTCCAGACCAGCTGGTCACGCGTAACGCCCTGGCTGGCTGCGGCCATTCGCGCGAGGCCGAGATTGGTGCCGTCGGCGAGGATGGCCGCGAGCAGCGCATTCAGGTTGTCGCTCTGCCGGCCGGTTCGCAGGTTGGTGAAGCCTGCGAGGAAGCCGGTTTCGCTGGCGACATCGTGGAGCAGTTCTGTGATCCTGACACGCGGCATCAGTCCATCGATGCGATTGCCCAGCGCCTTTGCGTGAGAATCGGGCTCGGTTCTGACCGGTGTGATCTGCAATCGGCCATCGGCCAGTCTGACGCCTTCGAGCAGACCGTTCGAGAGGTTGTGCGCGAAGCGTTTCAACCGTTGGTCGAGACTGGAAGTCCGCTCTGCCAGCCACGCATCGGCAGATGGGGGCAGATTGAGCCCCGCAACGATCGGCGCGCTGACCTCGGCCGGCAGAAGGTAGCTGTCGAACTGGCGATAGCCTGAGGACCGCGCAACCCAGATGTCGCCGGATCGCAGCTTGTTGCGGATATGCGCCATCGTGGCGGTTTCATACAGGCGGCGGTTGATCCGGCCGTCCGGGCCGACCACCAGCCGGCGCCATTCCTTGCGGAACGGCATCGGTGCGTCGACCGGCACGTCGCGTTTGCCGGAGGCGTTCAAATCGCGCAGCAGATCGATCGCTTTCACACTGGCCGCACTGCCACGGCCCGACTGAAATTCCAGCACCTCTATCAGAAGGGGGGCGAACTTGCGCAGCGTCGCATATCTGTCGCCGGCGATGACGAGCGGATCCTGTTCCACGAGATCCGCAATCTCACCCACCTGGCCACGCGCCTTCATGAGAGCAGGCCATCCGACCGAGGCCTCCAGCGCTGCAATCGGATCGCTGCCGTCTTCGTCGGCTTGCGCGAGCGTGTCGATGGTGATGCGAAAAAGGCGCATGAGCCGCGCGACCTCCCGTGACGATGCGGTATATCGGCGTTGCTGCATGGTAGTCGCTCGCCGGAACATGCTGCCGATCAGCTTGTCGGCAATGTCGAGCGCAGCGTCGATCAGTCGCGCCTCCAGATCGATCAGCAGCGCGACGATGATCGCGCGGCGTCGGGGCACCGTATAGCGCTGGATAAGATAGGCGGGCGACAACCGCCCTTCCTGGACGAACTGGTGACGGCGGTTGGGATGGACGCAGGCACCAGCGTCATGAGGAATCCCGATCGCGCGCACGACGCGCAGACGCTCAACGATATGACGCACGCTGTCCGTCTTTGTCGCGACCGGGACGGTCTTGAGCCAGCCGAGCCGCGCCCCATTCTGTTCGACGAACAGCGCGTCGATGCGGCCAATCTGCATCGATGACAGGTCGGCGACCATCATGCCCGCTGCGTTCTTTCGCGCGCGGGCGCGGCCCGCGATACCCGCCCGTTCGATCGTCGAGGGCATTGGCAACAGGATATCTACGTTACGCAGAGCCTCGATGATGGCGGTCGCGATCGGGAGAGCTGCATCGGTCGCGGCAGCCGCCTGCTCGGCGCTGGCGATCATCAGGGCGACGTCGCCACGCACGGGCGGACGGACATTCGTCGCCGCGGCGATCAGCCGGGCATGATCGGTCATGGTCTGCGGCCGGCTTGCATAATCAGACAGGACGGAGGGTTCGAGCGAAAGCTGACGCGCGATAAAGGTGACAAGCGGACGTGGTACGTCGCCCTCGATCTGGAGCACCTGCGCGAGCGTCATTCCGGAATGACGGATCAACGCGAACTGCAACGCCACGCCCAGTCGATTGCGATCGTGGCGGCGCTGCCCGATCAGGTCGAGGTCAGGCTGCTCGAGTGTGAAGCGCCGAGCCAGTTCGTCTGGGTCGGTCGGAATGAGGAACAACGTTGCCCTTTCGGCATCACTAAGAAGAACATGCTCGCGTGCTGGCATTTGACCGTCCCTAAAACGTGCTTGGCGCGCGTAGACGGATCAGGTTAAAGAGACGTAGTTTGTGGACGGGTTTTGAGGCTCCGGCGATCCGTTAGCATGATCGTCCATAGAACGGACGTTTAGGAGACGAGGGATTGGCCGGCATTTTGGGATATGCCCGCGTCAGCACCGGCGATCAGGATGTCGCTGGCCAGCGGATGCGGCTCGAACAGGCTGGTGCCATCAAGGTGTTCACTGACGTGATGTCGGGCAAGAGCATGGATCGGCCGGGGCTTGCTGAACTGCTGCAATACGCACGCAAGGGCGACACACTGGCAATCGTGCGGCTCGACCGGCTCGGCCGTTCGCTCGGCGAACTGCTGACGACGGTGCAGATGCTGCGCGAGCGCGGCATCGCATTGCTCAGCCTAGAGGAGAAAATCGATACGTCCTCCGCGGCCGGTGAGCTGGTTTTCCATGTCTTTGGTGCCATCGCGCATTTCGAGCGCCGACTGATCTCCGAACGTACCCGCGACGGCATCGCCGCAGCACGTGCCAAGGGGAAGCTGCCGGGGCGGCAGCCGCTCGACGGCGACAAGGTGAGTGCCGCGTTTAAACTCATCGCTGCGAGCGTGTCGCCGGCCGAAGCGGCGCGTCAGCTCGGGATCGGGCGATCAACCGTCTATCGGGAAATGAAACGGCTTGGAATTATGAGGCCCGTATGATCTTCAATGCCATTGATCAGCACGAGGCTCGGTCCGTCTTGGTGAAGGAAATGCGTATGCTGAGGCGTATGCTCGCAATATTCGCAAGCGTGGTTTCCACGGTGTCTGCAAATGCACAAAATGCTTCAAACGACCAGGCATCCGCTACTGCGCTGGATGATGAAATTGTGGTTGTTGGCAGTCAGGAAAAACAAGCCACCAAGCATCAGCGCGCTGCCGAATATGTCCGCAGTGTATCTCAAGCACCGGTCTCGGGCCAGTACGCACGGTGGCATGACCCAATTTGTCCTCGCGTCACCGGACTCGATGCCACCGCTGCCACTTTGGTTGAAACGCGCATCAGGCAAGTCGCAACAGCTGCTGGTATGCCCACCAATGTTACAAGCTGCCGCCCCAATCTCGTTGTTATATTCACGCTGGATGGCGACACCACATTGAAAAGGCTTGAACAACAACGCTTCGCTTATCCCCGATCAATATCTCCGGAAGAGCGACGCGCGATCAGGGTCGCAAAACAACCTGTCCGATGGTGGACAGACACTGACATTGAGGGCGCGGACGGTGAGCCATTGACGGCGTCACCGAATCCAGGACTTGGTGCACTAGATCTTCCAGCCAATCAAGATACGAAATACTCAAGTACCTATTCATCGAGCATGATCACAACCAAGGTGCGTGCGGTTATACCAGCGGCTGTTGTTATCGTTGATGTTACCACAGCATCAGGGAAAAAGCTGACATCCGTTTCTGATTATTTGGCATTCATGGTATTTGGCCGCGCCCGCGCGGTCACCGGCATTAGAACACCAACAATAGCTCGGCTGTTCGATGCATCTTGTCCTGGCTGTACGGCCCTTACCGATGCTGATCGTGCATATCTTGCCGGCTTGTATCGCGGACCTGCGAACCGCCCTGCTAATACGACCCGCGCCGCGTTAATCGGTGGGATCGTCGCAGACCGATGATGATACCCAGCAACTATGGCAGCGCTCCTTAGCGTTGTTTAGGGTAGGATCAGCGCCTTGCCCTCTGAAAGGCGGCACTGATCGAAGTGCGGTAAGGCGTTAACCGCGTTTGGCCGGCTCGCTTGAATCGCGACGGCGCAGCGCAGCTTGTCAACGCGGTGATCGATGTCATGTCTGAGCGACAGAACTAGATGCTCGCGTCCCCTCCCTCGCGCCGACCGTCTTGTGTGAACACCTCGACCGCTGGCGCGCAATCACACGTTGCGGGGTCATGGGCGATCAGTTCACCGCTCGCGACGACCTCGAACGTTCGCGCATCAATGTAGCGAACAGGCTCGCCATCGAGCAGCGTCAAGCAGGCCGCGCCTCGATACTGACGTAAGCCGGTATCGCCCTGGGTCATGAAGACATGACAGCGTTCTACCACGAAAAGAGGTGTGCCATCGTCGCCACTGCATCGATGACGGGCCAGTTCCTCGATCATGCGCCCAAACCCCTATCGGGCTGAGTAACGCTGACGATCCTGAGAGAGCGAACGTGGCCCTCACGATCCGGCCAAGAGATCGCATGGCCCGCTGACATACCGATCAGTCCCGCCCCGATTGGTGTCAGGATCGAGATCCGTCCAGCATCGATATCTGCCTCATTAGGGTAAACCAGCCGGACAACGCGGCGCACACCGCTCTCTTCGTCCAAAAATTCGACGATGGAGTTCATCGTAACGGTCTCTGGCGGCATATCAGACGCCTCGTAAAGTTCGGCACGATCGAGTTCGGCAAGAAGCATGGACGAGGCTTGGGGATGTCGGTGCTGGGCGCTTAACGCCAGTGCAGAGAGGGAATCACATTCTTCTATCGAGACGTGAATAACAGGACGAGCGTCTAGTTGTGCAGCTTGAGTATGCATGATGCGGTATCCGCTTATTCGAGGCCACGGCGCGTCGCGCGCGGCCGGAGTTAATTATTCCGAATAAGGCCCGAACTTTGGCGGCGATTTGCCGACAAAGCCCGGGCTAACCGCGTGCGGCGAGCTGGCCCGAGTGGTCGCGAAAACGCTGATGTGTCGCAGGAGCGTACATCAACTAGAGGTGATGCCGTGAGGCCGTGCTGTCAAGGTAACAGGATCAGGACGGAGCAGGCGATCACCGGCAGCGCCAAAACAGAATCGTGGAACACCGTCGTTCACTTAATCGCGATCACGCTCCAACTTGGTGATCTGGCCGGTTTTGGGGTTAACATGGAACTCGTAGCGGATGCCCTTTCGAACAGCTTCACCTTCCCAATGCCCATCGTCGGCTTCGATCTTGGTAACATTATAGCCCCGCTTGGCGAGGCCAGCAGACGCTTTCTCGCGGCTGATCCAGCCTCTCCCCGGTCCGTCAGCAAAAGCCGCGGCTGGAGCGAGGACCGAGAGGGCCAGCACGACAATCATCGTATGTTTCATAACCGTACTACTTTCCAAGGACTACGTGCCGGCAGGATTTTTGTTCAATAATCCCGGTTCGGACCGCTAGCCAAGGCTAGGTAACGGTTGAAAGGATGCAGTACACCAAGATCGGAACGCCAATAAACAGGATCAACAACAGCAGGTTTATGTCGATAAAGCGATGTAGCCCGCCTTGGGGGCCCCGTGAGGGACGACCTGGTAAATTCTCGGCTTCTTCCTCTTCAACTTGCATGTTGAATCGAAGAGAGAAAAAACTCTCAGGCCTGGATACCAACACACGTCTAGTTAGGTTGTCGGCGTCCTGTGAAGCAATAGGCTCCGATCGGCGATCAATCGCCGAGAAATCAACATCAGGCATTTTCAATTATCCGCATACTCGAGAACACGGTCGCGCCGAGCGCGTCCGTGAAAATCAGATCGAATAAGGCCCGAACCCGATCGGCATGCCGCCGAGCTCGGGCTACAGGCGTGCGGCGAGTTGGCCTGCGTGGTCGTGGAAACGCGAATATGGCGCGAAAGCGTGCATGCTGTTTAGATGGCAACAACGTCATCTTTGGTCAACCCTAGTTCGTCGCGTCTCAACCGCGGTTGCTAGCCACAAGTCTCCGAATACGCGTGGAGGGCACGGCAGCCTCACGTCCGACCGTTTGAAGCGTCCTAAGATCCTTATCTCTACAGGCGACAGAACGACGTTTAGCGCGCATGTCAGCGCGAAGAGGAGGGCAAGGCGATGTTCGTTGAAGGAATGTTGGAGGTGGCGCGCGAAAAACTCGTGACGATCACCGATGATGCGCGGCTGATCGAAGCCGCCAAGCTCTTGTCCTCCGGGACTGATCTCGTGATCGTATGCGACAGCGCAGGGGCCCTACAAGGTGTCGTAACCAAGACCGATGTCGTCCGGCAAATGAGCGTTTGTCAGGGTGCCACCTGCATGTGCCCGGTCTCGACGGTTATGACGCGCGATGTTGCGCTGTGTCGGGAGGCGGACCTTCTACAGGACGTTTCGAAGCTGATGAAAGAGCGACATCTGAAGAATATCCCCGTTGTGGCCGCAGATAACCGGCCCATAGGTGTGCTCACTGCGCGAGCCATTCTCCGCGTACTGCTGGGTGATGCCGAATATGAAGAAGCGCAGTTGGCCGATTACGTGAAGGGCGTCGGCTACCGATGATCAATGCTCGTGCTACCAGATCACGCCCTTAAGGAAACTCTGATGCCTGACTCTGATCCACTCCCAAGCCCGATCGAGCTTCGCCAGCGAGCACTGTCGAGGTGGGACAACGAAGGTGGTGCGCTCGCATCCGCCCATGGAACTCACGCGGACGTTCCCGACATGACCAACGCCGAACTTGTTCAGCTTCGCATACGCGTCATCGCGCTTGAGAATCTGATGATTGCTGTGCTGGCGGAAGGCTCCGATCGGCAGCTTCAGGTGGCGCGGGAGATGGCGGATTACATCTCACCCCGGCCCGGCTTCACGCATCATCCTCTTACGATTAGGGCGGCCGATCACATGGCAGATCTCGTCAGTCGAGCCGTCCATTTCCGAAAAGTGCAGCCGCAATGAGCCCGCCGGAACCCTACAAAAGCAATGTGTTCGATGGGAATACGTTTACGTAACGGCTGGGACGCTTATCAGACGCGATGTCGCCTTCCGCTGATAGCGCCCCATAACCAAGCCACCGCCTGCCTTTGAACAGGGAGTAAGCGGATCCCCGGGCATGTCTAATTCTGGCTAACGGCAAGCCGATCCGCCGAGGCGAAAATTGCTTCCCGATGTTCGTTCTCTCGGCGTGCCATTTCCTCATGGCTGCACAACGGGATCGGCTCAGGCGCTCTTCGGTAAAATTGCACGAGAAAGCGGACAGGTCCCAGCGGTTCGACGCAGTGAAGGATGGTTGGCTCGACCACGCCTGGTGCGCAATCCGGCGCAAGGATGCTCACGGCACCGGTCCGCCTCTGGTCTGTTACGTGGTAGCGCAAACGACCCTCTGCGACCTGTATCAGACCCCAGACGCCAGCCTTGGTGCAATGGTCCCTGAGTAGCCCGGCAGGAACAGAGGATTCGGTGAAGATGTCGGTCTGTCGGTACAAAACCAGACCCTCAGGCAGCTCATTCGGGCTTTGAGAAGGCGTGTTGATGTCCATCACGCCGCCTCGGCGTACAGCGTCTTCTCGCGCGATATCAGGACTTCGGCGAGGAACCAGTAGGCTTCGCCCCATGCCGCTAGAACGCTCTCGTCTACCGCATCGCCCAGCACATCCTTGATCGCCGGGAGCAACGCGTTTGCGACCGCGGGATAGTGTTCCGGCTTGATATGGGTGGCGATGTGGCGAGCAGCGATGCGCTCGATAGCGGGCTTCAACGCATCCAGCTTGTCGGCGTTCTGCGCAAAAGCGAGGATGGCGGCAGCCAGCCGCTTTGGCTGCTCGCCCGATTTCTGGGCTGCTAGGTCGAATAGCGCCTTGATTTCCGGATCAACGAACAAGCGTTCGTACATGCGCGTTGTGATTTCTACCCCGTGCTGCTGAAGCGCGGGCGCAGTCGACTTGATGACAATTATAGTCTCGGGCGAAAGCGATTTAGTCATGATTTGCTCCTGAGGTTGTCGTCCTATGTCGTAAGTAAGGGATGCATTTGTATAAAAAGGTGCCCCAAGAAGGCGCTACCTTGCTGGAGCTCATGGTTCGATCAGCTAATTCGACCATGTGGTTGGCACACCGGTTGTGCCATGAGGCGTAAGCCAAGCGCCATGCAGGGAGGGGAGGGTCGTGTCCCGGGTGGTGGTGTAGCTCAGCGGTAGTGAAGCTGACCGGCCGCGCGCTATCATCCAGCGCTGTAGCGGCCGGTCAGGTTCACGG
>NZ_JACIAP010000024.1:0-29886 GCF_014194875.1 Sphingomonas sp. BK481 | reverse complement strand
TCCATGCCAGCCTCCTGCACCGGCACGCACCTGAATCAGAAAACCGCAGCGACGGGAATCCCCTTATGATTCAGCACGGTGAGAAACCGCTCTAACCCTGCCAAGAATCGCGCTTGCAGCGGCCGGGATCAATGCGGCGGCGATTTGGCATCTCTGCCGTTTGCGAGGACGTGATGCCCCCCTAAATGGCACCAGCGCTTGGCAATGATCCAGCACGGAACGCCGCCAGCCCCGCTAACCGCCATTCCGGTCATTCCCGATGCATAGAACCAGATGGCTTGCATCACGTTGAATTCCCATCATCGACAGCGATTGAGTTATCGGCCGACATCTATGTGTGCCGGCCGTTCGACGGCAGCGCGGTATGGAACGTTAGTATTCTTGTACTGGGCTAGCAGATGGTACACGGTTCTGCATGACGCTGCATAGCAACAGAGCAGCGGTCGTTCGTTCCGCTACGGATGAACGCACACGTCTCACCTCGATAGCGCTGTGATCACGACGAGCGTTACATTGTCACTGCCATCACGTTGCAGTGCGTTTTCAAGAATGCGGTCCGCCATGTCCCCGATCGCCGCGGGCATCGTCGCGAAATCGCGCGGATCAAGCGATCGTGAAACGCCGTCCGAGCACAGCAGAAGTCGATCGTTCGGCTGGACTAGTGTGGTGACGCTATCCAGCGCTACGGCCGGCGCAACGCCGAGCGCGCGCGTGACGACATTGGCTTGCGGATGACGGTCCGCCGCGGCTTCCGTCAGGACACCCGCGTCGATCATCTCCTGCACGACGCTGTGATCGTGGGTCAGCCGCTCCGCCCCGCCGCCGCGCATCAGATAGGCCCGACTGTCCCCCGCCCAGAAGATCGTCGCCTCACTGCCCTCGATCAACGCGATCACGATCGTCGCGCCGCTGGTCGCATGCACGTCGTAGATAGCGCGATTGGCATGCGACACCGCGGCGCGCACCGCTGCCGCGTCGATCGGCGCCGGATCATCCGCCAATGCCTGCAAAACATCGACCACCGTTTCTGCGGCGGCGGCGCCGCCGCTATGGCCGCCCATGCCGTCGACGACCGCCCAGAGCCCACGGTCTGCCCGATCGAGAAACCGATCCTCGTTGACGCTGCGCACCCGCCCGACATGGGATCGGTTTTGCGACACATAGACGGTTTCCCGAGCGAGCGACGGACCGCCGCGAGGTTTGCGTCGCAACAGGCTGGCGAGCTTCATGCGGGATCGCGGGCCATGGCCGTATCCGCGGCGTCATAGGCGAGGGCGAAGGCGCGATCGAGCGAGCCGGGTGCGGATGCCACGATCTGCCGTGTCAGGTCGGCATGACGGTCAGCGACTTCTGCCATCTGCAGGCTCGCACGACTTTTCAGCAGCGTCGCGCGGTCCGCGATTGCCGCATCGACAGATGCCGGCTCGAACGTGCCGATCGCCGCGCGCAGGCTCCCCTGCAGGCCTGCGAACGTGGCGACCAGATGCCGCTTCACGTCACGAAACGACGCCTTCAGCGCCGCCGGGCCCGACAGGAACCCGGTGGAGCCCGCAAGCAGCAGGTCGATCGCCAGCCGCTGTGTCGGCGCCCATTTGAACGGATTATTGTCCGCGCCGCTGATGGTCGTGCGCGTCAATTGATAGCGTCCGCGCGCATGGTCGCGCTCGGCCATCAGGTCGCCGATCCCCAGCACCATCTGCCGATACACCGCACCCGCCCGCCGCATGATCTCGGTCGGCTCCTCTTCGGAGAGCAGCGAACAGTCCAGCCCGGCGCCCTCGCAAAATGCCTCCAGCAACGACCCATCGCCCAGCGGTCGCGCCTCACCGGCATCGGCCCAGTCGCTCGGCACCTCTACCGACGATCCCAGCGGCGGCGTCAGCACCATGGTCAGCGCGCCATCGACTTCCAGGTCGCCATGCGGGGCCTGCGTCGCGACCATCTTGAACCGGCCGAGCCTCAGCGCGCTCGGCACCGGCAGCACCACGTCGACCGCATCGGGAAACCGTTGCCCGGTATCGGCATCGAATACGCCGTTCGCGCCGAGCGCCCGCAGTGTCAGCCCATCGCCGTCGACGCGGAGTTCACAATGCGCCCGCGACAGCGCGCAATCGGGATCGGCGATCGGCCAGTCCGCCTCGGTATCGCGACCGATGCGGAGCAGACCCTCGCGGATCAGCCGCGCATCGAGCGGCTGGACCATGTCGTCTCGGTCGAAAAGCTGGAGCATGTACATCGAACGGATCCTCAGGCGGCCAGACGGGCGGACGGCACGACGCGGGTAGCGCGCATCGCGATGTCGGCCTGCGCGCCGGTCCCCGCCAGATGCGGCTCGACTGCGGCGGCGGCGCGATTGAACGCGTCGAACGCGGCGCCGAATTCGTCGCGGCGGCGATGCGATATGCGCAGAGCGAAATCGGACTTCGCCGCCTCGTCCAGCGCCTTGCGCAGTCGGGCGAGCGGCCGGGCCACCATGGCGCCGCTCAGATAGCCGATCACCAGCACCACACCCATGATCACCAGCGACAGCACCGTCAGCAGCATCCGCGCGTTATCGATCGCGGCGTCCAGCGCGGTCCGGCGCAGCACCAGGTCGACCGTGCCGAACTCTGCCCCGGCATAGCGGATCGGCCGGACGAACCGCAGTCCTGCGCCCCTGCCCCGGTCGGGTGCCGCGGTCACGCCGGCGCCGCTGCCGATCGCCGCTTCGCCAACAGTGCGGCGATAGCGCGTGCCGATCAGCTTCGCGTCGTCTGCCGCGCGGACGATCCCGCCGGTATCGGCGACCACCATGTCGCGAATCTCCTGATCGCGCGAGGCCGAGGCGACGAAGGCCTGCAGCGCGGTCCAGTCCTGCTGCTCGGGCGCGAGCCCCGCATTGTCGGCCGCCAGCACCGCGGTGTTGCCGGTGACGAACGCCGCGATCGAGCGACCCGACACGATCGCCATATGCTCAAGCGTGCGTTGCTGCCGCCCCAGGATCGACGAGACGCTCGCGACCAGCGCGATCGCGGTTACTGTGACGAGCGCCAGCGGGAGCTTGATCTTCAGCGGCAGACCACGGCGGCCGGGTGCTGCCTCGGCGGTCGCCGCGATCTCGCGGGTCAGCGCCTCGTACACCGCATGGCCGTCGGCGAACCGCTGCTCGGGCTTCTTCGCCAGCAGCTTGTCGATCACAAAACGCAGGCCCGGCGGGCAGTCCGCGGCGGAACGCGCGATCGGCTCGACACGCTCCTGCGCGATCTGGATGGCCAGCGTCGCCAGCCCCATGCCGGGAAATGCGACCTTGCCGGTCACCATCTCGTACAGCACCACGCCCAGCGAGAAGAGGTCCGACCGCTGGTCGACGGGGATGCCGAGCGCCTGTTCCGGGCTCATATAGCGCGGCGTTCCGATCATCTGGCCGACCTGCGTGCGCGCAAGGCGTCCGTCGGTGCCGGACACGTCGATATCGCCGATCCGCGCGACGCCGAAATCGAGCAGCTTGGCGGTGCGGCCGTCCGCCGATAGCAGGATGTTCGATGGCTTCACGTCGCGGTGCACGACGCCCGCCCTGTGTGCATAGTCGAGCGCCGAGGCAAGTTGCTGACCCAACGCCAGGACGCGTTCATACGGCAGCCGGCCTTGCGCCAGCAGCAGCGTGTCGAGCGGCTGCCCCTCGATCAGCTCCATCGCGATATAGGCGACACCGTCCGCCTCGCCCACATCGTAGACCGTCGCGATATTGGGATGGTTCAGCGCACCCGCGGCGCGCGCCTCGCGCAGGAAGCGCTCGCCCAGTTCGGGGTCGCGACCATATTCCGGTTTGAGCACCTTGATCGCCACGGTGCGCCCGATCCCCGGATCGAACGCGCGGAACACGTCCGCCATCGCGCCCTCGCCCAGCCGACCGTCGATCCGGTAGCGTCCCAGCATCTCGGTCATCACTTGCGCGCCTTCACGGTGGCGGCGATGCGCTCGGCACGCGTCAGGTCGCGCGCGATGACCGGATTGCCGGGATCGAGCGCAGCGGCGCGGCGCAACAGGCCGACCGCGCGCACGACATTCCCCGAATTGAGCGCCGCCAGCCCCGTCGCGCGCGCCTGACGCGCGGCGACCCGATTGGCCGTGGGTGCGGTCGGCTTCGTCACCGGCGCCGGCCTGGGCGCGGCTGGCTTCACGCGGGTGGGAGCGGCCGGCACGGGTCGCGGCTCGGATCGCCGGGGCGGCTCGATGCGCGGGGGCTCGCCTGGAATACGGAGCGTCCGGCCAGCCGCCAGATCGGCAGGCTTGGCGATGTCGTTATAGCGTGCGAGCTGATACGCCTTCAGACGATTGCCCAGGAACCGCTGCGCCAGTCCCGACATCGTGTCGCCGTCCCGCGTGGTATAGGTGAAACTCGTCGGCCCCAGCAGATCCTTCGGATCGCGGTCGATGGAGTCGCGCAGCACCTGGACCGAAGGATTCATCGGATCGCGCTTCAACGCGGCGTTGATCCGCTTCTTCGCTGCACCACTATCGCCCTGATCGAGCAATAGCAGGATTGCGTCGATCTCGCTCGCCGGCGTCGTCTGCGGCGCAGGCGCCAGTTGCGGTCCCGCCTTGGGCCCATGCGAACAGGCGGTAATCGCAAGCGCGAGCGGCAGCGCGCCGGCCCGCGCGACCTGTCGAGGAGAGAAACTCATGCGGTAAGCCTTTCGGTGATCCGGTCCCGCATCGCGTACGGGTCGATGGCCAGCAACTTCGCGAGCCCGGCGGAATCGCGTGCGAACGCGACAAACTCCGCGCCCTTCAGCGGTGGCGAGAAATAATAGCCCTGGAAATGCGTGCAGCCGTGACGCAACAGCCACTCATATTCCGCGCGTCGCTCCACCCCTTCGGCGAGTACGCGGATGCCGAGCCCGCGCCCCAGCGCGACGATGCTCTGGCAGATCGCCTGGCTGTCGCGCAGCGTATCGACGTTCGTCACGAATTCCCGGTCGATCTTGATCTTGTCGAACGCCAGCGTGCGCAGCGTGCTGAAGCTGGAATAGCCGGTGCCGAAATCGTCGATCGCGATCCGCACGCCAGCCGCCCGCAACGCGTCGAACAGCTGGGTGGCGCGCGTACCGTCGCTCATCGCGACACTCTCGGTCAATTCGATCTCCAGCGCAGCCGCCCCCAGCGAATGCCGCGCAAGCGTGCGTGCAACCAGTGCCGCCATGTCGTCGCGGTCGAGCTGATGCCCCGACACGTTCACCGCGACGCGCAGGGCGTCCAGGCCCTGTGCCTGCCATGACCGCGCCTCCCGTGCAGCGGCGTTGAGGGTCCACATCCCGATTTCATGCGCCAGCCCCATCGCCTCCATCACCGGTACGAATCGCGACGGCGAGACCTGCCCGAGGGTGGGATGAAACCAGCGGATCAGCGATTCCGCGCCCGACACCCGACCTTCCCCGGCATCGATCAACGGCTGGTATCGCATTTCCAGTTCGCCGCGCGCGATCGCCTGGCGAAGGTCCTGTTCCAGGGCATACCGCTCGCTGGCTAGGGCTGCGAGATCGAGGACAGGGCTGGCGACCGCGACCACGGCACCGGGCTGTACTATCAGTGACGCCAACGTGCGGGACAACATCGCCTGCGCGTTCACACCGTCGGCCGGCATCCTAGCCTGCCGCACGCGAATTTCGGGCAGGATTTCCCGGTCGCCGTCGATCACCACGTCGCCCAGCGCGTATCGCAGCACATCCAGTTCGGTCTGCGCAGCTTCCTCGACGACATCCGGGCCGAACCAGATCGCGACGCTGGCGCGATCGACATGCGCAATCAGTCGTTCTTCGGGCAGCATCCGGGTCAGCCGGTCGACGATCGTCAGCAGCAGGCGTTCGCCCAGCGCCGGGTCAAACGCGCACAGCCGATCGAAGTCCATGAATCCGATGACACCGAGTACCCCACGCCCGTCCACCATCACTCGCTCGATCAACGGCTCGCGGGTCGGCAAGCCGGTAATCGCGTGGCGATGACTGGTGCGATGCTCGACAGCCTGCAGACGATCCGCGATGGTCGCTACGCTCTGTGTGAGCCTTTCACCACGCGAGACCGTCGGAGACGTCCCGGCGAGATTTTGCAAATGCCGGATCAATCGCGACACCCGGTAATGCTGGGCAATCGAATACGCCATTGCTGCGAAAACGATACAGACTGCAACGGACGCTATGGCGGCGGCACTGCGGTCGACGAGCCGCCACGTGACGATAGCCGCCGCTATTGGTAGTAGCCCGATGCACCAACGCTGCGCAGGCGGAATCGCCGTTGAAAACCCCATAACGACCTGAATAGCGGCCATTATCATACGGATGTGTTAATATAGCCCCGCCTGTGCGTCAGACCTGATTCCCGGACGCCACGCCATTGGTAATCAGCTCGTCGGACGGAGCGGAGCGATGCGGCAAGGCCGGTTCACCGAGGATCACATCATCGGGGCGCCGCGTGAGCATAAATCTGACGTGAAAACGCAGCTCGTGGCAGGCGTCGAGCGGTACCGCCGTTCTCGTGCCTGTTCCAAGCGACTGGACGCTATCAAAGCTTCACAATCCGCTATCCGCATTCCGCGAGCACACGCCCAAACAGTCCCGGCTGCAGCCATCCGGCTGTCGGTGTTGGCGTCTTAAGTCGATTGATCGACCCAGTCCTGACGGAGCGGTGTCGACGCCATCCACATCAGCAACGCGGCCACCAGATACAGCACAAGCCCCATGAGCATGGCATAGCGCAACGCTTCGTCGCCATAATGCGCGGCAAGACCGTCCGACAGTGCGCCAAGCGCAAAACTGCCGCCGCCAAGACCGATGAGGTTGTTGATCAGCAGGAATGTCGCCGATGCGGTGGCGCGCATATGCCCGGGTACCAGATGCTGGATCGCCGTAATGACGGGCGCGAGCCAGACATAGGCGAGCGCCTGGGGCACGAGGAAGAAGACGAACGCCGCCGTCACCGAGGACGACAGGATTCCTGCGGCAAACAGGGGCACCGCGATGACGAACGCGATCGCGGGGACGCGCGTGTACATCCGCCGATCGCGCGCGCCCAGCCGGTCGCCGAGCACGCCGCCGAGCAGGACGCCCGCAACACCCCCCAGCAACAGCACGCCGCCATAGAATTGCGCGGTCTCGATCAGGTCGAGCCCGAAGCTCCGCTGCATCAGCGACGGTAGCCAGAAGGCCAGGCCATAGCCCAGCATCGAACTCGCCGAGGCGCCGAACGCGAGCAGCCAGAAGCTCGGCTTGCGCGCGAGGATGCCGAACACGCGGCGGACAGGTTCGCGGTCGCGTGGATCGGACCCACGAACCGGCTCGCGCACGCACAGCCGAAACACCGGTGCGAGCACCAGCCCCGCGACACCGACCACGATGAACGCGGTCCGCCAGTCGATCGACGTCGCGATATAGCCGCCGAGCATCACGCCGGCTGCCGAGCCGAGCGGGATGCCGAGCGAATAGACCGCCAGCGCGCGCGCACGGCGGTCGGGCGCGAACGTGTCTGCGATCACGGCATAGGACGGCGCGACGCCCCCCGCCTCGCCAACCCCCACGCCGATTCGGAACGCGAAGAGCTGCGCAAAATTGCTGGCCACACCGCACAGGGCAGTGAACCCGCTCCACACAGCGAGCGAGAGCGTGATAACCCATGTGCGGCTCGTCCGGTCGGCCAGCCACGCCAGCGGGATCGCCAGCGTCGAATAGAGCAACGCAAACGCCAGCCCGCCAAGCAGGCCCAATTGCGTGTCGGTCAATGCCAGGTCCGCCTTGATCGTCGGCGCGAGGATGCCAAGGATCTGCCGGTCGACGAAGTTGAACGTGTAGACCAGCAACAGCATGACGAGCGCCGTCACGCGGTAGCGACGGCCCTCGCGCGGGGTCGCCGGGATATCACTCGCCATATTGTGCTCCAGTAACCGGGGGGCGATCACCCGCCCCCGGCTGCGCTCCATCAGAATTTCGCGGTGAGGGTCGCGAAGACCTGACGTGGGTTGCCATAATAGGCCGTCAGCACGCCGTCACTGCCGAGCGATGGCCGCAACGCGCCCGCTGCCGTGCGTAGATAGTCGCCGGTATCGGGGTTCTGCAGCAGGAAGTTGTAGCCCGACACGACGTAGCGCTTGTTCGTCAGGTTCTTGCCATGCACCCCGATCGAGAAGCGCGCGTCGATCGTATAGACCAGGTTCGCGTCGAGCAGCGCATAGGCGGGCTGGTCGAGCAGCGGCGTGCGCAGTTCGAACTGCTGTGAATCGCTGCGATAGGACAGCGTCGTACTCGCGTCGATCGCGCCCGCGGATCCGACCGGGACATGATAGGCGAGCGTCCCGCTGGCGGTCAGGTCGGGCGTGTTCTGGAACTTGCGATTGGCGGCGACATTGATCCCGCGGGAATCGATGAAGCGCGTGTATTTGGCATCGAGATAGCCGATCGTTCCCGACAGGTTGATGCGGTCGCCAGCGCCCGCAATGCCCTCCGCGACCGTCAGATTGGCCTCGCCTTCGACACCGTTGATCCGGGCGCGACCCGCATTGGTCGTGATGCCGATAAAGGTCTGGATGCCGCCGACGGTGGCACCGACCGATCCGGGCACCTGGACGTCGGTATATTTCGAATGGAACCCCGCAATCGCCAGCGTCAGCCGGCGATCGAACAGCGACGCCTTGTATCCCGCCTCGAAGCTCTCGACGCTCTCGGGCTCGAACGACAGGAAATTATAGATATCCTGCCGGTCGCCACCGGCACCGGTGATGCCGTTGCCGTTGAGGTCGGGCGCCGCGGTACCGACCCCGCGCGGGTCGAACCCGCCGCCCTTGAACCCCTTCGACCAGCTCGCATACAGCGTGTTGTTGGCATCGGGCTTGAAGCTGACGGACGCGCGCGGCGTGAACTTGGCAAAGCTCGCGGTCCCGCGGAAGTCGGTCTGTCGCGCGATCGGCGCGCTCGTGCCGCCGAAGAAGGGGGAAGCGCCCAGATATACGTTGCGCTGGATCTGCGACATGCGATCGTCCCAGGTATAGCGTCCGCCGACCGAAAGGCTGAGCATCGGCGTCACGTCGAGCGTGGCATCACCGAAGACCGCCACCGTATTGGTCCGCACATTCCCGAAGGTCAGCGCAGTGACTGTCCCCGGCAACCGTACGTCGAACACGGTGCGCGCCTTGGCATCGAGATAATAGAGCCCCGCCAGCATGTTGAACGGCCCGGCATCGACCAGCAGCTGCACCTCCTGGCTGAACTGCTCGTTATTGTAAAAGGCGGGGACGTCGACATCGACGGCGGGCAGCGCGTCGAAATCGATCGGCGTCGCACTGTCGTCCTTGCGATAGCCGGTGATGCTGCGCAGGGTCAGATATGCGGCGGGCTTGAGTTCAGCGAAGAGCGACCCGCCATAGGCCTCGACCGATTGTTTCGGTGCGACCAGCCCACCGCGGCTGTCGAACACGTCGGACAGCACCGGCGTGCGCGACACCAGCCCCGGGATCAGCCGATGCCCGCCGCGCGGGTTGCTGTTGTCCTTCGTATAGTCCCCCGACAGCCGGAAGAACGCGCTGTCGCCCGCCTCATATTGCAGCGTGCCGCGCGCACCCCAGAAATCCTTGTTGTAATTGTCTTGGCCCGTGCTGAGGTTGGTGCCGAACCCGCCCCGGCTCAGTCGCGCGACCGCACCGGCGATCCTGAACCCCGTATCGCCGATCGGCGTGCTCGCGCTGATGACGCCGTCCGCCTGGTCATAGCTGCCATAGGTTGCGCGAATGCTCAGCGTCGGGTCGGCGCCGATCCGGCGGGTGACATATTTCACCGCGCCGCCGATCGTGTTGCGGCCATAGAGCGTGCCCTGCGGCCCGCGCAGCACCTCGATCCGTTCGACGTCGTAAATGTCGAGGACCGCAGCCTGTGGTCGGTTGAGATAGACGTCGTCGAGATAGATGCCGACGCCCGCCTCGAACCCCGCGACGGGGTCCTGCTGGCCGACGCCGCGGATGAAGGCGGTGAGCGTCGAATTGGTGCCGCGCGACGTCTCGAGCGTGACGTTCGGCGTGACAGCGGCGAGATCGGTGACGTCGAGCGCCCCCGACGCCTCGAGCTGCGCGCCCGTGAACGCGGTGATCGCGATCGGCACGTCGAGCAGCCGTTCCTCGCGGCGGCGTGCGGTGACGACGATATCGCCGTCGATCCCGGCCTCCTCGATGACGGGCCCGGCCTGAGCCGCGTCTGCTGCCGGCGCGACGGGTTGCGTCTGCGCGGACGCGGATCCCGCCAGCAGCGCGCCGAGTGCAACACCGGCGTTCAACAAGATCATGACGGATTTCGGCTGTGCCACGGTGTCATCCCCTCCTGCGGCGCCCGCGTGATGCGCCCGGTATGATCCGGGTTGTGCGCCTTGGCTCCAGTCTATACTGAAACCTGAACCACTATTCAACTTGTGTATCGAGACAGACAGAATGGCGAAGGCGCAGGAGACGACGCCGTCAGACCCGGCGGTCATCGGCGACAGCAAGGCACCGCGGACCGAGCGTGGCCGCCGGACGATGCGCGCGATCCTCGACGCTGCTGCGATCGAGTTCGGCGACAACGGATTCCACCAGGCCTCGATCAGCGACATCACGCGCCGCGCCGGCGTCGCGCTCGGCAGCTTCTACACCTATTTCGACTCAAAGGACGCGGTGTTCCGCGCGCTCGTCCGCGACATGTCCGACCAGGTTCGCGATCATGTCGCCCCGGCGATCCTGTCCGCACCCGATCAGATCGCTGCTGAGCAGGCGGGGCTTCGCGAATTCATCAGCTTCGTCCGTGACCACAAGGAAATCTACCGGATCATCGACGAGTCCGAATTCGTCGATCCAGAGAGCTTTCGCCTCCATTATGCGACCACGGCGGACCGGATCACGCGTCGCCTGCGAAAGGCGGCGGACCGCGGCGAGGTCAAGGGCGACGTCAGCGAGGTCCATGGCTGGGCGATCATGGGAATGAACGTATTCCTGGGGCTTCGCTACGGCGTCTGGAGCGAAGACGAGACACCGGATGATATTGCGAAGGTCGTCGCAAAAATGCTGAAAGATGGCATCTTACGCAGCCCTGATGACCGAGCCATGTCCGAGGTCAAGACTTGATCGGCCGATTGGGTACACGACCCACAAGACGACATTCAGCCGTCGTTGCGTGTTCCCCGATTTCACACATCCGTCCATGTCCGCCGCACCTCGCGAAGGGCGATCGCAGAATGGCAAGAAGTGGGACTTTGAAGCCATTCGCTGCTTGCCCCGCGAACGGCTGCTTCAAGCGAAACCGGACATCAAACCTCCATGCGACCTCCAGCTGGGAACGAAAAGATCTGGCAGCGAGCTGGCGACCGGTCAAATCGCTGCTGAAGGCACCGCGAGCATGCCGACGCCGAGTGCGCCGCTGCCTCTAATTTCGTATGCAAACTGGGCAAGTCGAGACGCGCGTTGCGCACGCATTGCCTCTCCGACCAAGATCAATGCAGGGCCGGCACCCGAAGCGCGGTCGATCACGAGCGCAAGCAGATCGAGCCGGGTATGGACGAGACGTTCCGACGGAAGGCTGACGTCGCTCGCGATCAGCACCGGAGTCGCCGGGTCGAGGCCGTTCGCGATCAGCTGGCTCGCGATGATAGTTGCAGCCCCTCGTCCCATGTAGAAGGCAATTGTCGTCGAGCCTTCCGACAGCGCGGCCCAGTCGAGATCCAGCGTCTCGCCAGCGCGCGCGTGCGCGGTGACGAACCGCACCTGGCGGGCCGACCCGCGCAGCGTGAGCGACAGGCACGCGCTTGCCGCAGCGGCACTCGCAGCGGTGATGCCGGGGCAGATGTGGACGCGAAAGCCGTGCGCGGTCAGCGCGTCGACCTCCTCGGTCGAGCGGCCGAAGATCGACGGATCGCCGCCCTTCAGCCGCACGACCCGCTCCCCGGCGCGCGCCGCCGCGACCAGCAGTGCGTCGATCGCAGGCTGTGTCTTCGAATGCCGCCCGGATCGCTTGCCGACCGAGACGCGCCGCACATGCGGCGGAATCAGGTCCAGCACCCCCGGCCCGACCAGCGCATCGTAGAAGACGATGCTCGCCGCGCCGATCAGCTTCTCGGCCTTGCGCGTCAGCAGATCGGGGTCGCCGGGCCCCGCGCCGACCAGCCACACGTCGCCGGGTGCGATGAGTTCAGACATGGACACTCTCCTGGACGTGCAGCAATTTGGCGATGGCGGGGCGGCACGACCCGCAATTGGTGCCGGCATTGAGCGCGGCGCCGACCGCTTCGACGCTGACGAGCCGCTGGCGGGTGATCGCGGCGAGCAGGCTGTTGAGTCCGACGTCGAAGCACACGCAGACGATCGGCCCGCGATCGGCCGCGGGCGTGGCCGGGCGGCCGGCAAGCACTTCGAATGACGCGGCATTGGGAACGCCGAGTTGGCCGAGCAGCCAGTCGCGCCACGGCAGGCCGGCGCCCCGCGAGACGAACAAGGCTGCCTCGAGCTGGCCGTCCGCGACCACCGCCGCGCGCACCACGCCGCGCCGCGCGTCGATCATTTCGGCGCGCTCGCCGGCTGGTAACAGCGCCGTGAGCGCGGCGGGATCGCCCTCCCCCGCCAGTTCGATCAGCCAGCCATGCGCGGTGCGGATCCGCGTCCAATAGGCGCAATCGGGCGCACTCGGCCGCTCGCGCGACACGAGGAAGCCGGTCCAGTCGGGCTTGTACGACCCGGCGAGCGCGGGGGTGTTCTTGAAGCCGGGCTGGCCCGAGACGGGGTCGCGATCCTTGCCGGGGAGCAATCCGGCGCGACCGCCGGCGCTGGTCTGGTCGGTCCAGTGGATCGGCACGAACAGTTCGCGGCGGCGCTGGTCGGAGGTGATCGCGACGCGGAAAATGCTCATGCCGTGCGGGGTCTCGACTCGCGCGAGTGCGCCGTCGGTGAGGCCGAGCCGTTGCGCCATGTCGGGGTGAACCTCGACCAGCGGTTCGCGGCGGTGCTGCGACAGCTTGGGCGAGAGGCCGGTCCGCGTCATCGTGTGCCATTGGTCGCGGTAGCGGCCGGTGTTGAGCCGCAACGGGTAGGCGCGGCTGGCGTCGTTGCGCGGTGTGGGAACGACGGGCACGAGCCGCGCCTTGCCGTCAGGGGTCGGGAAAGCGCGCTCGGCGAACGGGGAGGCGCCGCCCCATTGGAACGGCGCCATCGCCGCATAGTCGGCGTCTGAAATCGCTGCCTCGCCGGAAATGTCGAGCATTCGCGTGCCGTTATTCTCGAACCCGGTCTGCGCGGCGAATTCGCGGAAGACGCTGGCCGCACTCGGATAGTCGAAGCCGGCGAACCCCATGCGCTGTGCGACCTCCGCGATCGCCCACCAGTCGGCGCGCGCCTCGCCCGGCGGCGGCAAGAAAGCACGCTGGCGTGACACCCGGCGCTCGGAATTCGTGACCGTGCCGTCTTTCTCGCCCCAGCCGAGCGCGGGGAGTTTTATCTGCGCAAACTGCAGCGAGTCGGTCTTGGCGATGCAGTCGGACACCACGACGAACGGGCAGTTGGCGAGCGCGACGCGCGCCATGCGGGCGTCAGGCATCGACACGGCGGGGTTGGTCGCCATGATCCACACCGCCTTGATCCTGCCCTTGGCCATCGCCTCGAACATGTCGACCGCCTTCAGCCCCGGCCCCGGACAGATCGTCGGCGATTGCCAGAACCGTTGCGCACGATCGCGCTCGGCCTCCGAAAACCCCATGTGCGCTGCGAGCGTCGAGGCAAGCCCGCCGACTTCGCGCCCGCCCATCGCATTGGGCTGGCCGGTGATACTGAACGGCCCCGCGCCGGGCTTGCCGATGCGGCCGGTGGCGAGGTGGAGGTTGATGATCGCGTTGGCCTTGTCGGTGCCGCTGGTCGACTGGTTCACGCCCTGGCTGAACAGCGTGATCGTGCGCGGGTGATCCGCGAACAGATCGTAGAACGCCTGCAGGTCGGCGCTTGCGATGTCACAGATGCGCGCGACGTCGGGGTTCGGCAGCGTCTTCCAGAAGCCGTCGGGGACATGCACGCGCTCGGCCAGCGCCTTCCCGTCGAGCCGCCAGCTATCGCGCATATGCGCGAGCAGTCCAGTGAACAAAGCGACGTCGCTGTCGGGCGCGATCGCGAGATGGAGATCGGCGCGCTCGGCGGTCTCGGTGCGGCGCGGGTCGATCACCACGAGTTTGGTGCCGCGCGCTGCCCGCGCCGCCTCGATCCGCTGCCAGATCACCGGATGGCACCAGGCAGTATTCGATCCGACCAGCACGATCAGGTCGGCGACGTCGAGATCGTCATAGCTGCACGGCACGACATCCTCGCCGAACGCACGAACATGCGCCGCCACCGCGCTCGCCATGCAGAGCCGCGAATTGGTGTCGATATTGGCGGTGCCGATAAACCCCTTCATCAGCTTGTTGGCGACGTAATAATCCTCGGTCAGCATCTGGCCCGAAGCGTAGAAGGCGACGCTGTCGGGGCCATATTCGGCGATCGTCGCGGCGAAACGCTGCGCGACGTGATCGAGCGCGTCGTCCCAGCTGGTCTGGCGGGTGCCGATCATCGGATGGAGCAAGCGGCCCTCGAGGCCGATCGTCTCGCCGAGATGGGTGCCCTTGGAGCAGAGCTTGCCGAAGTTGGCGGGGTGGTCAGGGTCGCCGGCAATCGTCGCGGTGCGCCCGCCGGTCGGCGTGGCGATCACGCCGCAGCCGACACCGCAATAGGCGCATGTCGTCCTTACACTTAGCCCCTCCCCTGAAGGGAAGGGGCTTATCATGCCGCTACCCCCGCAAGCGCTTCAGCCCGGCCGATCAGGATCCGCCCGCCATCGATCTTGACCGGGATCACCGGCACGCACCCCTTGTCCTCTCCGAGCGCCTCGCCCGTCACCAGCGAGATCCGCCAATTATGCAGCGGGCACGTCACCGTGGTGTCGTGGACGATCCCCTGGCTGAGTGGCCCCTGTTTGTGCGGGCACTGGTTGGCGAGCGCATAGACCTCGCCATTGGCGGTGTGGAAGATCGCGATCTCGCGCCCGCCGCGCACCGGCAGCGTCCGAGCGCCGCGCGCCGGGAGCTGATCGACCGGACCGATGTCCAGCCATTCGCCGACCGCGCTCATGCCGTCACCAGCGCAGACGTCGCCAGCGGACGGATCTCAGCGAGATGCTGGTGGAGTTTGTAATCCTCCCCCGCAGCGCGCTTCGCCCAGGGATCGTCCTGCATGAAGCGCTGCGAATAATGGAAGCGCGCGGTCAGCGCCTCGCGGCCCTCCACGTCCTCGACGATCCGCGCCTTGATATAGTCGAGCCCGACGCGCTCTACCCACGGTGCGGTGCGATCGAGATAGCGCGCTTCCTCGCGGTAGAGCTGGATGAACGCGGCGCAGTGATCGAGCGCCGCCTGCTCGGTCGCGACCTTGCACAGGAAATCGGTGCCGCGCAGCTTTATCCCGCCATTGCCGCCGATCGACAGTTCATATCCGCTGTCGACGCAGATCACGCCGAAATCCTTGATCGTCGCCTCGGCGCAATTGCGTGGACAGCCCGACACCGCGATCTTGAACTTGTGCGGCATGAAGCTGCCCCAGGTCATCTGCTCGGTCTTGATCCCGAGCCCGGTCGAATCCTGCGTGCCGAAGCGGCACCATTCGGACCCGACGCACGTCTTCACGGTGCGCAGCGCCTTGGCATAGGCATGGCCGCTGACCATCCCGGCGGCGTTGAGATCGGCCCACACCGCGGGGAGATCCTCCTTCTTGATGCCGAAGATGTCGAGACGCTGGCCGCCGGTCACCTTGACCATCCGCGCCTCGTATTTCTCCGCGACATCGGCGATCGCGCGCAATTCCCTGGGATTGGTGACCCCGCCCCACATCCGCGGGACGACCGAATAGGTGCCGTCCTTCTGGATGTTGGCGTGCATCCGCTCGTTGACGAAGCGCGACTGGTTGTCGTCGACGAACTCGCCCGGCCAGGCGCAGAGCAGATAGTAATTGAGCGCAGGCCGGCACGACGAGCAGCCATCGGGCGTCGTCCAGTGCAGCGCCTGCATCACCTGCGGGATCGCCTTGAGATCCTTTTCGAGGATCAGCCGGCGAACGTCCTCATGCGTGAAGCTGGTGCATTTGCACACCGTCGGCGCGCTGCGCTCGCCGTCGAACGCGTCACCCAGCGTGACCGCGAGCAACCCCTCGACCAGTGGCGTGCACGACCCGCACGAGGCCGACGCCTTGGTGCACGCGCGCACCGCGTCGAGCGTGCACGCGCCACCCGCGATCGCGCCGACCACCCTGCCCTTGCTGACGCCGTTGCAGCCGCAGATCTCGGCGTCGTCCGCCAGCGCCGCGACTGCCGCATTAGGGTTTGCCGATGCCGCTCCTCCGCTGGCGAACGCCTGGCCGAAGATCAAAGCGTCGCGGATTTCGGCGACGTCCTGCTGCTTCCTGAGCAGATCGAAATACCAGTTGCCGTCCTGCGTATCGCCGTAGAGCACCGCACCGACGATGCGGTCGTCCTTGACCACGACGCGCTTGTAGATGCCGCGCGCGGCATCGCGCATGACGATGTCCTCGCAGCCTTCGCCGCCCGAGAAATCGCCTGCCGAGAAGACGTCGATCCCCGAGACCTTCAGCTTGGTCGAGGTGACCGATCCGGTATAGCCCGAGGGTGTCGCGACGAGCCCGTCGGCAAGGCTGCGGCACATGTCCCATAGCGGCGCGACGAGGCCATAGACGAGGCCGTTATGCTCGACGCACTCGCCGACCGCGAGCACGTTGGCGTCGGACGTGACGAGGTGGTCGTCGACATGGATGCCGCGCCCGATCGCCAGCCCCGCCGTGCGCGCGAGCTTGACGTTGGGGCGGATGCCGACCGCCATCACCACCAGCGCCGCAGGGATGTCGCGCCCGTCCTTGAGGCGGACGCCCTCGACCTTGCCCTGGCCGTAGATCTCGGCGGTATCCGCCCCGGTCAGGATCGTCTGGCCGCGTGCCTCGAGCGCTTCCTTGAGCAGCCACCCGGCCGCTTCGTCGAGCTGCCGCTCCATCAGCGTCGGCATGATGTGGAGCACGGTCACCTTCATGCCGCGGAGCGACAGGCCATGCGCTGCCTCGAGCCCGAGCAGACCGCCGCCGATCACCACCGCATCTCCTCCGGCGTCGGCTGCGCGGAGCATCGCGCCGACATCGTCTATGTCGCGGAATGTGACGACACCTTGCATATCGTGCCCCGGCACCGGGATGATGAACGGGTCCGAGCCCGTCGCGAGGATGAGCGTGTCGTAGCTTTCGACGCGACCCGAGCGCGCGGTGACGGTCTGGATCTTGCGGTCGATCGCGACGACGGGGTCGCTCGTGACGAGCTCGATCGCATTGTCGGCATACCAGGCGAGATCGTTGATCACGATGTCGTCGAACGCCTTGTCCCCCGCCAGCAGCGGCGACAGCATGATGCGGTTGTAGTTCACGTGCGGCTCGGCGCCGAAGATCGTGATGCGATAGCGGTTTGCGTCACGCGCGAGGATTTCCTCGACCGCGCGGCAGCCCGCCATGCCGTTGCCGATGACGATCAAATGGGGTTTGGTCATGAGAAAGCCCAATCCAGGGAGAGCCAGAGTTTCTTGGTGTCGGTCGCAAAGCGATCGGCGCGATAATCGGCATATTTGAGGAGCGCGGTGTATCGGCCCTTCCGGACGCTGACCTGCGCATCGACCTCGTTGCCGTAATGCTGGCCAAGCCGGTCGCTGTCGAAGCGATGGTAGCTCGCGATCAGGCCGATCGCGTCGAGCCCGGCGACCGTCTTCCAGCCATGACCGACCGAGCCGTAAGCATCGCGCAGGCCATTGGGCGGGGTGACGAGGAACTTGTCGGCCCAGCCGTTGAACTTGTGCAGCGTGGCAAGCGGGGTCTGGAAGCTCGTGACCGCGACGCCGCGGTCCGCGCCGAGCACCTCATACCCGCCGGTCAGCGACAGCGCCCTGAAAGCGATGCCGAGCTCGCCCGCATAATAGTCCGCGTGATAGCGGTTGGGGTTGCGATGATAGTCGCGCTGCGACGCGAAACCCGCGAGGTAGCTCAGCTTGACCGTCTTGCTCAGCGAATAGGCCCCGGCGAAGCGCCCGCCATAGCTCTGGCTCGAATTGACGAACACCTGCCGCTGGTCCTGGTCGACCAGATAGGCAAAGCCCGTCAGCGTGCCGAGACTCGTCCTGTACGCCAGATTGGCAAGGACATTGTCGCCGCCGATCTCCGACAGCTTTGCAGGACCGAAGCGATTGCCGCCGTCGATCCCCCAGATCGTGCGGACGTTGTTCGCATAGGTGACATCGGCCTTGAGGTTCCTGATCGCGGACCATTCGACGCGCACCGCATCGAAGGTCTGTTCGTTGTCGCGCCACGCGACCGCGCCGACGAACCGCTGGTCGTCCAGGTTGATCGCCTGCCGCCCGACCGTGACGACGGTTTGCTTGAGCCCGCGATATTGCAGCTGCAGCCGGTTGAGTTCGATATTTTGGGGATCGGGGACGATCGGGTAAGCCGTCTTGCCATTGACCCCGCTGTTGTACGCCGGGTTGATCGCGAGCGTTGCCTCGGACTCGGCGAGGAAGCTGAAATCGCTGAGCTTCGCCTCGAACCCGCTGCGGAGCCTGAGCGTGACCGCGTCGGCGTCCTTGGCGAGCGGCGCCTGCTCGACATGCTCGTAGCGCAGCCGCGCATCGACCAGCGGGGTGAATGTGAGCGGGTCGGCAAGGGCCGGTGTCGCCACCAGCCCTCCCAATGCGAGGAGCGACAGCGCGCGCATCAGATCCGCGCTCCGCTTGCCGCGGTCCAGCTGCCGCGCCAGTGGCGCTTGACCTTGAGGATTCCGAGCAGGGCGATAACCGCGAGCCCGGCGAAGATCAGGAAGCCCGGCGACGTGCTGCCCGTCCACTGCTTAGCGAAACCGAGCGATGAGGCAAGGTAAAAGCCGCCGATCCCGCCGCCGAAGCCGACCAGCCCGGTCATCACGCCGATCTCGCTGCGGAAGCGCTGCGGCACGAGCTGGAACACAGCACCATTGCCAAAGCCGAGCGTCGCCATCACCAGCAGGAACAGGCCGAGCGAGACGAGCAGCGAGGCAGGTGCGGTGCTGATCGCGACCAGCGTGATCGCCGCGAGCAGATAGACCGCGGTCAATGCGCTGATCCCGCCGATCCTGTCCGCCACCGCGCCGCCGATCGGCCGCACCAGCGATCCGGTGAAGACGCACGCCGCGGTGCAATAGCCTGCCATTACCGGGGTCAGTCCGAAACGGTCGGTGAAATAGACCGGCAGGCTGGCGGCGAGCCCGACGAAGCCGCCAAAGGTGACGCCGTAGAACAGCATGAACCACCAGGTGTCGGCTTCCTTGAGCACCGACAGATAGGCAGCGAACGGCTTGGGCGCGGGCTGGCTCGGTGAGTCCTTCGCCATCAGCATGTAGAGCACAAACACGATCACCAGCGGGATCACCGCCAGCCCCAGCACCGCGTTCCACCCGAACGCCTTGGCGAGCAGCGGCGCGAACAGCGAGGCGAACACGGTGCCCGAATTGCCCATGCCCGCGATCCCCATCGCCTTGCCCTGATGCTCGGCCGGATACCAGCGCGACGCCAGGGGTAGGGCGACCGCGAAGCTCGCCCCGGCAAAGCCGAGCACGACACCGAGCGCGAGCGTACCCTCGAAGCTGTGCACCCCGAACAGCCAGCCGATCGACAGGCCCGCGATGACGATGATCTGCCCGATCGCCCCGGTCTTTTTCGGCCCGATCTTGTCGACGAGCAGCCCGTTGACGAGCCGCAGCACCGCGCCGGCGAGCGTCGGCACGGCCACCATCAGCCCCTTCTCGGCGGGCGACAGCGCCAGCTCCTTGGCGATGATCGGCGCGAGCGGTCCGAGCAGCACCCACACCATGAACGCGAGATCGAAATAGAGAAACGCGGCGATCAGCGTCGGGCGATGCCCGCTCTGCCAGAAGCCGGTGGCACCCGGCGCGGTCGGCTTCGCCCTGGCACGCGTGCCGGTCCCCGCCAGCCCCGCGTCAAACCCTGTCTGCAGCTGCGTCATCGTCCCGATTCCCCCTCGAGCAAACGCAAAAAAGCCGCCGCGGCGCTCGATCATGCGAGACGCGACGGCGACTTTGCCAGATTGTTGGTGATGCCGAAGACGCTACCCCGTTGCAGCGTCTCGACGATGACCGAAAGCTGCATCGATTCGCGCCGCAACGCAACAATTTTCTGCAACGCGGTGCTTAAAGCTCAGAATCCACCCAGATAGCCGGCCAGATCGGCAGGATCGAAGCTGCGCGCATCGAAGAATCGGTCTGCGCCGAGGATCAGCCGCCCCTGTGTGGTGCCCACGCCCAGCGCTTCGACGATCCCGCCCTCGAGCTTCGAGCTCGCCCCCGGCAGCGGGACGCCCAGCGGCCGCAGCGCGGCGCGATAGACGTCGGGGCGGAAGACGCGCTGCGCGGCGTCATAGCTGGTGGCATTTGCCGGGACATGGCCCGCGATCGTCATCTGCGCATAGAGCCACGCCGCCTGGCTGACCCACGGAAAATTGGCCGCTTCACGATGCTGGAACATGAAGTCGGGCACGTCGATCGGCGCCGCTCCTCGCGCAAACACGATGCGGTCCGAGATCGCGTGGCCGATCAGCGTCGCCGATCCATCGAGATAGGCCGGACCCGCGAGGATTGCGGCAATGTCCTCGCGCCGTGCCGGATCGACGAAAGCGACGCCCGCCCGGTACAGCGCCCGCAGCAGGCGGTGGGTAAGGTCGGGATCCTCCTCCATCCGCGCGGTCCGCATCGCCAGCACCTTCTCGACGCCGCGCAGCCAGATCTGCGACGTCACCGCGACGATCACGCCGACGCCGCGATCGACCGCGACGCTGTTCCACGGCTCGCCGACGCAGATCCCGTCAATCTCGCCCGCGGCAAGCGCGTCGGCGGCGAAGGGCGGTGCGACCGTGACGATCGCGACGTCGGCGTCGGGATCAATCCCGCAGCCGATCAGCCAGTAGCGCAGCATGTAATTGTGGCTCGAATAGCGATGCACCACACCAAAGCGCAACGGCGTGCCGCGCTCGCGCGCCGCCTGCGCGACGATCGCAAGCCGCGCCCCGATCGCCGCGACATCGCCCGGCGCGCCCACGGCTGTGACCTGCGCGGCAAGATCGGGCCGCAGCGTGATCGCATTGCCGTTGAGCCCGAGCACGAACGGAACCGACAGCGGCGTCGCCGGCCGCCCCAGCCCCAGCGTCGTCGCGATCGCGAGCGGCGCGAGCAGATGCGCGGCATCGCTATGGCCATAGAGCAGCCGGTCATTGACCGTGGCCCAGCTGATGTCGCGGATCAGCTCGAGCGAGATGCCCTCGGCCTCGGCAAACCCAAGTTCGCGTGCAAGGATCGGCAAGGCGGCGTCGACCAGCGGCAAAAAACCGATGCGGAACGGCGTGGTCGTCATATATCCCCCATCAGCCGGTTGGCGGTGACGATCGCGTCGGCGACATCGCCGATCCGCCGCCCGCTATCCATCGCCGCCTTGCGCAGCGCGGCATACGCTGCTGGCTCGTCGATCCCGCGCTTCTTCATCAGCAGCGCCTTGGCCTCGTCGATCGCCTTGCGCTCGGCGAGCGCGCTGCGCGCTTCGTCGAGTTCGGTGCGCAGCCGCGAATAGGCGCGAAACCGGCGGATCGCGAGTTCGAGGATCGGCCGGATCCGCTCCTTCTTCAGCCCGTCAACGACATAGGCGGAAACGCCCGCGTCGATCGCCGCCTCGATCCCCGCCACGTCGCTCTGGTCGACGAACATCGCGACCGGCCGCGCCATCGCCTTGGACAAGTCGAACAGTTCTTCCAACTCGTCGCGGTGCGGGTTGGCGAGGTTGATCAGCACGACATCGGGCGACAGCGCCTCGAGCCGCGCGGCGATCCCGCGCCGATCGACGAAGATCGTGACATCGCTCAGGCCCGCATCGCGCAGCCCTTCCTCGATCACCGCCGCGCGCGCGGCACTTTCATCGACAATCGCGATCCGCAAATGCGTGTCCCCCGTGACGCCCTTAGACCGATGACCTTGTAGACCAAAGCTGATTGAGCGGACGATCTCCTGAAGCCGTGAGCGCGCTTACGACGACAGATTTTGGGACTGCAAACACATCATGGAAGCGGTGATCCGCGGGCGCACCGCCGGCCGGGCGCTCTGCGCAGCCTGACCGGCAGCTTCTGTCACTATCGGACGTTTACCGAAACTGATCGGAATGACCGTCTCGGGCCGATACCGGTCTTGCCGAGCGCCCGATTAGCCAGGCCCAAATTCGGTCATTCGCGCGGACTTCCCCGCTCCCCAACTTCAGTCATTCGTTCATCTTCGCGCGGACCGCTTTCGTTGTCCGGTGTTCGACCATGAACGTCATGATGGGAAGGATTGCTGACCGTCCGCTTACGGGAAGGCCCGTGGCAATAACCGATATCGCGAGACTGCCGCTTTCTGCAAAGAGAATGGTCGATCGGGAATAAAGTTGCCAGGCGATCCGCTCGCCGATACCATCGTACCAGCAACGATGGGGTGAGCCAATGCTGTGCCGACTATTCGCAGGCTACTATCAGTCGTTGCCGCCTTGTCCGCATTGATGCCTATGACTATCTCCGCAGAACCGATTGGAAGAATCACCGGCATCGGTGGCATCTTCTTTAAGAGCAAAGCGCCGAAAGCCCTCATGGCGTGGTATCGCGATGTTCTCGGTCTCAAATTTGAGGCGTGGGGCGGAGTCGTGTTGCCCTATGACGCGCCGGAGCACCCGCCAGTACTCACTCTGAATGTATTCAAGGAGGAATCCAACTACATGGAACCCTCAAAGCGCGAGTTCATGCTGAATTTCGCGGTAGATGACTTGGACGCGTTCGTTGATCGCCTGAAACTAAAGGGCGTTGCGATACTCAAAAGGGATGACACCGACGCAAGCGGGAAATTTGCGTGGATCGTTGATCCGGACGGGACCAAGATAGAGTTGTGGGAGCCGAAGGCTGAGACTGCATCAAAGTAAGCCCTTCTCGACAGAAATGGGCAGTTTCGGACGCTCGCCGAGAATTGCGGTGGCGCGCAACCCGGCTCCGCGAACGCCAAATCGCGTCCTGCCGTGCGATTCTACCGCAACTAACAGCCGCGGAACGTACGCTATGAGAGAAGAACGGCCATTTGGTCAGGCTCAGCGTCAGCAGCGCGGCGGCCAGGTTCGATCCACCGTCTCCAATGGAAGCCTGATAGGCTAAATAGCCACAAAATCGGGAAAATCGATGGTCAGGATCGCACCTCGCTCCGGAGCTTCGCGCGATCTGATGCTGATCTTTCCGCCGATTTCCATGACGATCTGCCGGGAGATATAGAGGCCAAGACCTGTCCCGCGATCCGTCTCCTTGGTGGTCATAAAGGCATCGAATGCCCGGTCCGGATGACTCAAAGACAGCCCGGCGCCATTGTCCACAATACTGATGCGAACGCCGCGCTCTGAGACAGTTATCTCCAGCTCGACGGCACCGGTCAGACTAGCGTCCTCGGCTTCGCGTCGCGTTGCGATGGAGTCGACCGCGTTCTGAATGGCGTTGACGAGCACCTGCTCGAGGCCGACGCGCGGAGCAAGGAGCAGAACCGGCGGCCCGTCTGGCAACGTCATTTTCACGCCGACATCGTGCTGGATCAGCAGGGGCCGCATGAAGGACAAGGTTGTGCTGACGACGTCGCCCAGATCAAGCGGTTCGGGGCTGTCATTCTCGATCCGAGCGTAGCGCGAAATACGCGCAATGATATCGCGAGCGCGGTTTACCTGTTCGCTGATCCGATCAAACTTATCGCGAGCACGCGCCGCGCCATCGGGACTCGCCTGATCGAGCAACAATCGGCCATTTTCGGCAGAAAGCGAGATGGTGAAGAGAGGTTGTTTGAGTTCATGACTCAGGGCTGAGGCCATGCCCCCGAGCTCGACGAGACGCGCCTGCTGAAGCATCCTATTCTGAGCCAGCTTCGACTGCCGAAGGCGCACCAACCACCCCGAACGCCAATGGCCGGGAGCCAGGAGGTCGCGACCGACGAATAGATACCAATCACTCGATTCCTGGTCTGCGAGCCGAAACTCGACAAACGCCTCGGCATCATCGCAGATGTCCGCAAAAGCTAGACAATCATTGGTATGGATCGCTTCGCACCGCTCCTGCGCAACCCGTTCGATGTTCATGTCTAGAAAAGCAAGGGTGCCCGTGGCAGCGTCGAAGCGGATATCGGCTGCAAGGCTCAGGTCCATTTCCTTCTTGAGTTCGATGAATGCCCGGGCAATTCGCAAGCGCTCTTGCACCAACTCGGCAAAGCTGTTGTTCGCGGTGACGATAGCTGCGATCGGGCGGTCGAACTCGTTGAACGTGAGCTTTTGAGGCAGCGAAAGGCCAGGCTGGCCGAACCCTTCCGCGACTTCCTTCCAGGCCTGCAGCGAACGACGCAGGGCGCGCGTGATGAGCAGCTGCAGCAAGATCGACACGACGAGAATGACGCCTAGGCCGAGCATCTCTAGAAGCACAACGCGATAGGCACTCTCGGCGGCTGGTCGGGTTGAGTAGAGATAGAAATATTTGCGGCCAGGAAGAGTGTAACGGCCGAGCTGACACGCGGTAACCCAGTAGGCGAACGTATTGCGGTCGTTCGGCCCCGTCACTTGCAGTCCATCATCGATCCGTGTGCAGCCGAAAAGCTGCATCGCTTGTGCGGAGCGCAGGCTGCTTTCGTCGTCCGAGATAAGTAGTTTTTGGGGATGCCTTCCTGTATTGTGCACTTCTGCCACGCCCAAGAACCCATTTCCGGTCACGAGCCCGCGACCGATCCGCACCTCAGCCAGACGCGCGGTTTCGGCCATGAAGGATTTGAATTCTTCCGGAAAGCGCCGGACACTGCTGACAAACATGACGAGCGCGCACGCGAGCACGATGAGTGTAATGGATGCCGGCAGGAGCTGGGCGAGGCTGATCGTGCGGCGCAGCGAGACCCGACCGGCTGGAAGGTTCACGACGAAGAGTGACAGCGCTAGATCGACCAGCGCTGCCATCAACACATCGTTGAGAAGCTTGCGGATCATCGTCAGCGCGAAGATCGTTAGCGACGCATCGTAGTTGATGCGCAGAAATAGAAACCCCGCCGCCGTCCCGATGGTAAGCAAAAAGACGGCGGTGGCGATGGCAAGTGAAGAGCCAGCGAAGCGATTCCAATTGATGAAAACTACATGTCCCAGCGCCAGCGCGATGGTAAAGATATGGCCCCACCAGAACCAGGATGACGCCATCGTTAGCAGTACCATGGGAATGGCTAACCGCAGACCACCCAACCTGTATGCGAAAAGGTAAAAAATGGGGCCGAGATACATTTCGAATCCGGGCGCAAGAATAATGCGGAAAGAACTCGCGCCGATGGCCACGGCCAAAAGGACGATCGTCAGAGCCCATCCCTGGACGGTCATTTGCCGTAGCGGCTCTGCGGCTAGCTCAGACTCGCCGCCGTGGCGTAAGCGGTTGACGATGTCATTCATCAACCCCGCCCGTCTTGTGTAAGCAGTGACAGGAGCAATTCTAAGTCGACTGGCTTGAAAAGGACATGAAGATCCTTCTTCTTGGTTTCATGCTCTATTTGTTCGGTCAGATCGGTGTGGCCTGTCATCAGGATTATGGTGTTCACCTTTGCCCGCAGGTCAGGGTCGGCTCGGATTGCGCGGACCAGGTCAAGGCCACTGCCGTCTCGCAAGCGGAGGTCCGTCAACAGGGTTACGTGGCTGGAACCTTGCTTCAAGCTCTCCAGCGCAAGGGCCACACACGCTGCGCCGCTAACCGCGAACGAGCGCAATTCTAACATTTCAACCAACTCCTCCCGGACGTCGGTCTCGTCCTCGACGACCAAGATCATTGTTGGGCACTTTCAATGGTGACGCAAGCTCAAGATAAGAACGCGAAGTTTTCAACGTGTAAATGGCGACGTGAATAAACGTCGACGTTGATGAGCCTGCGCCTGAATCGCGACGTCCCCGCTCGTACGGCGCTGCCGCAACACTTCTCTCGCAAGCAGATGCGCTGCCGACTACGAATGGCCGCGTCTCTCTCGCGGTCTACGTCACAGAGGCAGGCCTCTCTCCGCCACAGCGAGTGCGAAGGCCTGACGAAACGGTAGCTAAACCAGTACAAAAGCCGTTTTTCTGCTGGGCTTATGATCGTCACCCGGGATTCGTGCTTCTCTCAGGGGTCGGCACGAAGCCGACATAAACCGATGTCCGGTACCAGCGCGCGCGAAACCGCGGTTGAGCGTCCGGGACTGGGAGCAGGATCGACAGTCTCAGCCGTGCATTCAGGTGTTAGCCGAGGCCCGCCCTATCCCAGCAGCGATAGCGCCGAGTGCCGTTTCGATAGGCTGGCAATCGCATGCGACTCTTTGTGCGCTGAGACGCGCGGCCCGTCGGGCTGAATTTAGCTGGGCGAGTTCGACTCCAAAAATACAACAGATTTCAGCAAGAATCACAACCGATATGGTGCTGTCCTCGAAATAGGGTTAATGTTTCGCATCCGGATCGATCCCGCTGGCAGGGAGCCCTTTATGGAAGACGCAAGCGAGGACGGTCACTGCGTAGAGCCTCTCGCCAAGGGGCGCCGCGCCGACTTTCTCAAGGCGGTTCCACATGGAAGCGCCGCGCTGATCCAAATGGCGGAATACACCGGCGACCTGATCGGCCTTTGTGACGCCGGCGGTCGACTCGCCTATCTCAATCCGGCCGGCCGACGCCTGATCGGAGTCGAGGCGGCCGACATTTTCCCGATGCGGCTGACCGATTACGTTGTCCCAGAACAACGCCACCTCGTCGAAGAGGTCGTCGTGCCGACAGCGAGGCGGGACGGCGTGTGGGAGGGCGAGATGCAGCTCGTCAATCTGAAGACCGACGACATCATCGACGTCCAGCGCTCGACATTCGCGACGCGCGATGAGCGGGGCGAAATCACCGGCTTCGTATCGGTCATGCGCGACATCACGCATGACAAGGTCCAGAAAGGCCGGCTTCGCCGCCAGATCGAGACATTCGAAGCGCTGATCGCGAACAACCCTCTCGAAATCTGCCTGGTCGATGCGGATTTCAGGCTGCGCGTTGTCAGCCGCGGCGCCCAGACGGTATTTGAAAATATCCAGCCGCTGCTCGGCCGCGATTTCGCCGACGTTCTTCGTGCCCTCTGGCCCGAGCCCTTTGCCAGCGAAGCGATCGCCCGCTTCCGACAGACGCTCGACACTGGCATGGCGTATGACGCGGCAGCAACGCCGAAACAGCGCGCGGATATCGAGGCACGCGAGGCATATGGCTGGCGGATCGAGCGTGTGACACTGCCGGACGAATGCTATGGCATCGTCTGCTATTTCCATGAACTCATCGACAGGGAGCACGGGACGCGGGCCTTGGGTCGCCGCGAGGCCGAATTGCGGGACCTGAATATTGACCTGGAGCGTCGTGTCCGTGCTCGCACTGCGGCACTGAACCAGGCCAATGCACGCCTCACGGCCGAGATCGAGCGGCGCGAAGCGGTACAGGCTGCGCAACTGCAAAGCCAAAAGCTCGAAGCGGTTGGTCAGCTCGTGTCGGGCATAGCGCACGACTTCAATAACATTCTCGGCGCGGTGATCGGCGGGCTCACAATTATCCAGAACCGCAATGACGACCCCCGCATCGAGCAGATTGCGACGATGGGTCAGCGCGCGGCTGAGCGGGGTGCTGCGCTTGTACGACAGCTGCTCGCCTTTGCGCGCCAGGAGGATGTGGTTGCGCAGCGTGTCGATCTAGCCGGCGCGATCAGCGAGATTTCCGACCTCGTCCGGCACGGCATGCGCGGCAACGTCGCGCTCGCGATCGACTGCGACGACGATCTCTGGCCTGTGCTGGCAGACCCGACGCAATTGCAATCGGCGCTGCTCAACCTTGCCAACAATGCCAGCGATGCGATGAATGGCGGCGGCCACCTGCATATCGCCGTCAGCAATTGCGCCCCGACTTCACCGGATCATCCGCCAGAACTGGACGGTCAGGACGCGATCAGGATCGTCGTGGCCGACAACGGCCCCGGCATGGACAGCGATACCTTGCAGCGGATTACCGAGCCGTTCTTCACCACCAAGGCGCGCGGCAAGGGGACCGGGCTGGGCCTCGCGATGGTGCAGCGCTTCGTGGAGCAGTCGGGCGGTGCCCTGCGTATCGAAAGCCGCCCCGGCCACGGAACCACATTCTCGATCTTCCTGCCGCGTGCCGTTGATCCTGGCGCCTCCGATCCTGCACCCCGCAGCGACGAGCCCGGTTTCAACGCGACCGGGCGCGCTTTCGAAACGGTCCTGCTGGTCGATGATGACGCCGAATTGTGCGCCATGATCGCCGAAGGATTGTCAGACGACGGCTTCGACGTGATCGTGGCGCCGGACGCACAGGCGGCGCTGCTCATGTTACGGACGCGGGCGATCGACGCGCTCGTGACCGACGTCCACATGCCGGACATGACCGGTAACGACCTGGTCGCGCAGGTGCGCGCGTCGGGATCGGACATTCCCTGCCTGTTCATGACGGGGATCGCCAACGAAGCCGCTCTCGATGGCGAGACGGTGGTGCAGAAGCCCTTCAATCCCGCCGTATTGCACTATGCGCTGCGCCGCATCCTGATTGCACGGGACCAGCGTGCGTCCGATGCCGAGCGGCTCGATCGGCTGACGCTGCGCCTGAAGTCCGATTGCACCCGGTCATTGCTCGACCACTGGCGCGCCATCCGCGCAGGCCAAGTCATCCCGTTGTTCGAGACCTTCACGATCAATGCATGCAGCGAGCCGCACCGGATCGTGGTTGCGCAGATCGACTTGGGGAAGGTGCCGATCCATTTCACCTTCACGCTGGTCGGCGACACCTTGCGCAACGCTGTACCGCACAGCATCGCCGCCACCGAGATGCCGGTCAGTGGCAACGATAGCCTCGCGGCGCGCGAGGCGGCCTATCGGCGCTGCGCGCTGACGGGCAAGCCATCGCATGAATATGCCCGTATCAACCTTGGTGACGGGTATAGGGAAACATTCGAGCGGCTGTTGCTGCCCTTCTCGTCGGACGGGATCGTCGTCGATCATATCGTCGGTGCGGTTGTCATCGAACGTGAAGCGGTGGGGGAACGATGATGGTTGACGCCCGTGAGCTACCCGATTTCAACGAGCCCCAGCTGGCGATGGCGATAGAGGCGCTACCAAACGAAACGGTCGACGCCTTGCCCTATGGCGCAATCCGGATCGGTGACGATGGCACGGTCGAATATTATAGTGCGGCAGAGCGGCGCCTGTCGGGTTCCGGCAATCACGACCGTCTCGGCCTCGACTTCTTCAGCAGGATCGCCCCCTGTATGGACAATCCCGACTTTCGCGGTCGCGTCGAGCGTGCCCGGGTATCGGGCGTGCTCGATTTGGAATTCAGCCACGTCGGCGACTTCGAGGACCGCGACCGGGAACTGACGGTGCGCATCCAGTCTGCCAGTACGGGCGGCTACTGGATATTCATGCGCCGCGATTGACCGCTTTTGGCGTCAGATTTTTTGTAAATGTCGGGAATGGAGAGGGAAGCGAACTTTCCACTTTTAGGGCTGCACCCCGGAAAACCAGCCACTGCATGGGCGCCACAGCTGCACCAGCCTTTTGCATCGGAGGAACCCTAGGTTTCATGCCGTTCTTGGATCAATGCAAAAACCGGTGAGACTGTTGAAAAACGCGTGCTTGCGACGACGAGGAAGGCGTGATTCACTCCTGCCAGGCGGCGGGAGTATGGACATGATGGGTCGGCAGGTGG
>NZ_JACIAP010000023.1:0-30152 GCF_014194875.1 Sphingomonas sp. BK481 | reverse complement strand
ACTTGCCGACCCATCATGTCCATACTCCCGCCGCCTGGCAGGAGTGAATCACGCCTTCCTCGTCGTCGCAAGCACGCGTTTTTCAACAGTCTCGTTCGGTTGTGACACTTGAGACAGCGCGGACTGAGCTATGAAGCAGCAGGTCCAAACCGGTTCAGTGGCAACTTGAGAAACGCCGTCCCACATTCGTCGGCATCTGGCAGTCGGCCGCCACGTATGTTCACCTGAAGCGCGGTAAGCATCAGGTCGGGTAGTGGGAGCGATGCGTCGCGTTTCTCGCGGGTTGCGACGAACTCGGCTTCGTCGATGCCATCGTGAACATGGATGTTGTCGCGACGCTGATCGGCGACGGTCGAGTGACCGAGTACGTCCCGGCCATCCTTTCCATAGTCATGCCCGACATAGGTTGCGGTTTCGGGTGGCAGATCGAGGATGGCGCGAATCGAGCGCCACAACGCATGAGCATCACCACCCGGGAAGTCTGCCCGGCTTGTGCCGCTATCGGGGACCATAAGCGTGTCGTGAACGAACGCGGCGTCACCGACGACATAAGTGATCGAGGCGAGCGTATGGCCCGGGGACAGCATGACTTGAGCGTCTAGCGTACCGATCCGGAAACGCTCGCCATCCGCAAACAACCGGTCCCACTGGCTGCCGTCGACGGCGAGATCGGGCAGGCAGTAGATGTCCCGCCACAGCTTCTGCACTTCCACGATCTTGTTGCCGATCGCGGTTTTGCCACCGGTCTTGCCGGCGAGGTACGGAACGGCTGAGAAGTGATCGGCATGGGGGTGGGTGTCGAGCACCCATTCAACCGTCAGCCCCTTCTCACGCACATAGTCGAGGATCAGATCGGCGTTGCGGGTCGCGGTCGCACCAGCGCGCGGGTCAAAATCCAGGACTGGATCGATGATCGCGGCCGTTTTCGTAGTGTCGTCGACGACAACATATTGGAAGCTACCAGTGCGTTCGTCATGGAGCGACGCAACGGTCATGCCATCGTGCTTATACTCGATCATGTTTTCGTCCTCTCGCTCTGTCAGCTTTCCGCCCGCGCACGCGCGAACAATCGTTCGAAATCACCTGCTTCGATCGCGCCCATCACCAGCATGCGTTCAGCAAGAAAGCCCGGGGTGCCGGCCAAACCGATCGAATAGGCCTCTTGGCCGTTCGCGCGCAGACGCGCTGCGACAGCCTGTGCATGCGAAGCAAGCCAGGTCGTCGCGCGCAGCCAGTCCCCGCCAGCGCCGGTGACAATGTCCCTCAGCATGTCGTCGTCGATCAAACGACTGTCGGTCATCAGCTGGCGATGAACGGCCGGGTAGATGCCCTGTTCGGCACAGGCGAGCGCAACGCTCGCGGCGCGTTCGGACGGCGGACCGAAGATCGGCCAGTCCTTGTAGATGACCCGAACCTTGCGATCGCGTCGCACCGCCTCTTCCAGTGCGGGGAAGGCGTGACGACAGGCCGGGCAACGATAATCGGTGAACACGGCAAGTCGCAGCGTGGCATTGGCAGGGCCGTATTCAGGCGAACCGCTGCCCGCCAGAATCAGGTCAGCGGTCGGACCAACGTCGCGACCGATCGGCGCTGTGCGTCGCAGCATCTGTCCGACTGCCCAACCAGTCACGACGACGGCCCCAAGCCCGACTGCCTGCCTGCGATTGAGCGGCTCTGGCATGTTCAGCGAGCCTGAGGCTTGCTGCGCGCCGTTGCGACAAGCCGGCGTAGCGTCGGCAGATCAACCGCGCCGGCCACCACTTGTAAGCCGACGATCAGCGCCGGTGTTCCGTTGAACCCGATCGCTTGAGCGATGGCGTTGGTACGAGCGAGGAGCGCATCGATTTCTGCACCGCGGGTCTTCAGATCGCGTTGCAGACGCGGCCAGTCTACCTTGGCTCTCGCGGCAGCGGCCTTGACCCCGGCGCTATCGAGCCGTGCCGGCGAGGTCAGCAGCGCCTCATGAAAGGCGGCATGTTTGCCCTGCCACTGGCTCGCGACGGCCGCCCGGGACGCCTCACGGGAGGCGGGTCCGAATATCGGCCAATCCCGATACACGATCCGCACCTTCGGGTCGGAGCGAAGCAGAGCGTTCAGCACCGGCTCCATGCGACGGCAATAGGGGCAGTTGTAGTCGAAGAACTCGACAACGGTGACGTCATAGGCTCGGCCGGCACGCTTCGGAGCAACGGGATCGTCTACGACCGCCTTACGCGACAGATCGGGTTGCTGCGCGACTGCTGGCATTGCCGGCACGGCGACGGCGAGCAACGCCAGAAAGCTGCGACAGAGAAGGTTGCGTCGGTTCATCGGTGTTTCCTTGCCATATCGATCCCATCAGCGAGGGCGGCGCGTGACAGCTCGCCAAGCTGAAGCTGCACGATCGTTCCGTCCGCAGCGACGAAGGCGGTTGCGGGATAGCCAGCGACTTCGAGGGCTTGGGAAAGCCCACGGGCAGGATCGAGCGCGACATTGCTCACGCCGATGCCTTCACGGGTAAGAAACCCGGTGACGATTGCTGGAGCCTCACCCTGATCGGCGAGCAGGATCGGCACATCCCGATTGCGCGTTGCCGCGGCGTCGAGCATCGGCAGCTCGCGCCGGCACGGCCCGCACCATGTCGCCCATAGATTGATCACGAAGGGGCGGCCCTGGAAGCGTGCAAGCGGAAGCGGAACTCCGGGCTGCGTCGTCAACGTTAGATAATAGGGGAACGGACCGTAGTTCACGGGCGGGATAAGCGCCTGGAGCGTAAACCACAGGCCACCCGCTATCGCCAATGCCCCCCAGCCCGCCGCCAAGGCGCGTGTTCGGCCAAGCTGGAAGGCCAGCGTCGCGGCAGCACCAATGATGCCGGCGATGGCGGAGAAGCCGCCCTGCCAGACGGCGAAAATGGATAGGGGCGCTTCGACGTAGCTCGCCCAATGTGCCGCGACATAGCCGATCCGCGCCGCCACCAGTCCAGCGACGATGGCACTGGTGGCGACCGTGGACACCCGCGGGAAGCGGAACCGCCCTGCCAAGGTTGTCAGCCCCAGGAACACGACGATGCATAGCACCGCCAGTCCGCGTTCAACCGCCATCATGAGCGGTCCGATGGCAATCGCGCTTCCCATCAGAGAAACGCGCCTGCGCTCTTCCAGAGCATGTAAGCTGCCACGACGAAGATCAGCACCGCGAAGACGGTGGTAAGCGTTCCGCCCGAGCCAAGGCGCTTGGCCATGCGTGTGCCGATCAACCCGCCGACGACCCCGCCGCCAATGAAGACGAAGGCAAGCGGCCAGTCGACCAGCCCGGAGAATGCATAATTGGCGGCGGTCGTCAGGCCGAAGGCGGTGACAGCAATCAACGACGTGCCGACAGCGTTGAGGATCGGCATACCCGTCGATCCGATCAGGCCCGGAACGATCAGAAAGCCACCTCCGATGCCGAAGAACCCTGAGAACAAGCCCGTCCCAAGGCCGTAGCCCAGCACCTTGGGTGCCTTCTCCCGGTTGCATTCCGCACCGGGATTACCTGCATCACCCCGCCCGCGAAGCATCAGGACGCCGACAACGACCATGACAAGCGCGAACAGAAAGAGCAGCTTGCCGCCATCGACGGCCTTGCCGACGGTGGATCCGAGCAGCGCACCGATGACGCCCGCTGTGGCGTACATGCCCCCGCACCGCCATTTTACGGTATGAGCCTTGGCATGACCGATAAGACCGGTCGCGGCATTGGCTGCCACGGCAAACGCACTCGTGCCGATTGCAAGGTGCGCATCGGGCACGCGCACCAGATACACCATCAGCGGTACGGCGAGGATCGAGCCCCCGCCGCCTACGAGGCCAAGGGAAAATCCGACCAAGCTGCCCGAAAGGGCGCCAAGCAGATACTGGATCGGTTCGAGAGTCATGCTGCCTTGCCGATTTCATGCGGGGCGGCCATCCACTCGCGGCCTTTCAGCATGCCCTGCCAGTAGATCGGGGGCAGCATGCGCTCCTTCAGGAACCAGGCGGCGCGCGTGGGACGCGTTCCGTCGAGCAGCCAGGATGGAAAGCTGGGCAGCAGCTTTCCGCCATAGCCGAACTCGGCGAGGACGATCTTACCGCGTTCGACCGTGAGCGGGCATGAGCCGTAACCATTATAGTCGGCAACGGGGGGTCTGCCGTCGAGCGCGGCCAGCGCGTTGACGGCGACCACGGGCGCCTGGACGCGAGCAGCAGCGGCCGTCTTGGCATTGCTGGTGCCAGCGGCATCGCCAAGGCCAAAGATGTTTTCAAATCGCTTGTGCCGCAGCGTAGTCTCGTCGACCTCGACGAAGCCGTTCGCAGCCGCGAGCGGGCTATTGGCGACGACCGCATGTGACACCTGAGGTGGCACGACATGGAGCATATCGAACTCACGTTCGATCCGCTCGGAGACGCCGTCCTGCTTGCGCTCGAACGTGGCGACGCGACGATCGGCGTCGACCGCGACCAGGTTGGACTCAAGCCTGAGATCGATGCCGTACTTCTCGACATATTCCATCAGCGCCGGGACGTAGGTCGGGACCCCGAACAGGGCTGCGCCGGCATTATGGAACTCGACGTCGATAGCTGGGAGAACGCCGCTATCCCGCCAGATGTCGCAGGAGAGATACATCGCTTTCTGCGGTGCGCCGGCGCACTTGATCGGCATGGGTGGCTGCGAGAACAGCGCCCGCCCCTGCCGCAACTCCTTGACGAGCTGGTAGGTGTAGGGTGCCAGATCGTAGCGGTAGTTGGAGGTGACGCCGTTGCGGCCGAGAGCCTCAGGCAGCCCCTCGATCTTCTCCCACGCCAGGCGCAGCCCGGGCGCGACGACCAGAACGCGATAGGTCAATGTGCCACCGTCTTGGAGCTCGATCGCGTTGCGGTCGGGGTCGATGGTGATCGCGGGCAACCGTATCCAGCGGACGCCCTTAGGCATCACATCGGCTTCGGCCTTGCGGGTTTGCTCGGGCGTGAAGACGCCGGCCCCGACCATCGTCCAGCCAGGCTGGTAATAGTGGTCCGTGGCCGGATCGACGACCGCGATCGTCACCTTGGCGTTGCGCTTCAGAATGCTGGAGGCTGTCGCGATGCCGGCGGCACCGCCCCCGATGATGATGACGTCGTAGGTCATTGATCCACCCTTTCGGAACGGCGCTTCAGCGCAGGCGTCAAATCGGCAAGGTCGTACCCGGCAGCCTTTGCCTGGGCGATGATCGTCGCCGGATCGGCGCGATCGGCCTCGGCCAACGCCCACAAGGTCGCCGCGCGTGTCCCGCTACGGCAGAAGCCGAGCGTAGGCTGTGGCAGTGTGGCTAGCGCCTCCTTCATGCGATCCGCATCGGCGTCAGTCGCCTTGCCCGGTACGATAGGGACATGGGCAAACGCGAGACCATGTTCGCCTGCCATTCGGGCCATTTCTTCCGCGCTCGGCTGGCCCGCCTCTTCGCCGTCCGGGCGGCTTGAGATGATCGAGCGATATCCTGCCTTCGCGGCAGCGGCGAGGTCGTCTTGCGTCAGCTGGGGGGCGGCAGAGAAGGACGAGGTGATCTGCTTGAAAGCCATGTGATGTCTCCTGTCTGATCAGGCCGAACGGCGGGAAGTGAATGCAAAGCGGTGGACGGCAACGCCGAGGGCCATTGCAGCGATGAAGACCAGTGCCGGCAGAGGCTGGATCGCCAGTGCGGCAATGGCGGGACCTGGGCACAATCCGACGATGCCCCAGCCTATGCCGAACAAGGCCGCACCGCCGATGAGGCGCCGGTCGATCGGCGAGGTGGCGGGCGTGTGAAATTGTTCGGCCGCGATCGGGGTCGAGCAACGCCGCACGACGAACCACGCTATCGCCATCGGCAGAATTGCGCCCGCCATGACGAACGCCAGGGTCGGGTCCCACGCGCCGGTGACATCGAGGAACGCCCGCACGCGCGCCGGATCAATCATTCCCGAGACGGCAAGGCCGGCGCCGAACAGCGTCCCGCTGGCGAGTGAAATGAGGTTCTGGCGCATCACAGTATTACCCCGGACAGACGCATGATCGTGACCGTGACGACGCCGGTCGCCATGAACGTAGCGGTCGCGGCGATGGACCGGGGCGACAGGCGAGACAGGCCGCATACGCCGTGCCCACTGGTGCACCCGGACCCGAGCCGTGTTCCGATACCGACGATCAGACCGGCGACGGCGATCAGCGAAAGCGATGTCGGAAAGCTGGCCTTCACGCCTAAGCTGGCTGCAACAATACCCGCGCCCAAAGGCAGACCCGCGGTGAAAAGCAGCGCGATTGCCCATGGTGGACCTCCAGCGGAAAGACCCAAAACCCTCGCGAACATGCCGCTGACTCCGGCGATGCGACCGTTTCCGAGCAGCATGATCGCCGCGGCGACACCGATCATCAGCCCGCCGATGAAGCCTTCGAGCGGCATGGCATGCGGAAAGCCCAGCATCACAACGCATCCAGCGGGATCTTGAGGTAGCGGGTGCCGTTGGCTTCCGGCTCCGGCAAATGACCACCGCGCATGTTCACCTGAATCGAGGGCAGGATGAGCTTGGGCATCGACAAGGTGGCATCGCGACTGGTCCGCATCGCGACGAAGTCGTCTTCGCTGACCCCTTCGTGGACATGCACGTTGCCGACACGCTGCGCGCCTACAGTCGTTTCCCAGACATATTGGTCGCGACCCACCGCCTTGTAGTCGTGGCAGAGGAACAGGCGCGTCTCGTCCGGCACCTGCATGAGCCGGCGGATCGAGCGGAATAGCTGGCGTGCGTCGCCACCAGGGAAGTCTGCCCGCGCGGTGCCGTAGTCGGGCATGAAGAGCGTATCGCCGGTGAAGACCGCGTCGCCGATGGCATAGGCCATGTCCGCCGGCGTATGGCCGGGCACGTGCAGCGCAACGGCGTCGATGTTGCCGATGGCAAAGCGGTCGCCGTCGTCGAACAGCCGGTCGAACTCGGAACCGTCGCGCTCGAAATCGGTGCCAGCGTTGAAGATTTTGCCAAATACGTTCTGGACCCGGATGATCTCACGACCGATCGCGAGCTGCCCGCCAAGCGCCTGTTGAAGATAGGGTGCCGCAGACAGGTGATCGGCATGTGCATGGGTTTCCAACAGCCAATCGACCGTCAGTCCCTGATCCCGCACGTAAGCGATCACTGCGTCCGCCGACGCAGTTTTGGTCCGGCCCGCCGCGGCGTCAAAATCGAGGACGCTGTCGACGATCGCAGCTTTTTTCGTCGCCGCGTCCCAAACGACGTAGGTCGCTGTGTTGGTGGGCTCATCAAAAAAGGACTGAACGACCGGCGATCCGGCCGTTTTTGCGCGTCTGATCTGGGCGTTGGCTTCGCTCAAAACCGGGTCCATGACCATCTCCGTTTAATCAATATCACGGTTTATGTAGTTGTGTAATCATATTGCGTCAACGGGGTGTTCGTGCCATTTGGGAGGAATGGAAATGATTGATGCGAACATGCCGCGCTCGCTGCGCATCGGGGATGCAGCCCCGAACTTCACCGCCCGCACCACGCAGGGCGAGATTGCGCTCGATCAGTATCGTGGGCGCTGGGTCGTGTTCTTCTCGCACCCTGCCGACTTCACGCCGGTTTGCACCAGCGAGTTTGTGGCCTTGGCCAAGGCGGCACCTCGCTTTGGAGAGTTGGATTGCGCGCTGCTAGGGCTGTCGGTCGACAGCCTCTACTCGCACGTGGCTTGGCTACGCGCGATCAAAGACGTCTTCGGTGTAGAGGTGCCATTTCCGGTAATCGAAGATCCCTCGATGGCGGTCGGGTATGCCTACGGCATGCTCGACGAGCAGGCCGGAGATGCCTCAACCGTGCGCGCGACTTACTTCATCGATCCTGAAGGCATCATCCGCGCGCTTAGCTGGTATCCGATGAATGTTGGTCGGTCTGTCGACGAGATGCTGCGCACGGTCAGGGCGTTGCGGCGCTCGGCCGATGGCGAGGCCTATACGCCTGCTGACTGGCAGCCGGGTGACGACGTGCTCCTGCCTCCTGCCTTGCCGGGGCACGCAGGCGCTGACTGGTTTCACCAAACGAAGGCTGACCGGTGACGGCGATTTACCAGTCCCGCGCGCTCGCCGACGTCGCAGTCGAGAAGCTGCGCGTGTTCGCGCAGCCTCAGCGGCTTATGATCCTGTCCTATCTCTTAGACGGCGAACGGCAGGTAGCGGACATTGAGGCCGCCACGGGCGTGACACAACCCGCGCTCAGCCAGCAGCTTGCCGAGCTACGGCGCGCCGAACTCGTTAAGACCAGACGTGAGGCCAAACAGGTTCACTACCGCCTTGCCGACGACGCAGCCGCATTGTGCGTGCGAACCCTGGAGGCGATGTTTGGAGCCGACGATCTGTCGGCCCCCCAAACAGCCCCCGCCCTCCGCCAAGTACGACCGCGCGAGACGCCCTCCGTGGTTCGACCGCAAAATATCGGTGCGGCCGTTTTTGCGAGAGTTGGCTGATCATTTTGACTGAAAAAGGAAAAAGCGGATGCGCATGCCAATCATTGCTGTTGCAGGATGCTTGTCACTCATGAGCAGCGTCAGTGCTTTAGCCAGCGTGCCCGGGCAGGCGGTGATAGCGGGATACGGCGCGATCACACCCATCGAAGGTGCTGCGGAACGGCCCGATCGCAAGTTGCGCTATCGCGTGCTGTTCAATGTGACCAAGGCCGCGGCAACGCCGGATAAGATCAATCCATCTCTGGAGAAGGTCGCCCGCTTCCTGAACCTGCTAGGCAACGACGGCGTTCGTCCAGAACAAGGCGATGTCGTCGTGATCGTCCACGGTCCGGCGACGCCCATCGTTACCGAAGATCGCGCCTATGCGATAAAGACGGGAGTAGCTGCGAACCCTAACCTTGCTTTGATTGAGGCGTTGAAGAAGGCGGGTGTGTCCGTTCGGGTATGCAGCCAAGCTCTTATTGGCAACAAGATCGACCCCGCTACGGTAGAAAAGAGTGTCGAGACCGACGTGTCTGCGCTGACTACTTTGGCGACGTTGCAGCTGCGTGGTTGGGCGCTGATCCCAGACTGATCGCGCCGATACGCTTCCTGCTTCATCATTCCAGTCGGTAACGCTGCCGGTGTCATAACCGGTCGGGCCTGTTGAAAAATGCCGGACATGCCGGGTTGCTCCTTCGTTTCACCCCTGCCGAAAGGAGCGTCGCTATGATGGGACCAGCCTGTCGCGGTGGGCGGGGAGGGGCGATCCACCGCGCCATAGAAGCCATATTGCCCACAGACCACCTGCTGCGTCGCATCGACCAGTGTCTCGACATGAGCGAGTTGAGGCAGGCACTGACCGGTCATTACAGCGCACGGGGGCGACCATCGATCGATCCCGAACTCCTCATCCGCATGACGCTGATCGGCCGAATCTACGCGATCACGTCCGAGCGGCGCCTGTGTGAAGAGCTGTGCTACAATCTGGCCTATCGCTGGTTCTGCCGTCTTAGGCCGGGAGACAAGGTTCCGCACCACTCGACGTTCAGCAAGAACCGGCATGGTCGCTTCCGCGATGCCGGCGTGTTCCGGATCCTGTTCGAGAGCACGGTTCGACGCTGCATCAGTGAAGGGCTGATCGGCGGAAAAGACGCCGCGATCGATGCGTCGTTCATAGCGGCTGATGCGAGCTGGCAGCGCAAGACCGTTCCTGGCTACTTGCCGTATGTCGCCAACGCGTCGCGCGCGGTTCGGGAATGGGTGCAAGACACAGGTGATGCCGTCTGGGAAATGGCGCGCTCGAAAAGCTGCCAAGGCGTCTCTCGAACCGACCCTGCCGCGGCTTGGTCGGCGCGAACGGTGCGTGGCCGTTTCGGCTACGCCCTTAACACGCTGATAGACACCCCGAGCGGCGTCGCGCTTGATGTTCAGGCGACGCCGGCTCGCTTTGCGGAGGAGGTCGATGCAGGCCGCGTCATGCTCGAGCGGTCGGCCGATCGGTTTGACTATCACCCAAAGCGGGTTGCTGCCGACAAGGCCTATGGCAGCGCCGTCTTTCTCGGCTTCGTGCGGGACCACGGTGCAATCCCGCACATTCCCGTGATCGATCGGACGCACCAGACCAATGGCAAGCTGCCACGAACGGCCTTCAGCTATGACCGGGATACCGACAGCTTTACCTGCCCGACCGGCAAGCCGCTTCGGCACCACGCCTTCCATCCACCCACCGGCGTACATCGCTATGCTGCCGACGCCCGGGACTGCGCGGCGTGCGTGCTTCGGAAGAAATGCACGACGGCACGGCGTCGTACCCTGACCCGTCTGGACGATGAGGACGTCCGCGATCTTGCCAGAGCCGAAGCACAAACCGGCCTGTACAAGCGGTCGATGCGGTTGCGGCGTGGGGTCGAACGGTTCTTCGCTGACGCTAAGGGGAAGCATGGCATGAGGCGGCTTCACCTGCGCGGCATCCGCGGAGCGGAAGAAGAGTTTCTGATCGGTGCGGCGGTGATGAACCTGATGATACTGGCGCGACCACGTCGGCTGATCGGCAAGCCGCGCCGGGGTGTCTGCGTTCCCGCGGCATTGACCTCGGCTACCATCTCGGCCCGGTCGATCGAACATGACGTGATCGTGCCGCCATTTAGGCGATATACCTGACCGTTGCAGCGTGGTCCGGTTCATCACGCGGCGCGCAGTCGTTCTTTACGGTACGGTACGCCGTCGAGCAGTGCCTGGCCCGGCGCCTTGGGCGTGCCGTCGCCATTCACATACATATAGAGCGTCGTGGTTGTCATCCCGAGACGGCGCGCGACATCGGCTGCGATCGCGTTGCGATCGGACATCGCAGCCATCGCCATTGCAAGGGTGGCCTTATCCATCTTCCGCGGCCGACCCCCCATCCGTCCCCGCGCGCGTGCCGCAGCAAGTCCTGCCTGGGTGCGCTCGGCGATGAGCTCGCGCTCGAACTCGGCGAACGCTGCGAAGATGCCGAAGGCGAGGCGGCCGTTGGCAGTCGTGGTGTCGATCTGCGCGCCGGCCCCTGTCAGCACCTTCAGGCCGATGCCGCGTTCGCGCAGCGCCTCGGCTGTGATGACAAGATGGCGGAGGTCGCGCCCAAGACGATCGAGCTTCCAGAGGACCAAAGTGTTGCCGGGCTGCAGTGCCTTCAGGCACGCGGTCAGGCCGGGCCGGGCGTCGTGCCGCCCCGACGCGAGGTCTTCATAAATCCGCGAGGAATCGACGCCGGCAGCGAGCAACGCATCGCGCTGGGGTGCCAGGGTCTGCGAGCCGTCAGCCTTGGACACCCTCACATATCCGATGAGCATCGTTACCCCGCCAGAAAAGACATCCGGCACCCTGCAATGTGCCGGTGGTTTCCGCAACGGGTTTTCCGATTGCCGGGATGCGCTGATGAGGCAAAATCAGCGATCGCCAGAAAACCGGTCGTTTTTCTGGCGGTCTGGCTTTCCGTTTTGCCACGCTCGACAAACAGTTCGGGAAACGGCACCCGCCTTGCCGTCTGTCGTGCAACTCGCGCATTGGTCGTGCTGGCCGCCCTTTCCAATCGGGATGGGACAAACTGAAAGTCAGGCGATCGTATCCACCACACCGCCGTCAACGCGTAGCGCCGCACCGGTGGTCGCGGACGCCTGCGGAGAGGCGATATAGACGCACAGGTTGGCGACTTCCCCGACCGTGGCAGCACGCCGAATAATCGAGGACGGTCGGTGCGCCCTGACGAAATCGGCGCCGGCCTCTTCCAACGATTTGCCCGATGCGACCGCGTCCGCCAGCATCTCGGTCACGCCCTCCGACAACGTTGGACCGGGAAGAATGGCGTTCACCGTCACGCCCGTGCCCGCCATGCGCTTGGCCAGCCCACGCGACAAGGCAAGGTCGGCCGTTTTGGTCACGCCGTAGTGGATCATGTCCGCCGGGATGTTTAGGCCGGATTCCGAGGACAGGAACAGCACCCGACCCCAGCCTTTGTCCCGCATCCCCGGCAGATAGGCCCGGGACAGGCGTACGCCCGACAACACGTTGACCCGGAAGAAGCGCTCCCATTCCTCATCGAGTGTCTCGAAAAAGTCCTGCGGGCCGAAGATGCCGGCATTGTTGACCAGGATGTCGACCTCCCGAAGCGCGGATACGATGGCATCACATCCGGCTTCCGTGCCGACGTCTCCGGCCACACCGCGCACATCGGCATCCCCGACCTCACGCTTTAGCTCGGCCACCGCCGCCTGGGTGCGGCTCTCGTCGCGCCCGTTCAGAACGACGATCGCCCCGGCTGCCGCCAACCCCTTCGCGATCGCAAAGCCGATGCCGGCGGTCGAGCCGGTCACGAGCGCCGTCTTGCCGGAAAGGTCGATGTTCATGCGCTATCTCCAGGGATGGTCGTTATCGGTCGGAGTTGTCCGTAACGTCAGCCCTGCACGGCGAGTTGCGCCCGCACGGCGTCGGCCAGCGGCGTCGTCGGACGTCCGATCAGCTTCGAGAACTGATGAGCGTCATCAAACAGCGCACCGTTTGAGGCATCGACGTCCCACGCCGCAAGCCCCTCGGCGAAGCCCTCGGGCAGGCCGACCTGCTTCAGGATTGCAGCGTATTCGGCCTGCGGTAGATCGCGGTACGGGATGTCGCGACCGGTCTGGCGCGAGATCTCGGCGGCAAGGTCGGCAAGCGTCACCGCGTCGTCACCGGCCAGCTCATACGTCTTACCCTCATGACCCCCGCTGGTCAGCACGACGGCTGCGGCCTCGGCATAATCGGCGCGGGTCGCAAGCGACAGGCGTCCCTCGCCAGCGCTGCCTACGAACGCGCCGTTCTCCAGAGCTGCCGGGATCGAGGCGGTATAATTCTCGGTGTACCAGCCATTACGCAGGAGGGTCGTCGCGATACCTGAAGACGCCAGCAACGCTTCGGTTGCACGGTGCTCTTCGCCCAGGCTGATCGGCGAACGGTCGGCGTGCAGCAGGCTGGTATAGACGATACGCTTGATGCCCGCCTGCTTGGCGGCCTCAATGACGTTGCGATGCTGCGCCTCGCGCTGCCCGACCTCGCTCGATGAGATCAGCAGCAGCGTGTCGATCCCGGCCAGTGCCGGAGCAAGCGTCTCGGGCTGCGCGTAGTCGAAAGCGCGTGCCTCGACGCCCAGAGCGCTGGCCTTCTCGGGCGAGCGCACCAGCGCGACGATCGGCTCGCCGGTCGACTTGCGCTTCAGGCTCTCGATGACGAGGCGGCCAAGCTGGCCGGTCGCGCCGGTGACGGCGATGGTCATGACAATTCTCCTTCGGTGACGCGGTGAGATCAGTTGAAACGGAAGCCGGAGATGGCGGTCGACAGCACTTCCTCGGCATAGACCCGGGCGCCTTCGCCTTCGGCCGCGCCGGCCGCGACCATCAGGGGCAGCAGATGCTCCTCCTTGGCCGGGGGATGCGCGAACCGCGCCGAGGGCGCATCCGCCCAGTGCGCCAGACGCTCGGCCCGCTGCGGGCCGTCCAGCTCCATGCTTTCGGCCAACCACTGGTCGAACGCCTGCGATCCCGGTGTCGAGCGCGGGTCGCCATAGGCACGCATGTTGTGGAAGCTCATGCCCGAGCCGAGGATCAGCACGCCCTCCTCACGCAGTGGCGCGAGGGCGCGGCCCGCAGCAACATGGAGGGCTGGGTCCAGACCGCGCTCGACGGACATCTCGATCAGCGGAATGTCCGCATCCGGAAAAGCCACCTTGAGGGGGACGAACACGCCGTGATCCAGGCCCCTCTTTGCGTCGACAGAGGAAGGGATACCCGCATCCTTGAGCAGGGCCGCGGCACGGGCGGCGAGCGCGGGTGCGCCCGGCACGTCGTAGCGCAGCTGATAGGTATGGGGCGGGAAGTTGTAATAGTCGTAGATCAGCTCGGGCCGTTCGGCGCCGGTGAAGGCGAAGCCGTCCGTCTCCCAGTGTCCCGAGACGACGAGGATGGCCTTGGGCTTTTCGGCGAGCGCATCCGGCAAGCTGCGCAGGAACGCTTCCATACCGCTCCACACGCCGCGTGGATCGTCCATGAAGAAGCAGGGGCCGCCGCCATGCGGGATGAAGTAGGTGGGCTGGACGCTCATGGTCATACACTCCGGTGCAGGCGCCGAGGAGGCGGCCTGGATCATCGTTCGATTTGCTGACCGGAATATGTGCCCTCTATCGCGCGATGATAATCTGCCGAGTAGAAGGATCAGCTTCAACCACGGGTAGGAAATCATGGCGGATCGGTTGACGGGTATGGACGTGTTCGTAAAGTCGATCAGGCTCGGTGGCATCTCTGCTGCCGCACGCGATCTGCACATGTCGCCGGCGATGGCGGCCAAGCACCTAGACGCCCTCGAAGCGCGGCTTGGCACAACGCTGGTCCAGCGCTCGACGCGTCGGCTGTCGCTGACCGAGGCAGGGACCGACTATTTCGAAAAAGCCGAACGCATCCTGATGGAGATCGGTGAAGCCGAGGCGGAGGCATCGTCGCGGTCGATCACCGCGCAGGGGCTGCTGCGCGTCAGTGCGCCCGCCACCTTCGGCGTTCTGCACCTTGCCTCACTCATCCCTGCTTTCTCCGCACGTCATCCCGAGGTGACGATCGAACTGGGCTTCAACGATCGCTACGTCGACCTGCTGGAAGAGCGATGGGACGTCGCCGTGAGGATCGGGCGGCTGGCCGACAGTGCGCTTGTTGCCCGCAAGCTCGTGGCGATGCGCATCGTGCTGTGTGCCGCCCCCGCCTACTTGGCGCGGCGCGGAACGCCCACCCGCCTGGCCGATCTTGGCGTTCACGATTGTCTCGGCCACACCAACGCGTCGTTGGCAGGGACCACGTCGTGGGCGTTCGGCAAAGACGGGACGATCAAGGTGCCGATCTCCGGATCGATGTGCTCCGACAATGGCGAGGCCTTGGTTCGCGCCGCCATCGCAGGCCAAGGGCTGGTCTATGGGCCACGCTTTATTGCGGCAGAGGCGCTTCGCGCCGGCCAATTGAGCGAGCTTGAGCTGGACGAGCCGCCTATGACGCTGGGAGCGGCATATGCCATCACACACCCGACGCGGCGCCCCGCCGCCAAGACGCGGGCGTGGATTGACTTCTTAGCCGAAGCACTCCCCGCTCTTGGCACCGATTGGTGAGAGGCCGAGCTAGAAGACGTCCCGAGTTTTCACCCGAGGATCGCGTCTGCTATCTCAAAACACCACGGTCTTTTATGATTGTAGATATCAGCGACCCAGCGAAAGCGACGCCCACAACCACACATGGCTGGCATCGATAACGCCGAGGCTTGATCCCTTTCAGTTGGTGCAGCGGGGGCCGCGGGCGCGGCGGACGTTGCGGGTGAGCGTGAACCGCATCACTGCCAACCCTCGATGACGATCTTGCCGCGTGCAGTAGTGCTCTCAAGCGCCTTGTGCGCACGCTTGAGGTTCGCGGCGTTGATGGGGGAGAACCGTTCGGTGAGGGTGGTGCGCACCTCGCCGGCGTCCACGAGGCTGGCGATGGCCGACAGGATCTGACCCTGCGTTTCCATATCAGCGGTTTCGAACATGGACCGGGTGAACATAAACTCCCAGTGGGTCGACACCGACTTGCGTTTGAACGGTACGACATCGAGCGTCTTGGGGTCGTCGATGAGCGCAAAACGTCCCTGCGGGGCGATCAGCTCGGCGATCTGCTCGATATGCTCGTCGGTGTGCGTGGTCGAGAAGACGAAAGCCGGCGCGCCAATGCCCAAATTCGCTACTTGCCGAGCCAGCGGTTGGCGATGATCGATGACATGGTGCGCACCGAGCTCGGCCACCCAGGCCTGCGTTTCAGAGCGCGAGGCTGTCGCAATGACGATCAGCTCGGGCACTTGGCGAGCAAGCTGGATTGCCATCGAGCCTACCCCGCCGGCACCCCCGACAATCAACAGCGCATGTGCTGCACCGGCTACAGGAGTACGCACGGACAATCGCTCGAAGAGGGCCTCCCACGCAGTGATCGCCGTCAGCGGCAACGCCGCTGCCTCTGCCCAATCGAGGCTGGCCGGCTTCTTCCCGACAATGCGCTCGTCGACCAGGTGCAACTCGGCGTTGGTGCCTTCGCGGCCGATGCTGCCCGCGTAGAACACCTCGTCGCCCGGTTCGAAGCCGCGCACTTCAGGGCCAACAGCGCGAACGACACCGGCGGCATCCCAACCCAAGACACGCCAATCACCGTGGATCGAACCCGAGCCAGCGCGCACCTTCGTGTCAACCGGGTTTACCGAGACAGCCTTGACCTCGACGAGGAGATCACGGCCTGTAGCGTTGGGATCGGGAAGTTCGATATCGACGAGAGCTTCCGTGCGATCGATCGTTCCGGACTGCTGGTAGCCGATTGCGCGCATGATAAATCCTATCGTCAGGGGCTGTATAGCGAACTTTGTCACGTACGGGATACGCACAAGCGACGTCGCGGTTCGACATCGTCCTCAGGCTGGCGACGGCGTGGCTGCCGCTGCCGTCTTCCCCGTGAGGTCGGTGATGACCGCGCCGATCAGAGCCCGTAGCCAGCGGTGTGCGGGATCATGCCGATAGCGGACGTGCCAAGCCATTTCCACGGGAAAGCTGCCAAGGTCGACCGGAGCCGGCAGGATCTTCAGCCGGGGGTCGTGCATCAGCCGCCTGCAGATGAGCGAGGGCAAGGTGGCGCAATAGTCGGTCACCGCCACCATCTCGGCTACCGCGAAGAAGTTTGTCACGGAGATTGCGACGTCGCGCTTCAGCTGCTGTTGCGCCAGCGCTTGGAACAGCCCGGCGCGCATCCGTCCGGGCGGCACGATGTTGACGTGCTTCATCGCCTCGAACTGCTCGCGCGTCATGGCATCGCCGACGCCCGGATGGTCGGCGCGGACGGCGCAGGCGAGCCCTTCGTCCATCAAGTGCTGGACGACGAGGTTGTCAGGCGGATCGACGATGCGGCCCAGCACGAGCGCCGTCGTGCCCGACACGACGCCTGTTTCCACAAGATCGTTGCCGTAGGGCGTCAGGCGGAGCTTGATGCCGGGCGCGACCTTCTCCAAGCGCGCCACGACAGCGGGGACCAGGACGAACTCGACATAGCCGTTCGGCGCGATGGTGAAGAGCCGTTCGGCCTGTGCGGGATCGAAGGCCTGCTGACCGAGCACCGCGTCGTCAAGCTGCGCGAGTGCCTCGGCGATCAGCGGCGCGAGTTCAAGCGCGATCGGGGTCGGCTGGATGCCGTAGCGCTCACGGACGAACAGTTGGTCCTGAAGCATCAGTCGTAGACGCGATAGGGCGTTAGACAGGGCGGGCTGTGTCATGCCCATGCGCTCGGCGGCCCGCGTGACGCTGCGCTCCTCCATCAACGCGACGAAGATCGGCAGCAGGTTCAGATCGTAGCGCATGCAGTCATCCTGTTAGCGTTATATCTGAAATCAAAAAGATAAACTTCTGGAATATGTCAACAACGCCCATTTCCCATTCATCGGCGACGGACGCCGCGAACATGGAGGTTCAGATGAGCAAGGGACAGGTTCTCGTTCTTGGATCGAACGCGACGCAGATCGGTCTGCGTGGCGGCGGTACCGCGACGGTCGGTCAGTATCTCAACGAGACGGCGGTCCCCGCGCTGGCTCTGCTCGACGCCGGCTATGATATCGTTCTCGCCACGCCCAATGGGGCCAAGCCGCACATCGACGCCGTCTCCGTTTCGGTTGATCATTTTGGTGGCGATGAGACGGCATTCCAGCGAGCCAAGGACTTTTTTGCCAGCCACCCGGCGATGAACGACGTCCGCAGCTTGCGCTCTGTCGTCGAGGGCGGCCTGGACGGCTTCGTCGGAGTGTTCGTGCCGGGCGGCCACGCTCCCGTCGTCGACCTGATGCAGGACCACGACGCGGGCACGATCCTCCGTCACTTTCACACGGCGGCCAAGCCGACTGCGCTCCTCTGCCACGGACCGGTAGCCGTTGTCGCTACGCTCGACGATGCTCCGGCCTTCCGCAAGGCACTGGAGGATGGCGATGACGCTGGGGCGGCCGACCTGGCGCGAGACTGGATCTACTCGGGCTACCGCATGACCGTCTTCTCGGCGAGCGAGGAGAAGATCGCTGAGGAGCAAGTGCTGAAGGGCGAGCTCTTCTTCGACATGGAAAAGGCGCTGCGCTCGGCCGGTGGCGTAGTCTCGGTCACTGACAAGAACTTCGCTTCGAATGTCGTCGTGGACCGGGAGCTGATCACGGGTCAGAATCCGGCGTCGGACCAGGCCATGGCCGACGCTTTGATCGAAGCCCTCGATCGCGCCGCTGCGTGAGTACCAGGATGACGGGCGGGGCGCTCAGGATGCGCCCCGCTTCGCATATAACCATGACAAGGAACGGTGCCATGACAGCCAACGTGAAGATCGTCGCCGTGCTCACCGCCCGTGCGGATACCGTCGACCGCCTGCACGCTCTGCTCGACGCCATGTTAAAGCCGAGCCGTGCCGAGCCGGGCAATTTGCGCTACGATCTTTGGGAGGACCAGAGCGATCCGAACCGCTTCGTCCTCGATGAACTGTACGCGGACGCGGATGCGGTTGCCGCCCATCGCGCGACGCCCCACTTCCAGAACTACCTCTCTCAGATCGGCGATCTGGCCGAGCGCGGCGCGTTCGTCCTCAACCCCGTCTCCGCGACCTAAGGGTGCTGCCATGGACAAGTTTAAAGAATGGGTGGGGTCGGCGCTGCTGGCACAACCGTTCTACATAGAGGAGCTGCGGATGATCGGCCTGTTGGCACCTGCGCTTCGCCTGAGCCTTATGGGCCTCGTTTACCCACGCGGCGGCTACCGCTGGCGCGGGGCCGCGATCCAGCGGAAAATCAACATCTGAAATCAAGGAAACACAGTCATGACCAAAGGTATCGAAGGCAAGGTTGTTCTCATCACCGGCGGCAGCACCGGTATCGGCGCGGAAACCGCGCGGCTTCTCGCTGAACGCGGCGCCAAGGTGGCCATCGCCGCCCGTCGCAAGGACAGGCTCGACGAGGTCGTCGCGGACATCGCCTCAAGCGGCGGCACGGCACGTAGCTACGCGCTCGACGTCACCGACAAGTCGGCAGTCCAGTCCGTCGTCGCCGCGATCATCGCCGACTTCGGTCGCCTCGACGTGCTGGTCAACAACGCCGGGCTGATGCCGATCCGTCCGATGGCCGAGGTCAACACCGACGAGTGGGACCAGATGATCGACGTCAATCTGAAGGGTGCGCTTTACGGCATCGCGGCGGCCCTTCCCGGCTTTCTCGAGCAGGGCAGCGGCCACATCATCAACCTGAGCTCGGTTGCGGGCATCAAGGTCTTCGCACCAGGCGGCACGGTCTACTCCGGCACCAAGTTCGCCGTCAGCGCGATCAGCGAGGGCCTTCGCCAGGAGGTGGGCGAAAAGGTCCGTGTCACGTCTATCGAGCCCGGAGCCGTCGAAAGTGACTTGAAGTTCACGACGTCGGGCACGGCTGCCGAGACGGTACTCGACTTCTACAAGCAGGCCATCCCTGCGGCGTCGGTGGCGCGTGCTATCGCGTTCGCTGTCGAACAGCCTGATGACGTCGACATCAACGCGATCGTCATCCGGCCGACCGCACAGCAGTTCTGATTTCGACGAGGAGGCGGGGCCGCGTGTGCTCCGCCTCATGGGGAACGTACCGGCCCGCTCTTCCGTTACTTTGCCGAATAATGACTGTCGGTTTCACTTGAGGATTCATTTATGCCCAAACTTGCCCTGTATGTACCACTGAAGGCCAAGCCCGGAAAAGAGCGTGATGTCGCCAATTTCCTGACCTCGGCATTGCCGCTCGTTCAAGCTGAGGCGGGCACTCTGACCTGGTATGCGATCGAGGAAGGTCCCGGTGCGTACGCGATCTTCGATACGTTCGACACAGAGGAGGATCGGCAGGCCCACCTTGACGGCAAGGTTGCCGCCGCACTGATGGACAAGGCAGAAGAACTGTTTTCTGAACCGCCGCAAATTCACAAGTTCACCCTGCTGGCCGCGAAATAGCGGAGTGGTCGGTACCTAAGCTGCCGTTTGATTGCAGGGTAAGGTTCGTGTTTCTATCCGGAATGGGTGGACCGGCCGTATCAGGAAATGAATAAATGAATATGGCAGGTCATCCGCGATAGTGGATGACATTGTCTTCTGCACTTATCACATCTCTGAATTTAATGATAAGGCGCCGTTGATGTGTCGTGACATGACGGCACCATTCGTTCGCGGGAGATTCTTGAGCACATCAATTTGGCGCGTTATTCGGCTGTTTTGGCTCAATCATTCAGAAAACCCCGGGTCAACCGCGGTGACACATCGCCGGCTCCCGCTTCCAGATTCGACCCATTCCAACGTGTGGTCGAAATGCACCTGATCGAACGTGCGTTCGGCCAGATTTACGACCTACAGCGCCGCCTTGAGATAGCGGGCGGTGAGACTGCCTTCCGCTTCCGCAACGACGCCAGGGACGCCGCTGCCAACGATACTCCCTCCATCTTCCCCGGCCCCCGGTCCCAGGTCGATGATCCAGTCCGCCTGTGTGATGGCGCGCATGTCATGTTCGACGACTACGACGGTAGGCGGCAATGGTCCGTGCCGCTATCGACATGTAACGACCGTACTTCGGCGCTTGTTACCGCATCGCGACGCGTTGCCCATTTGCCAGAGCGCGCTTCATCATGGCCGGGGTCGGGCCATGATGACGGCCGAGTTGTCGATCCGAGCGCCTCGCGCCGCTTCGGATCGGCGGGTCAGTAGTGAATGACCGTGCGGATCGACTTGCCTTCGTGCATCAGTTCGAAGGCCTCGTTGATCTCCTCCAAACCCATCGTGTGGGTTACAAATGGGGCCAGATCGATATCGCCTCTCATCGCATCCTCGACCATGCCGGGGAGCTGTGTCCGTCCCTTGACGCCACCGAAAGCGGACCCCTTCCATACGCGGCCCGTGACGAGCTGGAATGGGCGGGTGGAGATTTCCTCGCCCGCGCCGGCAACGCCAATCACGATCGACTGACCCCAGCCACGGTGCGCTGATTCAAGCGCGGCGCGCATGACGTGGACGTTGCCGATGCACTCGAAGGTATGATCGATGCCCCAGCCCGTCATCTCGATCAGCACTTGCTGGATAGGCTTGTCATGGTCCTTGGGGTTGATGCACTCGGTCGCACCGAACCGGCGTGCCAGCTCGAACTTGGATGGATTGGTGTCGATGGCGATGATGCGACCCGCCTTCGCCTGGCGCGCACCCTGAATCGCCGCGAGGCCGATGCCGCCGAGGCCGAACACGGCGACCGAGTCTCCGGGCTGGACCTTGGCGGTATTGTGGACTGCGCCGATGCCGGTCGTGACGCCGCAGCCGAGCAGGCAGACATGTTCGGGGTTTGCCTCGGGATTGATCTTGGCGAGCGAGACTTCGGCGACGACAGTATATTCACTGAAGGTTGAACAGCCCATGTAATGATAGAGGGGCTGACCATTGTACGAAAAGCGGGTGGTCCCATCGGGCATCAAGCCCTTGCCCTGCGTTTCGCGGACAGCGACGCACAGGTTGGTCTTGCCCGACAGGCAGAAGTCGCACTTGCCGCATTCGGCGGTGTAGAGCGGAATCACGTGATCGCCCGGTCCGACGCTGGTGACGCCTTCACCGACCTCGACAACGATGCCCGCGCCCTCGTGGCCCAGAACCACCGGGAAAACACCCTCCGGATCACTCCCCGCCAGCGTGTACGCGTCGGTGTGGCACACACCGGTGTGCGTCACCCGTATGAGGACTTCGCCTTTCCGGGGTGGGGCGACATCGATCTCGACGATTTCGAGTGGCTTGCCCGCCTCGAAGGCTACAGCGGCGCGAGATTTCATGTTGGGATACCTTCGTTGAGTTAAACCGATTGCTGGTGCGAGGCCGTTGCGTCAGCGCAAATTCGTGGGGGAGCGATCGCTCACTCCCCCGGTATGCCGGTCAGACCGTAACGACGACCTTGCCGATCTGGTCGTTCGATTCGAGGAAGCGGTGAGCGTCCTGGATGGCGTCGAGCGCGAAAGTGCGCGCGATCCGCGGCTTGAGCGCGCCCGATTCCAGACCCGCCACGATGAACGCCTTAGCGCGATCGAGGGCGGCATCGTCCGAGACGATCTCGCTGTAGAGATACCCCTTGAGCGTGAGGCTCTTGCCCAGCACGGAGAACAACGGGAACGGCGTCGGTTCGCCGCTGAGCGCGCCATATTCGAGCAGGATGCCTCCGCGTGCCATGCTCTCGGTCAGCGGCTCGAACGACGGGCCTCCGACCGGATCGAGCACCACGCGCGCACCCTGACCATCGGTTATCTCCATCACCCTCGCTACCAGATCCTCTTCCCCGGTCGCGACGACATGATGTGCACCGGCATCGATCAGGGCCTGGCGCTTGGCGCCGGTACGCGTCGTCGCGATTACCGTCGCGCCGACCATCCGCGCAATCTGGAAGGCTGCAAGGCCGACGCTGCTGGAGGCAGCAGTGACGATGACAAAATCGCCCTCGCCGAGTTTCGCCTGCTCCACCAGCGCACCCCAAGCGGTGACATACTGCATCCACACGGCCGCCGCTTCCTCGAACGTCAGCGCCGCCGGATGTTTGACGACGAGGCGGGCGGGCACGTTGGCGACCTCGCCATAAGTGCCCCAGCGCGCGATATCGAGCGGGGGGATGACGCTGACGGCTTCGCCTTCCGCAAACCCGGTCACGTCCGCGCCGACCGTAACGACAGTGCCGGCAGCCTCATAGCCAAGGCGGCTCGGGAACTCGGCTTCCTGAAGATAGGCATGGTTGCGGAACATCACCTCGGCGCGGTTTATGCCTATTGCCTTCACCGCGATCTGCACTTCGTCAGCCGCGGGCGCGGGGACTGCCACATCTTCAATCCTGAGGACGCTGGCGTCGCCATATTCGTGGATACGGACGATGCGGCTCATTGGAAAATCCTTGATTATTGAATGATCGTTCTGTAAGAGAGCGGAGCACCAGTTTCAAGATATTATTTATCGATCGTTCCATATCGTGCACCAGAGATGACAGAGACGAAAGCCCGGCGCCGCGCAGGTCGCCCTCGTGTGTTCGACACTGACGCTGCGCTCGACAAAGCGGTGCGGCTGTTCTGGCAGCGCGGCTACGAGGCGACATCGATGGCCGATCTGGTGGCGGAGACTGGCGTCGCCGCCGCCAGTCTCTATGCAGCGTTTGACAACAAGGCGGGGCTGTTTGCGGCGGTAATCGAGCGCTACGCCGCGACGTTCAGCGTCCACCTCTATGCACCCATCAACGATCCGGCGTTGTCCACCTACGAGGCCGTCAAAGGCCTGCTGGAACGAGCGGCGTCACTATTCTCGGAACCTGGAACGCCGGCCGGCTGCTTCATGTATTCGGCAGCGGCAGCCGTGTCGCCGGCGTCCGCCGCCATCGAATGCCTGCTGCGCGACAAGCGTATCGCGGCGGAGGCCCTCCTGATCGAGCGTTTACATCGGGGCGCCGCGCAGGGCGAGCTTGCGGCCGATACTGATCCGGCCGTCCTAGGCAAATTCATCAATACGGTCATGGAAGGCATGTCCGTTCAAGCGCGCGACGGCGCTACGATCAACGAACTTCTCTCCATCGCCGAAATGGCACTCGATCGATGGCCGGCTGCGGTTTGATCGTCCAGGCGAGATCCCAGCAGCCTGTTTTTCAACAGCCACGGTCGGTTTTGGAACCGCTGTCCGGAGCGCGGTTTTCCGTCTGTTTGTAGGTATCAGAACCGCGTGTCATAATCAGGCTTCCAAGGCTCTTAGATTTTGGCGCTAACGACCGGGACTTGGCGAGTGCCGGCAGACAGTTTCGTGACGCTCGGGCGGCCGCTCCTGTCCGATCCGGACATTGGCGAAACGCCAGTGAACTTCGTAATCTGGTCGGAAGCCGTCAATTCACTCTACCGGACGCCGTCTAACGGTCCTTGCTGGGCTCGACCGTAGTCGCACGTTCGCTGCTGTAAGCCGGGCCACTGTCACCTATGCTCGGCCGTTCGCCTGCCTCGATGCGGGTTGCTAGATCGCTGTGAAGCGAGCCGAGCTCGGGTGGAAAATCCACACCAGCCGCAGACCCCAGCCTGCGCTCCGTATCGTCGAAGAGATCTATTGCGCCTGCCAGTTCGGGTTCACTGTATAGCGCTGCGCTTTCCCCTGCTCGCCATAGGCCGGCAAGTTGGTGGGACCGGATCATGCAAGCCGAGGCCGTTCGATCGCCCGCAACCGTGGTGTCCGGCGGTCCTGGCGGCGCGGCCCCCCTCCCCTTGATCTCGGCCCGCGTAATTGCCACCAGGCGGTAGCGCAGGACCCGGGATTCTGAGGTATCCGTTGGTGAGGGCTGCTGCTGATGGTTCAGGAAAGAGATAAGCTCCGCGGTGGTGGTGGTCGACGCGGCGTTGCGCCAGTCCGTCAAAGCCCGTTCCTTCGATGCCAGATCCGCAGGCTGGGTTAGGATAAAGCGCTCGAGGAGCGGATCGCTGGCTACTGCGACAGGCAGGGGTGCCCGGTTACCGTTAGCGGCGGCATGGGCGAAGCCGATCGCCGCCGCAATCGTACCCAGTTGCGTTTTCATGATCTCACGATCGTCGATCGATCGCGCTAGGATCATCTCGAGGATCGGCGTTAGATCCGTCACGGCGGCCTGGCCCGCATCGATCGTGTCGAGCCTGCTGACGATCTCTTTGTGTGTCGCCTCAATGCGCTGGCTGCTCTCGGTCAGCGCATCGAGCTGCTCCTGAACGAGCGTCAACGCGTCCAGAACGCCCGCCAGAGCAACGCTTACCTGGTCCGTACTCATCGTTCTGGCCTCCCCCTATCCGGCGAACGCGCGCGGTCCAGAGTTGAGCGATCACGATCCAATATCTCGCGAAGGACCTCCTCCGGCTTGCTTGGCGTCGGTGCTGTGGCCTGCCGTTCGGCCTCGGCCATAAGCGAACGAAGGCGCTCGGATACCACTGAGGGTCGGTGTTCATGCGGAGTGTCTTCGGTCCGCTCGGGGCTCTCCCGGAGTGCTTGCTTGGCCTCCAGCTTTCCACGCATGACGCGTGAACGTTCCAGTGCTGCGGTGATCGGATCGCGCCCGGGGTCCGCAACAGCCGGGCGCGTCCGAGCATCGACGACCGCGTCGCGCCTGCGGGACGGTGAAACGGCACGCATCGCCCGGGCGGAGTTGGGCTCGGGCGGCGGCAATGCCGCGACGAACCGTTCGAGGCTCTGTGCGACCACCTGATCGGCAAGGGAATGCGAAGCCGACAGCTCCGCGACGGATCGCATATAGGTCGCGCGAACGATGGCCTGCCGACTTGCAAGAACGGCCTCGACCGGGTCGGAAATACCCTGGTCGCGAAGGCGCCGGGCGCGCTCGGCGCGGCCCGTATCGATCTGCGGAACCTGCCCTTTGTCGCGCATCTTCCGTACCGCGATGTGTTCATGCGCGGGGTCGATACCGCGCGCTCTGGTCGGCGTGGCGTTGGCCTGGATGCCGCGTTCGCGGAGCTTCTCGGCGAAGCGCTGCCGCCATCGAAACAGATCATCCCGGTCCGGATGGAAGCGGCGCCCATCGTAATCGCGACGTGCGATCGTGAGGTGAACGTGCGGATGGTCGCGATCGACGTGAAGGCCGGCAACCCACGACCGGTTCGCAAACTCCTCGGCTGCGAAATCCAGAGCTGCCGCTTTCAGACGCTCCGGATCGGTCCCCGACGGCATCGAAAGGATCATCGATATGGACGTCGCACCCTTGCGTCTGGCGTCCCCGTCCATCTCGAAGTTGTGCCAATCCTTCGCGAGAATCTGCATGTCCCGTCCGTCGCGCAGCACGACGCCCTCGCCGGTTTCAAGCCCGAGTTCCTCGTCGGGACCATGCCCCAGCCGACTGATGTAGGCGAAGTTGGCAAGGACGTGTCCGCCGCCATGCTGACGCCCCGTGATCCGCACCATAACCTCTGGAACTCGACGTGATGTGCGATCCGCAGCCATGATCGCCCGGCCGCTCATCCGGGCCTGCGGTCCTCCCCCGAAAGCATGTTTCGCCTGCGCACTGGGACGCGAAGTGGCCAAAGATGATGCGGCCTTCGGGAACATCGATGCGACGGCAAGGCCGAGCATTGTGCCCCCCGTTTTCGGGCCCTTTGCGCTGCCGCCTCCAGTCCCGAGGCGGTACTTCTTCGGCGGCGCGAAGACGCCCGCCATGGAGTCCATCGTTCCGGAAGAGAAGCGGAAGCTCACGCTACTGAACCTCGGTGAGTTTCGGTCCAGTACCCGACCTCTGCCCCGATCACGGCCGAGAGGGCCAGCCGGGTCGTAAACAGCAGCGCGTTCAGCTCTTCACATTTTTCGATAAAGGGACCGGCGATGCGGGCGATATCGAGCGAGCTTTCGGGCTGGTTCGCTGCGTTCATCGCGTGGACCGCCTGGTTGATGTTTCGGCCGATCAGAAGCACCTGCTTGCGCAATTTGACGATCTCAACCTGGGTGGCCGGAGCCAGCCTCAGCACGCCCGCCTTGTCCCAAAGCTGCCAGCGAAGCGTGCGTTTGATCCATTCGTTTCGCGTCATCTTCATCGGCGCCGCTACGGTGTCGATGCCTTCGACCTCGCTCCGGTCGAGTCGGACGGTGACGCGAACGAGGTCGTCGGGATGCCCCCTGCCCTGAATTGGCAGCACCGGGATGTCATCGTTCTCCGGGGCCAGCACGGCGTTGGCCAGTACGCTTGCCATCCAGCTGCTGCGGGTTTGCCCATTCGCCGCGGCAACGCGGTCGATCTCGGCGACCAATTCGTCCTTCAACCGCAGGCCTACATTCATCCTAAAAGCCCCGTGCAGCGGCCCCCACAAGCCAATGTTAAACATTGGTGCCGTGAGGCATATCCTGCCATCCCTAGTAATTGCCTATCCTCATAAAACAACGACCTCTTTGGAGCTAAATCGCTCCAAACGCGGAGGTGAAAAGTGATTGACTGTGCGCTTGCGACAAGTAGCTTTCGGCGTTGTGGTCCCGGCGCAAGGCGTTTGCACGATTAGGCACGGCTAACTGCTATTTCCTGGATTGCCCGCAACCTCCTAAGTTGTTCTCTATTGGAACCGGATTCGAAGAATGGCCCGAACAAGAAACGCCGTCGATCTCGCAACAATCGAGGCTCGGCGGGAAGTTCTAAAAGCGGAACTTGCTCATCTGGACGAACAGGCAAAGGCGGCGGAGCAGACGGCTCGAGACGCTGGTCGTCCGGTTCTTACCGCAGCGCTCGAGCGGGTTAAAATTGCAGCGATCGACAAAGCGGATGCCCGGGCAATCGCGACGGCTATCTCGAAACACGGCGGCAAAGCGGTGGCAGGCCAGCTTGCGTCGCTACGCTAGACTTCCCGATCCACCCTCCGGACGAGAAGCCGGCGTTGGCTTGGCATCCAGATTAGGGCAGCCTCATCGGATGCCTCAACGCTTGAACCTGACCACTCTCCTTGTCGACGAATATGACACCGCGCTCTCCTTCTTCGTCGAGAAGCTTGGCTTCGAAGTGCGTGAAGATACCGCGCTGACTGATGACAAGCGGTGGGTGGTGGTCGCGTCGCATGGTGCGGCGAACGGACTGTTACTAGCGCGAGCTGTTGGCGACCGGCAACGTGAGACGATCGGCTATCAAAGCGGCGGTCGCGTGTTCCTGTTTCTCGAAACAGACGACTTTGCCCGTGACCACCTCGCTAACACGCAGCGGGGCATCCGTTTTGTCGAAGCGCCTCGACATGAACCATACGGCACGGTGGCGGTCTTCGAAGACCTCTACGGAAACCGATGGGATTTGATCGAACTGAGCGTGGGCAAGGGATGACCTTCGATCCGCCATTCTATGCGGTAACGGGATTGGGTGGGATCGAACGTAACGATGCCCCAATCTTGGTAGCCACGGGCTGTCCGGGCGTTCCTTTGACGGGGGCTCAAGGCCGGCGCTCGCTTCAGCGCGGCCGAGCAGGATATCCGAAAGCAGATTGACGGCGCCAAATCAGGCTGTCCCCTCCCCTGCCGGCCGACCGCAGATTGCGTCGTGTCGGTGGCCGGCAATCGCCCGTGCGCCGCTGCACGCTGGCGCCGTTCGTATGGTGTTTCGGTCGCCGTCTCGGTCCTGCCAAGCGGGGTATCACGCCCTATCCATTCGATCGTGGGGCCGCCTTTAACGAGGTTCTGCGGCGCGCGGGCGGTCAACCAGGATTGGGTTGCGTCGCAGCGCTAACGGCCATGCAAGGCCCCTGCCCTACCTATTGACTAGCGCCATCGATCTCGCGTTCGTAAAGCAAAAGCGCCGCATCAGCGACGACGTCGGCGAGCACGCGTTTGCGTGCCGGGTCGGCGTCACGAAGAGCATAGAGTCTCGCAGCGGTCTCGGGATCTACCCTCACGTTGATCGCGATATTGCGATTGCCGGTTACGCGTGGCGGCCGTTGAAATGTCCCGGCTTGGGGACGCTCTTGAGGCACGGGCGCCGCTACAGGCGGGGCAGCTACAGCTGGGACAGCCGGACGCGACGGAAAGCCGGCCCCGTCGCTGATCTCGCGTAGCTTGGCTGGATCCTTGTTCGGGGGCGTATCATCGAACTCCGAGAGATCGAGCCGGGACCGGGTCATGCTGCCTCCTTCACGCTACGCGCCTTACGCAGCCTTGCGATCACCGCTGCCGCATAGGCCTCGGCGTTCTCGAGCGCTGCCTTCATGTTACCGACGCCTTTGTCGTTGATGGTGCGAAGCGTTCCACCAGCGGCGAACATCGCGCGATAGGCCTCGCGATTGTAGATCATGACCGGAAGGACTGGAATTTCAGCATCGTTGAACTGCTCCGCGATGTCCTTCTGATTGTTCGAGCGCAGCGCCGGCGGGATTTGGCTGAACAGGATCGCATAATCGATCTCTGTCCTGGTGCCGCGCGCAGTCTGCTTGACGAGCTTGATAGCGCGGGCAGCCTGGGTGGCATCCAGATGCGACCCCTTGCAAGGAATGATCACCAGATCGCTTTGCGCGATTGCGAACGTGACGGTCGCGGTCGCCGCGCCTTCGAGGTCAACGAGTGTGAAGCGCGCCTCCGACGCGCCCCTCTCAATTTCATCGATGATCGCGTTTTCGTCGCGGCACCCCACGACAGTTATCGCATCCGGTCGTCCCGGTAACTCGCCCCAGTCGACCAGCGGAAGGTTCGGGTCAGCATCGATCAGGCGTACGGTACCCCCCGCCTCCGCCAACTCTCCGGCGAGCAACAATGTCGCGGTGGTCTTGCCCACCCCGCCTTTCGGCGACACGAAGCTGATGACTGGCATGCTGCTCTCCCGTTGCGGCCAGGTTGCTACCATGTAGCAGCCAGCGTTCATGAAGCGGCTATATCGCAACCTAGCAGCTAGCGTCTAGCGACTTTGACGCAATCTGACAGCGAGCAGCTTGCGGTATAATTGCGATTTGATCGCAACTAGGCCGCCAGTTGGTAGCGAGTTTTTCGCGAGCCGATTGCAGCTTGGATGCGACCATGTTGCGACTGGAAGGCGACGTGCTGGCGATCTGGTTGGTAGCGTGTTGCTGCTTGCTACCAACCAGCGATGCTCGCCCTTGCGATACCGTCGAGACGCGGTTGTAAACGCGCGAGAGGCAAGGCTACCAACCGTGTATGAACATGCCAGATCGTAGCTATCGGGTTGCTACCCGAACGCAATCCGCGATCAGGTCGCTACAATGTCGCTAGCTCGTTGCTACCAAGCAGCTACCAGACGAAGGAACAAATTCCCTCAGTTCGCGTGTCGCCAAATCAATTGATGAAACCGCAGTGCAAAGCCACAAATCGACAAAAGATTGAGACGCCGAACGCGACAAACGCGATCGGCGTTCACCAAAGCGCAAAATGGCGAAATCGATCGTGAAGTACCCACGGCCCGATCTCGTTCGACACGACCTGCACCACACCGGATACAACGACGCTCAAGAAGAAGACCCAATCTTCTAATCGGGCGGCCGAGGCCGCCCGGACGATGCTCATTCCTCCCAGAGCGGCTTGAGCTTGCGAGTTCGCTTTACTGGATCGTGTCCCACCGCGTGGTGTAGCTTCAGCGGCGTAGCCGCTTTGATCTCCGGACATGGCCGGGTCGATCACGCCGCCATGGACGACAACGTG
>NZ_JACIAP010000022.1:0-30717 GCF_014194875.1 Sphingomonas sp. BK481 | reverse complement strand
ATCCATGCCAGCCTCCTGCACCGGCACGCACCTGAATCAGAAAACCGCAGCGACGGGAATCCCCTTATGATTCAGCACGGTGAGAAACCGCTCTAAGTTCGGCTCGCTCGACGCGCTCAAGGAGACGATGGCGCGTATCAAGCCGATCCGGCATGCCGCCTCGCACCCGCGTGTCCTCGCGCTTGAGGACCTGATCATGCTGTCGGCCGATGGCCGGAGGTTATTGCGCTGGATCGGACGCGAGCATTGAGCCTCCGGACAGCCACGGCCGGGCAACTCGAGCAAGCGGTGTCGACGACGTCCGATGGAACGCCATCGGTCGCATCCTCGACCTCTACTCGCTCCAGGAGTGCGCCAACTACTTCGCAGCCTGCGGCTACGATGCAGACTGATCGAAAAGCGCTCTAGCTGGGTCGGAACGACCGCACGACGCTTGAAGATGGCCCAATAGTTTCGAGCACATAGTCACTGCCACGTGCGCGCCGGCTGAGCTTCAGCGTTCCCGGACTGGCAGGAGTGACCGCGAGCTCGAAACCAGCAGCGTCGATCCACGCGACACCCCCCTCGCGGAGGACAGGCATAACGGCGTACCGCCCGCGCTGGCCGTTGGTACCGGTCAGGTTCGCGGCAAATCGGGTGACGGCAGTGGACGCCGTAGCAGTGCGCGGCAGCGTCTCCTGCCACTCGAGAAAACGCTGCGGATCGATGTGGTCGTCAGGCGCGGGGGCGGGGTTCACCGACCGCAGCCATTGCTCGAATGCAGGGCGTCGGCCTGACGCCTCCTCCCGCGTCTTGGCAAGCCCTTGTGAGAGCGAGAAGGCGACAAGGGGATCATGGGTGCCCCACCGGAGCAGCTCACGCGCCCAGAAGCCGAACCAGGGAAGGCCGGTCGTTTCTTTCCAGTCGCTCAGCGTCGGGATCGTCAAAACGTCCGCTGCTCCGCTCGACCAGGCCTGCGCCACGACCGCGCCGAGTGCCATGCCCAGACGATATTCGATATTGTCCGCTACGAAGCGTTGCCAGGCCCGCAGCTGCTCAGCTGGGGGCGGGGCAATGGCCGGTTCGTTCAGCCACCAGCCGAGGACGTCGTTCCATCGTTCGAGCAGACCTTCATCGGTGTCGGTCCGCCGCACGCGAAAACCGTATCCCCGGTCCTGTTCTATCAATCCGCCAATCCGCTCGAAGACGTCGATGCGTTGCGCCGGGCTGAGGATGCCATAGTCAACCGCAGCTACGATCTCAGCATGGATCGAAGGTGCGATCGCGGCGAACCGCCGCCCGATCACGGGCGTAAAGCCGAACTGGTAAAGGCGGCTGCGCTCTGCGCGATCAGGATAAAGCTGCGTAACGATCCCGACACCACGTCGAATGAATGCTTGTTCGAGCCATGCTTCCTGCGCGCTTGCCGCAGCACTGAAGGTTCGTTGCCAGACGCTGACAAGATGCGCTTCGACGGAAGCACGAGGCATATCGCCGTCGCTGAATTGCTGGAACTCCTCGATCATGGCGAGAGCTAGGCCGTCGATCTCATCCATGGCGTCAGCCAGGCGTGCCAGCGGATCCACCGCTCCGGTACCCGCGGCGCCGCTCACAGTGACCGGAGCGGTTACCTCAAGCCAGTTCAGGAAGTCGTCGGGCGACACTCCGAGCAACCGGAAAGCGCGATCCCAGATCAGCTCCAGCAGCATAACCAACGGCGATGGCACCGCATCGGCGTCGCGCTCCTCGATCACGAGCGCGTCGCGCAGCCGCTCATAGTCCGCGCTCAGGTCGGCGAGTTGCCGGCGCTGGGTCCGCTGCGATCCCGCCGCAGTGGTGGAGATCTGGCTTGGAAGTGCGACGAGCGTCAGGCCTTCGATCCCTCGTGAGGCACCTGGGCGTCCCGCTCGCCCGGCAAGATTACGAAACTCCGCGGTCGCAAGCGGGGCAATGATCGGCTGCTCGGCGACGGGATCCCACGAGCGCCGCTTCAGCGAAGTCAGGAAGATCAGATCGAACGGAAGGTTGACCCCTTCTGTCAGCGTCGCGGTGGCAACCGTGATAGGACAGATACGCTGGTCGATCATCTCGACCATCAGTCGACGCAATCGCTGCGGCATCTGTCCGTGACTGGTGGCGATCCCCCGATCGAGCAGGAACAGCTCGAAGCTGTCGTTGCCGCAATAATCGAGGCAGGCTGCGCGCGCCTCATCGAACCGCACACGCTGCGTGCCTTCTGGTGGCTGGAATTGAAGGATCGCTCGCCAAGGGGCAAGCTCGAGCGCTTCCTTGTACCAGCGCATGGTCTGCTCGGGCTCTTGCGCCACCGAGATAAGGATCCGCTGATCTTCCTCGACGAGGTGCAGCGCTGTCCACAACACGCTTAGCGTATTGAAGCGGTTGAGGCTGTTGCGCCACGATGACGGCAGCTGTGGCATGGGAGCGACGCGCAGCGGCAGGTATACCGGATCGTCCTGCCCCCGCAGATAAAGCGGACGACCGTTCATTAGGTCGAGCAGCACCCGCCCTGCGCGATTGGGTGCCGTTTCGAGGACGCCGATCACTTGCCGCGTACTGCGATACCGAACGCCGACCGCCTGGGCATCAGGGCGTCCCTCGATCCACCGCGCCACCGGCTGAGCCGCGCCCCCGGCAACCGCGGTCAGCGCGATGCGCGCGATGTCGGGCTGTTTCGCGACGATCCGCGCGACCAATGCCTCCAGCCGGATCGATCGATTGCTGTGCTCGGCGAAGCTGACCCGCGTGGAGTCACTCGCGTCGGGCACAACCTGATGCGCCTCATCGAGGATGAGGAGCTTGAGCCGCGCCAACAAAAGTGGGCCGAGATAGCGCATCAGCGCGTCGGCCTTCTCGACCGTGGCGATCAGTACGACGGGCCGCTCGGTGGTTAGCCAAGCGTCGGTGACGCCCCAGTCAGACCCTCCATAAAGACCGGTGATCAGGCATTCACGGCCGAGCTCGGACGTCAGTTTGGCTTCGACCTCGTTGGCGAGCGCCCGAGATGGCACGATGTAGAGTGCCAGCGGACCGATCATTGAAGGCTCGGCGCGCAGCAGCAGCTCCTTAACGATCGCCAGGTTGGCAACGAGCGTCTTTCCCGAGCCGGTTGGCGTACACAGCGCAAAGGAATCGTCCTGCAACAAGCGTTCGAGGCCGTGTAGTTGCGAGGTCCACAAGATGCCGCGGCCGCGGCTGAACTGGTCGCGCGCATAGGCGCTGAGTGTGTCGAGCCGCTCAGGACGCAAGGTGGCGAGCGCACGTAGCGGCTTGTAGATGGAGGCGGTGGCGTAGCGATCAGCGACGTCGCGAATGAGCGAGAGGACAAGTGCCGCGTCGTCGCTGAAGGTGCGGGCCGCCATCTCATCGAGCGCGTGCAGCTTGGCGAGCGCTCGCTCGAGGCGCACATCGTCGCCGCGACGCAGGCAGTCCGCGACGAGTCCCACGCATCGGACAAGCTCGATGGTGAAGTACCAGGTGACACGGTCACCATCCTCATGCTCGGCCTCGTTCAGGGCAGCGGCGAGCAAAGTGCCTTGGTCCGCACCGGTGAGATGGGGATGGTCACTCCAGAAATCGGCAGCCTGCGCCATCACCGCGTTGAAGTCGGCCCGCAGGAACGCTGCCAGAAGTCGAACGCCATTCTGGTCCGAGGTGACCTGGGCAAGCAGCCCGGCCGCCATCGCAGGCAGGCCACCGAGCTGGTACGCGCCAGCCGCCAGAAGTTCGATCGGCACTACCGTGCGCAAGCCATCGTCGGCGCGCGCGAGCCACTCGAGCAACTCACCCGTCCGACGATAGCAGTCGATCGCGCCGGGTGAGGACGGCCCATCAAGCGTACGAAAGATGTGGGCGGCATGAAGCAGCCGACGTGCATCGCTGAGCTGACCTTCCGACTCCTCAGATGCCCACTGGATCGTCGGAACTTGCCAGGTTGCCTGGAGGCAGCGCACGAAGGCGCGTGCTTGCGGTCGCGTCAGCGCGTTTTCGATCGCAAGACGATCGCGCACTTGCTCGGCCACCAGCCGTCGCTCTTCGTCAGCCACGGCTCAGGCCTTCCACAGGGACGAGTAGAGGCCGTCGATCAGTGCCTCACCGCCGTCGAGAATAAGCTCAACGACTTGGAGGTCGTGCCCAGACTGATACTCGGCGGGTGGTTGCTCCCACGGCACCAGCACGCTGAGCTTCTTGCGCTTCTTGGCAGCGTTGCCGGCTATGACAACGAGGTTGGTGCGGGCAAGCGTTGGCGTTGCCGCGGTGATGGCAGCGTCCATCGAAGCGATTGCACTCGCGTGATTGATCGGGTCACGCAGCTCAAGCAGGCGTTGCAACTGGCGAAGTCCCTTTGGCACGACGCTGTCACGGTTGACCTCGAACCAAATGCCCTGCCCATTGTGGATCTTCTCACCCGTTGTGGGGCAGGTGGCGTTCTTCTCGCCGTGGAGCAAAGCGGCTACTGCGGAGTCGGTCAGTGAGGCACGCCATTTGGCCTCACCGACGATTACGCGGATGACGCGGCCGGTCGCGTCGAGCCGGATGCCGACAAAATCGGAGCCGAATCGCCCGAACACCTGCCGCTTGCGGCTCGGATCGTACCGTAGATCCCACAGATAGCTTTCAACATCGGCGTGAAAGCGGAAGAGGAAGATCGGCACCGACCAGGGATGCTCGCCGACCAGCTCGTCAGCGTAGGCTTGTGTGACGAGGCCTGCGATTACCTCGCCGAACAGGCCGCGGCGCGCTACAATAGGCAGGCAATCAGGATAGCAGGCGTGAGCGCCGGAAGCGGTGGCATCGGGATGGAGGTCGATCCCGACCTGCTGATGGAAATGTTCGCGGGCATCGAGGTGGGCGGATTCGAAATACGGCTTCAATGCATCGATCAGTGCCTGATCGATGGGTTGAATCTGTTCGAGCAGGAGATGCCCGTAACGATCCTCGACCGTGCCATAGGCATCAAGCCATGCCTGAAGTGCAGAAAGAGGGGGCGGTTCGGTGTGCACGCGTGGAGCCTAGCGGATGATGACGACCTTGATAGCGGTTTCGCCTGCGACGTCTTTCCACGCACGATCAGCGGTATAGGCGCTGACGCCGAGGCGGCGCGCCAGCGCAAGGCAGAAGCGATCACCGAGCGACAGGCCGGCGTTGGCGGTTGCGGCCCGTAAGCTTCCAGCTTCCCATGCCAAGCTGTCGTCGGCGGGTACGACGGTGTAGGGCAAGGCACCGAGCATCATACGCACATCGTCCAAGGGCGCGCCAAGATGGACGAAGTGGCTGATGACCTCGGCCTGGTTGATCGCGCAGACCGACGCGTCGGCGATCACGCCGGCGACCTTGCTCGCGCCGCGCTCACCCTTCAGCAACGCAAGGATCGCCGAGGCATCGAGGACGACATGGGTCATTCGCCGCTGTCCTGGTGCCGTGACGCCAGAAAGTCATCAACAGACACGCCAGGCTGTTGCGCGTACCGTTTGGCAATCGCCTGCGCCTTGGCCACCGCCTGCCCAACCGTCCGAAGGATAACGCCATCAGGCATTTCCTCGATCAGAACCACGCCGCCCTCTTCAAGTCCCAGACGCTTGCGAATGCCTACCGGTAGGCTCATGCGCCCATTGGGTGTGATGTTGACCTGCAGCGTCATGTGACAGCATCCGAGAAAGGTGGTATTAAAGGCGATATATGGCATAATGGTTCGCAAGAGGCGAGGGGTATGCCTATGCCGCCGTCAGATCCACTGGCCACAATAGTTACTAGCGATAAATGGTATTCCTGCTACTACGAGCCGTGCTCAAAATTGCGGTCGTGACGGAGGCGAAACGGTGATTGTCGATATTCCGACACCCGGCGAATTTCACACTGCCGGCGTCAACCAGCTCTATCTCGCGTGGAAGATCACCATCGGCGCGCAGCAGGCGCTGACGAGGATAGGCGCTGCGGCCGACGACCAAGAGGCGGCCGACGACTATTGGCGCAGCGTCCAGCCTGAACTGGCCAACGCCTACAGCCTGATCCAGCAGGCGATGGAAATGGCGCTGAAGGGGCGGATCGCCGCGGTGTCGCCCTTTCTGCTCCTTGGCAATCCCGCGGACTGGCCGGGGAAGGGGGCGACGGAGCCGCTGTCCTTCGGCGAATTGCCGACGCTAGATGCGTCCAAGCTCGTGAAGGTCCACAACCTCCTGATTGACCCGCCGCTGGACGCGGCCTTCGCAACCTTCTGGGAGACGGTCCGGCGCGATCGCAACCGGATCATGCATTCAACCTCGCGCACGACCTTCACTGCAGGCGCGGTGGTGCTCGCCATTCTCCGCGCTGCCAAGACACTGTTCGCGGACATGCCTTGGCCTGATCGCCTGCTCGCCCAGGAGGCAGGGCAGAAGTACGCGATCTTTGGGATGGACGATCACGTCTACAGTGAGGTCGTCGGCGAGATCGGTTGCGCCATCGCGCTGCTAACGCCGGCCGACGCACTGGAGCTCTTCGACTTCGATCGGCGACGGCATGCGTATGTCTGTCCGCAATGCCTTGCCAACTCCGAGCGGGATTTCGCGGCAGGCCTTCCCAAGCTCGCCCAGTTTTCAAACAAAGACGCAGGCGAGACGGCGTTGCGCTGCATCTTTTGCGAAACGGTCAGCATGGTCGACCGCCACGATTGCGAATATCCGGACTGTCCCGGCAACGTCATCACTCGCAACCTATGCCTGACCTGCCTCCGGGAGCAGGACGAGCAATTCGCCCTGACCCCCGCGTTCCTGATCCGAGCACCCGACGACCTACATGATTATGAGTTCGTCGTCGGGCGGGAAAGCGGAGGGCGACGGGATGAATATCGGAGCCATCGCGAGCGCGCCGCGGACGATGAAGATGCGATCGCCTACGGGCGGCGTATGCTGGACGCCGCCCACTTACGGGTCTGGCAAACGGTTTCGATCTTCCAGCGCGAGGGATGCTCTGTCCTGCTGGAGCCGGAGACCTGTCGCCCGATCGGACATTGGGCGCGGGAAGACGGCGGATTGCTCTGGCATGCCGGCATCCTCGCCTACAACTACGCCGCCCATGGACCGGTCTGATGACGAACGCTGGTCCCGCGACGGATAAGGCCCCCAGCGAAGACGGTGGAGCGCCGCCCGCATCTAACGCCGTCGCCCCGCTCGCGCTGACACCCTTCAGCTCCGTGCCGCTGATCGAGCGCATCACGGCCGACGACGAGGCGCGGGTTGCATCGTATGTGGCGCGGGCATCGGCCGCGTCAACGGTCCGCGCCTATCGCTCCGACTGGCGGCTCTTCACAGACTGGTGCGCAGCGCGCGGCTATCAACCGCTGCCGGCCACCCCCGAGGTGACGGCCGCCTATCTCGCCGAGATCGCTGACGTCGGCACGACGTTCTCCGCGGGGCGTCCGCTCTCCAAGGCATCGATCGAGCGTCGCCTCGCAGCGATCGTGTTCGCCCATCGCGCGGCCGGGCTCGAACCGCCGACGACGCAAACCGGTGCCGCCACGCTGAGCGCCATGATGCGTGGTATTCGCAATGCCAAGCGCTCGGTCCGGCGCGCCACCAAGCGACCCGCCGACGCCGACGTCCTGCGTGACATCGTGCGCGGGATCACCGGCGATACGATGCTGGACCTACGCGATCGCGCTTTACTCACGATGGGCATGATGGGCGCGTTCCGCCGATCCGAGTTGGTGCGGATCCGGGTCGAGGATATCGCTCCGCATCCGCGCGGGCTGTCGATCACCATCCCGTTCTCCAAGGGCGATCAGGCGGGCGCGGGGCAATCGGTCGCCATTCTGGAAGGACGCCGCATCGAACCGGTGCGTCACCTGCGGGCTTGGATCGAGGCCGCCGAGATCACCGCAGGAGCGGTGTTCCGTCGGCTGACCCCGCACGGCCGGGTCACCGATGCGGCGCTGAGCGAGCAGTCGGTGGCATTGGTGGTCAAGAAGCGCGCCGCAGCGGTGGGCTACGACCCGGCGCTGTTCGCGGGTCACAGCCTGCGCGCCGGCTTTCTCACCGAGGCGGGGCGCACGGGAGCGACGCTGTTCAAGATGCAGGAACACAGCCGGCACAAGTCGATCGAGATGCTCAGCACCTATGTCCGGGACGAGGAAGCTTTCCGCAACCATGCTGCGGAAGGGTTTGCATGATGGCGTGTGGGAGCACAATGCGGACAAGCATCAGGGCTTGAAAATGACTGTCACATCACCGGTAATAGGGCTGCAGGCCGGTTGTTATAAGACGAACAGCGGTTAACGATATATCAGTGCGACTTCGCGAAGGCTTTGATGCTTTCCACCATCGCCTCAACGACGCGCTCGAATTGCTCGGGGTTGCGGACCGAGCCCTTCAAGTCATCGGGCCACTGCGGATTAGCATCTGTCCACTTCATCAGGTCAAACGCCGCGATCCCGCGATACTGGATGACAAAATTGCTGATTTTAGCCGGGACGCGAGCGAGGACAAACTTAGCGTTGGCGGGCTTGGCGCGCGCTAGGATCACCACGGCGCGGGAGAAGCCTTGCAGGTCGTCCTCGCCCGCAAGCTCGGTCATGAGATCTAGAACGGCACCAGAGGGGGTGTTGTAGGCCGCCGATCCGTGTTCGGCGATGGCTTGGGCAATGCGTACTTCGGTGTGTAAGCTCACTTTCGGAACCTCCTTGCTGAGTCCGTCAAGCGCTTCGGCCTTAGCTCGGCGGTCGGAAGCCATGTTTCGGATCTCTACCGCGTCTTTTTCGCTCGGAACCCAGACGCGGACCTCTTGCCAGCCTTCGAGTAAACGAGCGTCGCGTTGATTTTTGACACGTTGAGTCACTGTGCGATCAACCATCGTGATCTCCGTACTGTCGTAACAGTCGTAACAGTCGTAATATGGCGCGTAACGGCAGTACGTTCAAGGTCCTCCTTCTGGACGCTGCTCGCTCCGGGAAAAGAGCGAAGCGGCCATGCGATGCTGGAGGGTGTTGGAGACCAGCTCGTGTAGGAGCGCGATCATCGTGACATGCGGGTTGGCGGTCGCAGGCTCCGTCGATCTTAATCGGTGCAGAAAAGCTCGAGTTCTGGTAGCGATACATGCAAGGACAGGGACGGAGCAAGTCACAGGGGCGGGGGTCTATGCGTATCAAGTTCGTCGAAATTTCCAATTTTAGGAAGCTCAAATCCACCCATCTCGACTTCGATCGAAGAACGACGATTCTGGTCGGTGCAAACAATAGCGGTAAGACGTCTGCGATGGTGGCGCTGCGATACTTCCTTTTGGCGCCCAACCGCTTGGCCCTTCGAGACGTCACAATCGCGAACTGGACGCGGATTGACGCCGTCGGCACGGCTTGGGAGAAAGGTGCGCCTGCGGCCGATGAGCTCAACGACCTCCTCCCTTGCCTAGATGTCTGGCTCGACGTGCCGATCACTGAAATTCAGCATGTGGTTCACATCTTGCCCACTCTCGAATGGAACGGAGGCCTGATCGGTGTCCGGCTAAAATACGAGTTGGATTCCCTCGATCGCTTGAAGGCTGACTATTTGTTGAATCGGGAAGCCGCGGTGAAAGTCGCAACACCGGGGGGCGGTAGCGAACCGATTACTATCTGGCCTGAGCGACTGACCGATTTCCTCGAACGCAAGCTTCGCGCCCATGTGCAATTGAGCGCCTATCCTCTCGACCCTGCGGCCGTGGTCCCGCCGAAGAATGGCTCGGCGGCACCTCAGGCGCTCCCGGCTGGGGCCTTTCCGTTGGAGAAGAACCCGTTCCGGCATCTCATCAAAATTGACGAGATCGCTGCGCAGCGGGATTTCTCAGATGCCAGCGAGCGTGCAGCCGACGAAGAGGGGGGCAGTGATGTCACCCCGCGTCGGTTCAAGCGGCGGCTCTCGGACCAGCTTCGTGGCTATTACGATCGCCACCTCGACCCGGCGAAGACGCCTTCCGCCGAGGACTATGACGCGCTCGGCGCGATCCAACTTGCCGAGCGCAACTTCGACAAACGTCTGGAAGCCGGTTTTTCGGCGGCTTTCGACGAGCTGGAGGAGCTCGGCTATCCCGGCGTCAACAACCCAAAGCTCAAGATCACAACCCAGCTGCGCGCCATAGATGGGCTCAAGCACGGGTCGGCCGTGCAGTATCAGGTCGCGGAACCGGGGGCGGACGGGCTCAGTGCCCTGCGCCTCCCCGAAGATTACGCTGGCCTTGGCTATCAGAACCTGATCGCCATGGTTTTCATGTTAATGAGTTATCGAGATGACTGGATGCGCGTCGGGAAGGCAATGAGCGACGTCGATGCGGCGTCTCTTCCGAAAATTGCGCCCTTGCATCTCGTGTTGGTCGAAGAGCCGGAGGCCCACCTCCATGCCCAAGTTCAACAGGTCTTCATCAACAAGGCGTACACCTTGCTGCGCAAACGTCCCGAGTTGGGCGATAAGACGCAGTATCACACCCAATTGGTGGTCAGCACCCATTCCAGCCACGTGGCCCATGAGGCCGACTTTGCTAGCCTTCGGTATTTCCGGCGCCGGCCCGCTGGCGCGAAAGGCGAGACCCCGACGACCACGGTCGCCAATCTTTCTTATGTCTTTGGCGGCGTCGATGAGACCCAACGGTTCGTCAAACGCTATCTGAAGGCCACCCACTGCGACCTGTTCTTCGCCGACGGCATCATCTTCGTCGAGGGCCAGGCCGAACGGATTCTGGTGCCGCACTTCATCCGTCATCACTTCCCCGCGCTGTCCCGTCGCTACGTGACTCTCCTCGATCTCGGCGGCAGCCATGCTCACAGCTTTAAGCAACTGGTGGACGAGCTCGGGCTGACGACCTTGATCGTTGCCGATCTGGACGCAACGCACGCCGTGAAAGTGCCGCTGGCAGCGGGGGGCGAAGCAATTCGCTGGAAATCGACGAAGCCGCAGATCGGCGCCGATCAGAAGACTGCCAATCCGGTGCTCAAGACGTGGCATCCGGGTAAGGAACTGATCGACGATTTGGCCGCCCTCAAGGACGACGCGCTCGAATGTCCGACCTGCGAGGGCTACGAGTTGCGCGTCGCGTTTCAGCAACCGCTACCGCCCGTGGAGGGGGACAAAACCGCAACGAAGATCATTCCGCGGACCTTTGAGGATGCTCTCGTCTTGCAGAACATTGAGGCGGTCAAATCCGTCGAAGGGTCGCCGACGAGCAAGCGCATCCGCGCGCTTGTTGACGAAAAGTTGGGTGGGGAGGCGCTGGCGGACGAGCTGTTTGAATTGCTGAAGACGGCCGAGAAGGCCGCATTCGCTCTCGACTGCCTCATGCACGAGGACGCCACTGCGATCCGGCCACCGCTCTATATCGAGAAAGGCCTGGCCTGGTTCGAAAAGGCGATCGCCAAAGACATCGCCCTTAGCGAGCCGGTGGCATGACGATGACGCCGATCGAGTTGGGCCCCGCTAACACCGACGATGACGTTGATGACATCATCCGGACCTGTCTCAACCCGGCAGCGCCGCGCAGTTTCTTCGTCTACGCCGGTGCCGGGTCGGGCAAGACGAGATCTCTCAAACGCGCCCTGGAAGGTTTTCGCGCCCAATACGGCGACGCCTATCGACGGGCGGGCTCGAGGATTGCGGTGATCACCTACACGCGCGCCGCCGCCCAAGAAATCACGGACCGACTTGGCGAGGACCCGCTTTTTCCGGTCTCGACGATCCACAGTTTCTGCTGGACGCTGATCGGCCCCCATCAGACCGACATCCGCGTCTGGCTCCTGAAAACATTGCCCGTCACGCTGGCGGAAATCGTCGAGAAGCAAGCCAAAGGTCGCGCTGGTCAAGCTTCGATCGATCGCGATCGGGCCATGAAGGCGATCGAGCGTCGCCTAGAGTACCTTAGCGTTCCGCGAACCTTTACCTACAATCCTAACGGCGACAATTTCGGCGCGGACTCCCTTTCTCACGCCGAGGTGCTCGCGATTGCGGCCGCATTCATCACTACCAAGCCGGCGATGCAGGCGGTCGTGGTCAATAGCTATCCCTTCCTGCTGATTGATGAGAGCCAAGACACGACGAAGGGGCTGATCGCGGCGCTGTTCTACCTTGCCGAGGTTCAAGGCGCGCGCTTTGCTCTGGGTCTGCTGGGCGACACGATGCAGCGAATCTACGGGGATGGCCAAGCTGATCTCGGCACGGTGGTTCCCGATGGCTGGGCGAGCCCCGTGAAACGGATGAACCATCGCTCTGGCCGGCGCATCGTGCAATTAGGCAATGCGATACGGGCTGGAGCCGATGGCCAAACCCAATTTGCACGCGACGACAGCATTGAGGGCGTCGTTCGGTTCTTCGTCGCCCGGTCCGACACATCCGACAAACCCGCGCTGGAGCGCCGAATCCATGCGCGGATGAGGACCGTCTGCGCTGACGACGGTTGGGACGGGCCGGCTGAAGACGTGAAGACGCTCACCCTCGAACATCATATGGCGGCCTCGCGTCGGGGGTTTGCAAGCATGTTCAGCGCGCTGGATGTCGATAAGAGCCTCTCGACCGGACTACGGCAAGGGAGCCTACCGGGCTTGCGTCTGTTCAGCGAGCGGGTGGCGCCGTTGTTCGCCGCGTCTGACGCGGGCGAGGATTTCGCCATCATGAATTTGCTCCGCGAAGCGTCCCCTCTCGTGAAGACGAAGGCGTTGGCAGAGAGCGAAAACTCCGCCGACCCGTTACGGGCGCCCCGCGCCGCAGTGACTGCCCTGCTAAAGTTGCGCCGGTCAAACCCCGACATGACGTTCTTGGACATTCTTCAGTGCGTCGCGGAGCATAGTCTTTTCGAGATTCCCGCCAGCCTAGCGCCCTTTCTCGAGCGAGATGCCCCGGCAACGGAGACTGACGATGTCGCCCAAGCCGAGGATGAAGCGGTCGAGGAAGGTGCGGACAGTGAATCGCCGGTCATTAAGGGCCTTGAGGCTTGGCGCGCCTTTCTGAGCCAGCCCTACCGACAGATCGTACCCTTCGTAGAATATGTCGCCGACCAAGGCCCTTACGGTACTCATCAAGGTGTGAAAGGCCTGGAGTTCGAGCGCGTCCTAGTGATCATGGACGACACCGACGCCAAGGGCTTCCTGTTCTCGTACGAAAAACTGTTCGGAACCAAGCCGCTCTCGGGGACCGATCTTAAGCGCGCCGCCGCCGGCGAGGAGACCGGCGCCGATCGGACTCGACGGTTGCTTTATGTCACCGCCACGCGAGCCGAAAAGAGCTTGGCGCTGGTGGGCTACACCGATGATCCGGCAGTGCTGGCCATCTCCGTGGTCAAGAACGGTTGGTTTTCGGCAGATGAGGTTGAGGTGATCGTGTAGGTCTGCGGCATGTGCCAGCTGCTCTAGTATGTTAAGCAAGGTCATCGACGCGATCTTTTGAGCGCCTGCGATTTTACATCGGTTCGTCATCGACCGGCTGTTCTAGCGGTGGCAGCACCCAGCCGTCGGACTGGAGGAAGTTGAGAACGTCTTCGTATTTATCAGCACGCCGCACGCGGCGAACGTGTTGGCAGAAACGATTGCGCGCGTCAGGGGTCGGCCGATCAGCGGGTACCGCGTTCCGGAGCACACCGAGCAGAAGCGTATCCGTTTCCGCTGCATCCCAGTTCTGCCCGTTGTCAATGACGGCATCTAGAAGTTGGTCAAGCTGTTGGCTGTTAAGACGGCCGGCGAACGGCGTGATGAGAACGCTGAAGTTCACTTCTGATCCGCGCCAGCTACCAGAACCTTGATACTCATCAACTGCCCGAGGCCATAGGTCGGCGAGCGGCTGAGAGGCGATTGCGGCGGCCAGATTTTCCCGATTGAGGCCGGCGATCAGCGGCAGCAGCGCGACGCGGAATTGTGGGACGGTCACGCCTGCAAGGATGCGGTAGTCGGCGAGGGCCGCGGGGTCGGCGTTGTCGATGGTCGCTTGCAGGGCCGTCCGCGTTGGCTCCTGAAGCTCTGGCCAGAAATCCGGAAAAGCGGCGATGAACGCGATGGCGCGAGGGCGGTTCGCCGGCTCGAGGTTGTCCATCAGCCTGACGATCGCCATGGAGATATCTGGCCAGGCCTCAGCAGCGCGTTCGCGCACCGTGACCAGCGAGGGGATAATCTTGCGATGGAGCGGCTCCCATTGCGCGGGTACGCCCTTGAGAAGGGATTTTGCCAGCACCGTGCCGAAGTTGCGGACGTTCTGGGCGCGGACGCGCGCCAAGTAACGCTGGTCGACATAGTCCATAATACGTTCGTATTCCGTCGGAAAGCCCGGCGACTGCACGTCAACGTCGTAAAGGTCGAAGATCGCTTTGCCCTGTAAGGGCTCCTGAGAAAGCACGAGATCGACCGCATTGACGAGGTGAAGCCGCACTAGCTCTGGCGATGGCGCGAACAAATCCGCCTCGGCCGAGAAGGCCGGGTGCGCGCAAAGATGTCTGTCTTCGCGCAGGCGCTCCAGATGCGTTCGGGCGATGCGATTGACTACCTGGGTGTTGGCCGTTGCGTCTCCGAGGATGCCCCGTTCGAGCTGAAGCAGCTTGGGGATGTCGCCAGTGACGGTCGCGTTATCCCACGCTTGAAGGAAAGCCGTCGCGGCCGCATCGCCCATAGCGCTCAACTCGCGATACTTGGCTATCAGGTCGTAGACCAGGGCAACCCAGGCTGAGGTGAGTGCGCCACGCAACGCGCCGGCCTTGTAGGCCTTCACCGCATCAAGAAAATACACCTTCGACTGCGGATGCCGAATTTGAGTGAGGAGAATGTCGAGATCAACAAACCCAGTGTCCACGGTTTAAGCCCCTCAAATGATACGTCGTTCCGCGCCGAGCGGGATGATCCAACCGCCAGCGCGATCTGGCCGCGCGAATTCATCGGGGCTCACTTTTGCTGCCAGGCGACCGCGAATGGCATCCGCTTCCCCGTCGATTGCCGCACGGATTAGATCCCGGTCTACTCCGACGAAAACCGGGCGAAGGTTGAGCCGGGCCAGAGCCTCCTGATCAATAGTACTAGCGACCGCGTCGGTAATCGGGCCGGCCCGCGTGACAATCCCGCCCACCATGCCGCCGATATCCTGGCTCTTTTCCATTTGTCCTATCGTCGCACTGTCGAGGATGGTGCGTGCGCGAGCGGCCGCGTCCCGGAGTGGTCGCGGAAACGTTTGGCGTGTCAGAGCGCGTAGTGCCTGAGCGAGTTCTGTATGGCCGAGAGGTTCGATCATATTGGCGACATGCAGACGAAGCAGCCCGATGAACGGAGCGTCCTTGTTTTGCGGATCGATGGGATCGCCCTTGTCGATGGGATCGCGAACCGACAGGTGAGCATCAGCGGGACTGGAATTGGCCACGCCCCACCGGCTTGCGATCGCGATCCGCTTCACGGTGACTTTTTGGCCTTGGACGGTCACGTCAATGCGCCCGGCTTGCGTCCAGGCGCGCGCGAGTGCTTTCGCCGGTCCGCCCGGGTCGTGACAGCCCTTTGCTTCCGCGATCGTTAGTAAGCTGAGATCGGATTTGCATGCGATCCAGTCGGGGAGATCGCCTCGGGCAAGGCGCTTGATCCTGACCTGCTTGCGACGGTCGAGATCGATCATGTGGTTGCCGAGATGGGCGAAGATGGAGAGATCGAAATATCGCTCGAGATAGGCGCGGGCGACGAATCGTCCGAAAAGGCCCGACAACGCGACCTTCACTTCGCGCGCCTGGCCCAGCGGTTGTCTGAAAATGAAGGATGTGCCCGCTCCGGTCGGCGTGAGCAGGGCATCCAGAATCGACCATGCGCCATAGGCTGCGCCCGGCGTCTGAAGCACTTCGCGGATGCCGGCGTCTTCAATTTCAGAAACGTCCAGCGCGATGGTCGCGCCCGGGGACGGGTCAAGTGAAGGCGGCGTGAAGCTGTAGATGAAGGTTCGGGTCATAGCGCCAGCGCCCGCTTGAGATCATCGCGCTCGAAGGCGCTGGCCATCCGGGTGATTTCGCCGGAGCGGGCGCCGGCCGCCTTGGCGGTGGCACGCCACGTTGCGGTCACGGTCGCGACCTCTTTGATGATTGCGCGGGCCTGCTGCAGTGTGAGGCCGAAGAACTCCGAAGCCGCCTCAAGCAGGCCGAGTGAGCACGTGCCCTCATCGAGGTCGATGTTCGTCGTCAGCACCCGCGCCTTGAGGTCGATGGGCACAGGGTTGAGGTCGTAGGCGGGGGAAAGAGACCATCCCGCCGCGCCGAGCCAAAGGAAGCCATGGTTGCGCAGGTGATCGTCGACATTGGGAATCAGTACGTTGAAGGCGACGCGCCGATAGACAGCACGTAGTCCTCCTTGCCAGCGCGAATTTCGACGCGGCAGCGTTGAGCATCACCGTGCTTGCGGCGCTCTAGCGCCGTGAACTGCTTCTGCAGGTCATCAACATTGCAGGCCATAGATTGAAGCTGCGGTTAAAACCCATTTCGGTCAAGTCACTGGATGCGTCGAATGAAGTTCGACGTCAGCCATGGGTCAGTCTCAGCCTGTTGCACTCGGTGAGGTAGCCTCGTCGCGCCAGAAGTCGCAGCTAAAATTATTAAGGTAGCGGCTGTGCGCACTGGCGCGCGTCTCGAACAACCGAGGGATGGCGGCGCCGTTGCCGCCCTTCTGCAGATACTCGCGCACCGAATGGATGGCGAGCATACGGAGGTGCTCCCAATGGCGGTAGAGCTCGTCCTGTTGGGCCTCCGCCTGTTCCCTAGCGCTCGGCTTCCGCTTGGGCTGCGGCCGCGTGTAGTCTGGGCTGAGGTCAACCTGCTGGCTGAAGGTGATGCTGCCGAGTCGCCACCCGTCCGCTGCCGCATCGCGCCACTGGAAGCTGACCCGGACCTCGATGCGCTCCCGCAGGAGCGAGGGCGGCGTGATCAGATCGTCGATCCGGAAGCGTTCGAGTTCCTTATCCTCCTCGACCATGCGGGCCTGCATCTCGCCGACGGCCCGGACGAGGTCAGCTCCGGCGTCGTTCGCGCGCTGCCGCGTATCGCTCCGCTTCTGCGCCGACTTGGCTTTGATGTAGCTGTCTAGGTCCCGTTCGAACCGCCGCAGCCGGCCGGTAACGTGGGCGCCGCAGCTCGCGAGCCTGAGCTCGTGGAGCGCGCTCGATCGGCAGCTACAGACCGCCTCATCGATGAGCTTGCGCAGCCCATCCCGGTCGATCGAAGCGAGCGCGCTGCGCTCGTGCTCGTTCAGGTACAGGCTCACCGCCTTGCCTCCAGCTCCGTCATTACCCCATCCCGTTAATCCGCATCGTGAGCGCGGATACATAGTCGGGTATCTCATACTCAATCAGGTCGTCATTCCCGTCGAGCAGCTCGGCCAGCCGCGTTAAGTAGCCAAGGTCGGTCGATCGTCCACGTCCGCTTAGCAGCGCGTCGATGAGGTAGGCTCGGAGAGCCGACTGGTCGCCGTCGTCGGGGTGCAGTTCCTTGATCGGCCGGATCGCGACATCGTGGAGGGTCTGGACCACGCCCTCGTCTACCTTCCGCGACCCGACCGCCACCGAGAGCACGCGGCCGAGCGCCTGCGCCGCGGCGAAGGGGATGGTCGCGGGATTGTCCCTCCGGTCGGGAGCCCTGCGGTGGACTGCGCCCTCCGGCAAGTGCCGCAGCATCCCGACCCAGGCGGCCAGGTGGCTCACCAGCTCGTAGAGCAGGCGGGCGGCACGGGTCGGAAATTCGGCCGTCCGGTCGATGCCGGCGCCGCTAGAATCGTAGCCGTCTTCGAGCAGGTCGGCGAAGGAGGTGAAGTAGTAGAGCCACATGTGGTAGCCGACCCCCTGCTTGGCGGCGGCGCTGACCATGATGTCGAAAAAGAACATCCCCACATAGGTCGGGTCGCGCAGCTGGTCTCGCTCGAACCAGTCGGGCTGACCATTGAGCCACGCCCAATATTCAGGTCGTTCGTCGCCGCCGAGTAGGCGCTTCAGGTAGTCGCCGACCCCCTGCCATGCCGACAGTTCCTCGGCAACCTTGGCATCGGCAAACAGGAAGTGGAGGATGCGGTTGCGTTCTGAAAGGTGATAGCCGATCAGTCCTTCGGAACGGTCGTTGGTGGCAATCTCCTGGTAGAGCGCGTTCCCTGGCCGCCGCATCAGCTCGCCAAGAAAGCGCTCGAGGAACTCCGCGCCGCCGTAGATCGGCTCGCGTATCAGCCCGAGCGAAAAGTACGGCCGGCGCGACACGATGTAGTCGAACAGCTTGGGCGAGTTCATCAGCAGCTGGAGCAGGTCGCCCGCGGCGCTCTCGCCCCGGCGCCCCGCCGGCACGAAGCGCGCCATCCACCGCACCGGAGCCGCGGCCCACTCGGGCCAACCCTCGCCGCTGTACCGGCGCGTTCCCGGCCGGAGCAGGTAGCGCCGGAACGAGTGCTCAGGTGTCGGCCCGAACTCCTCCAGCCAGTCGCGCAGCCGCTGCCGGGCACAGCGCCGGCGGCTGGCGTGTGCCAGTAGTGCGATGTGCGGCTGGATCAGCTCCAGTGCGTCACCGTACCGCTCCTCGTCGATCAGCGTGGTCGCCACCTTGGCGAACGACGGCACGCTCGCCAAGGTGGGCTTGGAGACCGCATGCAAGGCTACCGCGCCGAATAGCCACGCGCAGGCGAGCAAGAAGGCGAACTTGCGTGCCGGGCCGGGCTCGGCGCCGCCCAAGACCAAGCCGCGGCAGACCTGGCTCAGCGCGAACGAGCACGGCGGCGGCGACCAATCCTGAAGCTCGAACCCGATGATCAGCCCGAACATCGGCACCGCGAGGACGAGCTGCGGCCGCCAGGTCAGAGATACGCGCTGCCGCTGCACCGGAGACAGGACCGCGTAGATCGCCGCGGCGAGCGCGAGTATCGTGAGGAATCCGTCGAGCGTCATGGCGCGACAGGAGCCTCGGCGGCCATGGCTAGGGCGCGCTTGTGGTGACGAGGCTTCACTGGGACCCCATACCGGGCGCGGGTCATTTGGACCAGCTCTGCAGCTCCAAGGCTAACACATTAGTTGAATCAACGTCCGCTTATTGGGAGCCGCTGAAGTCGCAGGAGCGTCTACTTCTGGGTCTCTCCGGCCGCCTGATCGGCCCGAAGATCGTGGCAGCAGGGCCTAGCTCGCCAAGGCAGCGGGGGGACAGAGTGTGGCCGCGCCGATTGCTGATGCGACACGAACTATGCAGCGTAGCGTCCGTCCTCAAGCTTACGAAGCATCCCCATGCCCGCCAGTGCGTCAAGAACCGGGATCATCGAAGCCGCTCGTTTCCCGACGAACGACCGGGCGACGTCCTGTGGCGCCATTGGCATGGCCGAACGTGTAATGACGCGTGCGACGGTCACAAACTGCTCAGGCAAGCCATTCGGCCATTCGATCCGCGTCCTTTTCAGCCTATCTGCCCTGTTGAACTGCAGAACCGATTGGGTCGGCTTCCGCCGATGCGACTTGGCCTGGTAATTGGGCCGGAGCCAGTTGATAGTTCCGCTGCGTTCTTCCTCAGCGCGCGCGTCGTTCAAGGCCACGAGCCTCGCCAGCATCTCGTCGGTGTCCGTATTGGCCGGCCAGCCATAGGCCTCGGCGACCGCCCGATCGATTTCTGCATGATAATGGCTAAGCAACGAGACCTCGCCCTTCTCGGCGATCAAGCGGACCTTTGGCTCCAGCACTTTCCCCTGTGCTTCTGCTTCACGCATGGCCACACGGGTCGTGTAGAGTGAGGTGAGGGTTAACTCAGGATGCTTGGCTTGAACCCGGCGCCGTAAGCGGTCGAGCTTGCGCGCGAAGGAACGAACTCTCTGCTGCCCCTCCGCGCCGCACGGCGGAAACGGAAAGGGGTCGAAGCACGTCTCGTTCTGATAGCGCGGATCATCACCAGAGCCCATCCGCCCACCTGCGCGGAGCGCCCAGACAGAGTGCGCGGTGCTCGAGAGGACGCCAAGGATATATGGGTCATCGGAAGCAACAGCGATGACCGAACCATCGACTAGCCGGCTCGCGCTGGGTATAAACTTGAAGAACCGCTCCGTCGCCGTCTCGCTGGTGACGATGTATCGGCGCAGGCTAGCAATGGCACTGCGGAGCCGAGGCCGGGGTTCAGCAAACTTCCACCAATTCAGACGATACTGCTCGCGATCATTCTCATCACGCTCGGGTTTGACATGATCAAACAGGTAACGGTGCACCGTCGAATATCGACTGTGTAGTTCCTCTTCTGCCTCGATGTCCGAGACATCGATCGCATAAGTGACGCTCTGTCGCTCGGTAACGTCAGTACCGGCGACCACCAGAGGCATGCGATGCGCTGGCACCCCGTCGGCAATGAACTGCTCCCTTTGAGTCACGCTGATTTTAAAGCCGTCTCCAGACATCTTCACGCCCATCCGGCAGATGCCGCCGTTCGCCTTGAGCGCGGTAGCTCCCGCAACGTTGGCGCCGGTGGTGAGGTCAATGTTTATTGGCGCCGCCTCTTCCGAGAACTCCAGAATAGTTTCGCCCTTGACCCGCTTCTCCGACGCAACACTGACGAGACGCCCCACTCCTTGGCCAACAAACGCCGTCGTCATAGCGATTCGGACCGAAGCCGTTGTCTCTTGATCGTGCCACGGATGATTCGGAATGGCGAAGCTCAAGTACAGAGAACCTCCGCTGTCAGCGTCGAGATATTGCCGAAGCACGGAACGGTTGCTCGATTGAGAGATGGTTTTGGTGGTGATGAGGCCAAAACCGCGAGCGGCTCCACTCGCCACGAGCTCGGCACTGCGCGCCCACCAGTAGGTAACGAAGTCAATTTCTCCTGAAAGCTCAGCATAGACGCGGCGTAACGTCTCGACGTACGATGAACCGAGCCGCTTACGCATGCGGCGGCAGCCGATGAACGGCGGATTGCCGATGATGAAATCGGCTTTCGGCCATGATCGCCGCCGCGGGTTGATGTATTGATAGACGGGCCGACGCCCGGAGTGATCCGGGATCGGTCGACCCGTCACGGGATTGAGCTTCATCGACGTGCCGTCCCAGACGGTCTTCTCCATGCCCTTCTCAAAAACTGGAACCTTCTCGTCCCAGTCCATCAGCGCATCTGCGGCGATGATGGTGCGGACGTCTCGCAAGACTGGGGGCTCTGGCATCCGGTCTTCGCCATTCACACGGAAATGCCATTGCAAATAGCCGATCCAGAGTACCAGCTGCGCGATTTGCGCCGCGCGGGGGTTGATCTCGAGACCGTGAAAATTGGCGGGGGTGATCGTATGGCTACCAAGTTCCGATAAATAGCGCTCGTCATCTAGCGCCTCGAGCAGCTCAAGCACTTCGCCCTCGAGTTCCTTTAATCGCGCTAGCGCGACGTACAGGAAATTGCCGGTACCACAGGCCGGGTCGAGGATCGTGATGGCGGCTAGCTTCGAGTGGAACCGTTCCACCTCGAGGCGAGCATTCTCTTTGTCGCCAGCTTCTGCCGCGAGCGTGGCTGCTGTGCGCGTGCCCTCCCAGTCCGCGCGCAGTGGCTCCATCACAGTGGGACCCACTAATCGCTCGACATAAGCACGTGGTGTGAAGTGCGCGCCAAGCTTCGCCCTCTCCTTCGGGTTCAAGGCACGTTCAAGCAACGTACCGAAGATGGCGGGCTCGACTTGGCGCCAATCGGACGACGCGGCATCAATGAGAACATCTATCTCGTCTTGGCGGAGAGCCAGCGCAGTGTCGTCCTTAAAAAGATATCCATTGAACTGCCGTACGATCTCCCCGGTTTCGCCCAGACCAAAGGCGAGACCGCCGTTGTTCATCGCCTGCCACAACTGACTAAGTTGGGGAGCAAGAAGCTCAGGCCGGTCTCGAAGCTTCTTCAGCAACGCGCTGAAGCTCGACTTCGGGATCAGCCCGGTGTCCTCGGCAAACATCGTGAAAAGAAGGCGCATCAGAAAGGCAGCCACGCGATCCGCATCCTGCTCGCGCGCTTCAATGCCTCTCGCGAGAACCGCTAAGTGATCGGCAATCTTGCGGGTGACGCGCGCCGCCTCTGCTGACGGGTCGAGCGACATCGGTTTAGTCCAGATCGCCGCAAGACGTTCCCGGACCTTCTCGTCGCGGAGATCATCAAGCGTGATTCGGTAGCGGCGCCGATCCGGAAACGGTGCGTAGCCCTTACCATTGCGCTGAAAGTCCGCGTATACGTCGATGCAGTAACCGACATCGCTGACGAGCAGGAAAGGCGGCCATCCGTGTGAGCGCGGGACGTTCTTTGCATAGCCTTCCGCCTGGCTTGCTGCCCGTTGCATGGACCCCGTCCAAGCCGCCGTGCCCCGCCGAGCCATGCCGCGCTTGTAGCGGTCTTCGGCTGTCTGGCCGAAAAAGTCGCGAAGATCGGTACCTCGTCCTGCGTCCACCGCCGCCTGATCAGCGTTGCTTCCTTGCTTCGCCTCAAGAATGAACTTGCCCTTCTTGTAGCAGTCGACCCACCCGTTTGATGTCATGCCATCGATCTCCGTCTTGATGACATGCCGCTCGAAGACATAGTCGTTTTGACTCGTGTCGCTGAGCGTCGGCCGGGGCGCGTCGACGCCGAGCAATTGGCAAAGGTCGCTAACAAACAGCTGCGTGTTCGCTCGCTCGTTTCCGCCCGCCGGCTTCCACTTGGAGATAAAATCTTCGACGTCCACTGGCCTACCCTTTTCCTCGAGCATGTGTGAAACGCCGGTGCCCGATGAGCAAGCGCTTCCGAACGTAGCGGCGACCTTCGTGACCGGATGCCAGGATAGGTCACTGCCAAAAGTTGCCCGATGGGGTCGTTTTTCAGAAGGCACCTGGCAGACCGTCGGAGAGGATAGGATTTGAACGAACGCTGACTCTCGAAACGTGGTTAGATGCAGCCAGATGGCTGAAGGTGGGTCTGGTCAGCCGCCGACATACAGAGCGAGCGCCATCAAGAAGCGAACGTTTCGCGGCATGGCCCCATGCTGATCCGTGTTCCCACTTCGTTCTGAATCGAGTATGGCGAAGTCATGATCGCCGTGACCCGCAAGATCATCCACGTCGACATGGATGCCTTCTTCGCATCCGTGGAGCAGCGCGACGACCCGACGCTTCGTGGTCGTCCAGTTGCTGTCGGTCACGCGGCCGCCCGTGGCGTCGTCGCAGCCGCGAGCTATGAAGCGCGGAAGTTCGGCGTACGATCGGCACTACCATCGGTGACGGCGCTACGACGCTGCCCAGACCTGACGTTCGTGCCGCCAAGGTTCGAGGTCTACCGCGACGTTTCCCGCCAGATCCACGAGGTCTTTGCGCGCTACACCGACCTGATCCAGCCGCTCTCGCTCGATGAGGCCTATCTCGATGTGACTGCAAACAAGTGTGGCATCGAGACGGCTTGGCTGACGGCTAAGGACATCAGGGCTGCGATCCTGCAGAGACCGGGCTCACGGCATCGGCCGGCATTTCCTACAACAAGTTCCTCGCCAAGCTCGCGTCCGACCACCGCAAGCCCAACGGCCAGTTCGCTGTGACCCCCGACATGGGCGCGTCATGGGTCGAGACGCTCTCGGTCAGCCGCTTCCACGGCGTGGGGCCGGTGACAGCGGAGAAGATGAAGCGGCTCGGCATCGAGTCCGGCGCGGACCTGCGGTCCAAATCACTCGAGTTCCTGCAACGACACTTCGGCAGTTCGGCCGAATGGTATTACGCGATCGCCCGCGGCGAGGATCACAGGCCGGTCAATCCCAACCGCGTCCGCAAGTCGTCGGGGTCGGAGACGACCTTCGATCGCGATCTGACCGAGCCGGGCGAGATCGAGGCGGGGGTACTGCGGATGGCTGACGACGTGTGGCGTTGGTGCGAAACCAGGCAGGCGTTCGGCCGGACCGTGACCGTGAAGGTAAAATATGGTGACTTTCAGCAGATCACGCGCAGCCGCAGCCAGCCCGCAGCGGTAGCCACGAAGGATGGGCTGCATTGCGCGGCACTGGAGCTGATCCGATTGGTGCTGCCGACTGAAAAGGGCATCCGGCTGGTCGGCGTGACCGTGTCGAACTTTGTAGCGCCACAGGCGGTTATGCCAAGCGGGTTGCCGATCTTCGCAGAGGTGGCGGCGTGACGCTGGACCTGTTCGACGTACCCATGCTGCCGGGGCTCAGCATCCGGGCGGACCTCATCGACGCAGCCGAGGAGCGGATGCTGATCGATCGCATCGACGCGACCGATCTCACGCCGTTTCGCTTTCAGAGCTGGACCGGCAAGCGTCTGACGACCTCATTCGGCTGGAGCTACGACTTCGAGGTGGGCCGACCGACGGAGGCGCCGTCTATTCCCGATTGGCTACGCCCGTTCCGCGGCCGGGCAGCCGCATTCGCGGATCTAAATTCGGAGGACCTGATCCAGGCGCTGCTGATCCGTTACGATCCGGGGGCGGGCATCGGTTGGCACCGCGATCGGCCGATCTACGGTCACGTCCTCGGCATCTCACTTGGCGAGCCGGCCACAATGCGTTTCCGCCGGCGGCGACCCGGCGGGTTCGACAGAGCATCGGTGCCGCTTGCCCCTCGCGCGGCCTACCACATGAGCGGACCCGCCCGGCACGAATGGGAGCATAGCATCGTCGAGATGGAACGGCCGCGATGGTCGATCACGTTCCGCAGCCTTGCAGGTCGGACATGATGGATTCCCTGACCATTCAGAAACCGGCACCGCTCACGGCGGACACGGCTGCACCCGACTTCGTCGTCGTCGACGTGGAGACCGCCTGCTCGCGCGTCAGCAGCATCTGCCAGATCGGCATCGTCGGCTTCAAGGACGGGGTCGAGATGTTCGAGTACGAGACGCTGGTCGATCCGCCCGACCGCTTCTCGTCGTTCAACACCCGCATCCACGGGATCACCGGTGACCACGTCCTCGGCGCGCCGACGTTCGGCGATATTCATGCCGCTATCGACGGGCACCTGACAGGCCGCGTCACCGTCGCGCACTCCTTCTTTGACAAAGGTGCGCTCGGCGCGGCGTGCGCGGTCCACGAGCGAAGGGTCATCGAGACGACGTGGCTCGACAGCGTCCGTGTGGCAAAGCGCGCCTGGCCCGAGCTCTCCAGTCACAGGCTGAACGTTGTGACGAAGTTCCTCGGCGTGCGACACAAGCATCATGACGCGCTTAGCGATGCGCGTGCTGCCGGCATGGTGATCGTCCGTGCCATCGAACACACCGGCATCGGGCTCGCCGGGTGGCTGTCGCCGGCCAGCGGGCGCCGCGGTCCGGCACCCAAAGCGGCGGAGACGGGTCCGCTGAAGGGTGAGCGCGTAGCGATCCTCGGTGCAGCGCGCGACGGTGCGCTTGCGCGCTGCCTCGCGGCAGCCGGCGCGCGCATCATGGCATCGGTCGGCACGACCACGACCAAGCTCGTCATCAGTGACGAGCAGCCCTTTGGTCGCTTTGTCACCGCGCACGCGGACCATCGCCGTGCCGAAGAGCTTCGGCAGGGCGGAGTACCGATCGAGATCGTCACTGAGGGGGAACTCCGTCGCCAGCTCAAGCTACCCCTGGGGTGACCAGATTCCGACTTCAAGTCGCGCAGTATGGCGTCCGGCTCTGGAACTGGTGGGAGGGCCGCTGAATGAAGGCTCCTAGGTCGGTCCCACAAGCTTTCCTCCCAACGGCACGACGTGGTAAGCCCTGATCAATGGCCGGAAACCTCACCTTCATCCACGCGGCGGACATACATCTCGACAGCCCGTTGCACGGCCTATCGCGGAGTGACGAGGCATTCTCGCGACTAGTGCGCGGCGCGACGCGCAAAGCATTTTCCAACGTCGTGGATCTGGCAATCGAGGAAGGTGCTGCCTTTGTCGTGATCGCCGGCGACCTCTACGACGGGGCTTGGAAGGATCAATCGACCGGCCAGTTCGCTATCGCGCAATTGGCGCGCCTTACGAAGGCGGGCATCCGCTCCGTGATCGCCTTCGGCAATCACGACGCTGAGAGCCGCGTCACCCGCCACCTGACCGCTCCGGAAGGGGTCTACAAGCTCAAGAGCGCGAAGTGCGAGAGCGTGCGGTTCGACGATCTCGGGGTCGTCGTTCACGGCCGCAGCTACAAGGAAGCGGCAACGACCGAGAACATCGCATCGACCTACTGCCCGCCGGTGCCCGGCATGCTCAACGTCGCGCTGCTCCACACCGCGCTCGACGGCCATGAGGGGCATGCCAACTACGCGCCATGCAGTCTGGGCGAGCTACAGGCGGCCGGCCACGATTACTGGGCGCTGGGCCATGTTCACGATCACGTGGTCCGGTCCGATCACCCGCACGTCGTTTTCGCCGGCAATACACAAGGGCGCCACATCCGGGAGACCGGCGCCAAAGGCGCTGTGGTCGTCCGTGTCGAGGAAGGCGCTATCTTGCACGTTGAGCATCGTGCAACTGACGAAGTTCGCTGGGCACACGCCCGGGTCGACGCGATCGGCGCGGCAGATCCTATGGAGGCGCTCGCTGCCATCCAGGCGCAGCTGCGTCCTGCCGTTCTAGGCGCCGACGGTCGCCCGCTGGCCGCGCGGGTCTCGATCACGGTCGACGGTCCGCTCGCGCAGCGCCTCCGTGCTGATCCCGCATGGTTCGAGGCGGAGGTCCGCGGCCATGCCGTCGGTGTATCCGACGCGCTCTGGATCGAGCGGGTGAAGATCATCGCCAACGACGCAGCGCTGCCTACCGGCCTGCCGCCCGAGTTGCTGGACATGCTGACCCAGGCGCTCGACGATCCGGACTGCCTCCGCGCGATCGAGAACGCCATCGCGCCGCTCACGGCAAAGCTGCCGGCGGATATCGGCGATCCGGATACCGCACCGCTGCTAGCATCCGCGCGGGGCCGAGACAGTGCGGCACTGGTCCGCGCTGCCAAGGCACTCGTCGAAGCCCGGCTCGGCGAGAGCGCGCACTGATGCGGTTCCGCCGGCTGGAGCTCGTTCGCTACGGCGGCTTTGCCGACCGGGTGTTCGACTTCGGCACTGGCGGTCCCGACCTGCATCTCGTCGTCGGCCCGAACGAAGCAGGCAAGTCGACGGCGTTGCAGGCGATCGGCGACTTCCTGTTCGGCATCCCCGGGCAGAGCCGACAGAACTGGCGCTACGACTATAAGCAGCTTCGCCTGCGGGCACTGATAGAGCACGACGGTGACCTGCTCGACGTAACCCGGCGCAAAGGCAACCTCGATACGCTGCTGGCCGCGGACGGCACGCCATTCAAGATCGACCCACTGCCACCGCTGCTCGGCGGCATCGATCGTGCCGGGTTCGAGCGGATGTTCGGGCTGGACCACACCAAGCTGCGCGAGGGCGGTGCCAGCATCATCGGCGGTCGTGACGATGCGGCGCGGATCACGCTCGAGGCGGGAACGGGCGTCTCGCATATTGGCAGCGAGCTTGCCCGGCTGACCGACGCAGCATCGGCCCTGTTCAAGCCGGGCGGGCAGAATCCGCCGGTGAACCGACTGATGCGCGAGCGGTCCGAGGCGCTCGCCAAAGTGCGGCAGACGTCGATCAGCGATGCCGACTGGACGCAGGCCCGACAGCGCCGCGCCGACGCCGAGGCGCGCCGCACCGCACTCATCGACGAAGCCGAGGCGCTCGACCGCGAGCAGGCGCGCCTGGATCGGGTGGGGAGGGCGCGTGCGCCCTTTGCGCGCCTGAGCGCTGCACGCGCCGAACTGGTCGGGCTGGAAGAGCTGCCCACGCTGCCGCAGGACGTCGGGGCGCAGCTGGCCACCCTCCGCGCCGACCGCGTCACGGCCGTCGAACTTGCGGCTCAGGCGAAGGCGGATCTGGCGCGCGTCGAAGAGGCGATCGCAGGCGTGGAACGGCCCGGCATCATCCTGTCCGAACAGGAACGGATCGAGGCGCTGGAAGAGCAACGGCCGGTCATTGCCAAGGCTGCGGGAGATCTGGAGCGTCGTCGCGCCGAGCTGGACCGTATCGACGCAAAGCTGGCTGCCGCGCTTGCCGAAGCGCGGATCGCACCGGGACAGCCTATCCCCTCGGCCGGGTGGCGCAGGCGTGCGGCTACGCATCTCGATGCCGTTCGAGAGTTGAAGGCCCGTGAGGCAGCGGTCGAGAAAGAGCGGGTCAAGCTCGTCCGGGACCGGGCCGCGATTGAGCGTGATCTTGCGACGGTGAGCGGGACGGTCGATCCTGCCGACCTGATCGCAGCGCTCCAGCTCTTGCCGGCCGACGCGGAAACGCGGTTGGCAGAGGCGATGATGGAAGCCGAGCGGAAGCGGACGCTTGCCGCGGAACGCCTGTCTGATCTTGCCCCGTGGCAGGGGTCGGCAGCCAGTCTGCGCACGCTTGCCGTGCCAACCGAGGCGGAAGCTGCCGCAGTGCGCGGTAGTGCGGAGGCGGCAAAGAGTAACGCAGCCGGTGGGCGCAAGGATGCGGAGGCAGCCGAGACTAGCGCGATACGGGCCGGGGCAAGGCTGAAGGGCCTGATCGCAGGCGGGACGCTTCCCACACCTGACGTGATCGCGGCCGCACGGCAGCAGCGCGACGCACTCGTCAGCCGGGTTCGCGAGCGGCTGGTGGTGCCGCATCTCAGCGACGACGATGGGATTGGCGGCGCGCTCGGTCAATCCATTACAGAGGCCGATCAACTGGCCGACCGGCGCGATGCTGAAGCTGCCCGCGTCGCCGAGTATGTCCTGACGACCGTCGCCCTCGATGAAGCGAAAGCCCTGGCGGCTGCGGCACACCGGCGAGAGGAACGATATCAGGCGGCACTGGATCTGGTCGAACAAGGCTGGACCGATCGACTGCAGATGCTTGGGTTTGAGCGCGCTATCGCACCGGCGGACCTGTCCGGATGGCTCACGAAGCGGGTCGCAGCGCTCGAAGCTGACCGCGACGCGGGGTCCGCGGAGCTGGCCCTCAAGGAGATGACGAGCCGGTTTGTGGAAGCGCGAGCCGCGATCGCGACTGCCCTTTCAGCGGCGAAGGGACCGGTTGCAACAGCCGAGAATGCGAACCTGGTGTCACTCGCGAGCGGCCATGCCGCTGCGCTGACGACCGCCGCAGCCAGTCGCGATCGACTGCTGGCGCACTCGGCCACGGTCGAACTTGCATCGGATGAGCTTGCAGTGGAGGTTGCCGACCTGGCGCGCGCACGGGTCGCGCTTGATCAGGAACGGGCAGGACTGGCCAGCGAGGCGGCTCTTCCTGCCGATGCCAGTGAGACCGTGCTTGCCGACGCTCTCGACGCCATCGCCCATGTCGGCGAGGAGACCGGGGCACGAGAAACGATCGCACGGCAGATCGAAGGTATCGAGCGGGACCGGTCGGCGTTCAATACCGAACTCGGAGCCGTGCTGGCTGAGCTGCAGGTTACCGGATCAGCCGACAAGGTCGACCACGTGCGCCAGCTTGCGGCTTCGTTGCGCGCATCGATCCGCGCGCGCGACGCGCTGGCGAGCCTTGAAGCTGATCGCGCGCGCATAGCCGGCGAGCTTGACCAAGCGGTGCGTCGGCTCGACCGCATTGCCGACGCGATAGACGCGATGCTGCACGCAGCCGGTACGACGGACGAAGCCGACCTGGACGGGATCATCGCCAGCGTTTCGCGGCGAGACCTTCTTCGAGCGACGGAACGCGGAGCGCTCGACGAACTCGCAGGTGGCGACAATGGTGCCGGACTTGATACGCTGGCGACCGAGATCGCGGACTTGTCTGTCGAGGACGCGTCAAGCGCGCGTGCCCGGATTGACGATCGCCGTCGCGAAGTCGCTGCTGATCGAGAAATTGTCGGTCGAACGCTGAACGCGGCGGACGAAGAGGCCGGCCGTGCGGCTAGCGAGAGCACCGCGGCCGACGCACAGCAGACTGCCTTCGAGACGACTGCAGCGCTGGCACAGGCAGCCGAGGAGCACATCCAGGCAGCGAGCGCGGCCGCGCTGCTCCGCTGGATGCTTGACCGGCATCGCACGACAAACCAGGCGCCGCTGATCGCGAGGGCGGGCGTGCTGTTCGCGGAGGTGACGGGCGGTGCCTTTACCGGCCTCACGGTCGGCTATGGCGATAACGACCGTCCGATCATCCTCGCGCGGCGGTCCGACGGCGGCGAGGTCGGCGTCGAGGCACTCAGCGAGGGAACGCGCGACCAGCTATACCTTGCCCTCCGGCTCGGCTCGATCGAAGGACGCGCTGGCGCGGGATCCTTGCCGATTGTCTGCGACGATCTGCTGATCACCGCCGATGATGGTCGCGCAGGCGCGCTTCTACGGGTACTCGCGGCAGCATCTGCGCATAGCCAAGTGATCGTGTTCAGCCATCACGCTCATCTCATCGACGTCGCGCGTAACGCGGTGGGATCTGATGGATTCAGGCTGCACACGATCGAACCGATCGGCGCGCTCGCTGCGTAGCGTCTCCATTCGAAAAGTTGGAAGTACGGTTACCAGGCAGGCCAGTGTCGCTGCCCGCCGCCACTCGGCATTCGCTTGCTCCGCGGCATTCACACCCGAAAGCACGAACCGCCGTGCCTTTAGTCCAAAACCCTGAAAGCCGGCAAAGCATCACTTTGGCAAACGATCAAGCCAGCCCCGGACTTGGTTCAGCGTCCGCCGCTGTGGATCGGCGTGGAAAAAGGGCTCTGACGCACATTTGATGATCTCAGAGCCATGCGGGGCCGACCAATCGCGCTTCGAGTAGGTCCGATCGTGTCCCACCGCGTGGTGTAGCTTCAGCGGCGTAGCCGCTTTGATCTCCGGACATGGCCGGGTCGATCACGCCGCCATGGACGACAACGTG
>NZ_JACIAP010000021.1:0-40809 GCF_014194875.1 Sphingomonas sp. BK481 | reverse complement strand
CACGTTGTCGTCCATGGCGGCGTGATCGACCCGGCTATGCCCGGAGATCAAGGCGGCTACGCCGCTGAAGCTACACCACGCGGTGGGACACGATCGCAGGGAGTCTCCTCGACGCGAAATACGTGCGCGGCGCCTGTCGAAGCTGGGCCGGCGCCCAAGAGTTACCGTAGAGGTTTTCGTTTGGCGCTCACCCTCGTTGCGACCTGTTGCCAATATATCGCACCGCGATACAATCGTGCAAGCGATTTGAGCATTCCCCAAGTCTCAGATGAAATTAGCTACTGAAGGCGTTCGGCTCCCGCTACTCTGAGGCGCTACGGTTGGCCGACAAGCTCAGCAGGGCTGTCGTTGGGGAGAGGATGCGCCGGGACACCGGCTGTCTGCCGGCCGTAGCATCGTTAGGTATGTTCCAAGATATCGCCCAGGCTGTTGCAGGCTTCAGCGCGATGGTCATCGCAACCGCCAGGGTGGAAACCCGGCCCATGTAGATGCCAGCCGCGTTCTGCTTGATCGAACCGATGTTCATGACGACGTCTCCTGTGCGTCTCTGGACCCCTTGTCCTGGACACCTTTCTCCATCCCACTCCTCTCCTCGGCCCCTTTCAGGGCCGAGCAGGGCGCGTCAGCGCCCATCATCGGCGCGCTCTTCGCGCGGCGATGGGCGATTAGGGCGGGTCAGACCGTTGCCGATTGCTCGGTCTACGTCGTCAATCAGCCCGGCCGCTATGGTGCGCGCATAGCGGGCGAGTTTTGGGCAATCGTGTCGACGGCAGTGATGGAACCCGCCATTCATGAAGTGGGGGTGGACGATGCCGATCAGAGCACGCACCCGTTCTCGCACGGCAAAGCCGTAATCGGCTGCATGATCTGCGGCCTTTGCCAGATCGTGACCGATGTAGTCGCGATTCCAGCGGTCGCTAACGCCAGCGGCGATCAGCGCCGCTTTTAGCGCCAACTCGACGGATATCGCGACCATATGGAGCTGTTCATCAGAAACGTCCCGATCGGAGCTATGAAATGGTGCCCGTAGGAAGCCGCGAGCGTTGGCCAGTAGCAGTGCTGCGGTGGGCTCGGCGGCGTGGATGTCGTCTGACATGGCTGAAAGCGCTCCGTCGTCTTGGCCGCATCGCGGTGGGGTTGGGGCAAAGCGGCACGCGGATGATCACGCGGCGTCGCAGGGTGGTGTTCAAAGATCGAGACATGGCACCGGGAGGTGAGCGCCGTCAGGCGATCGGTTCGATGTCGCGTAGCTCGACCATCTCGATCTTCTGGGTGCGCTCGCCTCCAACGGGGTCGAGGAAGACGTAACATCGGTCCGCGAAGCTGCTGCTGCAGAGGCGCCAGACGACGCCGGTCCGCCCAAGGAATCGCTCCGGGCCGAACTGAGGGTCGACGGCGCCGGGCGCATCCACAATGCGGACGCGCTGTCGTACCCGGAGCCAGTTCGCGGCGGCGCGTATGATCGCGCCGCGCTCTTCGTGGGACAGGAAGGCTGGGCGGTCGGCGCGAGGAGGGCCGAAGGTGGCGTGCGGGTCGCCTTTGATGCGTTCCAGCTTTACGGCGATCGGCTCGGGTTCGCGGTCCACCTTCGGTCCTGGCGCATGTCGGTGGTAGTGCGTTACGGTCGGCGCGCCGAAGAGGTCCGCCTGGAATCCCGTGATACGGATGGACGCCTGTTCGCGCTGGTAGTCGCGGCGCCAGTGATCGTCTTCGGTGAGCGGGCGTGCCGCCTCGGGGGCGGAGCGAACGATGGCCATGAGCTCGCCGAACTCGGCTTCCGAAATGTTCGCGACGATGGGGTTGTAGGGCATGGGTCCCTTCCAGCCGTAACCGGTTATCAGCCCCGGCCGAGCGCGTAGCTGGCCAGCTTCTCGCGGGCGGCGCGCAGGCGCACGATCGCGTGCTGGGTGAACAAGGCCATGGAGCTTCCAGGTTCGGCCGTGTCGAGACGCTGTTGCAGCGCCGTGATCCGGTGATCGATGGCATCGGACGTCACGAGGAGATCGTCGAAGGTCAGGACGACAGTCGTCTCCGAAGCGAACAGCGTGTGGGTCGGACCGGCGAAGTTCAGGAAATGGGGCGCCACGTCGAATTGGAAGCGAAGAGCTTCCTTCACGGCGTGGCTTATCTGGGCGGCGTCATGTGCGAGCTCCGCAAGCAACCCCTCGCGCGTCAGCGCGGGGATCGGCTTCAGTTCGCCGTGCGCGGTTGTGATGGCGATCGGGTCGTCGGAGGCGATGCCTACGACGCGTTCCGGGGCGACCACGAGGATGTCGCCTTCGCGAACATGCGGGTCGTCGAAGCAGGCGTTGTAGGCGAGCAGGCTCGTGCGGAAGTGGTGGACGCGGTGCATGACCGTTCCTTTCGGTTCAGATGTGGGCGACGCCAGCGCGTCACGAGTAGGTCGGCCGGACCTCCGGAAAGCTCGCCGGCGGCAGGCCGGTGAAGGCCAGCGCGCGGTGGCGACCGCCCGTGTAGGTCACCGACGAAACCGGCGTGCGGTGGCGCTGCAGGCGCTCGAGAAGGCGATTGGCGCGCTGCTGCGCACGGATTGCATCGGCCTCGTCGAAGTAGAGCCCGATCACGCGCACGAACGTGCCGGTATCGTACCACCAGCCGCCCTCCTCGGGGCCGCCATATTCCCGGTCGGTGTCGTAGAAGGCCAGGATCGTTCGCATGGGAGGCTCCTCAATTCCTCCGGCCAGAGCAGCCGGTATCGCCTTTCCCGCTCCCCCTCTCCTTCGGCCCTGGACGTATCGTGCACTGTACCGCGCATTGCACTGCAAGTGCATTGCGAGTGGTACGAAGCCGCTATGCGGCCTGCAGATCGAGCGTGCCCATCAATGCCGTGGCAGCCCCGAAAGTCCGAAGGGTCGTTGCAATAGTCGAGCGTAGGCGAGCCTTGCTCGAGACGACGATCTCCGGGCAGAGAGGCGAGCCGTCGGCGCTGGCGTATCCCGTCGCGAGAAGACCGGCAGCGGTTTCGACCCGGATCAGGTGACCCCCGCCCGGGGCCGGTCCGACGTGCCGCGCGCTGAACTCGCCGAGACTTCCTCGCAGCCCTTGGATGACCTTGCTCCAACGGATATGTCCTGCTGCCATGTTCGCATCGGCTCCGTGGCCTCGATCGAGCCATGTCCGCAGGTGTGCGCGCTGCTGGAGCCGCGTGTTGCGGGTCCTCTCCATGGTTCGGCAGAGCGGGAGGGCGTCGGCCACCTGGTCGAGAAGGTCGAGGGAGCCCTGCTGAAGCGCTATCAAGATGTCGTCGAACTCGCGGCCAGCAAGAGCTTCGCGGAGTTGTCGTCTGGCTCGCACGACGTCGAGGGCAGCCTCTGGCTCGTGCAGGTCCGATCGGCGTTCGGTGTCGGCGAGTATGAAGCCGCCATTGGCGAGGATAATGATGGTCGCCGTCTCGGCGCCCGGCCGGCCATGGATCATGTCCAGGAAGTTCCGGGTTGCACCGGCTTCGCCGATCGTGTCGGCCTCGTCGAGGATCACGAGGCGGCGCGACCAGCGTGTTGGGCGTGGTTCGTCGCTCGGCTTCGGCCATGTGCTCGGCAATGGGCGACCCTGGGGTGATATCGACGGGGCCGCGGGCGGGAAGTTGCTCTCTCGAAGCAAGGCGAGGTTGGTGCGACGCGCGGCGTCGAACAGGTCCGTCCGGTCACCCCCACCATCGGTGAAGCCCTGATCATATGCTCTGCGTCGGACGGCGATCGGCTCGGTCGAGGGGATGCCGTCGGGATAGTGATGGAACCAACCGACGTGGGCGGCATACCAGCCATCGGCGTACCGGTTGGCGACGTCCCAGCTGTAGCCGTATTGGCTGCGGCCGCGCAGGACCGCGATGTCGCGGTCGTTGCCCTTGCCGTGGCGGACCTGATCTTCGGTGAAGGCGAAGTTGGTCGCTTGGCGCTCTCTTTCGGCAGCGTCCCGGATCGCGTCGTTGATCGGGCGCATCGCGGCGATGCGTTCGCGGCCTCGGTTCATGCGCTCTGCGAGCGGTGCGTCTGCGGGCAGGTCGGGGAAGCTCCGCCATGCGGCGGCGATCGCTTCGGCGTGTTCGGCGGATCTGCCCCTGCCTCGCCAGGTGCTGGGGTCGGTCGGGTCGAAGTCCTGAGACATGGGCGGCCTCGCGGATGGTGGCGGAGCGCCCGCTTCTCGCGGCCCGGGCGCCATTACCGGATTAAAGGCTGAGCGGCGCCGGCACGGCGAGCCATTCGGGCTCGTCGTTGGCGATCGGCTTGTCGAGCGTTGCGGCGTCGGCTTCCGAGAACACGGTCGCGGTCGCGAGTGAGCCGAACCCATCGGTGTTGTTCCAGAAGGATAGTCCGTGCTCCCGGTCTCGTGTCGCCAGGACGAAGCCGTCCACGCCCTCGTGTGGACCGGCCTCGATCCGCTTGAAGGCGTGTTCAAGGATCGACTGGGTGCTGTGCCACTGGATGCCGGCCGCGGTGATGATGACGCAGCCGCCCCCGAACTCGCCCACCCGAAGCCGGTCGCAGTCGTAGGACCAGGAAAACCCGCAGGGCAGCGCAGACTTGCAGGCCCGGAAAATGAGGTTGGCGACTTGATCGATGCCGAATTGATCGCCGCTGAAGGTTACGCGGACATGGTCAGCGATCTCGGCGTCCTCGATGTCGATATGGGCGTCGAGATACGGGAAGTTGCGATCGTCAAAAAGCTCGAGGAAGCTTTCGAACCGGCTATCGCCCTTCGGCGGGAAGACGGCGCGGAACCGTTCGTCGAGCGTTTCATACGCGGCCGCGAGGTCGGCGTCCTCTACGTTGGTGTCGAGGAGGTCGACGGCCTTTTCCGCCTCGCGCAGAAGCGCGGCGTCCTCGCGGGACATGAGCAGGGCGAATGCCGCCTTGGTGAAGCTGTTGGACATGGTGCTCTCCGATGATGTCGGGGGTTGCCGTCAGGCGTTCGCGGCCTCGGTCAGTCGCGCAGCTGCGATCGCCGCCTCGTCGGGGAAGGCAGCGGCGAGATTGCTGTGCAGCGTCTCGAAATCGGGGATCGGGAACCGTCCGTCAGGCCCCGGCCGGGTAACGTGAAAGGCGCTGATCAGGATCTCGACAGGGTCGCTCCGGACCATGGTGGGGCTGGCGTCGTCATAGTCGACGGGCGCGCAAAACCCGGCTTCGAGCCAGGTTCCCAGCGCTTCTTCGACGGCTACCGCATATTCGCGGACGGCTTCATCCAGCTCGTTCTCGACGTGGAGGACCAGCGAGACATAGCGGCCGAAGTCATGATTGTTCGACAGGCCGGTCAGCCGGCACCCAGGAGGCGGAGCGCCGTAGCGGGCGATTATCGCGTATTTGTACGCGAGCACTTCGAGCTTGTTGAGGGTCTCGAAGTTCGGCGTCTGGCCGAGCTGCGCGCACGGTTCGTTGGCGGGTGTGCCGCCAATGTCGACGAAGTAGGGCATGGGGATCTCCAGCGGTCCCGCTTGGACCGCTCGATCCCTTCCCCCTCTCCTTCGCCCGCTCCCCGTCCAGGTGGTGCGTCTGCGGTGCGTCGGCCTCGTTCTACCCCTTGGGGAACAGCCGGCGCTTGACCTCGGCCTGGTGCTGGCCGTCGGATCTGCCGAGTGTCTTCATGCGATCGGTCTCGAGGGTCGCTCCCAGGTCTGCCGGCAGGCTCGCCCAAGGGCGGGCGGCCGCGATCGCGTCGGCCGCGGTCGGGAGCTCGCGGAGATCGGTGCCCCTCCAGAAGAGGATCTCGTCCTCGCCGTCCATCTCCGGGTCGGGTCGCATGACCTGGACGAAGAAGGTGTCCAGGGGTCGATCCCATCCGATGGCGACGGTGTTCTCGCCTTGAAGGCCGGTGAAGACGTGTCTGCTCATGAAAGTCACTCCCGCTCGGGCGATAACTGCGTCGTCCAGTTCGTTGATACGGTCAGAGGGTTACCCAGGCCAATTGCCACGGCCGAGGCCCGGGCTCGAACCGGACCACACCCACGATGTCCTCGACGCCCATCGCGACGCATCCCTCCAGCCACGTGATGTAGGATGCAGACTCCGCGAGGTCGGCGTCTAGGAGATCGTCCAGCATCGAGGCCTCGCGTGCGGTCTGCTCGGGCAGTGCGTCCCAGTCCAGTGCGTCAAGGAACCGGTTGCGCCGCTCGATGAAGCGGACCAACCGGTGTTCGTCGTGCTTGGCGATGGCAATGGCCTGTTCGATACGCATGGCTCGTCTCCTCCAATGGACACGAGCTGCCCTCCCCCTCTCCTACCCGTCGGCACGACGGGTCAGGCTCCTAGCTGCTCCCGCAGGACGTCGGAGCGGATCGGATAGGCCAGTCTGGGCAGCGCTCCGCCAGTGCGGCGTGCATTCCGGGTGAGCTCGAAACAGTAGGTGAAGAGCGGGCTCTGGCGGGCGCTGGTCAGGATATGCGCCTCGCGGCATCGATCTAGCCAAGCGCGGGGATGCTCCATCGGCCTCGGGCGCGGTGCTCCGGGGCGGACGAGCTGGTCGATATGAGCTATTTGCCCGCTATGAGGCCGCAGGTATCGAGATGTGCAACACTACGGCGGGTTATATTTGTGCCGAGCTGTTGGGATGTCGGTAGCAGGGGGGTAGATGAAACGCAGGATGATGACACCTGACGAGTTGCAGGAGGCGTTGAAAGGCATCGTTGAAACGGAACGCGCGGACCGCGAGGTGAAGTCCCTCGCTCGCAGCATCGATACTCTCCGGGGCGATCTCGCGTCATCTCTAGCTCGAACGAACGGCTGGCTATCGCCAGCGGAGAAGATCGCCGTCCTCCATCGCACATCGAGTTGGGAAACCATTCGGTCCCGCGAGCGGGTCGATCTGCTGATGGCCGCAGGCTGCTACCGCGAAGCGATCCCGATATTCGAGACCTTCTCGCACTGGCGTAAAATCGGAGATGCACAACTTGCCTTGGGGGATGTCGATGCTGCGAGGAGCAGCTACGAACGTGGCGAGAACAAGGTAGCGGGCAAGGAATATGCCGCCTTTCGCGCCGGTCCCGACCTCGACAGGCTCATTGCTCTTGCCGTGCGTCGCGGAGATTGGCGGACCACGCTCGACCTGGTGCGACAGGGGCAACCTGATCCCCTCGGAAAAAGTGACGTGATATTTGGCGGCGGCAATAGAGCGAAGGGGCCACTCGTAAAGTTGTGCGCTCATGCTTCGTGGAAACTGGGAGACGCATCGATCCTAGCGGACATGCCTCGTCTGTTCGCAATGACCGAGTCTGAGCTGAAGGTCATATTTGCGAACGCCGCCAGCGGCGCATTCGAGCGCGATGTGACGAAACTCGCAAATCCTGGGCTCCTGAAGGTCAAGCCTAGCACGTCGGGGGACGTTCTGCGGGAAGGGGCCACGCCGCTGTCAAATAAGATCGTCGCGTTTCTGAATGACGTTGATGCCGGCTACCGGAAAGCCCTCGCCGATATCCGCTCATGGCAAAAATCCGGCGTCGCAAGCGAGCTGGATCGTGCGATTTACTGGCTGACATACCTCGGCAGCTATGATCTGTTCCAGACCTTGCTGTTTCGCCTCAGGTGCGACCTCGATGCGTGGATCGATCCGCGTCCTACCAATATCGACTTCTATGTGTCCCATGCCTGGCTGACGCGCGCCTGCATCCGCGAACTGCTCAGCGACCTTATCAGCGGACAAAACGAACCCAGCCCTGCCGTTTTGCTTTCCTGTGCGATCCAACATTCGGCATCGCCGTTCGAACTCGATTTCGAGAAGCTCGACGCCAAGGCGCGGAACATGGAGCAAATCCGGAGTCAACCAACGTGGGCGGAAGCTGTAGTAGCGCGCTGGGCCTCGGAAGGATGCCTGACCAAGCATTGGACGAAGGTTTGCGCGACCACTGATCCCAACACCCGCTCCGATCCGCGGCGTCTTCCGGCATACGGTGCGCTGTGTGACGAGGTGATCGATGTGCTGGAGGCCGCTTGGGCGCGCGATTTCAACGAAGTCCGCTGGAAAGCGGAGGAGGCTGCGTATCTCACGCTCAAGCTGCTGTTGCCCGACGCCCTGATCGAGCGTCACGCGCGACCAAGCTGGCTTTCGCCCCAGCACCTGGACATCTTTCTGCCGGAACACGGTATCGCGATCGAGTATCAGGGAGAACAACACTATTATCCGATCGACATATTCGGCGGTGAGGCGGGGTTCGCGGCGACCGTAGAGCGAGACGAGCGGAAGCGTCGCATCTGCAAACTTGCGGGCATCACGCTGGAGTGCATCAGGTACGATGAACCTGTTGACGATCGGCTCCGTCAAATTGCCGGTTCGTGTCGATCCAAAGCTGGAGTGCGGTAACACATGGTCAGGTGTCCACAGTGCGGATCGGGCAGCGTCAAAAAGAGCTCGGCTATCTACGAGCAGGGCATCTCCCGATCACAGGGGCGGAGCGGCGGTGTCTGGTACTCGCGGGGTGGCCCCGGTGTATGGAGCGGACGTAGCAGTAGCGAACGGATCAGCGGCGCCGCTGCGCGCAACGCGCCCACGGGTTTCGAGCTGGAGGCATTCACCTTCGTCGGTGTTTTCGCTGCTGCACTTCTAATCGGCTTCTTCACCGCTGATAGCATCGGCTCGTTCGTGATGGCGGTTCCGATCGCGTTCGTCGTCGCTGGCATCGCCGCGTTCGCCGTAGGCGTTTCACAGAAGGAGCAACGCGCTGTCGGGCAGGCGCGATATGATCGCCAGTGGTATTGCTCCAAATGCCGTCACAAGTTTGAGGTCGATCTTGACCGGACCGGTCCGGCCGCTGCCGAGAACGCCGACCCGGTAGGCCCAACGGGCGGGGCGGGTCCGGGTGGCTATCGCGCGGACGTTGCGTCACGCATTCTCAGCCCGGTGCAACGCGCGAAGTCTGAAACCGAGCGCGATGGCACCTGGCTGAAGACGATCGCCGCCCGGGTGAACGGCGACGATCGCTCGTTTGATCCTTGTCGTCCTACAGCACTGGACCTCGGTGCCGTCTCGCGTCTCGCTTCACTCGGGTTCCTCCGTTACGATCCGGAGAGAGACGTGTTCTCGCTGTCCGACAAGGGGGCTGCGAGGGTCGCGGAAATGGCATCTTAAAGTCGGCGCACGTATTTTACGCGCGTTTGGCCGCGTAGTCGTTCCAGAACGTCTTCAAATTCATCTGAAAGGACTTGCTGATGTCCTTTACCTCGTAAGTCATGCTGCGCTTCTCGCCCTCGATCTTTGCGAGCAGTTGAGGCGCGTTCATGATCCGCTGGTATTGCTCGGGCGTCACGTCCGCGAAGCCGGTCTCGGTGATCGCCGTGCTGGCTGTTCGCGTGACCGAGTTATAGGCCGTGATGTCGCTCCACTGACGCTTGCCGCGCTCGATCGTCAGGTTGATGGGCGCACCTTCTCCGGTGATGAAGTTGATGCGCGTGGGCTCGCCCAGCGTCAGCGCAGCGCCGGGCCCGGTGCCGTCCGAAACATCGTTGTGGATGAAGAAGCTGAGCGCGACGATCGACCCGTCGTCCTTCTTCTTGATCGCGACCGGCTCGACGAACACGCCCGATCCGTCGATGTGCGTGCCGCCCGCGAGGCTCTTTTTGCTGATGCGGTTATTCAGGCCGCTGTAGATCGTCAGCCCATTGGCCGAAAACCGATCGTCGCTCTGATCGACTTTGAACTTACCCAGGCCGAACAATCCCGCCTGCACCGGAGCGGTTGCGACGATCGCCAACGATACGGCAGCGATGCTATAGCGGTTCAACATGGATAAGCCTCCCTTGGCCTGCTGGTTAGCGTAGGTCAGCGGTTTCGGGAATGGTCGTCATGAGTGACCGGCGATGTCGAGGATTAGATGCGAGCAATCGAGCGGGACGCTCCCGTCGGAAAGTGGCGCGGCACACGCTTCCAGTTGCTCGCGCAGGACGTCGGAGCGAACCGGATAGGCCATTCTGGGCAATGCCCCGCCCGTGCGGCGTGCATTGCGGGTGAGTTCGAAACAGTAGGTAAAGAGCGGGCTTTGCCGGGCGCTGGTCAGGATATGAGCCTCGCGGCATCGATCGAGCCAAGCGCGGGGATGCTCCATCGGCCTCGGGCGCGGCGCTCCGAGGCGCACAAGCTGATCGATCGCGCCGGCATGGCCGCTTTCCAGGTTGCGGATCTTGGACAGCGTCCGGTCCGAGATGGTCTCCCCGGCAATGCGGAGCACCTGCCGCGGCCTCGTTCGCCCGCGATAGGCGCCTGACAGGGCGGCATAGACGCCGCCACAATGGCCGAAGGCTGGGTCCGAAAAGCTGACGACGGCTTCGATCCGGGGTCGCATGAAGCGCAGGAGACGGAAGGCTCGTGAGGCGAAGAAACTTTCGCCGTTCGCCGCGACGCTGGGCAGGCATAACAGCCGCTGCAGGACGCAGCCTTGGGCAGGATCGGTGAACCCGGTGTGGCGGGTGATCACGGCTCCTGTCGCCGGCACCCCGAAGACGATGAGGCCAGCTAGAGCAGGCCTTCCGGCTGCGCCTGGGCCGAACAGCCCTACCGCGACCTGTGCCGCGGGGTAGCGCGGAAGATAGTGGTGGTCGGAGACGAACAGGCTGCGCCGGTCCCGCCAGCGCTGGGTTCGGTCGGTCAGCATGACGGGTCGCACCGTCGCGTCTGCGGCCTCGTTCGTGGGCGGGGACGGTTGAGACACCGGGCGATGTGGCCTGCATAGACTCCGACGGCCGACCAATAGGCTGCGAGTGGCGGCTTGTGCGTCCGCCAGCTTTTCTCGGCACGTTGACGCGCGTCCAGCTGCAGGTCGAGCAGCACGAGGCGGAGCGCCTCCTGGGCGGCCGGTTCGAGATCGCGAAGCGCGGCGATCGCCGGCAGGCTGAGGATCGGATTGCGGACGTCGGCGCGTGCCGAGCGATCGATCACATGAACCATGTGTCGATCCCGTCGAGATCGAACGCCGCCTGGCGGTTGTCGATAGTGAGGGCCAGCGCGCCGGGCTTCACCCAGATCTCGCGAGGCGAAAGCGTGAACCGCTCACCGGAATCCGCAAGGAGCAGCGTTTCGCCGACGGTCGTGGCAATGCTGCAGGACGCGGGCGGCGGGATGGCGTTTCCGACCCATTCGCGCTTTTCGGCGTCGGACGTGCCGATCAGGTCGACATATTCGGTGGGATCGAGAATCCCCTGGATGACGAGGAGTTCGGCCGAGGTGAACGGGCGGTGCCATGTACCGTCGAGCGCGACGATGCGCGCGACCAGGCGATCGTCTTTGGCGGGGAGCGCCGTGGGGTTGCCCTCGGTCGGTTCATCGGCTTCGCGAGGGTCGGCGATCGACCAGCTGCCGTTGTTGTCCTTGACGTGGCCGGGGATCGCCTTGGTGTGCTGGGTCCAGCCCACGATGCCGTAGTGGCTCTGCGAGAGGTAGTTCTGCCGGTCGCCGCGCGTCAGCCCCCGCGGCCTCGGGTCCGCAACCGACAGCGCTCCCGAGCCGACGCGGTCGGAGCCGGTGACGGTCGGCGCAGCGGCTGTCGCCGGCACCACTCGCATCTTGTTCGCGTACTGGCCCATCTCGCCTGCGCAGTAGACCGGGTCGGCGACGACGAAGGCGCCCATGCCGGTGGTCGACGCCCCGATCACGGCGTTTGTCGGGCTATCGTAGCGGCAGACCCTGTACTTGCCGTTGGGGTGGCGTCCTTCTCGTGCCCGCGGGTCGGCGACGGCGCCGGCCTGTTCGGCGATAGCAACGATGCGGAAGGCCGCGGCTGTGGGGGAGCGGTGCGCGCGCGGATCGGAGACGGCATTCGGACCCGATCCGACCCACATGTTGGCGGTGACGACGCCGGTTGGTCGGTCCCATGTTCGGACGCCGAGCTGCACGCTGGCGGGGTGACCGTTGACGCGTGGATCCGCGACCGAGTGCGCGCCTGTGGTGGGCTTCGGGGAGCCGGTGACGACGCCGGTGGCGGCAGCCCAGCTGACGACACCTAGCACGTGGCGGTGCGTGGCCGGGCCGTAGCCGGGCGTCGGGTCGGCAACCGTGAAGGTGAGACTGTGGGCGCCTGCCGTGGCGCTGCCTCGGCCTTGTGCTCGGTCGCACGGGTCGGCCACGCTGAGCGCTCCGCCAGCGACGTGTGCGGCACCGCTTACGACCCGGGCGGCGGCATCGTAAGATGCGACCGACAGGAGGTTGGTGTGCGTGCCTTCGCGGTATCCCGGCCGCGGGTCGGCGACCGAGAAGCTACCGTTGGTCGGGCCCCCACGGCTGCTGACTACGCCGACATGGTCGATCCAGTGGCGCACCCCGAGATAGCCGCTCCCGTCGCGCGAGCAGAAGGCACGGGGATCGGCAACGGAGAAGCGACCTTGGCCCGGTGCGCGTGCGCTCGTGACCAGCGGGCTGCGGTCTTCCCAGCGGCAGACGCCGTAGGCGTTGTCGCGCAACGGCGCCTCGGGTCGTATCCCGTAATCGCGCAGCACGCCGTTCTCGACCGCGAGCTTGTTGAGCGATCGCCAGTCCGATCCGGCCTCGACAAACGCGAGCCTCACCCAGGTCTGCCACTGGAGCGACGGCACCCGGTGCATCGGCCCTGCAAGCGGATCTCCGGGCAGCGGCATTTGGCCGATGACCTCGCCCACGCCCCGCAGCGGGTATTTACGCGGCTGGTAGATGAAGGGAGGCACGCGTTCGGCGTGGCGCGCGATGAGGATGAAGCGCTTGCGGCTCTGCGCAAGGTGGCCGAGCTCGCCGCAATCATGGCGATCCTCGTTGACCGAGTAGCCATAGGCACGCAGCAGCGCGATGATCTGGTCGAGAAGCCAGCGGCCTCGGGTCTGGATCCGGGGGACGTTCTCGATGAGAATGATCCGGATCGGATCGTCCTTGTAGGCCTCGAGGGTGAGCCAGATGCCGCGAAGCGTTAGTGCGTTCAGCGCCTGGTACTTGTCCGTCAGGCTCTTGGCCTGTGACAGGAGACCGCTGAAGCCCTTGCAGGGCGGGCTGAGCAGCATGCAGGTGAGCGCGCCTAGGGCGGCGCGGATGTCTGCGGGGACGGCCTCGCGCCAGTCCCAGTCGGGTTCGCGTCCGTGGAAGGCGCGATACTGGTCGCGGCTGAAGAGGTCCATGACCGTGCCGGGCACGCCGGTGAGCCGCTCGAAGTTGCGGATGGCGCCGGGATCGACGTCGATTCCCCCGGCGCACCCCCAGCGCGCGACCATGTTGCCCACGCGCGGGCGGGCCTGGTTGAAGCCCTTCGCGCCGGCACCGATGCCCGCAAAGAGGTGCCCGTGGCGGTAAACTCGGGTGATGGTAGACTGAAGCATGGGGCCTCCGGATGGTTGTCTGGGCGCAGGTCGCCCGCGCCGCTCACCTCCTCGATCCCCCTTCCCTCTCAGGCCGCTTCGCGGCGCTCGTTGAAGAGATCGGCCGCCCATGCCTCGACCCATCCGGCGGTGATTTCGTCGTGGTCGAGGTCGCCGCTCTCGATCAGGTCGCGAATCTGCTGGCGGGCGAGCGTGATCGCATCTTCCCATGGGTCGACCGGGCCCGGCGATGGCGGAACCGCCTCATCGGCCTCGGGCAGGAGCCGCGAGGGAGAGGCCGTGCGGGCGCATTGCTGGCGATACCAGCGCTCCAGATGGTCGGCGACGAGGAAGTCTGTCTTTCGGACGCCACGCCGATGGGCGTCGTGGCGTGCTGCGATCCCGTAAGCTTGGGAATCGATGGAGGCGACCCAGTGCGCGAAGGGGGCGAGGTACGGGAGGGCGTCGCCCTTCACGCCGAAGGCGTGCATTCTGGCGCCGATGGGGAAGTCGCGGCTGAGCCGCTCGACAACCGCGATCAGGCCCTCCGGTCCGTGGATCGGACGGCGGCACATGCTGCCGATGCCGACCACGGTGCCGGGGAGGATCAGACCGTCGAGCTTGTCGAGGCACCGCAGGTAGTCATCCGGGGTGCGGCCCTGCAGGACCGGCATGAAACGCTCTCGGATGCCAAGGTCGAGGGCTCGGGCGTGGCATTCCCGGTTGGTGGCGATCGTCCTGGAGATCCGGTCCCGGACCTCCTCTCGATCATGGGCGACCTGGACTTCGCAGCAGTAATCGGCGCTGGCCACGCGCCTGAAGGGGTAAGAGGCGGCCAGCGCCATGTAGTCGTCGATCGACCAGGGCATGCCGTTGTACGCGACCGTCATGGTGTAACCGGCCGAATCGAGATCGATGCTGGCCAAGTCGGCCGCGCTCGCGAGCGTGCCTGTCCGCCAGCCCGTCCAGTCGCGCCAGCCATCGGCCTTGCGCCACCTGGACAGGCAGTTGGCCGATATCAGGACCGGGGCTTGCAATGCGATGGCTCGGGCGAGGAGCGCCCCTCTCGCGAGATGCGGCAGTCCGACGATGATCTCGATGCCCGGCGGCACGATGGGCGCGCAGCGGTTGGCGACCGTGCCCATCACAAGTCTTCCCGCAACATCATGGTGAGCACCCGGCGGGTAATGCTGGCGTCGGCCGGGTCTTCCGAGCCCCATTCGAGAGACTGGTCGTAATAGTCGATCGTGAAATAGACGCGCGTGTCGTCGATCGTGAACTCGCCGCGCTCGCGCAGCACGTCGCCCTCGGCGAACTTGTGCCGGCGCAGCTCCTGCAGGAGGCGGGCTTGCGCGACAGCCTGGGAGGCGAGGCTGTCGGTCGAGAGCGACGCGAGGCAGGCTCGCGTCACGGTGACGCGTGCGGTTCGGTCGAGGCCCTGCCGGCATCGGTCGTTCAGGCGGCCGATGATTTCGCTGCGGGTTTCCGTGCGGGTGTCGATCATGGCGATGTCCTTTCGCCTTGGATGTTGATGGTCAGGCGGCCAGCGCGTCCGGCGCGCTGCGGCCTCGATCGGGGAAGGCAGCGTGGAAGCGATCCAGCCAGCTGGCGAGCGTCGGCCGCTCGCCGATCGGGATGGCGCCGGCGACGTCCTGGAACCGGATCAGTTCGGTCGGCGCGTCGCGCATGATGCGGTCGATCTCATCGGCCGGCAGCAGGCGCTCCTGTCGGATGAACTGTGTCATCGACCCAGGGCGCGCGCGCGTACCGCGCCGCCAGAGGCCCTCAACGGTGTGAAGGCGCGGTGCTGCCCGCGCTTCGACCAGAACGATCAGGCGAAGGCACCACGCCGGGAGTTCGCGGATCTCCTGCGGACTGTTCGCGATACAGATCCAGCACGCGCTTTTGGGCGGCACGGGAAGGCCCTCGGCCTCGATCCGGCGGATGCAGTCGTTCCGGTCCCACTGCCATTCGCGCAGCGGCGACTGGCAGTCGTAGAGAGGGTCGGTGATCGAGAGCGCGTGGTTCGCCCTCTTGGTGTCGCGCGGGCCGGCATCATAACCGATCAGCCGCACAACGCGCTGTCCGCGCTCCCATGCCTCGATCGCCGGTTTCCACTTGGCGAGATAGGCGTCCTGCGGCGCCTTCTTGTATTTGAGGCTGCAGCTCGACCCGCCCAGTGACTTGCTCGGGAGCGTCGCGTTGGTCAGGCACATCTCGAGGATCCCGTAATACGGGGGCCAGTGCTTGAACCGCTTCGGGGTGTAGGACACGAGCTCGAACGGGATGCCGCGGTCGCGCATCCACGGCCGGATCACGTCGAGATAGGCGTAGGTCGCCGGCTTCTCGACGCCGGTGTCCGCGCTCAGGCACAGGTCCGGCGCTTCGCCCCGGGCGTGCTTCTCGATCAGCAGTGCGGTGCTATCGACCCCGATCCCGTAGGCGAGCACGACGGGCGGCGGCGGGATCACAATGCGTCTGCCAGGATGGGCGTGATCGCGATAGTCAATTCGCCGCTGGTGACGGTTATCGTGACGGCGCGATCGTCCGGAACCAGGAGCGAATAGCCCGAGAGGAGGTCGCGGAGGCGTCGTTCGAGCGCGGCATCCTGACCCTCAAGCAGCCGAACCATGCGCTGCGCGGCGTCGCGCTGGAAGCGTTCCTGCTGGGTGTCGTAGCTGTCGGCGTCGCTGTCCTCGTTCGCCGAGAAAGCGGCGCTTTCCAGCAGGTCGGCGACGTCGAGCGCCGAAACGTCGCAGCCGCGGCGGACGAACACCGCGGTGTCCAGGGCGGGGTAGTAGAACTCCGAGCTGGTCCCGAACGCGACGTCGGCATCGCACGCGACCTCGACTGACGCGCCAGCGTGCGAGAGGGTGGCGTTGAGGGTGATCGAGTCCGCCCAGCCGTTTTCGGCCTCGCACGGCGGCTCGATCGTGTCGGATACGGTGAAGCGGTGTTCACCCTGTACGATGTCGAAGGCCAGCGTCTCGATGCGCGCCAGGGTGTCGTACCAGCCATAGCCGGCGAAGGCGTCCTTAGCCTCGACCAGCGGGCCCCCGAACGGGTTGTGGGCGGTGATCGCGCGTTCGGCGGGCTGGGCGATCAGCGCGTCGAAGTCGGGCATCAGCACCATCGACGCTCCGGCCTTCCGTTCGCCGGTCTCGTAATTGCGCGAGGTGTCCGCAGCCGGTGCTACCCAGGCGAACAGGTACGGCTCCGCCTCCGGGAGCACGATCCCGAGGTCGCGGGCCTCACACCATTGGTCGAATGCCAGGCGGTGGCATCCTCTGGCCGCAATCGCGCGGTACAAAGCGCAATGCACCGCAAGTCGGAGCGCTGCGATCCCGTCGTTCTCGACGACTTCCTTGCGAGCGGGGAGCACCAGCTGGATGCCGGGAGCGTTGACGATGTCGACGCGGGCGATCCAGCGGCCGCCCCGGTCGACTTCGTGCAGGTGCGGCAGCCTGCAGGGTATGGTCACCCCATGGAAGTTGAGGTTCGGGTCCGTCACCGAGTGGTGGTTGGTGGCGACGTTGAAGATCCCGATGCGGGTGCCGTTCCAGGTTTCGACGTGGACGGCATCGGCCAGCCAGTCGTTCTGTTCCTGAGCGGTATCGTTCAGGGTCACGGCGACGGGAAAATGGCGGGACGCCTTGGCGACGTCGCTCTCGATCGTCTTCACCCATGCCTCGGGCATGCGGACGGTGATCGATGTCCCGTAAGGGATCGGGTCGGAGGAGATCGCGATCGGCCGGCTCGTCTCCCAGGCCATCGCCGGGATGTGGGCCATCCAGCCTTGGCGGTCGGGCTGGGAATAAGAGCGGATGATCACGTCTCTGCCGGCGAGGCTGAAGACGCCCATTCCGGCCGGGTCCTCGGCGCGGCGCGTGTCATCCGACCATCCGGATCGGCCGAGGGTGACGATCGACGCGGGATCTGCGATTCCATGGCCGTCGTCGACAACTTGCAGGTAGGTGGCGTCGCTTGCCGTGATGACGGTCACGGCGACCAGGGTCGCGCCGGCCCTGCGTGCGTTCTGGAACAGCTCGCAGACGACGTCATAGGCGGTGTTGTTGAACAGCCGAGTGACCTTGGTGATGGTCTCGGGCGCGACGGCCGTCGCGATCATGGCGGGGATCATGGCAGGCTCCTGAAGCTGGCGTGATCATCCACGCCCGCCTTCCCGCTCCCCCTCCCCTTCGGCCTTGGTCGTGACGGGCAGTTCCAGATCGAGTTCAGGTTGCTGGTCGTCGGCCGGGGGCGCATCCGCGTTGGGAACCCATCGTTCGATTGCATCGCCCTCGCGTTCGCAGCGCTGACAGGTGGTGGAGTCGTAGGTCGACAGCAGCGACCATTCCTGCCGGTCGCGATCCCAGACCGCGGCCGCGTTCTTGACCAGGTCCGCGCTCCCGCAAACGTCACAGATCGGCGTGACAGGGTTCCGGTTCACGGGTTCCATGGCATCGGCGGTGCAGACGCTCCAGTCGCCATAGAACTTGCCGTCATGCGGCAAGCAATCGCCGGCGAGTTGGATGGCATGTTCGCCGACCCCGTCGTGGAAATGGATTTCCGCCTGGGGGAAGAACTTTTCCAGCACCGCTTTCGAGCCGCGGATCTTCACCTCGCTGCCATAGGTCGTGTGGACGTAGCTAAGCGGGCCGATCGTCGGACCGGCAGCGCCCCAATCGCTCATGTCCTGATCGGGCGTGGCGCGGCCGTGGAAGAGGTAGAGATAGAGGCTCATGGCATGAACTCCGCAGAGGGGACGCGCGCGAGCGCAAGGCGCAGTGCATTTGCACCGCGAGCGGCTGTCGGTCAGAGGACCGCGACTTCCTTGGTGATCGGGGCGGTGCTTTCGACCTGCGTCGCACCAAGGCTGTCAAACGTCTCGACGTCTGACCGGTCGGCGTACCGATCCTTGGTCACGAGCCCGTAGATCGGGTTGCCGGCATAGCGGGCGAAGCCGAGGGCATCGACGCTCGCTACTCGCCGGAAGACGACACCCACCATGCCCGTGGGCACCCAGTCGGCCCAATCCCCGGAAGCGCTGGTCGAGGCGTATTCTCCGATCACGGCCTGATAGGCGGCGCGGCGGCGCAGAACGTGGCTTTCCGTCTGCGGAACCTCCTCACCCGTGAAGGCGGCGTAGCGGTCGGGATGCCAGGCCCGGACCGATCGCCGTGCGTTCTCGACCTGCAGTTCAATGCCGGCAGTCGGCAGGCGGCGGAACTCGGCCGCGAATGCGAGGAGGACGAGCGCCCAGTCGACATCCTCTTCGTAGAAAGGGTCGTCTCGGCGGAGCGCCTCGGGGACTGCCGCCTGGCGCTCGTCCGAGAGGGACGTAGCCGCCATGATCGGCTGTTGTGACGTGCCAGACCCCAGGCAGGACCTGGTTGGTCGTGACGGGCGCCCCCCATTTGGTGTCGAGGGGCGCAGCAGTGGCGGCGAAGCGGGTCATCTGTCGTCTCCTTCAAGGAACGACGAATCCCTCCTCCTCTCCTTCCAGCTTCAGGAAAATCTCGGGCCGCGGGCGCGTTGTGCGGGTCCATGAACGACAAGACCGAGCATCCGATGGACGTCTGGCTGTTCGCCGGTTCGTCTGCCATCATGGCGCTCAGCGTCGACCGTGATGGCGAAGGGCTGCCGGACGAACACGGGCCGTGGGTGAGGATCCGGCCGGTGACGCTGGATCATGCAGACGAGGCCGAGGCTCGCGCGCTTATCCGGGAACATGGCTTCTGCTGCTTCGACGCGAGTCCCAGCAAGGCGGAGGATGCTATCCGATGCGAAGCTGATCCATGATCGCCGCCTCCAAGCCGTCGGCCTCGAGGTCCTCGCCATGGATAGTCACGACGGGGGCGATGCTCCGCAGCTTCTCGACTTGGCGGAGTTTGAGCCCAAGGCTGTCGGCATCACTCGCTGTGACGATCTCCAGGGCGGCCTCCATCACCTCGCCGGTCGTGAAATCGCGCAAATCGAGAAGCATGTCCGGGCGCATGTCGCCGGCAGGCGTGGCGACGTCGAAGAGGAGCCGCTTGAAGCCGACCCCGATGCCACGGCGTCGCAGCCGGTATTGCAGGTCGAGCAGGCCGACGATCGTCTGGCGCTCGGCGGCGTTGTGGATGGCGACGAAGTTTGAGGGGCGTGCGATCGGCTGGGCGTAGGCGCGCAGCGCGGCGTAGCCCTCGCGCGGGTTGTGCTCGCCGACCACGGCCAGAACGAGGTACGGGGCGCCGATCTGGCGCTGGTGGATCCCAATATGGCGGATTCGGTTCTTGACCTCGAGTTCGCGGCCTTCGGCGAGCGTGATCGTCGTTCCCGATATATCGACGGCGTAGAGGAGCAGGAACGCCTGCGGCGCGTGGCCGCTGGGCCATTTCTTGGCCGCATCTCTCAGCTTGGCGAAGACGATCCCCCGATCATAGGGGTCGATGTGCGTGTAGAAGTGCCGGGCAAGCGGGACACCCGGCGCTATTTCGACGCGCTCGGCTGCGCGACGCATTGCGGCGAACTCGCTCGCCATGGACGTGGTACGCGGCTCGCCGGCTTCGAGTGGCTCGACGGTATTGACGTGAGCCATCTCCATCAAGAGCCACAGCAGGCGCGCCAGACGCGGAATGGCGACACCGCGGGTCCGATCGTCAGGCTCGGTTTCCTCGGGCAGTTGTGCGAGCTTCTCGGGCGCCAGCCGGTGGGCGGAGAACATGCCGTCGGGCTCGTTGATCGTGCGCGGGGTCGCCGTGGCCTTTTTGCGGATGCGAGGCGGTGCCTGTTCCCGGTAAAACGGGCAGTCGAGGTCGTGTTCTGGACGGCGCTGGCGGACGCTGGTCAAGCGGCGCAGATAGTAGGTCTCCGCCTCCGACAGGTAGGCGGGCGACAGCAAGGGCGGCGGTTCAGTATCGCCGAGGCAGCTGCAGGCGATCCATTGGTGATGGTCCCGGGCCTTCACAACCATGATGACCGACGCACGATGGTCGCTGTCCTCGCCCTCGCCGGTGTACCAGCGAACAAGGGCCTCGCGCACGACGTCCGGAACGGGCGTGCGTTGCTGCAGTCCACGGGTATCTCGCGGGACCAACCACATGGGGAACTCTATACGATATTGTACTTGCAAGGTCCACGTTGTTCACGGTACGTTCACCCGCAAGGAGAAGTGCGCCATGAAGACCGATTGCATCGAAGCCTTCGACCTCGATCTAACCCTCAAGGACGCGTCGAGCGATCCGAGCATCCGGCCCACTCGGCGGATGATCGCGGCCGCATGTATCGGTCTCGGTCCGGAGGACGCCTATTACTCGGTGCGTGAGTTGCGCGAGGCAGTGGAGTGGATCCACGAGGGCGAGCCTGCCGGAAAGCGCAAGCTCACCACAATCCTCTCGAACCAGTGCGACGACTTTCAGCGCTGCATCTACTACGCGCTCGCGGGCAAGGGCATTGTTCTCGTCCTAGACGATCTGCAGTGGCTGGAAGGGGTGCTGCAGGCGCGTGGCAAGCTCGCCGGCGAGTTGCTGCGCGGCAAGCGTCCGATGCTGCCGCTGGTGTCGCCCTATGTCGCCTCTGAGCCTGACGGTCCCGTGGGGAGGTTCGACGTCGACTTCGAGATCGGTCCGTCGTGGTCGTTCGACCCCGGCCCGGATTACGAGGCCTTCGATCGGGTCGTCGACCCGAAGCTGTCGCTCTGACGGCAAAAAGAAAGGCGGCCCTGGCTTGAGCCGGGGCCGCCCGTCTTGTTCGGGGGGGGTGTAGGTTCAACGCCGCTCGCAGGCGAGGCGTTCCCCGCGACGCCATTTCTCCGGCTCGATCCATTCGCCTGAGTGAATGCCTCGTCGGTGGCGACGCGCATCCTCGAACACCTCGACGTAGCGGGTCGCCCGCTCGGGATCGTTCTTCAGGTATTTCGTGGCCGGCACGGCGAACCCTTGGGAGATCAGTTGCTCTCCAAGATCCGACCCGTTCACGCTGACGATCGCGACGGGACGGCCGTAGCTGCTGCTCCCGACAAGGCTGATCGTTGCCTCTCCGCTCCTGAGCATGCGTGCGGTCGCGTCCTGGGCGACCTTGCCGCACGGGTAGCAGGACCCCGATCGCTCGCACTGCTGCTTTTTCTCAACCGAATCCGCGCCCGAGAAGCGGAAGTCTATCGAAACGGTGTCGCCGTCGAGCGCGCGGGCATCGCCGCGGACCTCCGGTTGGGCGACCTCCTGCCCGGGGCTGGCGCTGCACGCTGATACGGTCACCGAGAGGAGTAGCAGGAGCGGCCTCATGCGAGGCGCATCTCGAGCTCGACCTCGGGCCCGTCGACGCTTTCGGCGATGACCCGGAGGGGCTGGAGGGGGTTGCTGGTCCGAAGGATGGAGACACAATCCAAGCCGTCGTCCATCATGCGTGCTGCCACGCGCTGGGCGTTCTCGCGGCTGCAGAGCGTTCGGCGCTTCGGGCTCAAGGGCGAATGGTCGTGGAGGGCGATCATGGCGATGATCCTGGTTTGGGTGAGCTTGTTGATCAAGCGAACACGGTCTTGTGAACCTTCGTCTCGGGGACGATGATCCAGGCCATCTGGCGGAGGCCACTGAGCCTGTAGCCGGGGTAGCTGCAGCCGGGCTTTGCGAGCTCGATCTTGCGGCCCCGCCTGTGGACGATGAACTCGTCGCCTTCGTAGCCGTCGGTGAACTTCACCGGGGAGGGAAGACGGATACGCATCCCGTGCTCCAGCGGTCGCGACGCGCGCGCAAGGTTATCGATGCAGCGCCGGCGCCAGTTGAGCGCGGAGGGATCGTCGGTGTCGCCGAGCAGCGCCAGGATGCGCTCCGGGCATTCGGCTTCGGACGGTCCCATGTGCTCCGTCATATCCTTGAAGCCGAAGACGTAGCCCTCCTTGTCGCGAGGGTTCCACTTGACCAGGCAGACGACGGCGAAGGTCGGCTCATCGACCCCATCGGTGCTCGGCACCGCGGCCGCGTAATAGACCTGGTTGCGGAGCCAGGAGGACGCGACGATCCGAAGCGCCCTGCCCTTTCCGGCGTCATCCCGTCGGTCATAGGTGAATTGGGCGTCGAGATAGGCTTTCGGGGTCGTGTGCGGGTGCATCGACGACAACGGCATGGTGAGCCAGCCCATGGTAAATCCTTTCCAGTTGGGCCGCGTCAGAGGCGGCGGGGGTCAAGACGGTCGGCCAACGCCGGATCGTCGGCGAGCGGCTGGTATCGGCCCATGATGTCAGCGATCTCGACGGACACTCGCTCGTCCGGCAGTTCGTTGGTAATTTCGAGCAAGAGCGGGATCGGGTCGACCATGGCCTCGGGGAACACTGTCGACAGGACGGCCGTCTCGATCCTCGCGGCCATCAGATGAATTGCCCTTGCCTGCAGGGACTTCTCCCGGCCGGGCGGCATGGCCAGCCACGCGATCGGAGCGATCACCTCGCTCATCTTGGCCAACAGACCTCGCCCGTGGCCGAAGTCGCTATGGTAGTGGATCTGGAACACGCGTTCCGGCGAGAGGGTGGCGAACGAGGCGTAGAGCCGGTACTGGTATTGAGGGTGAATCCCCGTCACGCGGGCTCGGGTGGCGAGCAGTTCCATCCGGGTCAGCCGAACAGGGTGACGCGTTCGGCCGAAGCGGGTGCCAGCCGCAACTCGCGGCGCACCCGTTCGGCAAAGCGCTCGGGGTTGAGGAGTTCGCGGATCGCTGCGAACCGGCGTCGATCGCCAAGATGGTCGTCGCGGCTCTTGACGCGTCGGAACGAAACTTCGTAGTCGGGTCCAAGCGCTCCAAGCGAGAGCTGAACCCAGACCTCCTCGCCGTGAAGCGTGATCTCGCCGGAGACAGCCGGACCCGATCGGTTTGACCGAATGGAATAGCTGCCGTCGGGAAGGCAGAGAGCAGCGGCCAGCTTGAGCATCGCGCGTCGCCCATCGGCGTGGAAGAGATCCTTGGCGGCCGCATCATATGCGACGCCCCGGATTGCCAGCGTCAGCAGCGCCGGGAAGCGCTGCAGCTCGGCGATGCTCTCCGTGGCACGGCGCCGCAGTACGGCGTCGTCGGGCATGGTCTGTGTGAGGGTGCCGAGATGGCGAGCCAGCAGGATTACCGCAGCGTCTGCCTCAAGGCTGACGCCCGCGTTGCGGCAGTCGTCGATCGCGCGCGACAGCGCGTGAAGGCCGGTTGTGATCGTGGTGAGTGCGCTGGGATCGAGCGCCTGCTGGTGGCGGAAAGGCACGTCGTAGGGCATGGCGGTCTCCGGGTCCTGAGCGCGTCTCGCGCTCACCATCCCGCTTCCCCCTCCCCTTCCCGCCTTCAGAGCATCAGGCCCATCGGATCGGAGGATCGCGCCGCTGCCGCGAACCCCCGCTCCCAGGCGGCCGCAAGCCGGGTTCCTGCTCGGTAGCCGCAGCCGTTACCAAAGACGTAGCAACGCCAGCCCGCCCGCTCGGCCTGCCAAACCGGGTCGGGTCGGGTCGGGCCGAGCAGCTGCATGAGGTCGAGCTTCACGATTGGGCCTGTTCGGATTGCGCGATCAGCAGATCGACCGCTTGCTCCACAGCCGTCTCATCGTCGTTCACGACACGAATGCCCGGTCGGGTGCGGCGCACGGCGTCGGCCACGGCGCTCATTGAACGCCCTTTCAGCGGGTAGCCGAACACCTTGCCGTCATCGATCACGACAAGCTGTTTCTTGAAAGAGCGACGGAGCCGCTTTGCCTCCTCGGTCTTCGTGATCAGCGCCGCGACCTCGAACTCGAGCGTGTGCTCGAGAACGGTGTCGCCGAAGCGCGTGGGCTGCCGATTTGCGGCGAGCCAGGCGTTGACCGACGGCTCGCTGACAACGCCGACCTGATGAAAGTCGTCCGCGGCGCCATGGCCTCGGTTGGACGCCAGGAACGCGCGCGCCCCATCTACCCAGATCTCGGCGGTATAGCAGGTCGTCTCCTCGGAGAGGGCGTTGACGACCTTCAGCTTCTTCAGCTCGATACGCATGGTTGCGTCTCCTTGCACGGGGGATCATGCGGCGAGCGCCTCGGGCTCGTGCCACTCTGCCATCTCGCCGTCGGCCGGGGACGCGCTGGCAGGCCGCGCAAGGTCCCTCAGGTAGTTGAATGCCTGCTCGGCCTTCGACGCGGCCTTGATGATCGCGCTCGAGTCCGATTTCAGGATGCGAAGCCAGTGCTCGATGTAGCTGGCGTGGTTGTCATGCAGGTCGCCGGGCAAGCTCAGCTCGGCGCAGACGAGGCATTGCCCGATCGACGCTACCAGTTCCTCGAACGCATAAGCGCTGTCGCCAAACTTCTTGCCGAACTCGCGTGCGAGACGCGACGCCGCACCCGACCAGTGGGTGTATTCGTGCCCCAGGGTGCTGGCGTAATGATCGTCCGACCGGAACGCGCCGCGGTTCGGCATCTGGATGTAGTCGCCGATGGGCGAGAAATACGCCTGGTCGCCGCCATGCCGGACTGTGCCCGGCAAAGCCCCGAAAAAGGCATCGATCGACGCGCGGTGTTCGGACTCGACCCGCGGCTGTGGCGGCGCGACGGTTGGATAGTAGTAGGTCGGCAGCCCGTCGATCTGATCGACGTTGAAGACGATGTAGGACCGCAGGAAGCGAATGTTCTTGGTCGCCTCGGTGCCGGTGACGCGGTCCGTCTCGGTCTTTGAGAAGCTGGAGAAGTACACGCTCAGCGACCCGCGCTCGCCGCGCCGGACCTGGCCGCCCAGCTCTTCGGCCTGGCGATAGGTCATCCAGGTGCGGCTGTTGTAGCCACGAGCGTCGCCGATTGCCCACAGGTAGAGGGTGTTGATCCCCGTGTAGGGCGTACCGCAGTGACGCAGCGGTCGGCCGCCTGCTCCGGTCAGTCCCCAAGGACGTGACCAAGGCAGAACGCCGGCTTCGAGCTTCTCGATGATCAGGTTGGTAATTTCGGCGGCGACGTCGCGGCGTGGCGCGTCGGGCTTGCGGCGAAAGGTCATGGCGATAACTCCCCAAGGGGCGGCGTTGCGCCCTCGCGAAAAAAGAGCGGCCGCCCCATCGGAGCGGCCGCAAGGTTGCCCAGGAGACAGTCGGGCAGGGGTTATTCGGCTGCGACGAGCTCGTTCTCGTCGTTCACCGCGCCGGCATCCGCGTCGGTGTCGCCGGTGTCGTCGGTGTCGTCATTGACCTCGTCGCCGGACGGGTCGTGGTCGTCCGATCCGGTGCCACTGTCGTCGTCACCGGGCCCGGTGTCTTCGACCAGCTCGGCCGTACCGACGGCGTCGAAGCGCATGGCGTCGGGCACCCATGCGAGCGCCGCCTCCTTGGTCTCCGCCTCGGTGATCGCCTCGCCCGCGAACAGCCTTTCGCAGCTCGTCGAGATCTCGCCCTTCTTGGAGCCAAGATAGCGGGCCGCGAGAGTGGAGCCCCCCACCTCGGTGAGGGTCGCCAGCAGCGTGCCCTTCGAGACGCGGTCGAAGAAGTTCTCGCAGGTCGGCCGCCACCACTTGGCGACGTCGATCTCCAAGATGGAGGCGAGACGGGCGTGAAGCGGGTTGGTCGTGACCGCGCCGTATTCCTGCTTCGCCTCAAGCGAGTCCGCGACCATGATGGCGAGCCAGGCCGCCTTGGCATCGTCGGAAAGCGCGCGGAACGCCTCGAACCGCTCGACCGGAGAGCCCAGCTCGGTCCAGCTGGTATCGAGCGCTTCGCGCGCCTCGGCGATCGCGATCCGAGCCTGCGTGGGCGCGAACTCTGCCGGCATCTGCGGATCGTTCGGCCGGCCCGCAGTGATGGTCGTGCCGGAACGCCCGTAGTTGCGGGTGCGGTCGACCATGGCGAACAGCGCATAGTCGAGCGCGAGCCCGGGATCGCCCAGGATCGAGGCGGCGAGGATGTCGCGTCGCTGGACCGCGAGCTCGTCGTGGAGGCGGGCGCTGAGCGGCTTTCCGCCCGGCGCGACGGCCTCGGGCGGCAGAGAGGTGGTGTCGCGGCTCGATCCTGCCGGCTTGGTGTCCGCCTCGTCGCCCGGCGCGCGCAGCGGCGCTTCGCTGTAGTAGGTGGTCTCGAGCACGAGCTTGCCGGTCCGGTCGAGCATCAGGAACGTGCCGACCTGCCCCTTGATCTCGTCGGGCAGCACGGGCGGCTTGTTGTGGATGTTCTCGTATTCCTGCTGGAGCTGCTCCGTCTCGGTTTCGAGCGCGCCGTAGGCGGCATCGTCGAGGCTCTCGTCGTTCATCTCTTCGGAGATGGCCTCGATCCGCTCGGAGATCTCAAAAGCGCGGACTTCTTCGGCTTCGCTGAGCGGTGCGGCCGCCAGTGGAACCCGGTGGAGGTCCGCTGTTGCACCATAAAGGTTGGTCGTGACGATCGGCCGGATCCAGGCGAGCCCCTGTTCCTCACCGAGACGCTTGGCCTCGGCTTCCATGATCGTGCCGGCGAGCGACTGCGCGATCTCGGGATCCGACCAGCGGTCGCCGTCCTCGTTGAACAGTTCGCGCTCGATGCGCCCGCCAGCGGCGACATAGGCGTCAGCGCCGACCAGGATCGCGACAGGGTCAGTCGCCTTCATGGTGTCGTTCGAGATGGCGCGGCGGATCTGGTCGGCGTTGATGTAGGCGCTGTGCCGATACTGGGCGAAGACGCGCTCCTGCTTCGCGCGGTCCTCGGTCGAACCATAGGCCTTCGCCATGTCCAGGGTGATTTCGCCGTTCGCCAGCGCCTCGAATACCGGTTCCGCGAGGTTGGCGAGCCGGAGGCGACCCTCGATGAAGCGGCGGGTCTGGCCGAAGCGCTTGGCGACAGCATCGATGTCGCCGTCCGATTGCAGGAAGTGCTGGAACGCGCGGCACTCCTCCGCCGGCGTCATCACCTCGCGCTGGAAGTTCTCAGTCAGTGAGAGCTCGCGCAGGTCGTTGTCGTCACCGACGACGATCTTGACGGGCACGTCGTAGTCGGCCGCGACGATTTCACCCGCCTCGGCGAGCATCATGGCTCCGAGGAAACGGCGTTCGCCGGCGATCACCTCGAACGAGCCGCGGGGCTTCGACGGCGTGACCAGCAGGTTCTGGATGATGCCGCGCGCCCGGATGCTGGCGGCCATAGCGGGGATGTTCTTGGGCTGCGTCGTGCGGACGTTCTTCTCGGACTGCTTCAGCTTCGCGAGTTTGACGGTCTGGGTCATCGCCAGTCTCCTGAGCGTGGTTGGTGTCCGACGAAATCCCTCGCCGAACACCCTCCCCGCTCCCCCTTCCCTTCTGCTCCGTAGCTCGCGCAGCGACATGCACTGCGCCTTGTACCGCGCTTTGCAATGTGGCGGCGTCAGCCGTCCGATTGTGCCGTCAGGCGGGCGATCACCTCCGAGGCACCCTCGTTGGGTACAAAGAGCCTCGTCTTGTACGAGACGATTTCCGTGTAGCAGCCGATCGACTTCAGCCACGGCAGTTGCGCGGCGGGAGCACCGACAACCTCGATCCGAGGCTTGCCGTTGACCCGAGCGCGCTTCACCTCGCATGCGAATGGTCGCTTGAGGACGATCGAGCCGCCTTCCAGCGCGGCCTTCGTAATTTCGTCCGGGCTGAGGACCTGGGGTTCGTCCAGGCCGAGTTTGTTGAACAACCCGTGAAGATCCCGGGGGAAGACCATTCGGCCAAGCCAGGAACGGCCTTCTCCGTCTACGACGCGGTTCACCGCCAGGTGATCGCTCGGTAGCGCCGACCAGATCGGGAGGAGCAAGCCGGTGGCCAGCCGGATCGTCTCGGTGTCGACCTTGGTGCGGGCTTCCTCAGTCTCCACCTCCCAAGCCCTCTGGAAGGTCTCGCGTGAGCACTCCTCCCAAGCCGTCTCGTACATGTCGTCCATCGTTAGATATTCTCGACGCGTCGGCCGCATCAGCTCGACCCGTTCGACCGCGACACCTTCGTCGGTCATCCCCGACCTGGAGGCGGTCCGCAGCGCGACTTTCCCCGATCGGCCGTTGTGCAGGAACACGGCGGTGCCGTCGCTGTCGGCGATGCGCAGCACCAGGTCGAGCGACGCCGGCTGGCGCCGTCGGGTCACCTCGATGGTAAGGAGGTGCGAGGTTGCACCCGTAACGGCATCGGTCCGCAGGATCGTGTCGTCGAGCACGGTCGCGGTGTCGACGGCCATCGTTTCGACACCTACGTCGAGCGTGCCGGCATCCCGGGCTGCCGCGACACGGGTTTCGACGAGCGCTAGGAACTCGTCGAAGATGAGGTTCTGCAAGCCGATCGGAAGCGCGAGGAGGCGATTGAGCCAGCGCTGAATGGGTGGCAGGTCGTCCTTCAGGACGCCGTCCTTGTCTTGCAGTTCGAGCCCGGTCCGGTGCGTAAAGTCTACGAGGTTCGTGCTGGTGAGCTTGCCGGCGATCAAGAGGTGATACCAGGTGATCAGGGCCGCCTTGGCGTACTCGGATTCGAGATTGTCGGCCGGGTCGAAGAGGTTCTGGCCGCCTGTCTGGCGCTGCCCGCGCGTCAGCGCGCCCAAGCTGTCCAGACGCCGCGCGATCGTCGACGTGAACCGCAATTCGCCTTTGCAGTCCGTCGTGACGGGCCGGAAGAGCGGCGTACAGGCCTGATGGGTACGGTGTGTGCGGCCCAGCCCCTGGATAGCGCGATCGGCGCGCCAACCCGGCTCCAGCAACAGGTGTACCCGCTGTTCCTGGTTCTTGACGTCGAGGCTTGCGTGGTAGGAACGGCCGGTGCCTCCGGCGTCGCTGAACACGAGTACGCGCTTGGTCCCTGCCATGAAGGCAGCGGCATCCGCCTGGGTCGCGCGGGCCGAACGGGACTCCAGCCTTTGGGTGCCGTTCGCGGTGCTGACGAGCCGCTTGGTCCGCCCGGTAACCTCGGCGACGTTGTCGTGACCGAAATGCTCGAGCACGCCATCGAGCACGGCCGCTATCGGTGGGAGCGCGCAGAGCTGCTCGATCAGATCGTCGCGGGCCGCTTCTGCTTCGGGATTGGTGACGGGCGTGCCACGTTCGTCGAACATCGGCCGGGACCGGATCTCACCGGTGTCGTCACGGTACGGCGTCATCTGCTGAACGGGAAATGCACGCTGCAGATAGTCGATGATCGCTTCTCGCGGGGAAAGGTCGAGGTCGAGCTCGGCCCGTTCGTCCGGCGAGAGTTCGCCTAGGCGCCTGTCCAGGATCGCCTCGGCGGTGCTGACCAATTGGAGTACGACGGACTGACCGGCCTCCAGGTGCTGGCGCACTGCAGCGATCACGGTCGGCAGCTTGCACGATAGAAGCACCGCACCGAAGAAACGCTGTTTGCAGCTCTCAAACCGCGAGCGCGCAGCCGCCTTGGCACCGGAGTTCAGCGTGTCGCCCTTCAAAGGATCCACTACGCCAGTGAGCTCCAGGGCTTTCTCCATGTTGCGGTGGATAATGCCCCAGGCGTCAGCGTAGGCGTCGTACACCTCCACCTGCTCAGGGGTCAGTTCATGTCGCAGGATGTCGTACTCGACGCCGGCAAAGCTGAGCGCGCGGGCGGTGTAGAGGCCGGTGGCCTTGAGGTCGCGGGCGACGAGCTCCATCGCGGCGATCCCGCCCTGCCTGATCTCGGTGATGAACGCCTCGCGGTTAGCGAACGACGTCTCGGGACCCCACAGGCCGAGCCGCACGGCATAGGCGAGGTTATTCACCTCGGAGGCGCCGGTTGCGGACGCGTACAGGACACGCGCTCCGGGCAAGCGGTTCTGCAGCACGACGCCGGCAATCCCCTGCTGGGAGCCCTTTTTAGCGATCATGCTCCCCTCGCCGCCCGCGACGCCGCCCATCTCGTGGGCCTCGTCCCATGCGATCACGCCCTCGAAGTCGTCGCCAGCCCAAGCGATGATCTGCTCGAGCCGGCTCGCATCACCCCGTGTGGAGCGCAGAGTCGGGTAGGTGACGAAGAGAACACCTTCGCTCATCGCGATCGGCTCGTCGATCTTCCAGCGGGAGAGCGGCTGGACATCGGCTGCGAGCCCGCCAAGTGCGGTCCAGTCACGGATCGCGTCGGCATGCAGGGCCTCGTTCTTCGACACCCAGATGGCGCGGCGACGCCCGGCGAGCCAGCTGTCGAGGATCACGGCCGCGACCTGGCGGCCTTTGCCCGCGCCGGTGCCGTCTCCCAAGAAGAAGCCCTTGCGATACCGGCTGCCGTTCTCGTCAATGATGAGGCCGACGCCTTCGGGATCGGGACGGAAACGGCCGGGAATGAACTGCGTCCACGCGTGACCGGCGTACACCACGGTTTCCAGCTGCGAGGAGGACAGGAGGCGGTCCTTGACCGTCCGCTCCGGCAACGCCGGGACGTGGGTGGGGATCGGCGCGGGGATCGAGCCCATAGCGACCGATTCAACGAGTGCGGTCGGGTGCTCGCCGGCACTGTCGAAGACGATGCGGCTCGGCCGGTATGGCAGATAGACGCCCGTCTGCTCCGCAAGCGGTGCCGGGGTTTCCAGGACCTGGTACGTCACGGGCGCGACCTCGTTCCGGGCGCGCGCGCGGAAGACGCGAGGCGCGGTCGCGGGCTTCGATCGGACGCTTCGGAAGAGGGACACGGCCCCTCCCCTCGCAGCGGCAGGCTTCTCGACCTCGTCCGAGAACTCCAGGCGTTCGGGTACGCTGATCTCCGGGAGGAGTTCGCGCACGGTCCCTCGCTGGATCGTCACGTTGTTGCTCTGGCCGACCGCTTTGTCGAGAACGTAGAGGCGGACCGCGACGCCGGTGCCGTGCTTGCCGTATGCGTCGGTGAGGCGGATCGAGGTCCTGACCGTCACCTGCTCCAGCGTGGTCGTCCAGATCTGGCCCATGCGCGCGGAGTTCGTGAACCAGTCGGGCATGATCGCCACCACGCGGCCGTTCGGGCGGACGCGCCGGATCGCTGCCTGGAGATGTCGAACCGCGGCAAGCGAGTCCGTCCCGTGCCCGATCGAGCGCGAGAATGGCGGGTTCATGATGATCAGTGTCGGGCGGGTCGACGCTGCCATCGCGCTGCCGATCGTTGCGCCGTCATGAGCCGAGATTGGCGCTTCTGGAAAGACCGCCTGCAACCGGGCGCGCCGGGCAGGGTCGATCTCGTTGAGCTGGAGGGCCGTGACCGTGGGAAGCTGGGCCACCAGCAAGCCGTTGCCAGCGCTCGGCTCGAGGACGATGTCGGAGGGCATGGGAGCCGCCAGGATCAGGGCGACAGCAGCTAGGTCGAGGGGTGTCGAGAACTGTTGCCACTCGATCTGCTCCTCGCTTCTCACGGTTTGCGTTGGAAGCCGATCGAGCAGCACTGCAGCTTGCAGCACATCATCATGTGCAACGTGCAAGCGATCTGTACTGCGATTTCGCATTGCAAGTGCAAGTGCAAGCTCAAGTACCTCGAAGCTCTCGCGCTGGGTCCAGCGGCCGTCGGCGTCGGAACCGCCGAAGGCGGTCGTCATCGCCTCGTTGAGCAAGGCGCGCGTGATCTTGTCCTGGCCCTCAAGGCTGGGAACGAGCCGCATCGCCGCAGCGGTGCAACATGACGCACGATCGCGTGCGGCGTCGAACAGGTCGTTCATGGGGATCTCCTGGCTCTGTGGCTGCACGACGCAGCTCACCAGACCAGTCCCCCTCCCCTCTATGCTCCGGTTCTGACGTCGGCCCAGTCGCCGAATTGCCTCGGAGGCGGCATTCGCCGGAGATTCAAGCCACGCGGACGGTAAGCTGCCCACGCTTTCCGACGGGCGCGGCGTCCCTCTGGATCGTTGTCTTCGGCGAAGATCAACGTCCTGACTGAGTCCGGGATGTGGACGCGGTCGAGCCTCGCGGCGCCAAGCGTCGCCCAGCACGGGATGCCGTTATGCTGCGTGAACATTGCTGCCGTCTCGAAACCCTCGGCAAGCGCCAGCGTGTCCGTCACGCGCATGCCCTGCCAACTCGCGCCAGCCGGGGTCCCCAGCATCACCTTTTCGAGATACCCTCCGTGTTCGAGGTCGAGGAAGACCCGCTGGACGGCGTGTAGGGCTCGACCTTCTCTGGCGGCGACTATCAGCGCGGGGAGGAACCGGGTGGTAGGCTTCGGTCCCCAAGGGCATCGGGGGTGAAACCGGAGGTCGTCGAACCCGTCGCGGATCCCGCGCCGCCTCAGGTACGCCTCCGCAGGCGTGCTGGCGACCGGGACGGCCTCGCTCCAAAGCCGCTCGACATTCGGCTGTCGGCCGAGCGGTGCCGCCTTTGGCGGCTCGTAACGTTGGCCGGGCCTCAGCCGGGAGATCTCTCTTAGGACATCGTCCGCGTCGCAGCCTGCGAAGCAGTGAACGAGGATCCCTTCATTGCCCTGCCGGACCGAGAGGCTCGGCGTCTTGTCCTGGTGGGCAGGGCAGGGGCACATCGCGAGATAGCCGCGCCAGGTGCCGCCCAGGGCACCTACGATATTGACTACCTGCTGAGTGGGTTTGAGGGCGACTAGGTGTTTAGTCCCGGCATCTGGTGGATCGGATCGACGATGAACCTGTCAGGCTCTGACGTCCAGATTTTGGCGATGTATTCGTAAGGCGTGAGGCCACTGAGCGTCTTGAGCCGACGGGCGAAATTATAGGCTGCCATGAAGTCTGCGAGGTGCACCCGCAACTGCTCGTGGCTCTCGTAATGGAAGCGTTTGACCGTCGCCTCCTTGATGGTGCGGTTCATCCGCTCGACCTGACCGTTCGTCCACGGGTGGTTCGGCTTGGTCAACCGGTGCTCGATGTCGTTTGCTTCGCAGATCATGTCGAAGCGCATCTGACGCGACCAGGCGGTGTTACGGTTGCGCGGCTGCTCGGCAAACTGGATGCCGTTGTCTGTCAGGATCGTATGGATCCGGTACGGCACCGCTTTCAGCAGGTGTTCAAGGAACTCCCACGCCGTTCGCCTGTCCGCCTTGTCGACGAGCTGGGTGACCGCGAACTTACTCGTGCGGTCGATGCCGACGAATAGGTAAAGTTTGCCTTCGGCAGTCTGAACCTCGGCGATATCCATGTGAAAGAAGCCGATCGGGTAGCGCTTGAAGCGCTGTCGCTTCGGCTTGTCCCCCTCAATGTCCGGTAGACGGGATATGCCGTGCCGTTGCAGGCAGCGGTGCAGCGCTGACCGTGTCAGATGCGGGATCGACGGCTGCAACGCGTATAGGCAATCGTCGAGAGGCAGTAATGTGTGACGCCGGAATGCAACGACCGCTGCCTCCTCGGCTTGGGTCAAGGTCGTGGAGTGAGGGGCCTTCGGCCCGGTCTTCAGATCCTCAACCGTTGCCCGCTTGCGCCATTTTGCGACCGTCTTCGGGTTGATCCCCAGCTCTCGGCTCAGCGTCGAGAGCGAAGCTTGCGATCGCTGTATTGCTGCTCTGACGGCGTGCGTGGTCGTGGCGCTCCCGTGACGTACTTGTCCCATACGGCTTCCTTCCATTCCAACGAAAGGATCGCACCATCAAACCGTGGGATCAAACAACTAGGGTCATGGTGCATCCTTTCTCATGATGCACCTCACCCCCTTCCCTCCTAGTCCTTGGCGCCTTCAGCCAGCGCCAGAAGCCGATCGAGCGCGTCAGGGTAGGATAGCTGCTCGCGGTCGCAATATTCGTTGAAGCGGGTGTAGGTGGTTGGGGTAATCCTCATGGTCACGGACTTGCTCTTCGTCTCGCGCACCCTACGGCGTCGCGCCGTCGGCGCTGATTGATATTCGTCGGGCAACTCCATTGGGGCAGCGCTGGGGCGAGGGGCGGGAGTAGGGCGCATTGCTGAAAGATCGAGACCGCTAGCAGCGGGCTCACGAGCGGCGCGGCCGAACTTCTTGGGTTCTGGTGCTTCGCTCATGCTTTGACCTCGGATGTGATGATTGCAACGATCTCCCGAAGGAGGCTTTGAACATTCTGGCGGGCGCGCTCGGTCCGCGCGAGGTTATGGGCGTCCAGTTCCTCCAACGTCATTCGGTAGAGAAACATCGCGCGATAGGCGTCGCCCAGGAACAACTCTGATGAGAAGACCGGCGCCGCCTGGCGCGTCTGCTCCATGATCTCGCGCTCGGCTCGCGAGGTGATCGCGGTCGTGCGCTGGGTGAACAGGATGCGATGGGGGAGGGGCCTCTGCCGGGCGCGCTCAATGAACTCGAGGCGGTCCAGGAACTCGATCGAGCGCTCAAGGTCCGCGGCCGACGCGCGCTGAGGAATGATGAGCATGTTCGCCTGCAGGGTGGCGTACATCACCTGCTCGTTGATCGCGCCCTTCACGTCGAGGATCACGAACGGGTAATCTTGCGATGCGTCGTAAACGGCTGTCTCCAGCTGCTTTTGCGTCATCTTGTGGCCGTCCTCGACCACGATCCCATCCTTCAGCTTCCAGTCCTCGTACCAGCGATAGAGGGAGAGCTGAGGGTCCGTGTCGATGACGTAGACCGTCTGCCCCGCAGACCTGATTTCGGAGGCTAGCGCGAGCGCGGTGGTGGACTTGCCGACTCCGCCTTTGATGGATCCCACGAGAATGACAGCCATGACGGTCCCTTTGTACTGCTAACCAGCATTACAGTGCAATGCGCGTTGCATGCGTCTTTGCATGTGATTGGCGAAGCGAGCTACACCTTGCAAGCACAATCGCACTACACATTGATTTGCGCCGCGCTGTGTAATGCGCTCTGCACTGCAATGGTGTAAAAATATTCCACGTTGTCAGGCCTGAAGGGGTGTGGTCCCTTGCCGCCATGGCGAACAGGCTGACCTTTGTTGCGAACTTACTGATCGGCGTCGCTGCCGGCGCAGCGACGATCACCAGCGCTGCCGCTCAGCAGGTCGAGCTGGTGCCGTTCAGAAACGTCGGTGACGGTGTCGTAATCGAGGTGGGCAAGAAGCCAATTGGTATCGAGATCCCGGCTGCTCTTCCCAACGAGGCGACGGCGCTCTCGGCGGAAATGCTTGCTCAGGACTTCGCGGGCATGGCGCCGCCTCCGTCGTTCGCGCCGGCGATCGCAATGGCTCCAGTCGAGCGGTCGTCCATCCCGGTGCCCCTTTGGATGAGGACCGGAAAGGTGACGACATCGGGTCTCGCGGCTGCGGCTGCGGTGGCACCGTATCTCTACAGCCCGGCCGCGTGTTCGATTTCACCGTACCGTCCCCGGGGGGACCTACCCATGTACCTCGAGCAGCGGCGCGCACGCTATTACCCGCTGATCTCGGCCGTCGCCTGCGAGGCAGGGGTTCCCGTCGGGCTGTTCGATGCGCTCGTTGCGCAGGAGAGCCAGTACAATCCGCAGATCGTCTCGCCGAAAGGTGCGGTGGGCCTTACGCAGCTGATGCCGGGCACCGCGGCTTACCTTGGCGTATTCAACTCCCGCGATCCGCTGCAGAACCTGAGGGGAGGGGCCCGCTACCTTCGCGAGCATCTGGACGAGTTCAAGAGGGTGGACTTGGCGCTCGCGGCCTACAACGCAGGACCGGGTCGGGTTCGTCTAAACGGGCGTATCCCGCCGTTTCGCGAGACGATCGGCTACGTCTCAGCGATCACGCGGGGCTGGAGCGCGAGCGCGTTCAGGACGGCCACGATCCAGACGGCGTCACTATCGACTAGTGTGCCGACCTTCCGCGGCGCCCAGCTTTTCAACTACACGTCGACGAGCGTCGCGAACCCGAGGTGATTGGCGTAAAGCATGGCGATCGCGAGTATCGCCGGCGCACCGAGCAGGTAATTGAGCTGCCAACGAACCCAAACGCGGGGATGACCGCGAGAACCTTGTCCATCACCGTGGTCGTGGCCAGGGTCCTGGTTCCCGAGCGATAGTCGTGGACCGTTTTGATCCCTGCAATGATCGCGCACATCGCGACGAGCAGTCCGACTGCGGCGTAGAGTGAGATCCAGGCGTCGAGGGTAGCTTGCGACATAAGCGCTCCTTAACGTCAACGCCCTTGGCACCGGCTTAACGGAGGAGAAGCGATTCCCGTTGCGTAACGTTCTGCGGGACAGGAGAGGGGGCCTAGGCCACCAGCGCTTGGGGCTTTGTGGCGGTGCGGTGCTTGGGCCGCATCTGGATTACCATGCCTTTGGTCTTGCGGGTTCGACCGACCGCATCGACGCGCTCGCCCGTGATCGTATTGATAACGGTGACGTCGTAATCCGGGAGCCGGTTCTCCGCCTGGATTTCCTTTGCGAGGCTCTTCAGCCGCGAGATCGGCCCCATCGAGCCGACCTGCTGATGCAACTCCTCGATGGTCATTTCGATCGGCTCGCCCGAGCAGTGCGCAATCTCGTACATGCGCCGCTCAATTGGACCGAGCCGGAAATAGTCGTGGTGGTAGTGGTACATCCGCTGGTCGCGCTGGATCGCACGGAAAAGCCAGTTACAGGGGCGGATACGGACATACCGCAACGCCTCCTCACCGTTGGCTAGTTTCTCGTACTCGACCTGAGCCTCAGCGAGCCATGAGAACCAGCCCCGGTCGATCTTGGAACCGGTCTCGATATTCGTCTTGATCTGCGTCCCCTGCAGCCGCTCCAAGGCTTCCGCGAACCGCTTATAGTCGCGAGTCGAAGGACGCTCGACCCCTGTGATCCGGAAAAAGTCGTGCGCTGCGAAGGTCACCTCTTCCTGGGCTGGCTGACCGTCAGCGATCGACTGCGCGATCAGCGAGGCAACGTAGAGCAGGATCTCCTTGTCCCACATGGTGGCAACGCCGGTGTCGCTCGGGCGGATCTCGATCGTCACGTTATCGCGACGGTACTCGATGCGCTCCATGTGGGGGTTCTTCGACAGCACGAAAAATGGAAAGTGCATAATGGAGCGCTCGCCGCGGACCTTGCCGTGCAACGGGCTATCCATGTCGAACAGCGAGATTTGCTGCGGCATGGCTTTCGACCTGGCCATCGTCGCTCCCTTCCAAGTTCCTGAAGGATCATACCCCGGCTCGCGCTATCGATCACCCCAGAAGGACATAGATATACTGAAAGCACGAGGATTGCACGGTCGTGGCCCCGGCTAACATCGCCGCGCCCTCTTAAGAGAGTGGGGCAGGGGGGCACGTCTCGTGCTATCAGTATTTCTATCTTCTCATAGCAAGCGTTGAGTGCGGCCGGCCCGAGCGAGGCCCAGCGCCGCCGCGGCAAGCTGTCCAATCGAGCGTGAATCCGACCCTGTCGCAAGTGACCGCATTCCTTCGGATCGGACGCTGTCCTTCAGCCCGTGATAGGTTCTGCCAAGGTTGAGCTGCCCGGAAGCAGCGTGCTTGTTCATCCCTCGAAGGTAGGCGCCTGGGCGATCGACATCTCCCCGCATGTGTTTGTGGGCGGTTGCAATCACCGACGCTGCAGCGCCCTTTTGACCCATAAGGCGACAGGCCTCGTGCCACACGTTTCGGTGGATCGCCGCCTGATCGACCAATCGCTCTGCTGTGTTGATCAGATCACCCCAAGTCGGTCTCGACGTGGTGGTAAGCATGAACTCCGGGATGACGGCGGCGATGAACTCGGGATCAACACCGTGTTTCGCCAAGTCGGCCTCAACTTCGGTTTGAGGTTGCTGGTAACGGACGTCGTACTCCGTTCTGCTACTTTTTTCCGGATAGCCATTACTGTAAGCTGCTTTAGCAGTTTTAGGTTGTTTTGTAGTTGTAATGGGGGCGTCGTCAGAGTCGCCCGAGGGCGAATCTTTTTGTGGAATCAAAGGGTCAGGAAAGCCCTGCGTTGCGACTGCGACGGCCTTCGCAAGATCATCGGCCCGGGCCTCCATCTGGTCGACGCAAGCGCTCAACAGCTCCTCATCACGGACGCGGCGCATCTGGCTTGTTGCGAGAAGCGAGATCTCGACAGCCGTTCTGGCGTCGATGCTGTCGATCCGCTCGTCATCAACGAGCTGAGCAAGCGTCCTGATACGACGCCGCGCCGCAGCCAGTCTTTGGCGAAGCACCTTAATTCGGAGATCCGCCTCGGCGCCTTTGGTAGCGGCCGCCATGAACTCCTCGTATCGCAAGCCAAGAGGGCTGAGGTCGATGCCGTAGGCGTAGATTAGCCGGCCGTCCTTCCCACGAGCACCGACCCGGTTGCCGTTCGCGCTATCTCGGTGTGTGATTAGGCCGAGGCGTGCCGCAGCGCCGAGCATCTTTTGCACCTGACGCACACCTATGCCGAGCTTCTGCGTCAACTTCTCGTTGGACGGGAAGACGATCGGGCGCTGACCGTCCGCCCAATCGATCGAGCGCGACCAGCTCATCAGCGTGTCGACAGCGTGGACTAGGCGGGGAGGGATGCCGATGTAAGGCGCTGCGCGCTTGAAGACGGTAAGGACCTGCCGGTGGCTGACGTCCTCCGGCAGTCCCTCGAACTGCTGCGCAAGCTGGTCTGTTGCAGCTGTGCGTTCATCAAGACGCCTATGGCCGGCGCCCGGAGCGTAAGCATAGGAGTTCATTCGGCAAATCCCCTTTGGGATGCCGTGCGGACGCAGAAGTCCGTGGCGCGAACTGCGCTTTCTTATTGCTGCGTCATTGGGACTCGGCTAAGGGGACGTTGCAACACGACCTTTTCCGAGGTTCCGAAAAGCCCGGCCTAGTGCCGGGTTTTTCTTTTCTGCACGGCTTCCCCTTTTTGGTGACACGCGATCGGGTGATCGCGGGGCCGCAGCGAGCCTGAACTGACCAGACGCGGACGACGTGAGCAGCGTAAACGGCGCGATCGCTGCTCGTCCTGCACGGTGGCTCGTGCTTTCAGTTAATCTATCCCAGAAATGCTCGTGCTTTCAGTATTTCTATGTGGCGCGAGGGACGGGCAAGGGGGCTGAAAGGGGGCGTGTAACCCGATTACACACCGTTGCGAGCGTTTGCGGCTCCGGATTCGCGGGCGCTATGCGTGGCTCGTGCTTTCAGTACATCTATCTCGCTAGGCTCATCGCGAGTAGCGGTACTGCAGGTTGAAGGAAGCCCGACCACGTCACGAGCATCGTCATGATGCCCATGATCCAACCATCTATCGGCTGCAGAAAGTGATTTCTGTAAATTCGGCTATCCGACGCCAGTACCGGCGAACAACCACCCGGGTCTTCCGGCCCCTCATCACATGAAGCCTTTCCCAGCGTGATCGCGGTAGCGTTCCGTGTCCCGAACATATTCCGCCACCATGTCGATCGAGGCATGCCGGCTATGCTGCCTCATCTTGAATAGGTTGGCGTTCTGGCGTCCCGCCTCGGTAAGAAAGCCTGCCCGCAACGAGTGACCTGAGAAGAGCTCGGCCGGATAACCAGCAGCGGCCGCGGCCGCCTTGACCACCAGCGCCACGCCTTTGGTGCTCATCGGCTTATCGGTGAGCCGACCTTGTGGGGTGAGCTTGCGAAATACCGGGCCGGACGTGATTCCGGCCTGTTCGAGCCATGCTTCATAGTGTCGCACCGGCTCGAGCCTCGGTCCGTCGAGCACGGCGACGCCTTGGCCTTCGCCGAACTGGTCGGTCTTGGACGACTTTACCTGGATCGTCAGCCCCTCGGCGTCGCGTGTTACGCGGGCGACGGTGATCGCCACCAACTCCGAACGGCGGAACGCTCCGCCCATTCCGATCGCAAGCAGCGCGCGATCGCGGTGTGCGCGCAGATCGTCGCCGGTGATGCTGCGAAGCATGTCGCGTAGGATGTCGCCATCGGCCGCGCGCTTCTTGTTGATCTCGTCGTCCTTCTTGGTTCGGCGGATGCCGCCGACGACCAATCCCAGGTCGCCCGCGCCGGGCTGCGACGTCGGCGGTTCGATCTTGGCCATCCGGTGCGCGAAGACGATCGCCGCCAGACGGCGGTCGATTGTCGCCCTGGTCAGCGGCTTCGGCACCCGCCGCATACGAAGCTTGCCCGTCTTGGTGAACTGGTCAGCTGCCGGCACGAAGCCCGACGTGGCGAGCTCCGTCAGGAATGCGGCGACGGTTGCCGGCGTTGCCGGTAGCGGACGGTAGCGGCGCTCAGTGCACCAGGCGAGGAACAGGTCCCAGTCAGATCGATAGGATTGCAGCGTCGCCTCGGCGCGGCCGCGGCGCAGGAACTGGTCGACGCGCTCTTGGTCGTCGGGCGCAAGATCGGGAAGGTAGAGGTCCTGAGGTTCGACGCGGTCGAGGACAGTGAGTGCTCCGTTGATGATCGCGTCGAGATCGGCCGGACGATCATCCTTGGGTGTTGGGCCTGCCGGTTCGTTCGCAGCCGTGACCAAGAACGATGCGACGATCTCATCGTCGTGGTACGCAGGCTCGCTATCTGTGACCATCACTGCGCCGCCTCGCAAAGTGGATCAGGCTCGCTCGTTCTGGTCGATCGGTCCTGGTTCGATCCTGAATCAGTAGCCGAACAGCTGTCGGTTTCCCTAATAGGGTGGACGTTCTGCACCGTGCGATCGTCACCTGAGACGGTGGACTTGCACCTAAAATAGTGGGCGACGGAGCCATCTAACCCACTCGTGACATGCTCGCAGTCAGCCATGGGCGCCGATTGAGCCGCGCGGCTCCCTTTGCGCGAGCGCAGCCGCATCTCTCGCAAACGATCGAGACTGTTGAAAAAGGATCGCGTGGGATCAGCGTGGTGGATGACAGGTGACGCCGGGCACCGGAGGATGCGCCGCGTATCAGGCCGGCGCGG
>NZ_JACIAP010000020.1:0-41742 GCF_014194875.1 Sphingomonas sp. BK481 | reverse complement strand
ATCCATGCCAGCCTCCTGCACCGGCACGCACCTGAATCAGAAAACCGCAGCGACGGGAATCCCCTTATGATTCAGCACGGTGAGAAACCGCTCTAGAGCGTCTCACTGAAGCTTTGCGGGACCTGATTAAAGCGCACGAACCTGTCACTATGATGACCACTTCCCCGCCCGAAAACGAACCAGAATCGGAACCAGAAGCACCCGAGGTTTCTACAGCCGTCGTGGAGCCGAAGAAGGCGAAAAAGCGGGAGCGGCGGACGTTACTATATCCCAATCACTACAGCCTTCGTATCCGTGAGGAAGATAGAGAACGCTTTGACGAGTACGCCTATCGACACCGATTGGAAAAAGGCGCGGCGTTTAAGCAGTTATGCAGCGCGTCCTGGAGTTTCGTGCCGGCCTGCTCCCATTCACTAAGCGCGGCCGGATCACCGGACAGGGCGAGTGGAAGCCCCCATGCGAAACTGGATACCACCGCACAATTATTGGGAATTGGCCGGCCTTCGCGGTCGACGATCACGATGGCGAGCGGCGTTTTACCCCGCCCGTTTGGTCGCTCGGGTCGGTTGTCTGCAAAGCGTTGGAGTAGCTGCTCCATGCGGAGGGCATGGACAGCGAGGCGTTGGGTGTTCCTCCCAGCTGAGCTTAGCGGCTACCTGATCGGTTGTAACGACGGACGGCAGGGACGGCGTGATGCTACCCGCCTCGTCAGCGAGGGTGCTCGCGATACCGTGCGCGCCCTTGCCGGCACCGACGCCTATGTGCACGCGCGGCGTCGAAGACAGCGGATCGAGCGCGTGTTCGGCCACCTGAAACGCAACCTAAGGCTACGAACGCTTAAGCTGCGAGGCCTCGCCGGAGCAGCCGAGAAGTTCACCATGGCTGCCGCGGCATACAACCTTCAGCTGCTGGCCCGGCAGGCCGTGCCGGTCTGACACGCGGCGCATCCTCCGGTGTCCGGCGTTACCAGACATCCGCCACGCCAATTTCGCGCAGGCCTTTTTCAACGGTCTCGGACGGTTCTGACGCTTGAGATGGGTCACCGCCTTTCAAGCGCTTACTGGTGTCAAAACCCTCATTCAAAATAGCTCGACAAGGGGTTGCAGTCGGTGGCTCGCTTGGACCAAACCGCTTTTCCGAAAGCGGTCGAGGTAATCCTCGGCGGTGACAGCGGGATTGCGAAACTGACGGCGCTGGCTGCCGATTGCGGTCAGCGCCTTGGCCGTATCAAGGTCGATGACATTAACGATGAAGTCGTCGGGATGCTTCACCTCGATACCGTGGCGGGCGGCCGCTTCGACCGGAAAATCCTTGAGGTTGTACGTGACAATCGCATCGGCTCTGCCGTGAATCGCTGCTGCAAGAACATGGACGTCCTTAGGATCAGGCAGTGTCAGGGCAGGCATCAGCGGTTCATAGCCTTCCACCAGCGCCTCTCCGAAGCTGTCCATGTAGGTCCGCTGCCGTTGGAAATGGTCAGCTGCCAGATCGGCAAACCGTCGCCTTAAGCTTTCCTCCCACTCGGCCAGGATGGCCTCGCTCCAGAGCGGACGGAACAGCCGGCTGGCGGCGAACCACAAAAGCGCACCCCGCACGATGGAGGGGTGCATGACGTTGGCATCGAGCAGGACGGTGTAGCGGCCGACCAGCATCAGGGACGATCGAGAGGCGCGTGATCGTCGAAGAGGCCAGCTTCCTGATCCAGATTCGCCATTTCCTGCAGGGCCTCATGCCGGGCCGCATCCATGCGGCTGCGGTAGGTCAGCACGTCGCGTCCGAGCAGTTTACGATGCGTGCCGACCATCCGGAACGGCAGATCACCGCGTTCTAAGAGCTTGATGAGGTGTGGACGCGACATGTTGAGCAGGTCGGCTGCTTGGCTAGTTGTAAGCTCTGCCTGTACCGGCACGACAGTGACGGCATGACCGTTGCCGATCTCAACCAGCATCTTGACGATGCTGTTGAACACACCAGACGGCAGGCTGATAACGTCCTCGCCTGCCCCTTCTACAGTCATGTGAATAGGGCGGCTGGAATCAACCCTCGACAGTGCACGCGCGGCGTTACCGGCCGCCTCGATCTCGTGTGCAGTAGGCTCGTAGGCCTCGTCGATATTGAAGGCCACGGCGGCCATGTTTCATCTCCCAGGGCGGAAGCCATCTAGTAAGTGCGAGTTGTAAACGCAATAAGTGAAACGGGTGTCAACGGGAGAACGTTCCACTGCGGTGATCGTCGAGCATGCTGAGCGGGGTGGGCGTGATCCAGTCGTCTCCCAGCTTGGGGTATGGGCCGTAGAAGAGATCGCCCAGCGCACGCCGATAGTGTGCGTTCATCCAGCGCCGGCGTCGATGCTCCGGGCCATCGTGGAGCATGTGGCAGCGCTGGCAGAGCGCTGCGAGCTGGTGAAGCGTACTGTCGCTCGGATCATGATTGAGGTGCGCACAGGCTAGGACCACCGGTGTCCACCGGCCTTGTACCAGAATGTTCTCCGTAGGTCGTCGCACGCGCCGGCCCCGGCCATTGCGCCAGTATTGCCGGTTCCGATCCCACCACCGTCCGTCGCCTAGGTGGAAGACCTTCTGTCTGTGGGGACGTCCACAATGCTCGCAGTGTCCTCCCGCCCGCACAAAGCGTACCTGGTGCGATAGCTGCACCCAGTCGATCGGGTACAAGAACACGTGCTCGGGCCGGATAGGCATCAGGCCTTCCCTGCCGAAACGTCAGGCTGCACAGTCCACCGCGTCATGGAACCACCGTTGCTGCTGTCAGCGCCCGGTAGAGTGTGGCATGGTGGCATTTGAGCAGCTTGGCGGCCTCGCGCACCGACGTGCCTTCGCTCACCAGCCGTTCCCCTAGCGCGATCTGATCGGGGGTGAGCTTGGGCGGACGGCCGAAGCGCACCCCTCTTGCCTTGGCCGCTACCCGTCCGCTGCTGGTGCGCTGGTGGATCAGCTCGCGCTCAAACTCGGCGATGCCGGCGAACACGGTCAGGACCATGCGGCCCGCAGGCGACGTCGTATCCGCCCAGGGCTCGGCCAGCGAGCGCAGACCGGCGCCGACCTCCTTCAGTCTCTCGGCAATATCGAGCAGGTTGCGGGTCGAACGTGCCAGCCGGTCAAGCCGCGTCACCACCACCGTGTCTTCGTCACGCAGCTGCTCGATCATTTTAGCAAGCTGGGGCCGGTCACGCTTTGCGCCCGAGATCTTTTCCTCAAACGTCTGCTTGCATCCAGCCTCCTTCAACGTGGCGCGTTGCAGGCGGAGATCTTGGTCATCGGTGGACACACGAGCATAGCCAATCAGCATGTCGCAAAATTGTATTAGAATAAAAGCATTTTGCAAACGACTTTTGCGACAGCAGCACACGAAAGAATACGATCACTTAGGGCTCTGTCGCGAAACTTAGGACTTCCGCGACAATGCCGCGGAAGTCCTGTATGGTACGGGCTTTAGGTGCCTCGCTCAGATGGTGATCTCACCCTCGTCGCTACCATCCCAGTAGCGGATCGCCTTTGCATCGACACGGATCATCACGACACCAGGTGTGTCGATGCCCTCGGGAAAGTACCGATCGAGATCCTTGGTCCAGTGATCGGCGAATGCAGCCTTGTCCTCGATCAGCGCAGCGGCACCTTCGACAGTTACAAACAACGGGGGACCGCCGAGCATACCGACGGCGCCGGTATAGCTAAGCGTGACGTGCGGATCGGCACGCAGGTCAGCAATCTTTCGCGAGTTTTGGTAGGCGAAGAAGTAGCTGTCGCCTTGGTATTCGACATCGCCGTTGTTGCTCATCGGGCGGGCTGTTAGGGTGCCATTGGGTGAGCGAGTGGCCATCATCGTGAAGTCCAACTTCGCCATCTTCTTTGACAAGTCGTGTAGGTTGAGGTCCGACATCGTGTTGCTCCTTCAATGTGGGGCCATGAAAGTTTGCCCAAGCGGTTGCAACGAACGTAGTGGCGTAATAGTCGCGTGCGCCGACACGACTATCGGTACAATCGCGAACAGTTTTTAGAAAATTGACAGGTGAGGCAGGGCCCCCTCCCCAGGCCTGCCGAGCCACTCTGTTCGCAGTAGTTGCTACGATCCACTGCGCACGACTGCAGATAGCGATCCGTCCGGATTGCGCCCCTCACGAATTAATACAGCATCCTGTTGCACTTGTCGGATATCTTGCGGGCTGCCTTCTCTAGCCCGCGGAAGCGCAACCTCGGCAATTCCCCCGACGTTAGCCGAACCATGGAGCGCACCTGCTATCTCGCGATCAAATTCGCCTGCTTCGATAGCGGCCCGCATGTTCACCAGGTAATCGGCAAAGCGGTCAACGGGAATGAAGTTCGTCGTTTGACCACCGATCGTCAGTGTCGCCCCATTTCGCGTCGTAGGCGTGAGGGCAACATGCTCGCCGTCACGGACGAACCATGTTCCTGAATGAACACCGTCGGTTGCCCATGCCTTTTCGGCCAGATTTAAATCCTGCAAAACCTCGTCGCGGTCGGAAATTGGGTCAGCGGATGGCGACGAGACGACATCCTTCAAAGCAGACTTGGCCGCGTTAACAATGTTTTCTAGTGCCATTTCACTTCTCCAATACTGCTCCGGGACGTTATGAACGCAACGGTCTAATTCGCAGATTGGGCGCAGGTTCACTAGATCAAATCGCCAGCGCCTTTTTCGGATAAATTTCAGAAAGTGCATCGTTTCTACAGCGATAGAATGACTGCATTCGTGATGCAGATATCCTTCTAACGAATCGCGACGCTGCAAAAGCAGTTAAAAAGGCTGATTAAACCTCCGGGTTGAAAAGTTAGGATCACACTAGCGTTCTCTTTATGTTCCGCTATGATCCGGGTATGGAACACGCACTCGAGTCGATGCGCGACGGCGCACAGCCCCTCAGTCAGACTCACACTCTGATTGCCGAGATCTTGCCAGAGCTTCGGCCTTGCGAGATGCAGACCATCTTTTTCCAATGCTTAGAAGACGGTCCTGAGACCCGCCTGGCGCCGATTGAAGCAGAGTTCGCGCGGCGTGGGCTGTCGCCGTACGGCAAGTTCTCGACCGATTGCTTCTGATGGCTAGCGTGATTTCGCCGGAGCGGATTGCGGCCATTATCGAGGACGCGCCTGCATGGGCTTTGATCGGCCTTACCGCCCCGCGCGAGGGACTGAGAGCAGACGCACGCCTGGAAGTGGCAAGGCATGTCTACGGCACTCTATATCAGCCTGTAGACACTGAAACGGCGCAGATGGCTTTGCCCTGGTGATCCTGTGGGCAACACGTAGTTTAAGACGCTGGGGATTTCACGAAGCACGAAGCTAATGTGGGGTGCGTATGCTCCAAGTGCGGGCGTAAGGGCGTCGTGCACCGCCTGGTTCTAGCAAGATGGTGCTACCTCAAACGCAAGAACATGTCGGTCGAATGCCTCCCCGGATATCTGCGATGTTCGGCTTGCGACAGTAGGCCAAGCAGGATCGCACCGACGCCACTACCGCCGTCCTTTCCCGGTTACGGTCGGGACGAACGCCAATGGAAGCGCTTCGAGCGGAAGCTGAGAGGGTAAGGTGGCCTTCTTGTAGGGGCGGGCGTCATCACCGACTATGCCGCTGATGCCGGGGCGACCGTTCACATGGTCCAGCATCACAGACGAGCGCCGGGGAACACACTACAAGCTAGGCAGTTTCTAAATACGCTGGAAGCGTCCTGCCCTTTCGGGGGGAACGGCGGTGAGAGCTCGCAATGCCCTGTCGGTCTTCAGATTGGCAGGGCATTTTCGTAACTATGCGCGGAACCGACGCCGGCCTGCACTGTTGATGTCATAACCGGCCGGGCACTCCCCCCCCCTTTGGCCCGCTGGTTCTAAAGCGTCCCGCTGCCCCCCCCGCAGCGGGGCATTTTATTGTCTGGGTCCTTTCGGCCAATGGGCCAATCAGGCGTTTGCATTCGCAAAGATGGCTTGAAAATGTCAAAGCCAGAGATCCGTCGGAGCCGTTTTGGCACGTGACGGGTTAGTGCGGCATGTCCCTATCAACAGTCCCCTATGCACTTGCCGTTGACGATGACCCGTTCATCCTCATGGATGTCACAGGTATTCTCGAAGATGCGGGTTTCCGCACCTATGAAGCGGATCACGGCGATGCTGCGATCGCGATGCTCCCCGAGTACGCGCACACAATCACCCTGCTCTTCTCAGACGTCGATATGCCGGGTGACACTAACGGGTTTGCGCTCGCCCACCACGTCGCAGAGAACTACCCCTGGATCGAGATCGTCATCGGCAGCGGCCACCTCCGGCCGAAGACGGGTGACTTACCCGAGAAGGCGACATTCGTGTCCAAGCCGTTCAATGCGCAGATGATCCATGGCCATCTCCGCGAGACCCTGCCCGATGGCAAGCTGCCGGAGCCTCTAAAAAAAGCGGTCTAGACTGGCGTTCAGACCGTATCCAAGTTGCGGAGCCAAAAAATTGCAAGCGTGTGTCAGGCACGAATAGCGATCGGCAGAGGACGGGGAAGTCCACGTGACTAGCGGTCTTGGTCTGAAGATTGAAAAGACCAAACCGGCTCGACTTACCCCCAAGAACCGCCCTTCGCTGACGTTATATCTCCGGTGAACTCTAAATCGGCGGTTCTCTCAGCCGTTTTGATCGTAAGCCAGTCGATCTCATCCGTAAAAGAGACCTCACAGAATAGCTTTTTGAAAGGTTGTGCGATCATTCAGGGCGCCCTACTTACCCGCCAGCTAAATGGAGCACTTAATGTCTGACGATACCTACCAGCCCAACGCTGTTGAACTCGCTACCGAGCTGACAATCGCTTGGCTCAGCAATCCAAATACCCGTACGTCGGCCGACGACGTTCCTGCATTTCTATCGCAGATGCACAGCAGCGTTCAGTCGCTTGTTGGCGGTTCGCAGACCGAAGAAAGCCCTGCGGAAGAGCCCAAGGAATACGTTGGCGCGGTAACGGCCCGGAAGTCCCTCGCCAGCCCCGATCACATCATCAGCATGATCGATGGCAAGCCGTACAAGACGCTGCGCCGTCACCTCGCCACTAACGGCATGACGCCAGTGGAATATCGCGAGCGTTATGGCCTGAAGGCTGATTACCCCATGGTCGCTCCTACCTATTCTGAGGCGCGCCGCACCATGGCCAAGAGCATTGGCCTGGGTCGGAAGCCCGGTCAGACGAATGAGGCCAAGCCAGAAGCGGCAAAGCCTGCACCGCGTAAGCGCAAAGCCGACGACACCGCAGAGTGATTGCAGGCCGGCCTTTAGAATTAAAGGCCGGCCACCCCAGGCAGTTATTTCTTTTGCTCTCCTAACGGCACGCCGTTGTAGGGAGTTGCGCTGTTCTCGTCCGGCTTGGCGTCGAAAGAATTGGGCCTCTTGTGATCGTTGCAAGCACCGAGCGTGAGTAGCATGGCCATTAGAAATACGCGCATTTGATGTACCAGTATGATCAACCAAAAGGTTGATCCCTATTGTGGTCCGGTTCGCCTCCATTAGGCAGTTGAACTGTGACGATAGAGCCTGACAGGAAAACGGCTATCCCTCTTGGAGGGTTTTCATCACTGATGCGAGGTTTCCCTTGACCACTACATAATTGCCCTTCTCAAAGTTTACAGCACTTGCATCATTGCCACCTTTGAAACGGCGCACAAAGTTTACGCGATCGACGTTTACAACGATCGGATCACCCTCAAGACTGTAGAATTCCACGTAACCGTTCACTCGTATCCCCCAACGACCGCGCCTAAATGCACTGCGTCACACATTGTCAGCCGTGTCCGGCGATCTTGCGGCAATCAAAGACGCTATTTCAGCTTCGTCTATCGTCCGATTTTCCCACGTGTCTTCCACCGCAATCGACTTTTCGTCATCGCGCATTGCGATCATTTCATCAGCGGTAGCGAGCGCTTCGTCGAAGCTGTTTCGGTGAACACCCAGCGTGGACATCTCGCCGTCTTTACGGATTACGTAACGCATTGAGTTAGCTCCTGTTGATTGAGACCACTAACCCAACCGAACAGGAATCCCTATGCGCTTGGTGCGGTCCAGCCGATCCGGGCCAGCGTGCCGATTAGCATCGAGCGCGGTACCTTGAAGGTCCGATAGACAGATACCTTGCTGGCCCCACCATCTAGCGCGGCTGTAATGCGTTCGAGGGTTTCGGGATCGATCATCGGCGGGCGACCACCCTGGAGTCCGCGACGCTTTGCCGCAGCAAGCCCAGCCATTACGCGCTCGCGCGTCAGCGCGCGCTCATACTGTGCGAGTGCGCCGAAGAGGGAGAACAGCAGTTCGCCGTGTGGCGTGGTCGTATCCATCTGCTCGGTCAGCGACCGGAATGCGATACCGCGCGTCTTCAGATCGGTGACGATCGCCAGTAGCTGCGGCAGAGAGCGTCCAAGCCGGTCGAGCTTCCACACGATTAGCGTGTCGCCCTCGTTCAGATAGTCGAGGCAGGCTTTCAGTCCTGGCCGATCGTCGCGCGCGGCGGATGCCTTGTCGGTATGGAAATGACGATGATCGACGCCGGCTGCGACTAGCGCGTCCCGCTGAAGATCGACCGTTTGGCTGTCATCAGTCGACGAGACCCGCATACATCCAACCAGCATGTACGACAAACCCCGGAAAGCAAGTTCTCGAACACTCAATCAAAACGACAGGGTTTGTCGAATGTTATGACCGAAGGCGGCGTTTATTGAGCGAAGGCCGAGACCGGAGATGTCGTAAATCATGTGTTTTTCGACAGGGTGCGGCGCCCAACCTAAAAGTGGCCGGACCGCTGGCGCCTAATGGCGGACACTCGTCCCCCGTGGCATGATTGCCAGATGAAGCCTGATCGATATGAATGGTTGAACGAAGAGTGCGAACGTGTCGCACGCGAAGAAACGGGCGCTCGGCACGTCAGCGATGTATACGCCGATCATTTGAAGCGTGCGGGCGGCCTGATGCTTGCGATGGTCTTGATAATCTTCATTATACAGGCGCTTCCCCAAACTCCTGACGGTCCGATGCAGCCTTGTGCGGTGCTTGTGACCGGCATCGTCTTTGCGGGATTTTCAAGCGCGGTTCTACGTTGGCTGAAGCCCGCCGGAGTTATGTCAAACTGGGCGCTGTGGACGACCTTAGGGATGGGGTGCCTAATGTTTCTAATAGGACTGCTGACCTAAAGAGCGTCTGTCACTGCGACATAACAGATCACCTGCCTTCAGCTGGCATTAGGCGAGGCTGTAACGTCTGTTTCATATTGCGCCGACGTAAGCCAAAGTACGGCGTCCAGGCCGTCTTGAGCCAGTTCCTTTGCAAGCAAATTTTGCCCAGAGCCTGCAGGAAGCGGTCTCCCAAGAGCCGTCTGTGATGGAAAAGGCACGCTCTTCCCGAAAATCGACATTCTCAAGGTCATAGCTGGATTTTGCGATTGAGGGGTTTGCGTGCCGCCATGGCCCCCGTTATTATTTCGTTAAGTACAAACTTGAGGAAATTATCATGAAGCGTCTACTGCTTTCGACCATGGCATTCGCATCCGCCTTCGCGATGGCCCCAGCGGCCCATGCCATTGACTTCACTCCGGCCGATCCGGAGTTCACCGTTCGCGGCGATATCAACGATGGTACCGTTTCGGCAGATTTCGGCCGTTCGGGCATCGCGGCCGGCTCGTTCCAGGATACCTTCAACTTCATTATCGATCAGACCGGTCTGGCTAGCGGCACGCTGAGCACGAACACCACGCGGTTGACGAGCTCGACCGATCTCGACATCCTGTCGGTGTTCATCAATGGCTTTGCAGCCACGAAGACCATTGTCGACAATGCCGAGTTTTTCGAGATCAGCAACGTCGCGATCGCTTCGGGTGTGCCGAACCAGATCGTCGTGAACGGCACGTCGCGTGGCAACGGCTCCTATGCCGGCACCGCGACCTTCGAGCCGACGGCAGCAGTTCCCGAGGCTGGTACCTGGGCAATCATGCTGTTCGGTATCGGCGGTATTGGCGCATCGATGCGCGTTCGTCGTCGCCAGGCGAAGATCGCATTCGCCTAAGCACATTTCACAGCTGGTCCCAGTGTCCAGCTGTGTGAAGGCAGCCGTCAACCTCGCGAGGTTGGCGGCTGTTTTTGTTTAACATCCGGCGCGATGGTTCTGTACAAGGATCCATGTGGCGCGGTGGGCGCCGTCGATCGATAATTGGGCAAGCGGGATGGCCGATACTACGGCCAACGGCGCAAACCCCGAGATCGCGAACGCGCGTGAATGGACGCCGTCAGGTATCGAGCACACGTCCTGGTATCGGCATCCATCGATCTACAGCCACGCAGAGGCACGTACGCGGCTGGGACTGGTAATGACCACCGGTGTGCGCCATTTTGGGGTCATGATGTTCAAGCGTGGGCGAAGAACTATAACATGAGACTACGCTTGGAGCATGTTACCAAACTCGCACATAGCAAGGAAGGCCTGAGGGCTGCCTACGCCGCGGGTGCCGATCATCAGCGCAATGGTTGGCTGAGATATCCACCATGCAGATGGGACCATCCCGCAATTCTGGCTTTTGAGGGGTCACGACACGAAAGTGAGTTTTGCGTACGCTAGAAGCGAACAGAACGTGTCCGTAAACCCGTTGCCCGCCGATCTTGTCCGGCAACCCGTCCAAACCGTGCGCTGTCGGACACTCTGACGCTGACCGGCATACCAGTGTTTGACGGCCAGAGTCAGAAAGCGGCCTACGTAAGCCGCTCCCCGGCTCCCGCCTAAAGCGCCGCTCTTCCCCCGAACCGGCCATTCCCTCTCCATTGAGCGGTCCGGCAGCATGCACCGAGATCTGCCCCGTGGAACGACGTCGCAACGCACAGAAGCAGACATATGATTGATCAGGCTGTGACAACCGAGCACGGCTATTTGCATGGGGAGGAAAATTGTTTAATTAGTGAGTCAATCCGGAGATATATTTGATGGCTAAGACAAGCGTTCCACGTGCGAGCCAGAGTTATACCACCTCCTATCTTGAAACGACTTTTGGAACTACTCCCGCATTTACGTTTGCCATTAAGGCCAGGGATCTCATAACTCTTCATTATGTAGCCGTTCGAGGCCGCGATGACGAAGAGGGAGCAGTTCAACGCCCTCTAAATGCAAGACGAATTAATGGTATCAGAACGTATATTCTCGACGGAAACACATTTTTCAACTCTTTTATACTAAACTGGACTGATGAAAATTTCAAACCATCATTTTCTGGTGGTAAGATTACGCTGCCAATAATCAAGTCCGTTGCACAGGTGATTGATGGACAGCACCGTCTAGCAGGGCTAGCGCAAGCTATTCAGGTTCGTGATGAAATTGGTGATCAGGAATTGCTGGTTACGCTTTGTGTTGGTTTGACAACTAGTAATGCCGCAAAGATATTCTTGAACATAAACACAGAACAGAAGCCTGTTCCAAAAAGTTTGATCTACGATCTTTTTGGCGAAGTGGTTGATGATGAAGCGCATGCAGTTAACCGTGCTACTGATCTCGCGCGTGAACTAAATGATGATCCAGAAAGCCCGCTGTACAACCAGTTGAAGTTTCCTGGTGCCCCCAGAGGTCAGGGCAGTATAGAACTTTCTACATTTGTTTCGGCACTTAAAGAACACCTAAAGCCAGAAAATGGAACATTTTACACATATAAAATTAGAGATTTTGAGCGACAAAAAGCAGCAATTAATAACTTTTTTCAATCTCTGTATGACTTTTATGACAATAAGCAGATATGGAACTCAGCAAATAAAAATCCTTTCTTAAAAGCTGCTGGATTCAATGGTGCGGTAGATTTCTTTGTCGAAGTTCTCATCAAGCATTGCGCCGAAAAGCGCTCCTTCTCTGTTCCTACGATGAAGCACTTTATTGGTCTTGATCAGTCCGGCCTTATAACGTGGGATGAATTAAGAGGTAAAGACGGGAAGACTGCACGAAAGGCTATTAGAACTCTTCTTGAAAGTAATTCCTTGAACGCGCTCCCGGATCATGATGAATACGAGTTCTAGATCATGATGAATACGAGTTCTAATCGTCACCAGTTTCAGGAGGTCATAGAACGCTATCTCGGATGTCCAGATCCTTCACAACTGAAATCATACAAATCTACTTTTGAGGCTATGTCCGTAAGTGATGCTCTATCGAGCGACTTAACGCGAGCGCTTAAGCAAGATGTAAGAAGCACTTATTATAAAGCTGCAATTAGCATTGCCGAAGCCATGGTCTCGATCCGAAAGGGTTACCATTCTTGGGCTGTAATCAAGCTATATTACGCCAGCTTTTATTTGGTGAGAGTTGCTTATGCTGTTCGGGGATACGGAATATTTCGTTGTGGTACTCTTTATACATTACACGTATCAAGAAACTCCCAACCTATTAAACGCTCTGGGAAGGGAGACCATAAAGTTATATTGAACGCATTTATTAAGGACTACGAAGGGTCCGAGATTTTGCTCTCAAACAAAATAAATGGCCAGCATACATTTGAATGGCTTATGGGAAAAAGAGAGACTGTTAATTATAGGGATGCGACGTTTAGTGAACCCGGCTTATCCCATTTCGAGAGTTCGCTTTCAAATGGGTCCTTGGACAGTTGGATTACCACCTACCTTAATGACGCAAGCTCCATTTACTGTTTTCTTGAGGATCATGCAGGTCTTGCTGTACCGCTATGTTTCTGTCGTCAGATACTGGACGAGGCAACAGACGGCGGCTTAGTAAACCTATTGAGCCAAGATCAGCAGGACGTCATCGCTACTTTGCTTGGTGAAGCCTGCACCACAGGCATCGATGAAATCAAAGCATTATTGGTCCGGTAGGGCGCTTGAACTGAGACCCGCAAACGTCCGCTATCATTGCGTCACGGGTTTCCATTCCGCTACCAGCTAATCGTCATTACCCAATGCGATTGCTCAGCTTTGCTCACGAACGTCCGCGTCCGTGGGAGCTGGCGTTCGGCCCCGGCTGTGAGACCGGCGGCTTCGTGCGAGTTCTTGCCATTCTGAATTTGTTCGTACCTAACGTACGCAAAGCTTACTTTGGTGTCGTGACCCCTTTGATGAAAGCGGAACGTGCGTTGGCGGTATCAATTGGGGCGAGGACCATGATGATCGAACCCTCACAATTACGTTTGCTTAGGGGTTCGCCTACCACTCCTGCAGCCTTTGCTGCCGTACTTTCGCGGTTTCGGAAGGTTCACCTAAACGGGTGGTTTACCGAAATCCACTTCACGATATCGATACATAACGAAGCCATGCAAAAGGCTGTAAAAGTGCTTGGCCTTGTTCCTCGGGCCTTCACCTTTGAGATGCCGGTAAAGGACATGACCAGGTCTTGATGGCAAAAAATGCCCGACTTTGAAAGCCGGGCATTTTCGAGCTTAGCCGTTATTGGGCTTTGCGTGATTCCAATTTCGCATATTGGAATCAATTACGTTAAAAGTGACAAGTATCAGTCACCAGCCCCTGTGAACCTTACCATTGTTCCAGTAACGCATTGCACTATCCCCTGCAAAATGCGGTAGTAGGAACCGTGATAGCTACTCAGGCTGTTGACAACATTAAGCCCTGATGGGCTTACCGATAGGCCAGTAGCGCATATGAACCCCCCGAGTTAAAAGTGCTTGTCTTTCGACAAGGGGACTTATGCAGGAGCTCTATTTCGTAATTGTAATTCCATACGGTGAAAGGCGCATTAACCGCAACTGACGAATTTTTTGTCTCTCTGCTCGAGTGGTGACGTATCAAACTTCCCGTAGCCGTCCGCATAAACGGACCGTGGTGAAAGTAGGGGCAGACCACCCTCATCTTTAGGCTAGAAGCGACGTTCCAGGCGATTGGCCATACGATATGGACCAACAGTCAGAACCTCCGCCTCACCCTCACCTAGTTGCGACCCGAGTTTGCAATTGACTGAGGATCAGTGTCCGGAAGCTTGGAATTCGGGGCATTCGGCAGGCGTTTCGCCGGCACTTTGGCCCTTGTCGAGTAAGTCGGACTTTGCCGCTTCTTCGGCGCCACGGTCGGCTTGCTCTTTGAGCCTGCGGATGTTGCCGGACCTGTCGACTTACTGGACTGCGATATCGCACCAGTCGTGATCCCGAGGGACGCGATCGTTACCGGTATAAATATAAGCTTTAGCATCGGCACTTCCCTGCGTCGTAAAGCAGTGAACGGCCAATACCTGCCCTGTATCCCGGTGACGCTTGCGCCTTGATTTAGATAAGTAGGTTTTTGATGATGCGCGTGTGCTGGCGACCTGCAAGTGACCAGCGTCGATCAAATCCAGGCGATCGGTATCCGCGTCCTGAATGTCGCCGAGGACGTGGCGAGCGCATCGCGCCATCACCGCTGCAGCGATCGGGTCATTGAGCGACGAGGAACAGGCAGCGTAGGACCCTATGTCCGGCGGTACGAGGCAACAAGTGACCTGCTCTCGTTTTAAGGCCGCTGATAACTTAGCGCATTGTCCATATGCCCGTGGCGAGGGGGGGCGTAAAGTCGGCGTGTGCCAGTCCGAGGACTGCGGTGAGGGCGCACGGTGTTGTAGTCCGTCCGCCATGCCCCGATGATCCGTCTCACCGTCGTCAAAGACGGGAACAGGTGCGCGCTAAAACGCTCGTCGCGCAAGCGCGCATTGGACGATTCCACAAAGTCATTCTTTGGAGGATCAGTAATGCGCGGGAGGCTCTATATCTATGATAAGATCCAGGAGTTCACGGCGTACTTGATCAAGCTCAAGTGCCCCATGGAGGTCTCCACGCTTAATCTTGGCATCGACTTCGCGCTGGGCGACGAACGCAGCATCGACCCCGTACTGACTAACCATAGTGTAGGCAGCAGACTGTGCTACAGGGAAGTTTGATCGGTGGGAGGCATTCATGATGCACCTCATTGATAGTCATCATCAATGCACGAGCGATCGACGAACTTTCCTAAGACGATCCTTGATAAAACCATATGGTAAAGAAGGCGTTAATGGCCGCAGGTACTAATTAGATTAAGCAAAAGCGCCCCGCATGTCCGTGTGAAGAAACATGGCGAGGCGCTAAAAGGTACGCTGTACTGAAGGCCAGAGCCTCGGTCGCTGGCTAAACGCTTGATAGTTAATTACACGTAAAGCATCCCGCCCGCTCGTGTGACAGGATTAATGTCGCGAGCGGGATGCCGAGCTTTCACTGTCTTGGGTAGGCGGGCTCTAAGGTCAGCCTCGCAGAGAGTCTTCTACGCCACAAGCGCATTTCAGAATTGCAATCCTGCGGTAATACAGGCCCGTTTTCCACTCGAGCAGAAATTGCCACGCTGCTGCCTGCGCAGACCTGCCCGCCCCAAACGCTGGTCCGTGTATCTGAACGGTCTGTCTAAAACTCCGGCGGGTTGTTGAAAATCTCAACTTGCGGTGAAATTGGATACGGCTCGCCCGCGCGCTGCGCCGCCCCTGATTCGACAGTGTACATTACCTCGGCGGTCGCGACGTGGAACCGCGCGAACGTTGCACGCGCCCCAGCGTGTCGTTGATCGACAGGATGTACCGCCCCTGATCCTGGCCAGCTGGTCGGCGAGCTGGTCGAAGTCGGCGCGCTCGAACATGTCCTGGCCGTAATCCGTCTCGCAGTCCCAATAGGGTGGATCGAGGTAGAACAGCACGCCCGCGTGGTCATGGCGCGGACATAGCGCGGGAGGTTCTGGTCAGTAGCTGCTGTCTTCGATCCTGGCTAGATGAATAGCATATTGTCGCCGAAGTGGTATGACGACAAGGCGTGGCGTTTTGAGGAATACGATTAATGGACTTTCCCTGGGCCGAGGCAGCAACGTTGGTGCGTATGCCAGCCGCGCAAAATAACGACGAAGCGAGCGAGCTTCTGTTCGAGGGAACGCTGCTTGTAATGGCGCATAAAGTCCGGGCCATGAAGCCGATCGAACGGCGCCATCTGAAAATCTCCCTGCCCAATAGACTTGTGCGACCTCATACCTTTAAAGACGACTCACTGACCGCCCTGATCGAAGACATTCCGTTCACGGTGTGACAATGTGCGCTTTCGATTGGCGCAACCACGATTTAATTGAACGCAATTGAATTGACTAGCGAGCCGTCACATGTACCGAGCCTGTCCTGCCATCCAGCAAGATGCGTCTCGAGGTTGCCATGTTTTCTTTGATCGCGCTTTATATTGAATACCGCAGGATGCAGGCGAGAGGCGTAACAGCTCGCGTCGTATCCACGACTGCGATATCCATCGCTGCCAATGACCGCGGCGCTTCGCAAACGGCCGCAAACGCAGCGTGACCACCGACGGAGGCTGACGGGCCGGCTCCGCTGAAGCGGCTCCTAGGACGAGCAGAAAGGCACTACCATGGCAGCCACGATCATCACTCCCAGTGGCACTGGTGCAATGGAGGTCGGACTCGTGCTTGACGAGGAAGGCAGCCGGTTCGTCGTCCTGACATTTAAGGAGCCGCAGGGCGAACCGACGCTCGTCACGTTTACAGTTCCGGTTTTTCAGAACTACGTTGAGCATCTGGTTCGAACAGCCAATGCCGCTAACGAGGATGCCAACTGGGGCACTCCTGGCTGAGGATCTCTGCGGCGGTATCATGCCGCGATTTTTTCGAAACTGCGTGACGGCACAGTCCGCCCGCACGAGATGGGCTCCGTAATCGCCGCTAACCACCGGGGGAAACCCGAGGCCTAACTGCTCGCCCAAGCCGGGAGGGGGCGGGCGGGCCGACCGAGGCCCTTTGGGGTACCCTCGGCGCGTCGATAACGAGCAGCCTCCCGATAGCTTCACATCAAACGAAAAATGACGACGGCATCAGATCCGGCGTGGCTTCCCCGCGCCTGATCGCTTCTTGGGAGGCGCCGCGGGCGGCGAACAGCCCGACCATCATGGCCTGGATTTGGCACCAGGGTGCTGGGAATGGTCTACAATGCCGACAGCGTGCCGTGGTGAAGGCTGTTCGTTGTTACATGCCTTGCCGAGGACAGCATCCCGGTCACGCCGATCGCGGTCCGCACAACGGTTAAGGTTTATTCGATAAGCAGATGACTTGAGGGCTTTAAGGCTAAAGCTTAAGCCAAACTCCCTGCCCGTCCCAGCTGGGGCGGCATCGTGAAGAGCAGGGAACCCTTCACGGGGGGCAAGGCCTCGTCTATCAGATACGGTTTTGTAATTAAGAATTAGTTAAGGGCCTGCATCGAAGCGCTATGTGAACACATGGCGGGCAGGCTGGAGCGGGCGAGGAGCCGCCCGGCCTTGGGTAACAACCGAACCTCAGAATTGCTTCATCACTGGAGAATCATAATGATGACGGCATCAGAGCTGACTTGGCCTTGCCATTCGGGCAAACCATCACTCGAACTGCACCGGCCTGCCGGTTTTCGCCGGCACGACGATCGTCGGGTTCGGACATAGCCACCAAGGACGATGTCGCCGATCCTCATCGTCGCTACATCATACTTACGCAGTTTGCTGTCGATCGGTAGGTTGAGCACTGCTCAATTCCCCAGTCGCTGATGCTGATCGAGGAAGAAGCGAATGGCCCAGACCTGTTGCGGCTTGAGCGCACGCTTGGCACCCACTTCGCGCCCGCCGTTCCAGGGGCGGCGTTCGCCTGCGATTGGATCGAACTCTGACGTACCCATAGCATTCTCTCCGTAACCATCATGGCCACGGAGAGAATGGGCATGGGGTGGCATCACTTTCCAAAGGAGTCATCTGCTCTGAATTGCTTCGTGTATCCGGTTTGAACCGTGGCATTCGAAAAGCGGCCGTTCCGCGATCGCCCACATCCAGACATTCCAAGCTCTACGGTTACGTTGAACCGACCCGCAGTGACCGATATCGCACGCGCGAAGCGGACTGAGCGTTGCCGTGATAAGGCCAGAACGGCTGCTTCCAAGTCGACGCAAAAACGTACAGCTTCGGTCGTCCTCCAGTCGTCGTGCATTATCGATGACCTGAATCACGGTAAATGATGCCGTTGTCAGAACCCGAGATGTGTTCGCATAAATTGAGCGAAGCGAGGGGAAACGCCATAGCCGACTGAGGTTGCCAGTATGATAGCGATGGGGAGGCCCCAGACGACCGCGAGTACGCCATACAGAATTATCATCCGCGAAAGATGGCAGGATTACTGACCGCGACTAGCCCTAGTTTCATTCCAAAAGGCGAAAGTGTCTCGAACCTGACCAATGGTTACGACTTTGAAGCGTTTGGTGCGGGGCATCCAGAGGCGGCGCAACTGCGCTACATTATAACGGGCGCTTCAATAATCCAGTCGCCGAACCTCACCGAGGAGGGCTGCTTGAAGACGGAGGCGCTACCGGTCGGTCAGCGCCCATCATCGGGTTATTCAAAAATGCTTGTAGTCTATCATATAAAGCGCCCGGCTTTTGCAAGCCGGGCGGCTCAATTACTTGTTCGGCTTGTCGAAAATCCAGTAACGCATTTTCGGACCCCTTTTTTGCTGGTTAACATGCCGCCCTTCGACTCAAGCAGTATTGTAATGTTAATATTTCATTAACATGAACGAACAGTCAGGTGGTGACGTCAGCACGATGATCCGAGCACTTTGTGCGGCAGTGTGTTTGGATAAACTACCTGGAGCTGTAGCCGCTTGCTTGACGGGCATCCGCCTGAGTGCCTGACGTGCTCCCGTTTTCAGGCCGCTGATAACTTAGCTCCGGTGTCCATATGCCTTTCGCGGGGGCGGTTCGTAATGTTGGCGGGTGTCATCCCGCAAGACTGCTGTGCGGACGCACGGTGTTGTAGTTCGTCCGCCATGCCTCGATGATCCGTCTCGCTGCCGCCAGCGACGGGAACAGGTGTTTGTTCAAACACCCCTCGCGCAAGCGACCATTGAACGATTCCACAAAGCCATTCTGCTGCGGTTTGTACGGCGCGATATAATGCACTCGACCCCGGTGTCCTGACACCAAGCGAGGACGGCATGACTGATCAATTTAAGGCCGTTGTCGCTGACCATCATGCACGTCATAGCTTCAAGCAAGCGCTGCTGGGCAAGCCCTTTCATTAATCGGAACCTGCGCTTAGATGTTCGCGTTATTGGGCGGGAAAAAGACTCATGAAATTGATGACCGGCAACTCGAACACGCCGCTCGCGCAGGAAATCTCCGCCTATCTGGAAATCCCGTTGACCGACGTCAGCGTACGCCGCTTCGCTGACGAAGAGGTCTTTGTTGAGATCAACGAGAACGTCCGCGGCGAGGACGTGTTCGTTATACAGTCAACCGGCTATCCCGCGAACGACAATCTCATGGAACTGCTCATCATGATCGACGCTCTCAAGCGTGCGTCGGCGCGACGGATTACCGCGGTGATCCCGTACATGGGCTATGCACGACAGGACCGGAAGCCTGGTCCACGTACGCCAATCTCTGCCAAACTTGTCGCCAATCTCATTACTGTCGCGGGTGCGAACCGCGTGTTGTCGGTCGATCTGCATGCGGGGCAGATTCAGGGCTTCTTTGATATCCCGACCGATAATCTCTATGCGGCGCCGGTAATGTCGGCCGATATTCTCGCTCGGTTCAGAGGCAAGAACCTCATGGTCGTCTCGCCCGACGTCGGCGGCGTCGTCCGCGCCCGCGTACTTGCCAAGCGTCTCGACAACGCGCCTCTCGCGATCGTCGACAAGCGACGTGAGCGCGCCGGCGAGTCAGAAGTGATGAACATCATCGGCGAAGTCGAAGGCCGTTTCTGCATCTTGGTCGACGACATAGTTGATTCGGCCGGCACGCTCTGCAATGCGGCGGCCGCGCTGAAGGATGCGGGTGCGGCGGACGTCGTCGCATATGTTACGCACGGCGTACTATCGGGCGGCGCGGTGGCGCGGGTCGAAGGCTCGGAACTGGGCGAGTTGGTGATCACCGACTCGATTGGCAATCACGATGCAATCAAGAGCGCCGGAGGCAAGATCCGCCACCTACAGATCGCACCCCTGCTCGGCGAGGCGGTCAAACGCATCGCCGACGAGACGAGCGTATCAAGCCTGTTCGACTAACCGCCGCAGGCAATGCCTCCCCGGATCGGTCCGCCGAAGACGTCAATGCCAGCCTAGAGCTTAGCTGCTGACGCCTGAATAAGCGCCGGATCGCTGCAATTGCCGTATGATCCCGTTGAACGCCGCAGGCTATCTCGTTATCCAGCATCGCGCCTTCCCAAAATATCACTAGGAGCCAGCGCTCGGGGCAGTGTGGCCAGAGACTTGAAGCCCGCCTCGCAGAAGCCGGCCACAATCACGCAGTTCTTCCGATGCGGGGAGAGCGGCAAAACTGGCACAAGGTCGCAAAATGCGATCCAAAAGTTTTTTAAGGCTGGCTGCAAAGTTGAGCAAGGCCGCCACGATCCGTGAGCCATAGAGGCAGCCTCGCTATAACATAAAAGGGTAGGCGTCCAAACTGTCTACCCAATAGCCAACACTAGTGCCGACTACAGAAAGATCAAGCATTCGCACGTCTTGGTCTCAAAAGCGTTTTTGCGAACTCGTAACGTTTGGCGCCTACTACGCGCCGGACGAGGCGTAGCGCTCTCTGACGCGGCCCTACATTGCCGCGAATTTTATGTAATATCGAAGCGGTCGATATGCCAGGGTAGCACATTACCGGCCCCTCGATTGACAGTACGGGCTTGCCGCTGATGCTTGCAATTTCCTCTGCTTGGCGCAGTTCGCTTTCGATGAAGATGATAGCGCTGCTTTTACGATAATACTCACCCTTGAAGCTACCATGTGCACCAAGACGGCGACGCTCCTCAGCACTTGGAAGATCAAGCATCACAAGTTTCTCATAATCAATATTGTGCTTCTTAAGCCAGGCCTCGGTCTCCGGCCGATATTTTTCTAGCCTGCTTGTGACTAGTTCTTTAATCCGCATAGTTGGGATGGGACGAGCCGTTGCTTCACGTAGAAAGTTTAGGTAGGCTTGACCGTCATCATTTTGTTCATGTGTTGGATCAAGACAAAGTACGCCGTCAATGTCAACGCAAGCACGGTTAAGTATCGGGTGATGCATTAAGTTCCACTCAAATACTCTGGGCTGCGGTAAGTGCACTAAAGTCAGCTCGTCGCCCACCGCCGAAGCGTCTGCGGCATAAATGGCACAAAATGTTAATTTCATCTGGTCCGCTAATGGCGCGAGCAATGCGCGGGCCTCTTGAAGCGAGGTGCCCGTATGAATGCTGTCATCAACAATCAACGCGTGGCGAACGTCAGCAAAGGTAACGTTTGAACGCTTAGTTTTCCGCGTACCGCCGGTACCTAGAAGCCTTCCGGTAGAAAAATGGTGCATCTCCGCCAGCGGTAAGTTCAATGCGAGCGCAATAAGCGATGCTGGTAGCATTCCGCTGCGCGCTATGCCGACAACGACGTCAATATCTTGTGGAAGTCGATGCAAATTAGCAACAACATCTCGGTTTAAGTCCGCAATTGAGCGAAAGTTCATGGATCCCCCCGATTATTCTACATAATTGTAAGCCAGGAATCGCTATCGCATGTCGGAGCAATCAGCAGTAAAGTTTACACTGGCACTCACTTCACGCTTAACGCTTTCATGGCATTTTGTCATACAATAACGCGGTCGCCAACGGAAACTATCGATCGCTGCCAAATATGTATCAAAATAGGACGTCGGCAAAAGCCCTTTGTTGCACAGTTGTGGTCTCCAAACCACCCGGATACGGCTTTGGGACTAGGCAAAACGTCATCAAGACGGGGCGCCCCTGCTTTACGTAGCAATGCGCCGATTACCCGGGGAAGAGCATGTCAAGATATAGGCTGTTCAGCGCTATCCGGCCCGTACTCTTTGCAGGCACAATAATGAACGCGCCCCCCTAACCACCACGCCCTGCCACCACGCTAGGTCGCACTTAGTAGGTCGCCGAACGTCGAGGAAAAGCGGCGCCCGATCAGGGACGAGGCGCCGTCGCTGTGTTTGAAGGCGAGGATCAGGTGCTTGCTCTGCACATGGAAATGTTATTAGCGCAGCGGCGGGGGCTGCCGCCCAAGTTTCTACAGCAATGAGATTGAACGGAGACATCTCTACATGCAGCGCGATACTCGGATTGATACGATACGCGGCTTTGCAATGGTCACCATTATCATCAATCATTTATCGCTGATGATAGGCAGGCTTGGCCTGTAAGGGCCGCAAATTCCAACAGTAACAACGGTCTCAATATCGTCTGCTGCTGAGATATTTGTGGCGTTGTCTGGCTACATGGTGGGAATGGTCTATGTTAACAAAGTAGACGGTGGCGCGCTGATTCTAAAGCGTGCAGGAAAACTGTATGCTTGGAACATATTGCTGTTCTCCATCGCGGCCGCCTTTACGCTGGCAAGTAATGTCTCATACAATTTAGTTTTCCGGCTAACACCGATTATTATAGACCCATTTCGAGCGGTGGCCTTCTTTCTGGTATTAGCTTGGGGGCCATTTCTCGTCGATATATTGCATCTCTACATTATACTAATGTTAGTAAGCCCATTGGCCCTCTGGATACTGCGCCGTTCACCAGTAGGCCTGGTCATTATTTCGATACTAATATATTGCGGTTTTCAACTTGGCTTTCGAATAGCACCCGAGATCGGCGGTTCACCAAATCCGATCGAAGCTGATCGGTGGAGGTTCCATCCATTAGCATGGCAGCTGATTTTTTTCGCTCCCATGGCAGCAGGAAGCGTTAAGCTACATGTTCGTCTATTTCAAATGCTCGAGCAGCGACGGCTTATCTTTTGGGTCACGCTAGCGATATTTGTAGGTGTTGGCGTCGCAAAAGCGATACCCAATGCGCCGCACTTTTACTTAGCAGACCGTGGCACATTGGGGGCAATACGACTTTTGCATTCTCTACTAGTTCTATTACTCTATGCGGGTCTGGTAACCTTATTAAAAGACCATCTTCAAAACCCTATTCTACGGGCGCTGGGCCTCATTGGCCGGCATAGCCTAAACGTATTTATTTTGAGTTCGGCGGCAACGTTTCTAGCAGTATATATTTGGCTGCGGCTGTCTTTAGGGTGGAGCGGGTATGCTACCTTAACTATAGGTACAGTTTTATTGGTTTGGGGAGCTGCGAAGTATTGGGATAATCGCAAGGTCGCCAAGATCGCGGCGACTAACCGATGAAGCGGCGTAATTCTTGGTGGGCGGCCTAGCAGCAACGGTAGGCCGCGCGCGGGCATGGACGCCGTGTAAATGGATTTGCAGGGCGATGCCTACGCAATCGCGGATTATAGCCTAAGCTTAATGATTGCGTGGGGGCGGGGTCCTGTTGCTGCATCAGAAGGAGGGGGCATTGCTCTTCTCACCGTATCGCTTCCACCGGTTGTGGAGCGTCATAGGCGGGCCATAATCCTTCGACGCATCGCGCCAGCGCACCCGTTGCTATTGACGAGACGATACCGCTGAAAGTCCGCCGATCATAAAGCCGCGGCTTGCCGCGGCTACTGGGAAATGTACAGTCGAAGGCGCTCCATGTGCTCATTCGTTAGCCAGTACAGGTTACTCGTCTGCAGCTTTCCTCGCCGAGCCTGAATCAGATTGGTCGTCTTCCATCAACGAGTTCTGAACCAAGATAAATATCCCGAATAAGCACAAGGTAGTGAATCCACCTCTTGATAGGCCTCACTCGATGCCCCACGAACGATAACGCTAATATGTACAGGGTGCGGAATGACTGCTGAAACAACGGGACAAGTTAACTCGTCGCGTATACCGACACCGGCGCCCCGGGCGCCCAGCGGCACAGTCGTAGCTAAGTCACGTTCCGGCGAAAGTGCGATGACTTTTGATGTTTTTGAGACGCTCCTAATCCGAGCTGTAAGTCCCCATCAAGCTGTCTTCGACCGAGTGGGCACCATCGCGGCAAAGGTAGGGCTTATACAGACATCCAGCATTGCCTTTTCCCGTGCACGAGAAGCAGCTGAGCGCCGAGCGATTGAAGCACGAGGCGATCAAGCTACCTTGTCTCATATCTATACCGAATTAGCGGCTGTGGCCGGGATCCAAAGCGAGGACGCCCATCGCCTACAAGTCCTCGAGATGGCGGAAGAGGCAAGGCTGTTACGACCGATCGACAGTGTTAGACATCTGGTCGAGCAATCTAGGGTCGTGCACGGCCGCGCAGTGTTTATATCGGACATGTACTTACCTGTTGAGTTCATACAGCAGCAGCTCGAGAGTCACGGATTCTGGCAAGAGGGGGACAGACTATTTGTGTCGCACGCTCATGGTTGCTCGAAGCGTACGGGAAAGCTGTTTGAGTATGTCGCCTCAGCGTTAGAAATACCCGTCACTGGTATCACGCACTACGGGAACTCCGCGAAAGTTGACGTTCGAGGCGCTCGCAAGGCCGGGGCCGTCGGCCATTTAATAGATACTGGTAATCCAAACCGCTACGAGATCGCGCTGCAAAAATACCGTCACGAGAGTGACGGATTGACGAGCGCAATGGCGGGCGCATCGCGGCTAGCACGGTCGCGTGCAAGCGCAGACGGAAAAGGCGATCCCGCGCTTGTCGACGTAGCGGCAGGTGTCGTCGCTCCAGTTCTTACGGCATACGTGCTGTGGCTTCTACGCCAAGCAATCCACTTGAACTTGAAGCGTCTATACTTTGTATCACGTGACGGAGAAATCTTACTGCATATCGCACAAAGGATAGCCTCTCGCCTTAAATTAGACGTTGAACTTCGCTATCTTTACGGAAGTCGGTATGCGTGGAACTCGTCAGTTTCGAGCCCTAGGCACAATAAGCATATCTGGAACAGCCTTATCTGGCTTTCGTCGAAGGGCGTCTCAAACGAGGATATTCTCGAGAGGACCGGGATCACTGATTCTGAGAAGTCAGAATTGATCAAGTCTCGCTCGGAGAATGCGAAGCATTGGAAGTCGAAAACGGACCGTAATGTGCTTGAAGAAGCGCTTCTTCGGCTACATAGTGAAGGCACGTTGGACCAAGCTGCCGCCCGCAAAAAACACTTACTTGAGGGTTATCTTCGGCAGGAGGGCCTTTTTGATAATATTCCGCATGGCTTTGTCGATGTCGGGTGGCGAGGCACACAGCATGACACCCTTATCGACTTACAGCAGGAGCACAATGTTGCGCCGGCATTAGGACTCTTTTTTGGCTTAGAGCAAAGTGAGAGTCAGTGGGATGATCTACGTGAAGGGTTCTACTTTGACGCAAGAACCTCCCCGATGCAGACTGACAAGAATATAAGCAACGAACAGACTCATTCGCCCATATTAAGTGATTCACGAAGGTCACATAGGGCGCCCAAACATCTTTTCTCGTTGTTCGAGATGTTCTGCGCCGGCAGGCATGGCTCGCTTGTTAAATACTTCGACGATGGGTCCAAAATTGTCCCCATACTAGATCTCAGTCGCGATGATGAGGTCAGCGCGTGGGGGCTAGATATGGTTTATGACGTTGTGGGCGAATTTGCATCGTCATTACAGCTCTCAGAGGGTATTGAAAGTACCGGAGTTGAACTGGGGCATGCTTTGGCTGACGTAATAGACATATTCTGGTCGTCGCCGTCGCGAGCAGAAGCCAATAAGTGGGGAAGCTTTCCGTGGGAGACGGGACAGGGCAGTAGTCGCAGCTACTGTGACTTCGGGCCCACGCTCGACATCCTGATCGGCGATCGTTTGGCCCGAAGCGTCGGTAAGTCAGTAGCCTTATCGACGCAGTGGCCGCAAGGTTCTCGTATAAGAAGTAATTACGCGCTTCGGTTTGCTTCTGCCCCACGACGCACAATAATTGACGCGGCAAAGCGGAGTACACGTGTAGCTTTGCCGCTGGCGAAAAGATGGTTGAACCGGCCAGGGTTCACCTGAGGTCGTTTGTCGTGAGTCTTACCGCCATATTTGCCTCAGCTCCGGTAGACTCTATCAATTGCTGAGCCGGACGTTCACGATAGGCTCAACCAGCGACGATCGCGTCCTCGGCACCACACGCTGGCAAACCAGGAGGATCCGGCACAGTCGCTCGGGAATAGTGGAGGTTCCCGATGACGATCGTGTGCGCCTGCATATTTAAGGCCGCCGCGCGGACATGATCGTCGCCGCCGTCGGACAAGGCGGAAGCCTTCCACAGAAGGTTTGCTAGCGGCGGCAGACCCAGGAGGCGATGCTGGAGTAGCTGAACGCAAAGGCGAGAGTCAAATCTCGCTGAGTGACCCCCGATGGGCGTCAAGCCACCAGGCGTTTAGCCACGATAGCGATCATAACTGCATTCAGCGTCAGCCTATTACCGCCTTTTTCCTCAATCACGAGATCGCTTTGCGTACGCCTAAGTGGATCAAGTGCGTTCCAGCGACGCAGGCATTCGCCTAGCGTCGCCTTTCAAGGCTGATGGATAGACTCGATCAGTTCGGCGCGACTGTCTGGATCGGTGATGGGCATGCCGCCGCAATAGACCAGTTTGCTGAATGCCCCGCTAACGCTGCCGTGCGGCCTTATATGAAGGGCTACAAGCCCAACATTACTTTTGCCGTGTCCTTGGCGTTAGCGAGGGCCTTTGCAACGTCGCTGCGGCCTAGCTGATTGCGCCGCGCGGCATTTATCTCTCGTAGATGGTTACGGAAATCGATGCGGGAGCGATAACGTTTGGCCATGTCGGTTCCATAACTATAAGAGAAGACACGGGGCAATAACCCGCATTATGTTCGCAACCCATCGACGACAGTATAGCGGCCGTACGGGTCGCTTACTAATCTTTCTCGGCCCGCTTTTAATCGGCTTTGCGCGCTCGGCTCAATGCTGCGGCATGTTCGCGCGCGCGTTGCTTGGACAGCTTCTCGAAGTGCTGATGGAGCTTCATCTCGTAATAGATTATGCGACTGTCGCAAAAAACGACGACACTCGAGACGCACGAAAATCAGAATATTCGCGTCAGCAGGGAATTAGGACGTGCGCGATACGACCATGCCAACCTCTCGAGGAAGCGCAGGCCGCGTCGGAACGGATGATGTCCGGACGCAAGGACTAATCCAGTCGGAAATTGTCGGGATCTTTCGGTCGCCCTGCCCTTCGCGATCAAGACTAGCTCGCACAGCCGCGACGTCGGCCTAATCCCTTGTTAAAGGCGTCTTTTTAGACCGCCCACACAAAGAGGTATCAGCGGTGCATTTCTCGATCTCGACCAAGGTGACGGCCGCCTGTGCAGCCGTACTCGTGCCTTCGCTGCTGCTGCTCGCAAGCGGGCTAGAAATTGGTGCCGAGGTCGGAGCCGCGAACGAACATATCGGCCACCTCAGCCAGCTTCAGGTGGCGGGCGCCATCATCTCGATGGACGATTTCGGCACCGGCCATTCCTCGCTCAGCAATCTCAACGAATTCAGCTTCGACAAGCTGAAGATCGATCGGAGCTTTGTCGCGACGATGTTGTCGCATGCCCCCTCCGCGGTGATCGTCAAGGCCACGATCGGTCTAGGCAGGAGCCTTGGCATGTCCATCGTCGCAGAAGGCGTGGAAACCGCGCTACAGCTGAAACAGTTGCGGGAATGGGGGTGCGACCAAGTACAAGGCTATTATATCGGCAGGCCAGTGCCGCAGGTGGCCGAGGTGCTGAACGGACGCTGAAGCTATTACATCCTTTCCAATATCCGAAACAGCCGAAAGTCGGGATATTCCGACATAGCTTGAAGCAGTCGCTGGTTTGCGTGGTCAGCCTCATTGGTGGGAGAGCCTAAAGTGGCTTTCCCACTCGGGGATCAGACAGTTACGACGATCTTGCCAATCTGCTCGTTGGATTCGAGGAAACGCGTCGCTTCCTGAATTTGGTCGAACGGGAATGTCCGCGACACCACCGGGTCCAGCTTGCCGCTTTACAGACCCTCGGGGATGAAGGCTTTGGCTCGCGCAAGCGCTTCATAATCGCTAAGCCCGACCAGATGCACCTACTTGGGGACCGGTGAGAGGATGTTCGAAAACGTACGCTAAGCGTCCCGGCCTTGCTGGTAGAGGCGGAGTGGCCTGAACCGTTCGCGGGGTTTGTCCATCTCGCTCCACAGATAGTCGCCGGTGAGGCCGATATGCTCCCAGCCCAGCGGCGCGACATGGGCGAGGAGTTCGTCCGGCACCTCGACACCGCTGGCGCGCACATGCCGGACGGCGCGGTCGAGATAGACGGTGTTCCAGAGCGTGACGGCTGCGGTGAGCAGGGTCAGGCCGGAGGCACGATGGCGCTGGTTCTCGAAAGTGCGGTCGCGCAATTCGCCGAGGCGGTTGAAGAAGATGGCGCGGGCGAGCGCGTTGCGGGCCTCGCCCTTGTTGAGGATGCTGCCGGTTCGGCGCCGCTGTTCGGGATCGTCGAACCAGTTGAGCATGAACAGGGTGCGCTCGATCCGTCCGACCTCGCGTAGCGCGCGGGCGACTGGATTTTGACGCGGAAAACCTGCCAGCTTGCGCAGCATGACCGAAGCGCTGACGGTGCCGGCGCGGATCGAGGCGGCAAGGCGCAGGGTTTCGTCCCAATTCTCCTCGATCGCGCGGACGTTGACCGGCCCTGCGACGAGCGGGCGCAGCGTCGGCCAGGGTTCGAGCGATGACAGGCCATAGAGCCGGCGTTCGTTGAGGTCGCGGATGCGCGGCGCGAAGCGGAAGCCGAGCAGTTGGCACAGACCGAAGACATGATCGACCGCCCCTGCCGTGTCGGTCGCATGTTCGCGGATTATTAGCTCGCTCTCATGGTCGAGCAGGCCATCGAGGACGTGCGCGGCCTCTCCGGCATTGGCTGCGATGACCTTGGTGTGGAACGGCGTGAAGCGGTCGGTGACATGGGTGTAGAACAGCACGCCGGGATCAGTGCCATAGCGGGCGTTGCGATCGGCGCGCGCCTCGCCCTGACCGCCGGCACGGAAGAACTGCCCGTCCGACGACGATGTGTCGCCCGGTCCCCAGACCTGGGCGAGCGGATGCGCGGTGTGGCAATCGAGGATCGCCGCTAGCGCCGACAGATAGGTTTCGTCGCGCACATGCCATTCCGCCGTCCAGCGCAGGGGGGACAGGGTCAGCCCACGCGAGCTTTCTGCCATGCGCCCGAGGCCCAGGTTGGTCGCATCGGCGAGGATCGCACCCATCAGCGCGGACTGGTCGGAGGCCGGCTCGCCGCTGCGAGCATGGACGAAACGGTCGGCGAAGCCCGACCATGCGGCGACCTCCACCAGCAGGTCGGTGACCCGGACACGCGGCACCATCGCGTAGAGCCGGGCCTTCAGTGCCTCGACGTCGTCGGATGGCGTTCGACGGACCGGCGAAATCACCAACTGCCCGCGCTCGATCGTCACGTCGACCAGCTCGCCGGTCGCGGCTGCGCGTTCCACCTCGGTCATACGCTGGTTCAGCAGGGTGCGACGATCCGCATACCATTCGGCGAAACCAGACGACACGGCCAGGCGCAGATTGCCATCGGCGCGCATCGTTTCGAACGCGGGCACCGGCAACAGGGAATCGTCGAGCGTGCGATAGGCGCGGCTGCCGTCCACCCAGATGCTGCCCGAACCGAGCCGTTCGCGCAGATGGACGATCACGGCGATCTCGTAGGCGCGGCGGTCGATCGTCCCTTCGGCCGGCTGCACGACCTTGCGCCAGCGCGGCTTGATGAAGCTAGGCGTTCGAGCGCCGCTTCCTGATCGGCCGTGCAGTCGCGGATCAGTCCGGCATGCGCGGCCTTGCGTGCCTGCGCCCGCACGATGAGGGCGAGCCGTTCCAGCGTCGATGCCGCGGGCAGCACGATCCGGTCGAGCCGCAGGCGATCGACCATGCCAGCGACGATTGCATCACCACGATTGGTCGAAGTGGCGATCTCCGATCCCAGCGCCAGCATCGATCGCACGTCGATCCGGTCGAAGGCGCGCAGACCAAGTTGGGCTTCGATCTCGGCGCGATGCTCGCGCAGCGTCGTCGCGCGCGCGGAATATTCGGCGAAGTCGTCGGTTCGGCAACCGCTCTGGTCGGCGAGCAGCGCCAGCATGGCGGCAGGCACCGCCTCACCCGGCAGTAGGCTCCGTCCCGGATGATGCAGGTAGCAGAGCTGCACCGCATATCCGAGCGGGTTCGCCCCGCGCCGGCGACGCGCGATCTGTCCGAGGTCATCGGGACCGAGGGTGTAGAGCCGTTCGATCGTTGCCTGATCAGGCGGCGGATCGAAGATCGCGCTGCGCTGGGCGGGGGACAATATGGTTCTGGGCGGCATCGGCTTCCTGTTCGTCACGCAACATGAAAGCGACCCTGTTCATGGAGCGTAGACCACAAGACGGGTTATATGACATTATAGCGATCGACCGACGGGCAATGCCGCTCCGTCACGCAGACGGACGTATATGTGACGACGCAAATTGGTTACGCGCGGGTGTCCAAGGCGGACGGCAGCCAGGTCCACGACCTTCAGCGTGATGTGCTGGTCGCGGCCGGCGTCGATCCCGAGCATATCTATGAGGATGCCGCGTCGGGCCGGCTCGACAAGCGGCCGGGACTGGACGCCTGCTTGAAGGCACTGCGCCGCGGCGACACACTCGTGATCTGGAAACTCGACCGGCTTGGTCGCGATCTGCGCCACCTCGTCAACACGGTCGGCGACCTGACGAAGCGCGGCATCGGCCTGAAGGTGCTTGCCGGCGAAGGCGCATCGATCGACACCACCACCGCCAACGGTCGGCTGATCTTCGCGATCTTTGCTGGCCTCGCCGAGTTCGAGCGCGAACTGATCGTCGAGCGCACCCGCGCTGGTCTGGACTCCGCGCGGGCACGCGGGCGGCATGGCGGTCGCCCGTTCAAGATGACCCCCGCCAAGCTGCGTCTTGCGCAGGCCGCGATGGGCAAGCCCGAAACCAAGGTCGCCGATCTGTGCGCCGAACTGGGGGTCACCCGACAAACGCTCTACCGCCACGTCACGCCCAAGGGCGAGATCAGGCCCGATGGCGAAAAGTTGTTGACGCGAAGGGCGCGGTAGAATGCCGACGCGCATCATCCCTGCCCCAATCGAGGAAGCGTTTATCGACGCTATCTACGAGGCTGCTGTCGTCGTGGATCGGTGGCCAAACGTTCTTCAGAGCTTGGCGGATCATTACGGCGCGGGCGGGGCAATGCTCTTCTCGGTCGTCGGCAGCGATCAACAGGTCATCGTCACCAATGGGTTCGCGCCGACATTCGAGCGCTACGTCGCGGAAGGTTATATGTCGCCCAACGAGCGCGCCGCGCCGCTGGTCGCCGAACACGCGCCCTGCTTCCGCAGCAACGCCGATTACCGAACCGCATCGCAGCGTGCAGCCATGCCGGTATACCGAGACCTCCTTATCCCCGCCGGCTTCGAACATGCTGTCGGGACCGTGGTGCAAGGACCGCATCATTCCATGCTCGCCATGACGCTGGAAGGAATGCAAACAGAAGAGGCTGCGAAACAGGCACTTCCGGCACTCAATCGTCTCCGCCCGCATCTGGCGCGCGCGCTCAGCCTTTCAGCCCATGTTGGGCTGAACCGTCATCGTCTTATCGTCGACACGCTGGCACTGACCGGCTGCCCCGCTGCAATCCTTGCCATTGATGGTCGGCTGGTAGCTGCTAATCAGGAGTTCGAAAGCATTCTCGGCCCCCGTGCCGTTGATCCTCATGGGCGGCTGAGATTTCTCGACGCGGACACCGAAAGCCGCTTTCGTGGTGCGATGCAGATCGGCATGGCAAAGGTCGTATCCGCGTCATTCATCGTGGCCGGTCACGCAGGCGATCGTCCCTGTGTCGTCCATATCATTCCGCTTCGGCGACTGGCGCGCGATGTCTTCGGCTCCAATGGCTTCGTAATGATTGTAGCCGATGGCCACAATCGCACGACCCCGAACGCCGATTTGCTCCGCGTTCTGTTCGACCTAACAGCAAGGGAGGCCACGCTGGTCCGCTACCTTGCCGAAGGGCGAAATATTGCAGTTGCGGCCGAGGTGATGGCGATCGCGGTGACAACGGCGAAGGTACACCTTCGCAGCGTGTTCGAGAAGACCGGCTGTGCCCGGCAAGCCGAGCTGGTCGCACTGGTGCACACCTATACCGCACTCCCCACGTCAAGACATGGAGACGCCTGAATTTCTCGCGTACTTCAAACGGAGTATGCGCCATCGTTCCAACCCGGATAGGATTTCCCCGGGGGACACAATGAGCGCCGATCACATTCCGTCGAAGATCTTAGTGGTAGTAGTAAAGATTGTGTTGCTGCGCATCCGTAATACGCCATCGCTTAAGATATCGCGAGCGGCCTCACAGCGCTTGAGTCTGCTCGCGATGAGGCCTGCGCCAGCGGCGATGCCGATCGGGGGCATCAAGCAGCGGCCGATCCGGTCCAGTAATGGAGATTTGAAGATGAACAGGCGTCGTATAGCTTCACTATCCTGTGGAATGGCGCTGATTGCCTCCACCGCCCTTGCCTCGTCCAAGATTTCCGCTCAGGCTGTACCGCGTAGTCAAGTCGCAGCGATGAGGATGCAACCGGCGAAATCCCCCGTGATGGCAATATCCTTTATTGCCGGAGCCACCGAGAACGGGATGCGCGCTCTTAATCGATCGCTGAAGGCTTTAAAGCCTAAGAAAACCACTGTTCTCAAATCACTCTTCATGGTCGATGAGCAACCGATGGAAAATCCGGCTGTTTGGACGATCCCCAAGACAATCTTTTGGGTGACACCCTTCTATCAGCAACTCGTGACAGAGATGGGCGAGGGCGCGGTAATCCTCAACCCGCTGATCGCCGATGCCGATGAAAATGGCGAAGCGATACTGAAATCGTCCACCGATCTGTCGGGCACTCCCGTCGAGGTCTATTTCCAAGCCTATCAGTATCCCGGCTACAACGGCACGACGAACACGCTCGGACCTCGGAGCGAAGGCGATCAGGTCACACCTATGACCCTCGTCATGGATGCCCGCGACCACCGCAACAATAGCATCACGCTAGCGTCAATCATCGATCGAATTCCGCAAAAAGCGATGAGTTCCTACGCACAGCAGTGGCTCAGCGGCAAGGAATTCACGCAACTGCTGGCCTCCGGCCCTGAAGAGCTGCCGGAACAAGCCAAGATCATGCGCAAAGTCGTAAAAAAGGTCCGCGGAGAAGCTGCCCCTATTATTGCAGCGGACAGCGACGCCGGCCAACAACAGCGATATGCGGAACTCGCGGGGTTGACCTCAAATCCCCTTGTTCCTGATTTCCTTCGTGCCGAAACGCGGTTCCGAGCCATCCAGAGCCGCCGGTTCGTCCATCATGTCTGGAACAGCCCGCTTGGGGACTCGCTGCAAGCCCTGCTCACCGCCGAGCGCAAGGGACAGAAGGCGCTCGACGCCGCTTGGCTGTCGGCTGGCGTATCCGGGATGCAAGCAGGAGGAGGTACGACCATGTTCGGCAACATCATGAATGCACAACCGACAATGTCTGCTATAGGGCAAGATATGACAGCGGCGACGTTCCCTGTTCTGGCTCAGCAGGTCAGATTAACGTCCGACATAGCGCAGTCTTCGGCTAATATCGAAGCCAGCTCTCTCCAAGAACTCCGCGTCAAGTTCCGCACGCTGGCTGTTCGTGCCGGACAAAATCCCTAAACTACTCTGTTAGAATTTTTCTTGGAAGCTTGTAGTGTTTCTAAAAAAAATATCGACAACTATATTTATTCCTTGATTAAAAGGGGTTAGCATAGTGGAGAATATCTTTGTTCTGCTTGCGGACTGGAATAGTCCGAAGGATCCGGTTCCCTTCTATGGAGCCCCACCGGGGGGATGCCTTGATTTCAACAATCGGCGAGCCAAGCCTCGCGCCCTACTCGCCGTTATCGATGAAGTCGCGATCCCGGACTGCGAATACGGCATGCCCTACCAAGTGGTCGTTTGCGAGGTGCAGCCTCAGGCTTCGCCACTGTGGCCGGGAGAGATTGCGTGAGAGCGGTTCCGTTGGTCACAATGCTGATGCTCGCTGGCTGCGCGAGCCCCGAGGAACGCCGCTGGGCGAAAGGCTACAGCCCGGTGATCGACCGGCTGCCGGCACCGCCAACCGCGTCCGAGTTCGAGTGGCGAAAGCCCTCGGTCGCACTTTATAGCTTCCCGACGCTCGCGTCGGGCAACCCTCCGGCCTCGCTGAAGGATCTGTCGGACCAAGGGCAAGCGGCCTTCATCGAGACGATGACCGCCACCGGTGCAAAGCCTGAGGACATCCGTGACGCGCTGGCTCGTCCGATCGCGCAGAAGGCCGCGCAGTCGGAAGGAACGGCTGCGGTCGAAGGGAGCTACAAACAGACGCTCGTCGCGACCGTGAGCCGGGGCTGGGACGCCGGACCGGCCGACCGGCTAGTCCGAACCTGGATCGAGGTCACTCCCCTTAACTTTGTGTTCGACGGCTACACCGTCATCGCAACCGACAACCAGCTGTTGAACATCGCGCAGATTACGAACACATCCACCGCCAGCCTTCAGGCCCAGCTCGGCCGAACGACTTCTGATACCACTGCCACGACCACTACCGCCCCGCCGGTGACGAGCGTCTTGACCGATGTACTGGGCACCAGCGCCGGCGTCACCGGCAATCTTAGCAACCAGCGGGTCACCAACGCGACGATCAACCAGCAATACATGAAGCTCGGCGCCGACATCCTACCGACCGAGCTTCGAATCTTGCGGGAGAGCGAGCGCAACCTCGACATCTCCGGTAATACGTTGATTGCGCTGACAATGCGCATCGATCCGCGTCGCTGGCGCCGTGATCTCCCGCCGTCACCTTTGCAGCTAGAGGAACGCTCGCAACGCGTTACCAGGCTGAGACTCGCCAGTGATTCCGGCGTATTACAGTCACCCGGCGACATCACGCTCGAGGTGACGCTGCAGAAGTCACCGCCGTCTTGTCCGCTGATCGCCGACGTCCACCTTTACTATGAGCTGCGGCAGGTCACGGGAAACCCCAGCACCTATGTCGAGGGGAAGCAAAAGGCGGACTACAAGCGGGGCGTCTACAAGAAGGAGCGCGTCGAGCTGGTGCCGGCGACCACCGTGCGCCGCCCGAGCTGGCACCTCTATGGTCGAAGCGATGCTGAACTAACGCTCCGCGACGTCTTCGGGCAGAACTTGCCTCTCGACTTCACCAGCTACGAACAGGCGCGTAATTTCGCTGATTGGCTTAATCGGAACGCTTCAGCGATCAAAAGCAGCGGGCTTAACCTCGGCCAGGCCGGGCTGCGGTTGTATTCCGGTGATGAAGGGACGCCGTTCCCTGCTGGTCCTTATGAAGCGCGGCCTTATGAGCAGCAGTCGCTCGTGGAACTGTGCCGCCGGATCGAACACGAGCCGAGAATTGAGACCCGAAAGCCTGAATGAGACGGTGATGACGAAGCCGGCCGCGTGAGCGCGAGCTCAAGGCGAGGCGGGCGCGGTGACGCGCAGCCGAAGCTACTATCCACAGGAGCTTCGCGGCAAATTTCGAACGTTGATGGCCTGCGCCGGGCCAGTGCCCCTAGTGAGGGCCGGAACCGCCCAATTCACTCGACCGTCCGCCGTTCGCAACTCTCGCGGGCGGAGTTGCAGCCGTCCGGGGGGGTACCGTCGGAATGGTTGGAATAGGATGTGCTGTCGAGGGTGTATTATTAGACTGGGGAAAAGGGGCAAAGGACGGAAGCGTCGCTTGCTGTAACGCGCCTTCCGCCACCCCAGCCAAGGAAGCAGAACCAGCTTGTTCGACACTACTGGCTACATTCGTCATTATTGCCACGCTCCGGCGCAGCCCGGTCGAAGATCGTTCATTCTGCACATGGCCAAGCGCTTTCACCCGGCCCGCATCGACCGACATAACCAGAGCGTCGATATCGGTAAGTGTCCGATCGTCAGATGATCGGTCTGGCGCAACTCCTGGCGTCCCAGCCACGAAGCTACCTACATAATCCAGTAATCGGGAAGCAAGGCGGCTCGTTGTGGTCCAAACCGAGGGCTCATAGATTTCAAGGACAGGCGGCTTTTCATAGAAGCCCCCTGCCGCAACCATCTTCCCGACAGCATCTCGTACATAATTACGGCACCTGCGGGGCCTCTTTATATTTTCTACAGAGTCGGATGCCTCGCCATCAACGACGCATATTGTGACTTTTCCATCGCCCGAGTCTGACGCTGATCTAGCTAAGGCGATCTGAGCCGCCGCCAAGTCCTTCGCCGATGCAATAACGCTCGCGAAAGCGGGGTTGCAGAACGTCAACGATGTGATCGCACATACTACGCACGAAGTAGCTTTCATCTGACATCCCCAAACACAGAAGCCTGCGCGTTCTCATGATATAGCATCGTCCCGGACAAGGCATCCTTCAAACGAGGTAGGATCACAGCTGTCGATCACGCCGTTGGCACATCACCGTCTTAGCGTACGTTTTTGACCATCCTCTCACCGGCCCCCTACTTGCCGCTTGTGGGGTTGGTTGGGGCCTCGACCTTTTTACGGGTGACTAACATCCGCTTATTCGCACCATCAAACCGTGGGATCAAACACTTAGGGAATGTTTTATCTAAATCTAGGCGCTTGAAAATCGCAGATTGTCACAACTAAATCACCGGGTGGTCTGCCTACTTTCTGGGAGCGACGATTTACCGCCTGCCTAAGGCGCACTGTGGCGTCAACTGGCGAGGAACTTTGTTCCAACGTTCGAAAGCGCTTCAGCGCGGCGGGCGACAACCGGCCTTTGATCATTCGCGCGTCTGGCAAAACGACGCCCGGAATACCGTCCGCGACGAGTTCAATCTTAAACGTGCCGTCGTCATTTACCATCCCGATGACCTCATCGGTGCTGTCGACTTTTTTTCACCCGGCGCACGTTCGGGTCAAGGCAGCATGGCAATACCATCGAATCATGTCGCTCTATCGCAAGCCGATCATGACGATGAGGTTAAGACGCGACGTCGCATTTTCTCACCGTATATAAGCCTCGAATGACTGCAGGTAAGCGTTTTTGCCGTTGCAAAAGGGACCCCTTTTGCGACGCGGCCTGTGTAGCTTCGATTCTACAAATAGGATCGACTCCGAGAACGCCACGCACCCCTGCTAGGTGACACTTATCTCTGACAGAACCGTGCCAATCAGCGCTGATATCTACAGGGCAGCCCCGTCATAACTCCCGCATGCCTACCCAATCGCAGGCCTAACGCCCACTAGCTTAGTAGCTTAGTAGCCTAGTAGCTTAGTAGCTTAGTAGCTTAGTAGCTTAGTAGCTTCGTGGCTTAGTAGATTAACAGCTTAATGGATTAATGGCTTAATGTGGTTCATTTGAAGCGTTCTGCGGGGACCGCGTTCTATCTTTAATTTGTCGCAGCCGACCGTGGTTTGGCGTGGTCGGACCGATGCGCGCCGCCATGCTCGGCAACGCCCTCCCCTGTAGTCCCACCGATGCTGGCTGCAACTGGCGCCCTCCCCATGGCCCAGTCAATGGCGGGGCGGCGACGCTACCGAAAAAGCAGGCGGCACGGCTACCCAAATGCGAGTGCGCGGCTTGCGGCTAGACCCTGTGGACCGCCCGGAAATGGCTCAGGCGGCTGGCCCGCCGCTTTTGCCCAATTGGTCATAGGTCGATGTGCAGCGATCCACTCGGCAGTGGTCGAAACAGCAGGAAGGGGATGGCTAAGCAACTTACCGTCTTTACTACTAAGCGACTAAGCTATATAAGTCGCTTAACCGATTATTAGGAGCAGCAGCTGTGCAGGTATGGGCCGTGATCGCGCAAAAGGGCGGTCAATCCAAGACCACCCTCTCCACGGGATTTGCCGTTGAGGCAGCGCGCGAAGGCGCATCCGTAGTAATTCTCGATGCCGACGATCGGCAGGGCTCGGCGCTTTACTGGTCGGAGCGCCGGGGCGAGGAAGACGTGACAGTGAAGGACAGCAGCGTCGCTGGCCTGCCGCTTCACGTCTCGCGCGGGCGAGCCAGCGGCAAGATCGACCTTATCATCATCGACACGCCTGCAAACTCCAAGGATATCGCCATGCTTGCAGCGGAGCAGGCAGATTTCGTTATTATTCCAGTCGCACCACGCGGGCTGGATGTTCATTCGGTGTTGCAGACCGTCAAGCAGGTGCAGCAGGCCGGTACGCCGTTCGCAGTCATCCTCACTCAAGTCCCACATCAGGGTGGAGAGGGGCAGGAGGCCCAGGCCGGCTTCGTTGCCAAGAGCGTGACGGTGTTCGACAGTCGGCTTCATTTCCGCAAGGATTTTTACAAGGCTACACCGCAGGGCCGCACCGCTGCCGAGACGAATCCTGAGAGCAAAGCGGCGGTCGAGCTACGCGCCGCCTATGCTGAAGCTAAGCGATTAAGCGGATATGCGACTAAGCCAGTAAGCGAGGCGGCGTAATGGCCCGTAAGCCCTCCGCTCTTGCGGGCATCTTCGATGACGAACCTGCGGATTCAACACCCACAGCTACCTCCGTCGCTGACGTGATTCCCGAACCGCCGAAGGCGGCTACGCCACGACGCCCGGCCAACCCGTCGGCGCCGTCCGCACCGGCGCGGCGCAGCAGCCATGCCGGCAAGAAGCCTGTGCTGATCCACATCCCCGAGGACATGCACCGCGCGTTGCGTCAGCTCAGCGTCGAGGAGGGCGGGGAACCGCTCACTGTCGTTACCGAGCGCTTGCTTCGTCAGTATTTGGTCAAGCGAGGCCATACCAGGTTCGCGCCATGAGCAAGCGGCGCGATCCCAATCCCGAGTTCGACCTATTCATCCCGGCGCTGGGCGATCTGTCGCTTCGCGACCAGCGAGAGCTGATGGAGAGACCGTTCTTTTCGCTCCAGAAGCGCAAGCGTCTCAAGCCCATCGAATATCGCAGTCCTGACGGCGAGGCCTGGGTGCGTGTGCAGGCGATCCCGGATTATGGCATGGCGACCATATGGGACGCCGATATTCTGATATGGGCTGCATCCACGCTAAACCGTATGAAGCAGCAGGGTTTGAATGATCTGCCGCGCACGTTGACGACAACACCCTATGACCTTTTACGGGCGATCAAGCGCGGCACAGGCGGCAGGGACTATCAGGAACTGCAAGCCGCACTGCTCCGGCTCCAGACCACTTCCATTACCACCTCGATCCGCGCAACGACACGTCGGCAGAAGGCCGGCTTCAACTGGCTCGATAGCTGGACGTTCGACACGGACGCTGAGACCGAGCAACCACGGGGTATGACGTTGACCCTGTCGGACTGGGTTTATGAGGGTATCGTCAACGAGAAATCGTTGCTGACTATGCACCCCGACTATTTTCTCTTGTCCGGGGGGCTGGAGCGGGCGCTGTATCGCATTGCGCGCAAGCATGTCGGATCGCAACAGGGTGGGTGGTTATGTCGGGTAGAGGTGCTGCGCGACAAAACGGGTAGCGATGCCCAGCCCAAGGAGTTCAATCGGATGCTTCGACGGGTGATCGAGGCCAACCAGCTCCCCGATTACATAATGGAACCGGCAAAGACGGCGGATAAAAGCGCTGCCGTCATGTTCAGGCGTCGTGGCGAGGCTGAAGCGATAGCCCTCGCTGAGCGGACGCGGGCGGAGGAAGATCGACGCGCTCGATTCGATGCTGATCGCCGGCGCACCGAGCAAGTAGACGCCAAGATGGACCATCTTGCAGGCCGGCGGTGACTATCGGGGTATCACCCACCGCGGTTAAAATTGTCGGGGTATCACCCACCAAGAACGCCAGTCCTCGGACCTTAACTGACAGCGTCTAAGTTCGCTGGACTGCCCAACCTGTGGACAACCAAGTTGAAAAGCCATTTTTCAGATTAACAGGCTCGGGGTTTCACACACTATCGCTTCGGGGGATCACCCACCACACTATCGGGGGATCACCCACCAAATGACGGGGTATCACCCACTGGGCTCTCCCGTAAGAAATTCAAAACAGGCCACAAATTCCACTTTTTCGAAGCTTAACCTTCTTAACAGTTCATATTTAACAGAATCTCTAACGCAAATGAGCAGCCTGGAGTGAGATAAGAAAGGGCTGTGGAATTGATCGTCAGGATCAATGCGCTTTTCCTCTATGCCGGCTAACGCCGTCACAGGACGGCCTAAGAGCCCCATGCTTTCGATAAACACAGACGGATCTGATGGTGTGTACCTGCATCGTTCCGTAAAAGGGCAGGGTAGTGAGAGTGGCCGTCACCTAGTCTTCCGTACCGTCGTAGTAGTAATCGTGTTATGTATAAGGGCAAGGAAACCGGTAAGAGGATGTTCGAAAACGTAGGCTAAACATCCCGACCGTTCTGATGAGGCGAAAAGGGCTGAACCGTTCACGAGGTTTGTCCGTCTCGCTTCACAGATAATCGCCGGTGAGGCTAATGTGCTCCCACCGCAACGGCGCGACACGGGCGAGCAGTTCGTCCGGCATCTCGGCACCGCTGGCGCACAGATGCCGGACAGCGAGGTCGAGATAGACCGTGTTCCAGAGGGTGACGGCCGCGATAAGAAGGATCAGCCCGGAGTCACGATGGCGCTGGTTCTCGAATGTACGGTAGTGCAATTCACCGAGGCGGTTTAAGAAGATAGCGCGGGTGAGCACATTCTGGGCTTCACCCTTGTTGAGGGTGGTACCGGTGCGACGCCGCTGTTCGGGATCGTCAAACCAGTCGAGCATGACAGGGTGCGCTCGATCCCCCCGATCTCGAGCAATGCGCGGGCAGCCGAGTTTTGACGCGAAAAACCGCCAGCTTGCGCAACATAACCGAGGCACTGACGGTGACCGCCCAGATCGAGGCCGCGAGCCGCAGCGTTTCGACACAATCCGCCTCGATCGCGCTAACGGTAACCGGAGCGGCTACGAACGGGCGTAGTGTCGGCCACGGGTCGAGGAGTGACAAGCCATACGGCCGGCGCTCGTTGAGGTCACAGATGCGCGATGCGAGGCGGAAGCCGAGTAGATGGCATAGGTCGAAAACGTGATCGACCGCCCCGGCAGTGTCGGTGACATGCTTGCGAATGCCCTGCATGGCTTCCAGAAGCTCTAAGAGGCCCGCTGGGGCCAGAGTAAGGTACTCCGGCATGGGTGTGCAACAATCAGCGCTCCAGCGGTTCTGTAGCGATGATATGGAGGATCACACTGCGACGAGCGCATGCGCTTCGACACGCGGCGCCTAAGGGGGCAGATCATCGCACAAGCTCTGATGGACAGCAGGGGCAATCTCCTGCCCGGCATCCTTGACGGGCTGCACCCGCAAGCATGTCTTGCGCGCAGCGGCAGCTAGTGCAATCGAGAGTGCGCGGCACGGTCAATCCCGTCCGTGGGGCATGGAAACCCCGACAATCGCTAGGTCCGGTCGAGCTTCTCGGCCGGGCGGCTGTCACGCATGTCCAAGGCTTGCCCAAAGGTGGCAGCGCCTTGTCCTAGCGCAGGGTTTCCAACGCCCGGCTTCTGGCCGGGCTCGCCTCTTGATCAACAGGAGGCAAAATGTCCCGATCCATTGATACGTCCAGCGCTCATGCCGAACAGGTTCGCCATGTTTCGGCCGCTAGAAATCTCCCTGCCGACATCAATATGATGGAGCCGCAGCGATGACCACCAACCAGAATTTAGCCGCGAAAAACGGCGACGCGAACACACACGATGGATCGTCTAAAGACGATCCATTAGAGCGGTTTCTGATCAGTCTGCATCGTAACCAGCGGCTGCAAAATAGTTCGAGCATTCCTGGGGTGAGTAGAGGTCCACGATGCGGCCGATG
>NZ_JACIAP010000019.1:0-45613 GCF_014194875.1 Sphingomonas sp. BK481 | reverse complement strand
TTAACCCCCTGCTCGACCTCGACACCGACTGCATCCTCGACGTGGAGGCGACGCCCGCCCGCTTCGCAGCCGAGGTGGCGGCGACCCGGACGCTGCTATCACGCGCCGGCACCAGGCTGGGCATCGAACCCGCCAGTCTCTCGGCCGATAAGGCGTATGGTAGCGCTCGGCTGCTCGGCTGGCTGATCGACCGGAACATTACGCCATACATCCCGGTCATAGACCGGACCCGTCAGCGGGACGCCTTCTTCACCCGGGATGCCTTCCGCTACGACCGGGAAGCGGATGCCTACTGCTGTCCGGCGGACAAGCTGCTCAGCTATTGCGGCACCAACCGGACCAAGCAGGTGCGTGTCTACCGAAGCCGGCCAGCCGATTGCGCCGCCTGTGAGCTGAAGCCGCAATGCACCATCGGTCCGAAGCGAGGTGTCACCCGGCTCGTCAGCGAGGAAGCCCGCGATACCGTGCGCGCCCTTGCCGGCACCGACGCCTATGTGCACGCACGGCGTCGAAGACAGCGGATCGAGCGCGTGTTCGGCCACCTGAAACGCAACCTGGGGCTACGAACGCTCAAGCTGCGAGGACTGTCAGGAGCCGCCGAGGAGTTCACCATGGCTGCAGCCGCATACAACCTTCAGCTCCTCGCCCGGCAGGCTGCGCCGGCCTGATACGCGGCGTATCCTACCGTGCCAGCGTCACCAGCCATCCGCCACGCCGATTTCGCGCAGGCCTTTTTCAACGGTCTCGTCCGGTTATGACACGGGTGAGGCACGCTCAGGCGTCTTTGATGACAAAGCGTCAATCAACCGACATTCGGCAATCGTTGTGGCATCGCAACGACCCCATTTGACAATCTCGTCGCGCAACGCCTGAAGATCGGCGAGCTTTCGATCAATCTCAGCAATGTGCAGCACTGCCATCTCGTCGACCGCATCGCACGATCCGCGCGGATCGTCCGCCAGGCGGAGTAAGTCACGTACCTGATCGAGCGTAAAGCCGAGGTCGCGCGAGCGCTTGATGAACGTCAGGCGATCGAGGTGCGACTCGTCATAAAGGCGGTAATTGCCCCCGCTCCGGCGCGGTGCATCGATCAAACCCTCGCCCTCGTAAAAGCGGACGGTCTCGACCTTCAGCCCGGTGCGCTTCGCAATATCGCCAATCTTCATGGCCTAGCCCTTGACCCTCTAGTGACATGAGGGTGCATATGGGGGGTCCGACACACGAATCGAGTGCATTATGGCGGACGATTGCTGTTCCAGGAAAGGCAACACGATCGCGCAGCTCGGCCGCAAGGCCGATCAGCGGCGCGTGCTGATCGCCGTCATGGTTATCAACTTCGTCATGTTCGTCGCCGAGTTCGGCGGAGGTGTGTTCGCGCGGTCGTCCGCGCTGATGGCAGACTCGGTCGACATGCTCGGCGATGCTGTCGTCTATGCACTCAGCCTCTATGCGCTGAGCCGCGGCCCACGCTGGGAAGCGGGGGCGGCACTCGCCAAGGGCGGCATCATCCTGGTATTCGGCATCGCGGTCGTATTCGAGATCGTCGACAAGGTGGTCAACGGCGTGTCGCCCTCGTCCTCACTGATGCTGGCGTTCGGCGGTGCCGCGCTCGTCGCCAACCTGACCTGCCTTGCGATGCTGTGGCGCTTCCGGTCGGAGAACGTGAATATGTCCAGCACGTTCGAGTGTTCGCGCAACGACGTGGCGTCAAACGTCGGCGTACTGATTGCGGCCGGGCTGATCGCCATGACCGGGGCGGCATGGCCCGATATTGCGGTGGGCGGCGTCATCGCGCTGATCTTCCTGCGGTCAGCGTGGCGTGTTCTCGCCGAAGCGATCCCGGCATGGCGAGAGGCCCGGCCGGTAGCGCCGGAAGTCTTGCGATGACACTCGGGCGTATTTCGACTAGACGACCTGCAATGCTACGCAGGCTCTGGTCCTTTTTGCGCGTCATGATCGCGTCGTCCCTGGTGATGACGGCGACCGTGCATGCGCGCGAAATTCCGGGGCCGGTGACTATCGAGTGCAGCGGCACAGTGCATAGCGACGGCGACGCCGATCAATCGCAAGGCGATGCCGATAAGGCGGTGCCGCACCACCATGCCACCTGCCACGGTCAAACACTGGATGTGCCGGCAAGTGATACGCTGCCGTCGATAGCCCGTGTAGGCGGCCTGCGTCCGTTTCCTACACCTGCCAGTGCCATTGCGTCGCATGTGGTTGACCCTGCGTTGAGGCCACCGGCCGCCTGACGACACCCGCTCGCCGGCATTTGCCGGCACGACGTGTTCTGTCAGGATCGATATTCCATGAAAACAATGCTCGCGGCCGTCCTGGCCGCGGCGTCCTGCGCATCGATCGCGCAGGCGCAACAGGGGCAGTCGCCACAGGCGACTACCCCAGCCGAAACGCCGACCGCGGCACAACCGCTGCCCGGCTTCTCGCTCGATCAGGCCGTGTCGGCCGCGGGCGGGTCAGCGCCTTCGGGTGCTGCTGCCACGGCGTCGATCGAGGCCGCACAGGCGGCCCGCGCTGTAGCCGGCCTGCGACCCAACCCCGTTTTTCAAGGACAGGTCGAGAACGTCGTCGGCTCCGGTCCCTATAGGGGCGTACGGAGCGCGGAGACGACGCTAGGGGTCGCGATCCCGATAGAGCTGGGCGGTAAGCGTCGTGCCCGCGTCGGCGTCGCCGACGCGCAGTTATCGCGCGCGCAGCTCCAAAGCGCGATCGTTGCGGCCGACATCCGCGTGCAGGTCACGCAGCTGTATGTCGACGCAATCGCGGCAGAACGGCGGCTGGTGACGGCGCGTGACCAGGCGCGGATCGCGGCCGAAGTGCTGCGCGGCGCCTCCGTCCGCGTCCAGGCGGGGCGTGCGTCACCACTGGAACAACAACGCGCCGACGTCGCGCGCATCAACGCCGATGCCAATGTCGAGCGGCTCACTCGGCTCGCCGAAGCCGCGCGGACGAACCTTGCGCGGCGTCTCGGTCGTCCGATCGACGGCACGCTCGATGCCGGATTGCTCGATCGGCTACCGCCGGCGACCTTCGGCCCGGCAGCACCAGCTCAGACCGCCGGCACGCTGGCGCTGGCGGCAGCGGACGCCGATCTCGCCATTGCCGATGCCGGCATCCGGCTCGCGCGCGCGAACCGCGTGCCCGACATCAACATCGGACCGGCGCTCCGGCGACTGGAAGCGACCAACGACACCGCCGCGGTGTTCGCGATCTCGATCCCGATTCCGATCTTTAACAATGGCCGCGCCGCCATCGCGCAGGCGACGGCCGAGCGAACACGGGCGGAGGCCGTCCGGCGTGTTACCGCGCTTGACGTCGAGCAGGCGATCACAGACGCCCAGGCCGAAGCCGCCAATGCCGCGACCTCGGCGCGGGCCGCGGTCGGGCCAGCGCTGGCGGCAGCAGCCGAAGCCGCCCGGATCGCGCGGATCGGCTACCGCGAAGGCAAGTTCGGCCAACTCGATCTCCTCGATGCCGAACGCACGCTCGCCGAGACTCGCGTCGCCGCGATCGACGCGCTCGCCAACTACCAGAATAGCCGTGCGCGACTGGAGCGACTGACCGCGCCTGCACCGACAACCATTACCGGGGGAACCGACCGATGAAGACCATCCTGACGGGCGGCGTCCTGCCGTTCGGCCTTGCCCTGTTGCTCGCGGCCTGCGGTAGCGCCCCCGAAGGCGGCAACGAGACTGCCGGGAACGAAACCACGGCCGGCGCCGGGGCCGGCGGTAACGACGCCGCCCATGCCGATGAGGGTGCCGTGACGCTCTCGGCGGACCAGATCGCCGCAGCCGGGGTCCAGATCGGTCGTCCGCTGACGGGTGGCGCGGGTACGATCGACCTGCCGGCGACGATCGAAGGCGACCCGCAAGGGACGCAGGTCGTCTCGGCGGCGATCGGCGGACGTGTCGTCTCGCTGACCCGGAACCTTGGCCAATCAGTCGGGCGCGGACAAACGATCGCCGTCATCGAAAGCCGCGAGGCAGCACAGCTCAAGGGTGAGGTCGAGGCATCGCGTGCCCGGCTCGCGCTTGCCAACTCCAATCTTGGCCGCGAGCAGCGGCTGTTCGCGCAGCGCGTGTCCCCCGAGCAGGATTTGATTGCCGCGCGCACCGCGGCAACGGAGGCGGGTATCGCCTACCGGCAGGCACAAAGTCAGGTATCGGCAGCAGGCGGCGGCGGGGGCGGGCTCAACCGGCTCGGCATCGTCGCACCGATCGGCGGTCAGGTCATCGCCCGACCAGTCGTGCTCGGGCAGACGGTCGCAGCAGACAGCGAACTCTATCGCATCGCCAATCTCGGCCGGGTGTCGCTGGCGCTCAACCTTAAGCCGGAAGACGCCGGCCGGGTAAAGCCGGGCAATATCGTCACCGTGACGGCACCGGGGCGGCAGGCGATCGCACGGATCAGCTTCGTGTCGCCTGCGCTCGATTCACAGACGCGGCAGGTGCCGGTCATCGCGACTCTCGACAATGGCGGCGGTCAGTGGCGCGTCGGCGAGCCCGTCACCGCCTCGGTCCAGCTCAGCGGCAGCGGTGGCAGCACCGCGGTCCGCGTGCCGACGACGGCCGTTCAGACGGTCGAGGGCAAGTCGGTCGTCTTCGTCCGGACGGCCAAGGGGTTCCAGGCAACCCCTGTAACGCTCGGCGACGCGGCCGGCGATACCGTCATCATTCGCTCCGGCCTGACCGGCCAGGAGCAAATCGCCACCATTGGCAGCTTCACCCTGAAGGCCGAACTCGGCAAGGGCGAAGCGGCGCACGAGGATTGATGTCATGATCGCCCGCATCGTAAACTGGGCGGTCGAGAAGCGCTGGCTCGTCCTGCTCCTCACCGCCATCGTCGCCGTCATCGGCGCCTTTTCGCTCTCCCGGCTGCCGATCGACGCAGTACCGGACATCACGAATAACCAGGTGCAGATCAACGTCCGCGCGCCCGCCCTCTCGCCCGAGCTGGTGGAGAAGCAGGTGTCGTTCCCGATCGAAACCGCGCTTGCCGGCATTCCCGGCCTCGACAATACCCGCTCGCTCAGCCGTAATGGCTTCGCCCAGATCACCGCGGTCTTCGACGACTCCACCGACATCTACTTTGCCCGCCAACAGGTCGGCGAGCGATTGCAGGGCGTCTCGGAGAACCTGCCGGCCGGCGTGAACCCCGAAATGGGGCCGATCGCGACGGGGCTCGGTGAGGTCTTCATGTGGACCGTCCGGCTCGAGCACCGGAAGGACGACAAGCACCGTGCCGGCGAGCCGGGGCAGCAACCCGACGGCAGCTATATCACGCCGGAAGGCGAGCGGCTGACGACGCCCGAGGACAAGGCGACCTATCTACGTACGGCGCAGGACTGGATCGTCACACCGCTGCTGAAGAACGTCACCGGGGTAGCCGGCATCGATTCTATCGGCGGCTACGCCAAGCAGTTTCTGGTCGTTCCCGACGTCCAGAAGCTGGCGTCGCTCAAGATTACGCTGACTGATCTCGGCACCGCGCTCGAGAAGAACAACACCAGCGTCGGCGGGGGCTTCGTCAACCGCAATGGTGAAGGCCTGGCGGTCCGCTCGGACGCGCTGGTTCGCAACGCGAACCAACTAGCGCGCACCGTCGTCGCAACCCGCGACGGTATCCCCATTACGCTCGATCAGGTTGCGACCGTCCGCACGGGACAGGCGATCCGGATGGGTTCGGCCTCGGAGAACGGCACCGAAGTCGTGGTCGGCACCGCGGTTATGCGGATCGGCCAAAACAGTCGCAACGTGGCAACGGCGGTCGCCGACCGGTTGAAAACCATCAACGCATCGCTGCCGCCCGACGTGGTGGTGCAGCCGGTGATGGATCGTACCGCGCTGGTCAATTCGACGATCAAGACGGTCGCGAAAAACCTGTCCGAGGGCGCATTGCTCGTCATCGTCGTGCTGTTCCTGCTGCTCGGCAACTTCCGCGCCGCGCTGATCGCTGCGGCGGTCATTCCGGTCACGATGATGCTGACCGGGTTCGGAATGCTCCGGCTCGGCGTGTCGGCCAACCTCATGTCTCTGGGCGCGCTCGACTTCGGACTCATCGTCGACGGCGCGGTCATCATCGTCGAGAATGCGCTCAGGCGCCTTGCCGAGAAACAGCATCACGAAGGCCGGCTGCTGAGCGTCAAGGAGCGGCTGGAGGCCGTTGCGACCGCGGCGCGTGAGATGATCCGTCCGTCCGTGTACGGACAGGCGATCATCATCCTCGTCTACGTACCGCTGCTGACGCTCACCGGGGTCGAGGGCAAGACGTTCGTGCCGATGGCGCTCACCGTCATCATCGCGCTGCTCTTCGCCTTCGTGCTGTCGCTGACCTTCGTACCTGCGGCGATTGCCATCTGGCTGTCGCGGAAGGTGAATGAGGAGGACGGTCGGATCATTTCGTGGCTGAAGCAGCGCTACGAACCGGGCCTGGAAAAGGCGATGAAGCGGCCATCGATCACCATCGGCGCCAGCGTAGTCAGCCTCGTGCTGGCGGCATTCGCCTTCACGACGCTGGGGCAGGTGTTCCTCCCCCAGCTCGACGAAGGCGACCTGCTCATCCAGTCGCTACGTATCCCGGCGACGTCGGTCCAGCAGAGCCAGGCGATGCAGGTGCCGATCGAGCGGATGGTCTCGAAACAGCCCGAGGTGCGGTTCGTCTTCTCGAAGACGGGCACGGCCGAACTGGCCTCGGACCCGATGCCGCCGAACGCGACCGACATGTTCGTCATCCTGAAGCCGCATGCCGAATGGCCCGATCCCAAGCTGGAGAAGGCCGCACTCGTCGAACGATTGGAAACCAGGCTCGCGCAATTTCCAGGCAACGCATATGAAATTACGCAGCCGATCCAGATGCGGTTCAACGAGCTGATCGCCGGCGTTCGCGGCGATCTCGCGATCAAGGTGTTTGGCGACGACTTCGCCAGTATGAACCGCACCGCCGAACAAATCGCCGGCATCCTGCGCAAGACGCAGGGCGCAGCCGACGTGAAGGTGGAACAGACGACGGGGCTTCCGATGCTCGACATCCGGGTGAACCGCGACGCGATGGCGCGGGTCGGCGTCACCGCGCAGGACGTGCAGGACACCATCACCGCCACTCTCGGCGGGCGAACGGCGGGCATGATCTTCGAAGGCGACCGGCGCTTCCCGGTCGTCATCCGCCTGTCGGACGCAGAACGTGCAGATCTCGGGCTGCTCGAACAGGTGCAGGTGCCGGTCGCAGGCGGTGGCTATGTGCCGCTGTCCAGCGTCGCCGACATCGGCGTCGTCGACGGGCCGAACCAGATCAGCCGCGAGAACGGCAAACGCCGTGTCGTCGTTCAGGCGAACGTCCGTGGGCGCGACGTCGGCAGCGTGGTGGCGGACGCGCAAGCCGCGGTTGCCAGCGGGGTGCGCCTGCCGCCGGGCAGCTACCTGGAATGGGGCGGGCAGTTCGAGAATCTGGAATCCGCGAGTAAGCGGCTTCAGCTCGTGGTGCCGGCCTGCTTCGTGCTGATCCTGTTGCTGCTCTACGGGGCGTTGGGGTCGGTCCGCGATGCCGCGATCGTCTTCACCGGCGTACCATTCGCGCTGGTGGGCGGCGTGTTGCTGCTGTTCGCACGCGGCATGGACTTCTCGATCTCGGCCGCGGTGGGGTTCATTGCACTGTCGGGCATCGCGGTCCTCAACGGCCTCGTCATGGTCAGCTCGGTACAGGACCTGATCCGCTCCGGCATGGACCGGGCCGAAGCGGCGCATACGGGCGCTCTTCAGCGGTTACGCCCCGTCGTCATGACCGCGCTCGTCGCAAGTCTCGGCTTCGTGCCGATGGCGTTCGCCAGCGGGGCAGGCGCGGAAGTTCAGAAGCCGCTCGCAACCGTCGTCATCGGCGGGCTGATCTCGGCGACGCTACTGACGCTGTTCGTGCTGCCGACGCTGTACGCACGGTTCGGCCAGCGAGCGGTGAAGGTCGACGACGCGGACACGGCGGAAACCGCCACGGCGCTGCCGCAGCATGCATGACCCTGAGGGAGGGCGCCTGCGCCCTCCCTCAGGCTTCACTCCATGGAAGGAGGTTCGCCCATGATGACGATCGACAATGTGACGACGCTCAATGCTTCACCGCTACGCGTCTGGACCGTCCTCACCGACTTTGCCGGTCACACGCAATGGAAGCCGTTTATCCAGCTTTCCGGCGCTGCGGTCTGCGGTGGCGATGCCGATTACACGTTCCGCATTGGCGGGCTCGACAAGTCCATGACGGCCAAGGCGGACATCATCCGCGCCGACAAACCGCTAGCGTTCGCGTGGACGGCCGGCGTGGCCAGGTTCCTGATGTTCGAGGAAGCCTATGCGCTGGAAAGCGATCCCGCCGGAACCCGCCTGCGCCATAGTCTGCGCTTCTCAGGCATCTTCGGTCGTCCGCTCTGGGCCCTGATGCGCCGCAGGCTCCAGACGAGCCTCGTGCAGTCGGACAGGTGCCTGGATCGCCAGCTTCGCCGCCTGTCGGCGGTCCCGGTTCCGAACAGCCGGACTGGAACTGCGCGCATCGGCGCGCGAAATCAACGGAGGCAGCGATGACGATGTATCATGTTGGCTTGGGCCTGGGCGCCATACTGATATTGGCCGGCTGTTCCGAGCAGCCGCAGAAGGGCCCCCCGACCGAACAGGAGATCCACGCCGCGGACAGCGCCGTGGCCAGCAGGGCACCTGGGCGTCACCCCTATCGATGCGACGATAACAAGACGCTCCTGGTCGACTTCAAGGATCAGGGGCTCACGGTCGAGTTACGACGCGATGCGAAAGCACCTGCGGCCGTTCTGACCGCACCGCTGCAAGGCCTCCAATATGTCGGCGATGCGGAGACCGCGACCTTCTCCGGCAACCAGATCAAGATCGAGGCACCTGGCAAACGCCCGGTACTTTGCCAGAAGGCAACCCGGTTATGAGCGATCCCACTCTGAGCGCCAGCACAACGGATCGCCAGCGACGTACGCTCTGGATCGTCCTGATCCTCAATGCCGGACTCGCCTTGGCGTTCGTCGCCACGGGACTGATTGGCGATTCCAGCGCGCTGATCGCCAATGGTCTCGACAACGGTTCCGATGCCGCGGTCTATGGGCTCAGCATCGTCGCGTTGACGCGCAGCGCACGCTGGAAGCAACTCGCGGCCGGGGTGTCCGGCATCATGCTGCTCCTGTTCGCGGTCGCGGTCCTCATCGATGTCGCGCGCCGTTTCGCGCAGGGCAGCGATCCGATCGGTCCGACCATGATCGGCATGTCGATCGTCGCGGGTATAATCAATTATCTTTGCCTGCGCCTCCTGCAGAAGCTGGAGAACAAGGACGTCAACCTGCGCGCGGCGACGACCTTCAGCCTTAACGACTTCATCTCGAACGGCGGCATTGTCATCGCCGGCGCTTTGGTCATGTGGCTGGGCGTGAACTGGCCGGACCTCGTGGTCGGGCTGGCGACGGCCGCCATCCAATTGTGGGGCGGCATCAAGATCCTGCGCGACGCGAAACAGGATGCGCGCCTAACCAAGGACAATCAGAATGGCTGAGAAAACCAGGCTCGACCTTGCCGTCATCCTGCCCGACGTGCCGGATGCCGCGGACGCCTGCGTCACGCGGCTTGTACAGAGGTTGGTAGACCGCGAAGGCGTCAGCGAAGCCCATGTCGTCCCCGCCAGCGGCGAGACGCCGGCGCAATTGTGCATTCATTACGATCCAGACCGGCTTTCACTCTTTCGCATTCGCAAGGTAGCGTCTGGCGCAGGCGCGCAAATCGGTGCGCGCTATGGTCACGCGATGTTCGACATCGCGGCCATGCATCAACGGCGCGCGCGTACCCTCGCCGATCGATTAAAGGCCATGCCTGGAGTACTGGAAGCCGATGTCGCTGCTGGTGGTCGTGTGCAGGTCGAGTTCGACCGGGAACGCACCGACGAAGCCACCATCCGCAGCGCCGTTGCCGATCGTGACGCGCCCGCTTCCCAAACCTCGAACGACGATCACGCGGGTCACGATCATGGTCCGGGCGAACACGATCACGGCAAGGAGGGACACAACCACAGTCATGGCGGTATCCTCGGACCGAACACCGAGCTGTTCTTCGCGCTCGGCTGCGGTGCCGTCCTCGGCGTCGGCTTCGCGATCGAGAAACTGGTTGTCGGGGCACCGTCCTGGCTGCCGCTCGCCTGCTACCTGATCGCCTATGTTCTGGGCGGCTTCTTCACCGTTCGCGAGGCGATCGATAATCTGCGAATGCGCCGGTTTGAGATCGACACGCTGATGCTGGTCGCCGCGGCGGGGGCGGCCGCGCTCGGCGCCTGGGCGGAAGGCGCGCTGCTCCTGTTCCTGTTCAGCTTTGGCCATGCCCTCGAACATTATGCGATGGGCCGCGCCAAGCGAGCGATCGAGGCACTGGCCGAGCTGGCGCCGAAAACAGCCCTGGTTCGCCGGGAAGGCCGGATCAGCGAGGTCTCAGTCGATACGCTGGTGATGGGCGACATCGTCGTTGTCAAACCCAATGCGCGGCTGCCCGCCGACGGCTTCCTGACACTGGGCTCAAGCAGTATCAACCAGGCGCCTGTGACGGGCGAGAGTATCCCGGTCGACAAGACCGCCGTCGACGATGCGGATCAGGCCCGGGCCGATCCCGACCGCGTCGATGCCGCCAGCCGTGTGTTCGCCGGCACGATCAACGGTAGCGGGGCGATCGAGATAGAGGTCACGCGCTTGTCGACCGAAAGCGCGCTCGCCAAAGTCGTGAAGATGGTCAGCGAGGCTGAGACGCAGAAGTCACCGACGCAACGCATGACCGACCGGTTCGAGCGCGTGTTCGTGCCGGTGGTGTTGGGTCTGGCCGTCCTGCTGCTGTTCGCGTGGGTCGTCATCGATGAACCCTTCCGCGACAGCTTCTACCGCTCGATGGCAGTCCTCGTCGCCGCCAGCCCCTGCGCGCTGGCGATCGCAACGCCGAGCGCCGTGTTGTCGGGTGTCGCTCGCGCCGCGCGCGGCGGTGTGCTGGTGAAGGGCGGCGGGCCGCTGGAGAACCTCGGTTCGCTGACCGCCATCGCTTTCGACAAGACCGGCACGCTCACGGAAGGCCAGCCTCGGATCACCGATGTTGTCGCTATGGCGGGGGTAGCCGATGACCGGCTTCTTATCACGGCCGTCGCCGTGGAAGCCCTGAGCGATCACCCTCTTGCTGCGGCGATCGTCAAGGACGGCAAGACACGCCTAAACGACGCCGCGTTGCCACAGGCTAGCGATCTGGAAAGCCTGACCGGCCGTGGCGTCCGCGCGACGCTGGAGGGCGATCCTGTCACGATCGGCAAGGCCGAGATGTTCGGCAAGGACGGTCTCGCTGCATTGGCCGAAGAAACGATGGCCGCGGTCGAACGGCTCCGCGCGGGCGGGCGGACGACAATGGTCGTGCGACGCGGTGACGTCGATCTGGGCGTGATCGGGCTGATGGATACGCCCCGTGCGGCAGCCAAGGCGACGCTCGCGATGCTGCGCACGCTCGGCATCAAGCGCATGATCATGATCTCGGGCGACAACCAGACGGTCGCTGAGGCAATCGCCCGCGAGGTTGGTATCGACGAGGCATGGGGCGACCTGATGCCGGAAGACAAGGTCGAGGCGATCAAGAAGCTGCGCAGCGACGGCAAGGTGGCGATGGTCGGCGACGGCGTGAACGACGCGCCCGCGATGGCGAATGCGACCGTCGGGATCGCGATGGGCGCGGCGGGCTCCGACGTCGCGTTGGAGACTGCCGACGTGGCGCTGATGGCGGACGACCTCGCCCATCTCCCGTTTGCGGTCGGCCTGTCGCGGCAGACCCGGTCGATCATCCGGCAGAACGTCTTCGTCAGTCTGGGCGTGGTGGCGATCCTGGTGCCCGCGACGATCTTCGGTCTCGGGATCGGGGCAGCCGTCGCCATGCACGAAGGGTCGACGTTGCTTGTCGTCGTGAACGCGTTGCGGCTGCTCGCCTATCGCGATCGGTTCGCCGCGTCGCGGACCGCCTGATGTCCTGGAGACCGCGTCCATCCGATGCGGTCTCCGCAGGTTAGGAAGGACCGTTTGAGATGTCCGATACCACCGTCTCCGGCGTCCTAGCCGTTCGTGCGCAGATCCTCGCACGCAGTCAGACGCTCAACCGCCTGGCGTCGCCTGCTGCGGCGCCGGGTGCAGCTACGGCCGTGCCGCGGACCGAAGCGCCCGCGACATTCGGGGACACCCTCAAGAACATCGTCGGCAAGGTGAACGAAGCGCAGGAAGCGGAGGATGTGGCCACCGAGCGCTACGATCGGGGCGAGACCACTGACATCGTCACTGTAGCGTTGATGCAGAACCGCGCTTCTGTGTCATTCGAGGCGACGCTTCAGGTCAGGAACAAGCTCCTGTCGGCCTACAGGGACATCATGAGCATTCCACTCGGATGACACAGATCAGCCGTGGAATCCTGTCTGGAAGCGTGTTCGTCAGGCGTGCGGGCGTGGTGCTAATCGCTTTGCTCGCCGCGGCGTGCTCGTCCCCAGATGCGGATGCCGATGGCGAGGCGCACAACACCTCGGCGCCCGGTTCCAAGATGCAGATGCATGTCTTCACCTGTGAGGATGGATCATCGATCCTAACTGGCTTGAGTGCCGACAGCTTCGTTGTCGATCTGGTCGGTTCAGCGCCAGAGGACCGTGAAACGCTGACCGTGCCACGCGGACGTGCGCGCGCAGTCGATGGAAGATTGACGGTCGCGATCGGCAAGGATCTGCTCCACCTCGAGCGGATCGGGCAAAAGGGTGGCAACGAACATCTGTCGTTCAGGGGAAAATCATGCTGGCGCTGAGCTATACCATCATTCCGGTCCTCGCGGTTATCCTCGGCGGTGCGTTCGCGACTTGGCGCAGGCCGGGCGACGCGTTCATATCTGCCATGCAGCACCTCGCGGCAGGTGTCGTGTTCGCCGCTGCGGCGACCGAAATCCTGCCTCAGGTCCTGCACGCCGGGTCGCCGCTGGCGACGTTCATCGGCGGATCGGCCGGGGTCGCGGTCATGCTGGGACTGAAAGCATACGAGGCCCGCGCGGCCGGACCGGTCACATTGATATCCGCGGTCGGGATCGACATCGTCGTCGACGGATTGGTGCTGGGCCTTGCGTTCGTCGCCGGCGCCAAGGCGGGCGTTCTGCTCACCGTCGCGCTCACGCTGGAGGTGCTGTTCCTCGGCGTGACGCTGACGACGGAACTCGCTGAATCCATCACCTCTAAACTCAGGATCATCCTTACCGTGGTGGGACTCGCGCTGCTGCTGCCGATCGGCGCGCTGCTGGCGATCCCGGTCGCTGGCTTGTCACCCCCGGTGGTCGCCGGCTTCCTGTGCTTCGGCCTGATGGCGCTTCTGTTCCTCGTCACCGAAGAGTTGCTAGCCGAAGCACACGAGAAGCCGGACACGCCGCTGATCAGTGCGATGTTCTTCGTCGGCTTCCTGACGCTTCTTCTCATCGAGGAAATCGCACTTTGAGTAGGCATCGTTCACGCGGGTTCGATCCAGGAACCGACTATTTTAATAAGGAAAAAAGAATGTCGCTCATCAAGGCGCGCTGGCTCATTCTCAGTGTTGCTATGGCTCTGTCCGCCTGTTCCGCAGAAAAGCCTCCCTACCAGTTCGCGTCAAAAGAGTTGGGTTTGACCGATGCGATGCACGGGGCGAACCCTCCGCACGATAAGACAAGCATGGTCGTGCCATCCACGGGCGATCCGGACACCGACTTCCTGCGAGGCATGATTCCCCATCACGAAGGTGCAGTGGAGATGGCGCGTGCCGTAATCGCTAATGGAACAGATCCAAAAATTCGTGCGATGGCGGAGGAAGTAATCCGAACCCAACAGGCAGAGATCAAGACGATGCAGACTTGGCTTGCCGAACGGCAAGCTTCTGAAAAGGGCTCTCGATGACGGCTCGCAGTCATTTCGACAACGCTTCGCTACCCCTCGCGCCCTCTGCCCCTCGGGCTCCGATGGGACGGATGGCGTGACAGAAGCTCGATGCGATGCGCTCATCATCGGCGGCGGACCAGCGGGATTGACTGCCGCAATCTACCTTGCACGCTGTCATCGGCGCGTCATCGTGGTCGATGAGGGAAATAGCCGGGCAAAATGGATACCGCGTTCGCACAATCACGCCGGTTTTCCGGACGGGATCGCTGGTGATGATCTTCTACAACGGATGCGCGAACAGGCCGAGCGCTACGGTGCTACGATTGTGACTGCCCGCATTGATGCAGTAGCGCAAAACGCCAATGACTTCGACGCTCGCGGGGTGGGAATAACCCTGTCCACGCGATCGATCCTGATCGCAACGGGTGTCGAGAACCGTCGCCCCTCGATCGACGCCGCGGCCCATCGCGACGCACTGGATCGCGGCCTGCTGCGCTACTGCCCGATCTGCGACGGTTATGAAGCGACTGGCCAGGCTATCGGTGTCATCGGTGCGGACACGCATGGCGTCGCTGAGGCGCTGTTCCTTCGCACGTTCTCCGACCGAATAACACTGGTGGCGAACGAGGATTTCGAACTCGACGCTTCCGACCGCGGCGCGCTGGAGGGGGCAGGCATCGCTTTCGCGCCAAGTGCACTCGAACAAATCGACTTTTCTGGAGAACACGTAACGCTGCGTCTAGCCGATGCGACCGAAATGCAGTTCGATACGATCTACCCGGCGTTGGGTTCGGACAGCAATAATGCTCTTGCGAAGCAGCTCGGGGTCGAGCTTAGCGATGATCGCTGTATTGTAGTTGATACCAAACAGCGCACTAGCATCTCGGGTGTTTACGCTGCTGGTGACATCGTTATGGCGCTAGATCAGATAAGCGTCGCCATGGGTCATGCAGCTATCGCCGCAACCGCTTTACATAACGACCTACGCAAGCTCGATGGCCATACCCACTGAAATAAGATTATTAGTCCTTGATAACTGCCATGGAATGAGGCTATGTTGTGTCGATCAGCGAACTGTCTAATTTGACAATGAAATACTCGCCTCCGTTCATCCGCCATCCCATCCACTGGTGGGAGCTGGCGGTCCCAGCCGGCGTATGGATTGCCAGCGCGAAGATGCTATTGGCATGTGCCCGCACGTTGCGCCGGTCAGGATTTCGGCATCCAAATACTATATTTTTGCTTATTCGATTATCGAGTCGATTTTTTCGCATTGGTTTCCGGATTTGGCGGCACTTAGGAAGCAAGTGGCGCTAAACGCTGTAATGTATCTACGGCGCCGACGGGGTCCTGCAGATTGACATCCAATCGCCAGTACCAGTTCATTGTTTCAACGGATCAACACTAATCGTACATCGCACCGGCGTGCGCCCCTTGTTCGCGCGTTTTCTGCACGCCTGCAAAATAACGCGATTGGCGGTGACAATCCGGTCACCCGCCGCGATGTTAGCAAAAGCATCCGGTGCTGCGGCTTGCATAAGCCGCTGACCGGCTTCCCATTTCGGCAGGCCGAGCGTGCGCACCGCCATCCACTCGGGCACCTGCCATTTCGCCGGCAACTCGCGCGCGACGATCCCCGGCACGATCATCCATAGCAGCGCCCCGCCCAGGAACGCCCCGGCGCCGACCTGCCACAGGGTCCGGCGCTGCTCGTCCGCGCGGCGGGCATAACCACCGATGCCGTGCAAGGCGGTGGTCGCCTTGTCCATCTTCTCGCCGGCGGTCGCGATCAAGCGCCGGTCCTCATCACGGGCATGGGCGCCGGCCGCGACGATCCTGTCGGCGACATAGCGCGGCGCGACATTGTCCTCGGCCGCCTTCGCCAGCACGCCGACATTCTGCATGGTCGCGTTAAGCGCTTTCGCCATCTTCCCCAGCGTCTCGCTGTAATCGGGGAATTCCGGCACTTCGGCACGTTCAGCTGCCAGTCGCTCGACGGCGCGGCGCATCAATGCAAGCTCGCCACGCACGCCCTCGAACGCCTCCGCTGCGGCATCTAGTTCGTGATCGTCACCCATGCATTGCTTCTCCTTTTACCGCACGAAAGCACAAACCGGATCATACCCGAAGGCACGAACTCTCACCGGCTCATCCCCCGGTCCCGATCGCGCCCGCGATCAAGCGACGACGACAGGGCATCGCCGATCGCCCGCTCGCGCTCGGTTTTCAGTACCAGCTCGGGCGCGCGGGCGCGCAACGCGGATTCGAGCTGTGGGTCGCGGTGCAGGCCACCCGCGGCCTTCTCCATCCGCTCGCGCAACCGCTCGGCACCGGCGCTGTCGCCGGCCCGCTCCATGCCCGCCCGCGCCTGCTGCATCTTCTGCCAACCCTCCACGAACCGGTCCGCGCGCGCCTCCGGATCGAGCCGCACGCGCTGCTCTTCGGCCATCGCGCGCGCGGCACCGGTCGTATTGCCGCCCGCCACCTGCTCGATCAGCTTCGGGTCGCGCGCCAACGCCGATGCAAGATCACGCGCGGTATGGGGACGGCTCGCGTCCAGCGTCTCACCGGCTTTCTGCAAGGCGCTTTCCTGATGCGGCAGCACCGGCAGCCCCTTGTCGCGCATCCGGCCTATATCGCCCACGGCACGCGCATAGCGTTCGATCGCCTTGGCCTGGTCGGGCTTGCCAGCGGTCGAAAGCCCGCCGCGATCAAGCACTGGCGACGCCGCTTTCTCCAGCGGCGGTTTCGGCCGGAAGCCGGCGAACATGCCCCTGGCCTTGTCGCGGACCTTCTCGACCATCTGGCGCGCGCGTTCCGGGAACCGGATCTCGCGCCGATCGGCGAACGCGCGGGCCTGGTCCTGCTCGGGCTTGGCGTAATCGCCGGCCATGTCCTTGCCCCGCTCGCGGCTGAGCGTGCGGACAAGCTGGCGCTGATCGGCGAAGTCGTCGCGGCCATAATGGAGCTGCACGTCGTCACGATGCCGCGACATGCCGACATAGGCGCTGTGGCGGTCCATGCCGGGGGTGGCGAGGACATGCGCCCGATCGACCGTCACGCCCTGCGATTTGTGAAACGTCGCCGCATAGCCGTGATCGACATGGGCGTAATCCTTGGTGTCGAACGCGACCCCGCGCCCGTCATCGAGGCGCACCGCCATGCCCTCGGGCGATACCCGCTCGATCGTGGCGAGCGTGCCATTCTTCACCCCCATACCCCGTTCGTTACGCAGGAACATGATGCGGTCGCCGGTCGCGAACTGCCGCTCGCCACGCTCGGCCTTCACCGTCACGTTGTCGCCAAGGTCGCCGCTCGCGCGCAACCGGTCGCGCGCCTCGCCATTGAGGCTCTGCACTTCGGCGTTGGTGTGGGTGAGGATGATCCGGGTGCTTCCGGCTTCGGCCTGGCGCGCGCGATCCCACCCGTCGACCAGTTCGCCCCGCGCCTGCTCGCGGGTGTCGGCCGCGTGGACCATGCCCTTGCCGTCATAGGCGTGGATCGCTTCGCCGGTGCGCCCGGTCGCCAGCGCGCGGGTGGCGTCGCGCTGCCAGTCCTCGCGCTGCCGCCTGATCTCGGTGATCTCGGCCGCGCCGTGGCGCTCGGTGACGCTGCGGAACGCCGCGCCCGCCTCGATCGCCTGCAACTGCTCGGGGTCGCCGACCATGACAACCTTGGCCCCGGCATCGCGCGCCTGCGACAGCACCCGCTCCATCTGGCGCGAGCCGATCATGCCGGCCTCGTCCACCACCAGCACGTCCCTAGGGCCTAGCTGCTCGCGCCCCTGCCCCCATGCGTGTTCAAGACTGGCGATGGTGCGGGACCGGATGCCGGACCCGCCCTCAAGGTTCTCGGCCGCGATGCCCGACAATGCCGCGCCACGAACCGTGTAGCCCTGCCCCTCCCATGCCTCGCGCGCGACGCCCAGCATCGCAGATTTGCCGCTGCCGGCGTAGCCGACGACGGACGCCAGCCCTGCGTCGCCGGTGACGTGATCGAACGCGTCGCGCTGCTCGCGGGACAGGACAAGCCCCCGCGCCTCGGCCGCGCCGATCGCGGCGTCACGCTGCCGATCGCCGACACTGTGTTCGCCCCGGCCCGCCAGCTCGTCGCCGGCCCGCTCAAGCCGGTTCTCTACTGCAATCATGTCGCGCGACGTGAACCGCTCCTGGTCCCGCCCGTCCTTCCCCAATGCGACCAGCTCGGGCGACGCCCGTACCGCCCCCATTACCTGGTCGAACTGATCCTTGCCGTCGCTGTGGCGGAACGCGAACGTCGCAAGGTCGCGGGTGGTGAACGTCGCTTGGCTGCGCGTGATCGCGTCCAGCGCGACATTAGGATTGGCGATGATCTTCGCGCCGTTCTCACGGGCGATGCGCGTGTGATCCTCGATCCGCTCCGCCTCAAGTCCCTGCTCCGGCCGGCGCGATGCTGCGGGTCCGATCTTGTGCTGCGGCTCCAGGCCAATCCCCTGCGCCTCATAGGAGCGATGATCGATCCGACCCTCAAGCCCCAGCTCGGCCATGCGCTCGTTGACGTGCGCGCTCCACGCCTCGCGCCAGTCCTTCAACAGCTCGGTGCTGTTCCAGTCCCGGTTCTTCTTCCCGAAGCCGTCCGGTCCCACGTCGCGCATCGTCATCATCACATGCGCGTGCGGCTTCGGCGTGCCGTCCTTCGCCTTGTCCCAATGCACGTTCAGGTCTGCGACCATCCCGCGATCGACAAACTGCTTCTTCACGAAATCGCGTGCGAGCTGGACACCCTGCTTCTCGTTCATCTCGCGCGGAATCGAGAACTCCACTTCGCGGGCAAGCTGCGCGTCCTTGCGCTTCTCACCGGCCTCCACTTCGTTCCACAAGGTCGAGCGGTCGTTTAAACGCTCCGGTGCGCCCTCCGGCAACATCACCTCGGAGTGGATCACACCGGCCTTGTTGCTGAAATCGTGATCGCGGTTCAGACGGTCATCGTGCAGCTCGGACGCGGAACGATAGGCGGCGCTCGCAACGGCGCTCGATCCGTTCGCGCGGCTCACAACCTTGGCGGAAAAATGGTAGATCGCCATGATGCTCCGCACATTGCCTTACTTAGCGCACGTCGGCAACGACGTATAAGCGCGCACTCATCACTCGCTACGCTCCTCATGATTGACTTCGTGCTGCTTCCTGCTTGATCTCTCCATACACTCTGGCAAACTGCCTACAGCAGGGAGAGAATTTGATGAGCCATCCCCATAAGGGTGCGATGAAGCATCATCGCAATGAGCATATTGCCAATGCGCTGGGGATCGATGTGGGTACGCTCAGGAAGCACCCCTTCAGCGTGACGAAAACACCAGTCACAACGGCATGGCGTGAAGATGGGGTAATCTATGGCTGGCGCATTGTTTGGGAGGGGAAAGCACCGCCCGGCATCGATGTGGATGGCACAGCGGGTTCGCTGTGGTCGGATATTCCAGCTGCGTTGGAGGAACTGGATGAGGATAACTCGTGATGCGTAAGGTTCGCGATTACGATGCCGAGCTGAGGGCGCTGAACGACAAGGCTCGGTCGCTCAAGGCGAAGCGGGTCGAACAGCTCGGCCAGCTCGTTGCCGCTACAGGTGCCGATGCGCTGGATGCGCAAACCCTTACCGGCGTCCTGCTCGATGCGATTGGATCGAAAGACGCTGCGGCAAAGGAGGCGTGGCGATCGAAGGGCGCGGCGTTCTTTCAGCGGCGTGGGCGCAAAGGTGGCGGCGTTGCTGCAATCGACGGATCGGGCGCTACGATTGAACCGGGCGGCGACGCTGCGAGCGGAAGCGGCGGAACGGCGAACGGATAGCAGGAGCTGGGTCGTGCAACGTCGCGAACGAACACGCCACCTGATTGAGCTGGGCGGACTGGTCCAGAAAGCTGGCTTGGTCGAGCTGACAGACGATGATCGCGCCACCCTTTACGGCGCGTTGCTTGATCTCGCCGGGCGTGGTCGCGGCGACGATTCTGGCGATATGCTGGCGCTGTGGAAAAGACGCGGAAAACGCGCGTTCGATTCTGAGGCCGATGCACCTTCTGGCTCGCTTGCTGAGGGGTGACCCCGTAACCAGTCCTACCGTGCCTCCGGCCTCAACCTGCTGGTCGCCGCGATCATCCTGTGGAACACCCGCTATCTCGAACAGGCACTGGCCGACATGGGAACGCTGGAAGACGTTGCCCGCCATATCGCACCGCTGGGCTGGGAGCATATCGCGCTCACGGGCGACTATAGCTGGGAGCGGGGCGACAGGCCGGGGCTGGGTCAGCTAAGGCCGCTTCGCACATCGCCCTCATTACTGGCCGCCTGAAACCGTCTGTGGGACCAGAATCACTCAGTTGCGGCCGTTCTCGACCTAACCGGCAATTCCTGTAAGCAAACGTGATTTGGCAACGGAGGTCTTATGCTCATCGTGCTTAGCGGTCTGCCCGGGACCGGCAAGACGACTATTGGGAAGGCGTTGGTTACCAAACGATCGGCAGCCTATGTCCGTGTTGATGAGATCGAGCACGTGCTGAGGCAACAGTCAGGATTTGCCGGCGATATCGGTGCCGCAGGCTATGTCGTTGCTTTCGCCATCGCAGCGTCGAACCTCAAGCTGGGCAACTGGGTTGTTGCCGATAGCGTCAATCCCGTCCCCGAAAGTCGGCAAGGCTGGCGTGGTGTGGCGCAAGCCATTGACGGAGCAGGCGTCTTTGAGGTCGGAATCATCTGTAGCGATGTAGACGAACATAAGCGCCGGGTAGAGGGTCGTGCACCCGACATAGAAGGTTTCAGACTTCCTACGTGGTCGTCCGTCACATCGCACGATTACGTCCCGTGGACCGAACCCCGCCTGATAGTGGACACGGCCCTTTTCAGCGCCGTGGAGGCTGTTGCTATGATTGAACAGCGGCTTGAGATGATAGCCGAGGATCGAGCGCCGTCGCCATGAGCGGACAAACCGCTTTCCAACAACTCCTGCCGTTCGCCGTTCGTTCGCGCCTAGCGTACGTAAAATTCACTTTCGTGCAGTGACCCCAAGGTGGCCTGGTCGCGCGCGCCGCCAACCGCCAGCTCGGCAAATCCGATCGCGAAGCGGCCGGCGTGCTGTCCGCCGCGCAACGCCATACCCACTTTCTCGACTCCCCGCGCATGGCGACGGTGTTGGGCGGCTCGGATTTTACGTTCGCCGGGTTGAAGGATGCGCCGGCGACGGTGTTCCTCGTGCTGCCGCCCGATCGGCTCGCCAGCTATGCGCGCTGGCTGCGGCTGATAGTCGCGCAAGCCCTGACCGAGCTGGCGCGCGCGCCGGGTCGCCCGCCCTGGCCGGTGCTGTTCCTGCTCGACGAGTTCGCGGCCCTCGGCCGTCTCGAACCGGTCGAACGCGCGATGGGACTGATGGCGGGCTATGGCGTCCAGCTCTGGCCGATCCTCCAGGACGTTCACCAGCTCCGCGCGCTATACGGGCAGCGGGCCGGCACCTTCCTGTCTAACGCAGGGGTGCTACAAGTGTTCGGGGTCAACGATCAGGACAGCGCCAAACTCGTCTCCGATCTGGCCGGGCAGGAAACCGTCGTGTTCGAGACCATGAGCCGCGCAATCGACGCGGAAGAAAGCGGCCTATCCTACGGGCAGCAGCATGTCGGCCGCGCCCTCCTCACCCCCGATGAAGTCCGGACGCTGCGCCCCGATCGCCAGCTCCTGTTCCTCGCCGGGCAGCGCCCGATCATCGCCGCCAAGCTGCGCTACTACGACGATCGCGAGTTCGCCGGGCGGTTCGATCCGGCGTGACCGGTCGCGGCCTGCTTGTTCGGCCGCAAACCAACGGGTTGATTTAAGCCCCGCTGGTGACGTTCACTGCGATCAGCACCTGGGATAGTCGAAGGCCCTTTCCCTGCCCTCCACCGCGCTCCTGACGGTCGCTGTGCAACCTTCTGGCCGCTACCTCGCCCACTTCTTTCCCGCTTAGCCAGCGGCGCTTGCGCCGCCCTTGTGATGCCGAAGGCGGCACGAAACGAAGGCGGATCGGCCATAGGCCGATTCCATTTGACCTTCTCTCGTAGGGTTCTGGGCGTACTGCTGACGTTAAAAGAATCTGTTAAATATGAATCGTTAAGTAGGTTAAGCCGCAAAAAGTGGCCATTTCCTCCTTTAGGATCAATGGGTTGCATAAGTCGGCGGTGGGTGAAAACACGTGATTCGGTGTGTGAAAACACGATAGCGCGGTGTGTGAAAACACGTATCAAAGGTGTGTGAAAACACGATAGAAACGGCTCGAAAATGCCGATCGCGGGTGTCCTGTTGGCCTTGTCGGCTCCTGATCTCAACGGGGCTGCATCGCTTCCGAGGGCGGCGGTGTGTGATAACACGATAGTTAGGAGCGTCCTGAAAGCCGGTCCATCAGGTCATCGACCTCTACGGTGCGCCGTCGATCGGCTTCCATGCGGTCGCGCCGGTCTTGCTCGGCCTGGAGCTGCTCGGAGAGTGCCAAGGCTTCTGCCTCCCCTCTCAACCGAAATAGAATGGCCGGGCTACCGTCGTTCGTTGCCACCATTTCCACCGCATAATCGGGAAGTTGGTTGGTCTCCACGATTTTGCGGAGCATCCGGTTGAACTCTTTTGGCTTGCTGTCGCTGCCGGTTTTGTCGCGCAGCACCTCCACCCGGCACGTCCACCCTCCACGCTGATTGCCAGCGTGCTTGCGCGCGATACGATAAAGCGCCCGCTCAAGCCCGCCGGTTAGCAGGAAGTAGTCGGGGTGCATGGTCAGAAGCGACCGCTCCGCCATGATTCCCTCATAGACCCAATCCGACAGGGTGATGGTCATGCCGCGAGGCTGGTCCGTTTCGGGGTCGACCTCCAACGTCCATTTGTCGAGCCAGTTGAAGCCCGCCTTGCTGCGACGTTTGGGCGCGCGGATCGACGTGGAAATGGAGGTCGTCTGCAACCGCTGTAGGGCGGCCTGGAGATCTTGATAGGCGCGACCGCTGGTGTTGCGCTTGATCGCCCGCAAAAGGTCGTAGGACGTGGTGGTAAGCGTCCTGGGCAGGTCGTTGCCCCCCTGCTCCCGCATCCGATTGAGCGCCGACGTGGCCCATATGATGATATCGGCGTCCCAGATCGTCGCCATGCCGTAGGCCGGTATCGCCTCGATCTTCACCCAGGTCGCGCCGTCCGGGCTGGTATATTCGATCGGCTTGACCCGCTTGCGTTTCTGCAAGGAAAAGAACGGCCGCTCCATCGTCTCACGCTGATCCTTGAGCGGAAGGTCGCCCATGATCGGCAGGAACAGGTCGAACTCCGGGCTAGGGTCGCGCCGCTTCTTCATGGTTCAATCCTGCACGTTTGCAGTTGTGCATATGTGCACACGTTCAAGCACGTCCGAACTGCTTGTCGGCGTCGTATTTGGCGACCAGCTCGGCGATCGCTTCGGCCAGCAATTCCTGATGGCTGCGGCGTGTCCTCGCGGCCAGAACTCGGAACGCCTCGGCGGTGGGGTCGGCCGGATCGAAGTAAGCGCCCAAGTGATATTTGCCCGGTCGTTGCCCGCTCGACCGGGGAGCGCGCGCGTCCGGTGGGGACGTTACACGCTCAGGCGAGGCGGACTCGGACTTTGCCTTTGTGGCGACCGCGGGCGCGAGGAGCGATGATCGTCGTGCCATGATATCAAGCCTTCACATTTGCAGGTGTGCAATTCTGCAATTCATGAAACAGGAATTGGCGAAGTGATGCAATCTCCTGGGCGGCTTTGCCGGACGGTTCATGCTCGGTCACGCCAAGCCCGTAGGGCCATGCTGCGCGATAGGCGCTGCGCTCCCTGATGACTGCGCGCGCGACCTTTAGCCCGGTATCCTCCGCCAGTGTCCTCGCGTCATACAGTAGCGTCGTTGCCGTAGGCGGAGCCGCATTGAGCACGACAAAGCCGGTCCTGCCGGTGCTGATGATGAGCTGGGCCGTGCGCTTGATCGCGTCGAGGTCGATAAGGGAAGGGCGGCACGGTATCAGCACGATATCGGCTCGTTGCGCGGCTGCGGCTGCCTCGGCCCCGGCTGCCGGGGGCGTGTCGATGATGGTGAGGTCGAAACCGTTTGCCTCGGCCGCGTCGATCGCCTGGTTCAAGCGGCGCGCGCTGATCGGCTCTACATGGGGTAGCTCGGCCTCGCGGCGCTCGCTCCACGCCGTCGCGCTTTCCTGTGGGTCAAGGTCGAACAGGGCCGTCCTGATGCCTGCCGCCTGCGCCGCAACCGCCAGATTGACCGCAAGCGTCGTTTTGCCGACGCCACCTTTTTGCGCTGCAAGTGTGATTATATGCACGTGTGCACACCTTCAATATTGAAGACATGATAATATGCAGATTGGCAGGATCGCACAACCTTTCTTGTAGCCGGTCTAAAAGGCCGGCCTCAGGGCTGGGCGGGCGGGACAACAACACGGCCGCCTCGGCGGCCTCTCTGTTCGCGCGAGCGATCGTAGCCCGTCAGGGGCGAGACGCCAGCATGGCGGCTCGATCGGAGCTGCCAAGCGGAGATAGAGCGCGGCCCGCTCGGGCGCGTCCACCCTTGACGATCGGCTCAATGGTAACATATATGAAACCGATGGTGCTAAAGGAGTATAAGGACGGGGAAGGGCGAAGCCCGTTCGGACTCTGGTTTGCCGCGCTGGATGCGGTAGCCGCCGCAAAGGTGACGGTGGCGCTGAACAAGGTCGAACGTGGCGCGCTTTCCAACGTCAAACCGGTGGGAGAGGGCGTCTCGGAATACAGGATCGATTTCGGGCCTGGCTATCGCGTCTATTTCGGCATGGACGGCCAAACCCTCGTCATTCTCCTGAGTGGGGGCACGAAGAAGCGGCAGCAGCGTGACATCGACACCGCCAAGTCGCTGTGGGCGGACTACAAGGCGCGGAGGAAAGGAAGATCGTGATGGCTCTCACTCGCAACTTCAAGGATACTGTGCGCGCCCGTGTTCAAGCGGACTCGGCGTTTCGCTCGGCGCTCCTCACCGAAGCCGTCAATGCCTTCCTCCTCGGTGATATCGACACGGGAAAGGCGGTCTTGCGCGACTACATCAAGGCGACGGTAGGTTTCGAGGAACTGGCCGAACAAACCGGACGACCGTCCAAGAGCCTGATGCGGATGTTCAGCCCGGCGGGCAATCCCGCTGCTGACAATCTGTTTTCGGTCATCAGCACACTGCAACGCGCATCGGGTGTAACACTGGAAGTTCGCGCCACGTAATTTGAACCCGAAAGCGGTAACTTTCCTCTTTCGTTCTGCTGCTGTCTGACTCATAGAATCGTCATGCCGATCGCGCGCGAACATCGCTGGCTCTATCCGATCGACTGGCGCGAACTGTCAAACCTCATCCGGTTCCGGCGCGCGAAGGGGCGTTGCGAGCATTGCCGTCGCCCCCACGGCCGCGACGTGCTGCACTTAGGGAATGGCGTCTGGTGGGACGCGGACGCCGCGACCTGGCGCGACGGGCAGGGCAGGGAGCTTCGCCGGCTGCCGTCGCCAGACGAGCTGGCGCGGGCGCAACCGGGTCTCGCCGGCATCGACCCGCCTGCTCATCTTCGGATCACGCGCGTGGCCCTCGCCAGCGCGCATCTGAACCATGATCCCGGCGACAACCGGCCGCGCAACCTCGCGGCGCTCTGCCAGCGCTGCCACATGGTCCACGACGCCACTGAACATCGCCGACGCCGTTGGCTCAACGCCTTCCGGCTACGTGCGATCGGCGACCTATTCGCCTGACTGCCGGGCCGCAAGGCCAGGCGCTAACGGTTGGGTGGGTGGGACAAAGACGCGGCCGTCGAACGAAGGCCTCCACCTAAGCCGGTTGGCTAAGCGAGCTGCGCCCGCCCGGTATGTGGCGATAGAGCGTCGACGGCTGCACGCCAATCTGATGTGCGACCTCCTCGACGGTGATGGTCGGATCGGCGAGCATCGCTTTGGCTCGCTTGATCTCGGCAGGCCCCATCGCCGGCTTGCGCCCACCACGCCGCCCCAAGGCCCGCGCCTGGGCAAGCCCGGCATGGGTGCGCTCCAAGGTCAACTCCCGCTCGAACTCGGCGACGGCCGCGAAGACGTGGAACACGAGCCGCCCGCCGGGGCTGGTAGTGTCGATCGCCTGGGTTAGCACCTTTAGGCCGATCTCGCGCTTGGCGAGATCCTCGGCCGTCTCCACGAGCTGCCGGACGGAGCGTGCGAGCCGGTCCAATTTCCACACCGCCAGCGTATCGCCGGCGCGGAGATAGTCGAGCGCGGCACGCAACTCCGGCCGATCGCGCTGCGCGCCCGACGCCTTCTCGGTGAACACCTTCTCGCACCCGGCTTCGCGGAGCGCATTAAGCTGTAGGGCAGGGGACTGATCCCTGGTGGACACGCGCGCATAGCCGACGAGCAAGGGGCTTCTCCGAAAACTCGACACGACCTAGCCGGATTTCGGAGAAGGAAACAAGGGACGGTTTTAGGAAGTCAGATGGGCCGTTTTAGTGGCTTCCGCCGCGATCGGCCCGGCTGTCGCGCGAACGACCGTTTGCGAGAGCATTTGTTGATCTCTACCTTCCGGCGATGGTCACTGCCCGGTTGTTCTTTTCGCTTGTGTTGATCGCGGTCCTGACCAGATGGAAGAGCAGCTGCCCGCCCGAGTGGCGAACGGCAGATAACCAAGCTCGTCGAGCATCACGACCTCAAGGCGTGACGGCCGAGCTGCGAACGTACCGGCCTCGCCGAGGCGGATTTCCTCCTCAAGCCGGTTCACTCAGTCGATCGTGTGAAGTAGCGGTCGCGGGCACCATTTGCCGGTAATGGCACTTGCAAGGCACGTCTTGCTAGTTCCGGTAATAGCAACCGAAAATAGTACTGATTATAAATTTGGCTGTTGAAGTGAAATTCAAATAGTTACGACGATCGCCAAGTTAAGGTCGCGTTCACGCTCGGAATTATCATCCGCTCCCCTAGATCACGGGCCGACAAAATAAATAGGCTTTTACCCTAAGGTTCGGTGGACGATAATGAGGCGTTGAAAGGCTGCTCACCCTGCTCAATATTGTCGGAAGGTCCGTAATTGCTATCAAAGCGGCGATCTCGCACCGGCGCCTGATCACGAATTCTTGGCTGATACAACCCACCGCCAAACAATCCCAAGTCCCGCGCCTCTGCGCGTCCCATACTCGCAAGCAAGGCAAAACCGGCCACATAAGCGTCCCGTTCAGCAGTTACCAACTGGACTCTACTATTGAGCAGTTCCTGTTCGGCATTTAGTACATCGAGTACGTTGCGCGTGCCGACGCTATTTTCGGCGCGAACACCCTCAAGCGCCAGTTCGTTTGCCGCTACGGCTGCTTGCGATGACCGGATTACCCGCTCCGTCGCGCGGTGCCGGGTAAAAGCAGCGCGTGTTTCCGCAACTACCCGGCGCTCAACAAACACGATCTGTTCTAGTGATTGACTGGACAAAGCCTGTGCTCGTCGAACCTGAGCAGCGGGCAGACCACCCTGGTAGAGCGGAATCGTAGCAGAAAGCCCGACTGTAGCAGTTCGCTGGGATTGGAGGAACGCCCGACCGGGAATCGTGCTGGTTAGTGTGCCCAGATAGTTATTATAGTTGCTTGAACCCACAGCCGCTAGCCGTGGCAGCCGGGCGGCGTTAGCTACACGGATGTCGTAGCGTGCCGCCGCAGCGTCGAACTTCGCAGCGATCAACAGTGGGTTGTTGCGGAATGCCGTCACAAGCGCCGCCTCTACGTTCGCCGGCAGTCCCAGAAACTTCGGCGGTTTCTCCAAATTTTGTGCTGGAACACCAACAAACCGAATGTAGTTCTCGAGGCTGGTAACCAATTGTGCTTTTACAAGTTCGAGCTGCCCACGAGCGAACTCGAGCCGTGCCTCCGACTGAGCAACGTCGGTCCGGGTAAGGTCACCGACCTGAAAGCGATCACGGGATGCGCTAAGATTGGTTTCAAGAACTTCGACATTACGGGTGTTTAAACCGACAATGGCGCGGTCACGAATGACATCCATGTAGACTGATACAATAGCGGTGAAAACGTCCGCTTCAGTTGCTCTAAGGTTTGCCCGGCCGGAATCCACCCGAGCGTCCGCCGCGCGAATGCCGTTTTTGACACGGCCGCCTTGATAAAGCGGCAGCGACACATTCGCCGCCGCATTAGCGGCTCGCAGTGGTGCAGAGAAGCTATTAGCGGTACGAACGATAAACTCTTGATAATCTGCCGTTGCCGACAGGGTCGGCCGCGCGGCGGCCTTTGCAATCGAAACGCCTTCATCAGTCACGCGCAAACCCGCTCGCGCACCTGTCAGGCTTGGGTTCGTGCGATAGGCATTTATGAGTGCCTCGCCGAGCGTGTCTCCTCGAACCGGAACAGTCGTACTTAAAAGAATTGCGATCGCGCATGGATAAAGGGCGGCGTACTTCATTTGCACTCCCGTGCGTTGTTCTCCCCATAAATGCCTGAATGGGACTCACGGGCTTGGTTGATGTACTATTCAGGTAAACGTTACCCCAGCCTTGTACGGGGGGCCGATCAGACCGGCAAAGAATAGAAAGGGCAATAGCGAGCCTTTGCGCTCAATCACGGAAATTTGATGATTCCGATAGTAGAAACCGTGCGATTGGGGGAACGACCCTATTCAAAATACCGATCATAGTCTCTGAGCTTACCATGGCTTGTTGAAACATACGTTACAAGTTGCACCATCTGGTCGGTCCTCCAACACCGGTCCCATGCGCAGTCGTTTAATGGGACCTGAGTCAAGTCACTCCTCTCCGGTTGATGGAATTAACTCTAGATTTCCTGCTTTGGCAAGTCGCGTTTCCGCCTTCCTGCATAATGAACCGCCCCGAGTTTGCCGGAGGCCTTGGGTTGTGAGTCATGCTGCCATATCGATGTTGTCCGCGGCAGCATAAAATTGATCTTCGGCTTCGGCGGGCGGGATGTTGCCGATGGGCTCCAGCAGCCGACGATGGTTGAACCAATCGACCCATTCCAGCGTGGCGTACTCGACGGCCTCGAAGCTGCGCCAGGGGCCGCGCCGGTGGATCACCTCGGCTTTGTACAGGCCGTTGATCGTCTCGGCCAAAGCGTTGTCGTAGCTGTCGCCGACACTGCCGACTGACGGCTCGATGCCGGCCTCGGCGAGGCGCTCGGTGTACTTGATAGACACGTATTGCGATCCGCGGTCGCTGTGGTGGACCAGGCCGCCCCGATGGGTCGGACGGCGATCGTGGAGCGCCTGTTCGAGCGCATCCAGGACGAAGCTGGCGTGTGCCGTCCTGCTGGCGCGCCAGCCTACGATCCGTCTGGCGTAGGTATCGATGACGAAGGCGACGTAGACGAACCCTGCCCAGGTCGCGACATAGGTGAAGTCCGACACCCAAAGCCTGTTCGGCGCTGGCGCGAAGAACTGGCGGTTGACGTGATCGCGCGGGCACGGTGCCGCCTTGTCGCTGATGGTCGTACGCACCGGCTTGCCCCGGATCACGCCTGCCAAGCCCATCTCATGCATCAGCCGTTCGACGGTGCAACGGGCGATCACAAAGCCCTCCCGCATCATCTGCCGCCATACCTTCCGCACGCCGTAGACCGCGAAGTTCTCCGCGAACACGCGAGCGATCTCGGGCTTGAGGATCAGATCCTCACGCGCCCGTGCCGACAGACGCGATGGATCCTGTCGCTGCGCGACGTGCTCGTAGTAGGTGGATGGGGCGATCGGCAGGACACGGCAGATCGGCTCGACCCCATAGGCATCGCGGTGATTGTCAATGAACGCGATCATCTCCGGAACGGGCGGTCGAGCTCCGCCTGCGCAAAATATGCCGATGCCTTGCGCAGGATCTCGTTGGCTTGCCGCAGTTCGCGGACCTCGCGCTCCAGCGCCTTCACCTTGTCCGCCACCTCGGTCGGGACACCGCCGCGCTTGCCGCTGTCGACCTCGGTCTTCTTCACCCACTCATGTAGCGTCTGCGGAACGCAGCCGATCTTCTCGGCAATCGATACCACGGTAGCCCATCTGGACGGGTGATCCCGCTCGTGATCGAAAACCATCCGTACCGCCCGCTCGCGGACTTCGGGCGCAAACTTGTTCGTCGTCTTGCTCGTCATGGCTCCACCTTCTCAGGAGTTGGAGCCTCCGACAAACCCGGGGCGGTTCATAACCCATTGTCAGTTGTCAGTGTTCGTGCTCCTGAGCAAACGGCGGTGTCCCGCCATCAGGCCGAACGGAGTTTTAAATGGGTGACTACGACTACGACATTCTTGTCATAGGTGCCGGTCCCGGCGGCTATGTCGCTGCCATTCGCGCGGCGCAGCTCGGGCTGAAGACAGCCTGCGTAGAGGCGCGCGAGACCCTTGGCGGAACGTGCCTCAACGTCGGCTGCATCCCATCGAAGGCACTGCTCCACGCCTCCGAGCTGTACGAGGAAGCCAAGTCGGGCGCTCTTGCGAAGTTTGGAGTAGAAATCGAAGGCGCTCGCCTGAATTTGACGCAGATGCATTCCGAGAAGAGCAAGGCCGTCGGAGAGCTGACCGGCGGCATCGCCTTCCTATTTAAGAAGAACAAAGTCGAGTGGCTCAAAGGGCTGGCCACCTTCACCGGCAGGGACAGCGTCGAAGTCGCAGGCAAGACCGTGCGCGCAAAGAATATCGTGCTCGCTACCGGTTCGTCGGTGACACCCCTTCCGGGTGTCGAGGTGGACGGCGAAGTGGTTGTGGACTCCACAGGCGCGCTGGCGTTCCCCAAGGTCCCCGAACATCTCGTCGTCATCGGTGCCGGCGTGATCGGCCTTGAACTCGGCTCAGTTTGGAAGCGGCTTGGCGCCAAAGTGACGGTGATCGAATATCTCGACGAAATTCTTCCTGGCCTCGACGGCGAAGTGCGCAGGGAAGCGCGCAACATCTTCGGCAAACAGGGGCTCGCGTTCAAGCTCGGCACCAAGGTTACCGCGGTCGCACGCAACGGCTCAACCGCAACCATTACGGTTGAGCCCTCTTCCGGTGGCGAGGCTGAAACGATCGAGGCCGACGTGGTACTGGTCGCGATCGGACGGCGCCCTAACACCGGAGGCCTGGGACTCGACAAAGCCGGGCTTGGCTTGAACAAGAAGGGGCAGATCGAAGTCGACCACCGCTTTGCAACCGCTGTTCCCGGCATCTGGGCGATCGGCGACGTCGTTCCTGGCCTTATGCTTGCGCACAAAGCGATGGACGAGGGAATTGCGGTCGCCGAGAATATTGCGGGGCAAATCGGTATCGTGAATCACGCGGTGATACCATCCGTTGTCTACACCCATCCTGAGATCGCGGGCGTCGGCCTGACCGAGGAGGAGGCGAAAACACGCGGGGAAATCACGATCGGCAAATTCCCCTTCGTAGCCAACAGCCGCGCCAAGACCAACCGAGATACCGACGGCTTCGTCAAGGTCGTTGCCGATGCCAAGACCGACCGCGTGCTTGGGGTTCACATCATCTCCACACTCGCCGGCACGATGATCGCTCAGGCTGCCCAGGCGATGGAATTTGGCGCAACTAGCGAGGATATCGCCTACACCTGCCATGCCCATCCCACGCACTCGGAGGCGCTCAAGGAAGCGGCGATGGCGGTAACGGGCAAGCCAATTCACATGTGAGGCAAAATCTTTGGCTGCCCCAGCCTCCTCTCCGCAGGGCGTCTTGTCCAAGGGGTCACTGCACGAAAGTGAAGTTTACGTACGCTAGGACCGAACGAACGGCGAACGCTGACGGTGCTAACGTCGGAAGGGTATGACGACGGCATGGTCGAGGAAGGCGCGCATACCTTCTTCATCGACGGTCTGACGAAAAACAGCATGCGCGGCATCATCAGTCGCGAACAGGTCGTCCCAGACCGTAGAAGTTCCATGCTCGTTTTCGACTTCAAGCGACCAGCCCGGCTCATTTTCCAACCGGATGATGTTCACTCTCACGGTGACGCCCTGTTCGGTGACGAAACCAGACAGGCTCGAGGTGACGATGTTGGGATCGCGTTCGTGCATCACTCTTTCCTCATGTTTTGTGTGCGGTTTTAGCAGCGGTGGGGTCGGTTCCGGTTGAGGGCGGAATGACACCCTAAGCGTGGGGCACGAAGCACGCAGTCTGAGTTTATGGTCGCCGCGCTCTTCGGCATTGCGATCCTCGCAGCGGGCTTCATGCTGTCCTGGGGTGCGGAGGCCGCAGAGAAGCGCGTCAGCCAAGGGCTGATCGTGGCGGCAATCGCGCTCGTCACCGTGCTGCCGGAGTATGCGGTTGCTGGTCGCGATCTTCGCCGCCTATGTCTGGCGCGTCAGCTATCTCCCCGAGGCGGAAGAAGACGAGGACGACGAACCTGGCCCCGCAGCCGCGCTTAGCCAGCTGTCGTCGGCGCGTCAGTGGGCCGCGATGGCGGCGCTAACGGTCGTTGCGGCGACCGTTATCCTGGTCTCGGCTGAACCGTTTGCCGAGGCAATGGTGGACTCAGGGCGCTCGGTCGGCATCGATGAGTTCCTGCTGATCCAGTGGCTCGCGCCACTCGCCAGCGAGGCGTCTGCGGTGACCATCGCGGTACTGTTCGTGCTCTCGGGGCGGGCGGCTAACGGCCTTGCAACGATGATCTCGGACAAGATCAACCAATGGACCCTGCTGGTCGGCATGCTGCCGTTAGCAATGAGCCTCGGGGCAGGCGGACTCACCGCTCTGCCGCTCGATGCGCGGCAGCATGAGGAGTTCTTTCTCACTGCCGCGCAATCGCTGTTCGGCATTGCCCTGCTGTTGCGGTTGAGGCTCGGTGTGTGGGGTGCGCTGGCGCTTGCCGGCCTGTTCGCCCTTCAGGTCGGCTTGACGCTGAATTTTCTCGGAGACGATGCGCGAACGATCGCCAGCCTGACGTGGCTTTCCTGGGGGTATCTGGCGCTTTCCGCGATCGTCGTGGCCACGAACGCAAAGTCGCTTGGACATCTGTTTGCGGTCGGTCTCTTCGCCAGCCACCCTGAAGCCCATCCGCCCCGCGCCGCTCCCGCCGCAGGCGAGCAGTCATGAACGATTGAGCGCCTATCCGGGTGAATGACCGAGGCCGATACCGGCTGCGTCCCGGCCCCAGGCGGCGACGTGCAATGTTCGAGAGCCGAACCATATATATTCGGTCCGGCAGCCCAACTGCCGACCAAGAACGAATGGAACGCACCATGCCGAACATCCGCAAGCCTATCATCATCGTCCCGCTGGCCGGGGCGGTTCTGCTGGGCGGCTGCGCCACCTATGCGCCGCGGCCCTCCGCCTATTCCTACTTCGCCGTGCCGTGCGACACTCCCGGTGCGATCCGGGCAGTACCGATCTCTCCGCCGGATGGTCCGCCCGGGGGAACATCCGCTGCACTCCCGGCGCCCGTTCCGCCGCAAGCGGCCGTTCCCGCAGCGCCGGGCAGCGTGGCTCAAGCGGGCGCAAGCGACTGCCTGATCGCGGTCGCTGACCGCGGGCGCGGTTGGCGCGGCGCTGGCTACTATGGCGGCGGCTATCCCTATCGTTATCAAAGCCCCTACGGCTACTACGGCTCGCCCTTCTACGGATCGCTCGGGATCGGGATTGGTCTTGGTGGCGGCCACTACCGAGGCGGCCATTTTAGCGGAGGTCATCTCGGAGGGGGGCACCGCGGCGGAGGGCATGGCCGACGTCATTGACGTGACGCTTGCTGAACGGAACTTCTTCAGTGTGAGGGTCGCTCATCGACGCTGAGAACCCGGGCTAACCCAGTCGGATGAGCGATGATCGTTGTGCTCGGCAAAAAGGGGCGCTGATACTGCTTTGATAGTATGGCGAGCGAGGCGCTTGCGCGAGGTAAGGGAACGGCTGTGCCATCGTCGCGACCGCGTCGATCGACAACCTGCGCGCCGCGATGAAGTGATCATTTTGGGGAAGGATAGGAAAAGGCAGTGGCCTTGAACGTGCAAGATCGCTACGCGACCGTTCGATGAGCCGCCTGCTTCCTTTCCTGATCGGCTTGATGCTGGCCTCGCTCCTGGGACTGGGTTCAGTTTTCCACGTAAGTGACGAAGGATCGAGTACCCGTCGCGTCGCCACGCCTGGCCTCGTCCTTTCGATGGCGAGCGTGAGCGAGCCAACAAGGGATCAAAGGCCTGTTGGTGTTAGCCCATGGCTGCCACATGCTCATAGTGAATGCCACGGCGATCACCTGATCGTGCCTGCCAAGGCGATCATCTCGCAGATGAAGCCCGAGGACGCTTATTCGGCGATCGAGCAGCGGATCAGCGAAGGCATGACCGCCGCGCCAACGTTGAGACCGCCAAAACTGTAAGCCTCGGCAACGGCCGACTGTGTCGCTGAGTGCCGGCATGGTCGCTGTTAAGGGTGACTTCGCGACGCGATTTCACCCGATTTTGGACGTCGGGGCGATCCGCTTCCGACTCAAGATAAGCGGCAACCCTGCTTTGCTCGCCGCTCGCCAAATCCTGCATGCAGTTACGGAGTACCCTTGTGTCCTCTTCGAGACATCCTCTTGCGTCCTTGCGGACAGATGTGCCCGCATCCATCGTCGTCGCGCTCGTCGCGCTCCCGCTCTGTCTGGGCGTCGCCCTCGCTTCGGGAGCACCCCTGTTTTCTGGCCTGATAGCAGGTATCGTGGGCGGCCTCGTAGTCGGCGGCCTGTCCCGGTCTCCGTTGTCCGTCAGCGGTCCTGCCGCGGGCCTTACGGTTATCGTACTCGACACCATCAATTCTCTACCGAGCTATCCGATCTTTTTGTCGGTAGTGGTTTTGGCGGGCGCGTTGCAGCTGACATTTTCTACGGCTCGCGCGGGGATCCTGAGCGAATTTATCCCGTCCTCAGTGATCACGGGGATGTTGGCATCGATCGGACTCATTCTTGTTATCAAGCAGATTCCGTTCGCGATCGGCTATGAAGTCGAGGCTGAGGGTAGCTTTCAGTTCTCCTCTGGCAACGGGAACACGTTCACCAACCTTTTCGTGTTCCTGAGGCGCAAGTTTGAGCCGGGCGCGCTGATCATCAGCCTTGCGGGCCTTGCTTTCCTGTTCTGGTGGAACAGCGCGAAACCCAAGCAGGGTCCGCTCCGTTTCTTGCCAGGCCCCTTGGTGGCCGTCCTGATCGGCGTCATCGGCAATGCGCTGCTCGGGGCGTTTCTACCTTCCTGGAAGATTGGCACGGAGCATCTTGTTCAGGTGCCAGTCTCCAAAAGCCCGGCCGAATTTGCTCAGCTTTTCTCCCTTCCCGATTTTTCGGGTATCGGGAGCAGTGCCGTCTGGATCGCAGCAGCCACGATTGCCATCGTCGCTAGCCTGGAGTCGATGCTCAGCATCAAGGCCATCGACGAGCTCGACCCGCAACGACGCACCACTGACAAGAACTGGGAACTGATGGCCCAGGGTGGCGGCAACATCGTGTCGGGACTGCTGGGAGGGCTGCCAGTCACCTCGGTGATCGTGCGTTCCTCGGCCAACGTCGGTGCGGGCGCGCAGAGCAAGGCGTCGACGATGCTGCATGGGCTATGGCTGCTGTTGTCGGTCGCGTTGATCCCCATGGTGCTCAACCTCATCCCGCTAGCGGCACTCGCGGCGGTGCTGATCGCAACCGGCTACAAGCTTTGCACGCCCCAGCTTTTCCTGGACCGCTACCGACAAGGCTGGACCCAGTTCATCCCGTTCGTAGTAACCGTGATCGCGATCATGTTCACCAACTTGCTCGAAGGCGTCCTGATCGGCCTTGTGATTGGGTTCGTGTTCGTCATAGCGCGTAATTTTCGATCTGCCGTAACGTTTGCATGCGAGGGCAATGATTGCCTCATCCGTGCACGGCGTAACCTGTATTTTATCCACAAATATGAACTTCAGAAGCAACTAAACCGCGTTCCCGAAAATAGCCGGCTTCTGATTGATCTTTCCGCGACGAGCTATGTTGATCTCGATAATGTCGAGATTATTAACTCCTTTATCAAAGCCGCTCGATTCAAGTCGGTAGATGTGGTCGTTCGTGGCGATCTTGCCGAACGGACATCTCCTTTGATCAACGCCCCCGTAGTTGGAGTAAGATTCGCATGAGAGAATATCGACAGCTTCTTCTCGCCAACCGGGCTTGGTCGCAGGAACTTATCGACGAGCGCGCGGACTTCTTCACGCGACAAGCCGATGGCCAGAAGCCAGCGTTCTTGTGGATCGGTTGCTCGGACAGCCGGGTCAGCCCTGAACAGATGACCATGACTCCTCCGGGAGGTATGTTCATTCACCGCAACGTCGCCAACCTTGTTAATCCGAGCGATCTCAACCTGATGGCGGCGCTGCAATATGCAGTCCAGGTGCTCAAGGTTCCGCACATCATTGTGTGCGGTCATTATGGGTGTGGTGGCATCAGGGGGGCATTCGCAGGAGGAGCTACCGGTCAACTCAGGCAGTGGCTCGATCATGCGAGTAGCGTTGTGCGCGATCATGCCGATGAACTTGCAGCGTTGGATGGTGAGGAAGCCAAGCTCAACAGACTCGTTGAAATGAATGTCAGGGATCAGCTGATCAACTTGGCAAGAACCGATATAGTTGAAAGCGCGTGGAAAGACGGCCAACCGCTTTGGTTGCATGGCTGGATTTACGACATTCGCGACGGTCATATCAAACCGCTGATGGAACTGGATGCAGACGCTTCCTTGGAAGAGGTCGGCCGCCCAGATAGCGTCCTTTTCTCGCATCCCGATCATACCAAAAACAGCATCTCTTTGGATTAGGACAAAGGACGCTTATAGAAAGTGTCATTAGTAACACGAGCATCGGCGCGCCACCGTCTTTTCAGGACGCACGTGTGATCGAGTGTTTCATCAAGTAGGAGGCAACGAGCCATGCGTATTGTGAACTGTTTGATGCTCACCGTGTTACCCGGCGGGCTCGCGGCCTGCACGCTCCCGTTCTCGCAAAAGCCTGTCATCAGCACTCCCGTCTATGATCACGTGCCGTGCCGCACCCCAGGGGCCCGGCTCGAAGAGCCGGTCGAATTCGGCGCGGCTTCTCGAGGATCTGATCGACCTGACGCCCAGTCAGGCTCGGCAAGGCCCAAAACGCCGACTTGCGTAGTCGAACGAGGGCCGAAATACCGATCGCGATGATATCTGACGACCCGCTCAAGGAACTTTCTATGTCGGATGATGAGATTCTATATTTCGAACACAGAGCGCAGGTTGAGGTCGAGCTTGCCGAGAACTCTACCAAACCAGAAGTGATCGACGCCCATCGCAAAATGGCTAACGCCTATTTTGAAAGGCTGGTCGAGCTGAGATTGTCGAGAGCTAAACAGGACCGCGCGCCTCTCTAGTTCCTCCGTATCTCCGTCACAATCAAACAAAGGGTGATCACTATTGACCTTGGTTACCAGTAGTTTCTCAGAAGCCTTATGGCACCTTCTCAGTCTTCTGATCGCCTATGTTCTGGCTCTTCCGATTGGCTGGGATCGAGAAAAAGAGGAGCGAAGCGCCGGCATTCGCACCTTTCCACTCGTTGCCGTCGCCAGCTGTGGCTTTGTGCTCATAGCGATAGCCGTTCTTGGTCGGGAGTCGCTTGGTCAGGCTCGCATCCTTGAAGGCCTGATCACCGGCGTCGGGTTCATCGGCGGCGGAGCGATCCTGAAGCAAGGGAGTCGAACATCAGGGACGGCCACGGCGGCGAGCCTGTGGGCGACAGGGGCCGTTGGTGCCGCGGTCGGATATTCGCTGTACGATATCGCCATCATCATCAGCGCTGTCACCTTCCTGACTCTTCGACTTTCACGTCCACTCAAGAAAACCGCGGGCGAACAGGGCGACAACGTGGATAGCGCACCGGCATTGCCAGGCGGGGCCAACGCCCGACCGGAACCGGATTCAGGATAGTCGATTGCTGCGCGGATCGGATTAAGGTCGGGCGCTACGCGACGACAAATGGTTTCGACCCACATAAGATAAGGAGAAGCAGTTTGGGCCAGTGGATCCAGCAGCTCGTCGACCAGCTCGGCTATCTTGGCGTCGCGGTGCTGATGTTCGCCGAAACCGTGTTCCCGCCGCTGCCCTCGGAAGTCATCATGCCGCTTGCCGGCCTGCGCGCTTCGCGCGGTGCACTGTCGCTGCCGGGCGTGGTCGCCGCCGGAGCGGCGGGCGCCATGGCGGGCAATCTCTGCTGGTACGCCGTCGCAAGGATGCTTGGCATCGAGCGGCTGCATGGCCTGGTCGATCGGCACGGCCGATGGCTGACGCTCGAATGGCAGGAGGTCGAGCGCGCGAAGACCTGGTTCCACGGCCACGGTGGCCCGTTCGTCTGCATTGGGCGGATCGTCCCCACGGTGCGATCGGTCGTATCGATCCCGGCCGGGCTCGTGCGGATGCCACTCGGACCCTTCCTCCTGTGGTCGACGATCGGCACGGCAGCCTGGACCGCGATGCTGGCCGCCGCCGGCTATCTGCTGGGGCAGCGCTATGGGGCGGTCGAGCGCTATGTGGGTCCGGTCTCGACAGCGATCATCATCGCGCTCGTGCTCTGGTACGCTTGGCGGGTAGCCACGTGGGGGCGTCGTCATGGGCGTTGAGGTGCCAAAGCCCATGAGCGACGCCACCATTCGGCGCGCGTTCTGGCGGACCGCCACGGCAAGCCGTGCGGCCGTCATCGTCGACGCCGATGACTATTTCAGGGCCGCCCGCTCCGCGATGCTCAAGGCCAAGCGGCGCATCGTGCTGATCGGCTGGGACTTCGACGCCCGGATCCAGTTCGCCGGGGAGGGGCAGGACGAGGGTCCGCCGACGGTCGGAGCGTTCATCAGCTGGCTGGTCAAGCGCAGTCCCCTGCTCGATATTCACATACTGCGCTGGGATACCGGTGCGCTCAAGACGCTGTTCCATGGCCGAACCCTGTTCACGATCCTGCGCTGGATGCGCGACCGCCAATCCACCTCAAACTCGACGGGCATCATCCGGTCGCCGGATCGCATCACCAGAAGATCGTGGTGATCGACGACTGCATGGCCTTTTGCGGCGGCATCGACATGACCCGCGAACGATGGGACACGCGAGACCACCAGGACGAGGAACCGCGCCGCGTCCGACCGGACGGCACGCCGCACGGGCCGTGGCATGACGCGGCCATGGCGCTGGAGGGCCCGGTGGCACGCGCCCTCGGTGACGCCTGTCGGGAGCGGTGGCATGCCGCCGGCGGGTATTCGATCGAGCCCGTGACCGATGGCGCGGATTGCTGGCCTGATGGGCTCGAGGCAGACTTCAGGGACGTGCCCGTCGGGATCTCGCGCACGCTGCCAAAGCTCGCCGACCAGGAACCGGTCCACGAGATCGAGGCGCTGTATGTCGCGCTCATCGCGCGGGCGCGGCGGCTGATCTATGCCGAAAGCCAGTATTTCGCCTCCCGGCGGGTCGCGGAGGCAATCGCCAGACGACTCGACGAGACCGATGGTCCGGAAATCGTCGTCATCAACCCGACGACCGCGAACGGCTGGCTCGAACCGATCGCGATGGATACGGCCCGTGCCCGGCTGGTTGCCGAACTCCGGAAGCGCGACGTGCACGGCCGCTTCCGGCTTTATCACCCGTTCACCGCCGCGGGGGCACCGATTTATGTCCATGCCAAGGTCACGATCATCGACGACGTCGTGCTGCGGGTGGGATCCTCCAACTTCAACAACCGGTCGCTGCGCCTCGACAGCGAATGCGACGTGACGATCGACACGACCGGGGCATCCGACGCCGATGGGCATCGAAAGATAGCCGACATCCGCGCCGGTCTGCTCGCCGAGCACCTTGGCGCCAACAAGGACGCGGTCATCGCGAAGTTCGCCGAAACCGGCTCGTTGATCGCAACGATCGCGGCGTTGCAGGCACCGGGTCGCTCGCTACGCGAGTACGAGCTGCCCGAACTGTCTTCGATGGAAAAATGGCTGGCCGACAGCAAGCTGCTCGACCCCGAGGGACCCGACGAGATGTTCGAGCCGTTTTCGCGACGCCGAGGTCTGCTCTTTCACCTGCGGCACCGACACCGCCATCATCCGTGACCCGTACTGCCACGACCAGAAGGACCGGGGGCCAGTCCCGAACAAACATCCTTAACGATTTCTAATCATTCTTGCGCGAAGATGCGCGCTCTATCGTTCGCGTGAGAGGTCGACAGGCATGAATGTGAACGGCGTGGCCGATGTCATGGCGATGCGCAACGCGGTGCTTCAACGAAACGCCGCACTGAGGGATGTCGGCTCGGCTTCGTCGCCGAATGCGCTGCGGGGACCGGATGGCACTGCCCCATCGACGAGCTTTGCCGCGACGATGCAGACCGCGCTTCAAAAGGTGAATGCGCTCCAGGAACAGGAGGATGTCGCGACCGAAGCCTACGAACGAGGCGAGACGACCGATATCGCGACCGTGGCGCTGATACAGCAACGCGCCTCGGTTTCGTTCGAGGCCACCTTGCAGGTCCGGAACAAGGTTCTTTCGGCCTACAAGGACATCATGAGCATGGCCGTCTGATCACAGCCTGCGTCCATCGAGTGCCCGATGGCCGCGGGATGGCTCACCTGCTGTCAAGACTCCGAACCGCCGGTGGTGATGAACGACGATCTTCATGCCGGACGGCGTGATCGCTGCTGTCATTTTGGGCGTATGGCGTGCGAGGTTCATGCATGGGATAAGGCGTAGGCTGCGGCATCTGGTACGCGGGACGGGGTGCGGACGAGGCAGGGTAACCGCCGTAGCTTCCGCCCTCATAGGCATGCCCGCCATCCCAGTTGACCCCGCCATGCGTGCCGCTCCAGTTGACGCCGGCACCATGGGACATGACCTGCGCGCCAGCCGGCGCTGCCGCCAAGCCGGCAAGGATCATGATTCCAAGTGTCAGCCCGCATCTTCTGGTCACGCTATTTCTCCCTCCATGCACCGACAACCATGAAACGGCTGCCTGTTCAGAACGCCAGCCGAGTGCGGATCAATGCCGAAACAGACCGCCAAGAAAGCCGCCGGGACGATAGCCGCCGTGGCCACCACGGTCATGCCCGCCACCATGACGTCCACCGCCATGAGATCCTTCATTGTACCCGCTCCAGGGAGCAGGCTGAGCATATCCAGGTGCAGTCGGTTGTGGCGGGTAATCGGGTGCCGGCCTCGACGTCGCCTCGTACGAAGCGTTCTTCTCGATGATCTTGTCGAGTTCGCCGCGGTCCAGCCAGATGCCCCGGCATTGCGGGCAATAGTCGATCTCGACCCCCTGCCGGTCGGCGAGCACGAGGTCGACCCGGCACACGGGGCAGAGCATGCCCTGCAACCGGGTGGTCGCGGGTACTGTTGCGGCATCCGTCATGGTGCATTCCTCTCTTTGGTCGGCACCGCTGGGGCGGTCTGCCCGGGAAGCGCTGCTTTCATCTTAATAGCCATAACCCCCGTAGCGCTGATTGCGCTCCTGGCGCTCATGCCGCCGTTCACGACGTTCCTCGCGGCGATCATGGCGATTGTTGTAGCCATAACCGCCCTGGTAATAGCCGCCACCATTACCGCGCCAGGACTGCTGATGGCCACCGCCTCGATCGCGGTAGGCGTCGCCATATCCGCCGTGTCCTCGGACCTGATTGCCGTAGGACGGGCCGCCATTATGTCCGCCGTAACCGCCATGGGACTGGGCCATCGCGGCCGGCGCAGCAAACGCCAGCGCCGCCGCGGCCAAGATCAAGGATCCTCTCATGACTACCTCCATCAAGCGTGACCGAATGTCACGTCTAGTAGATAGGACCGCGATATTGAATGCAGGCGGAATGCGATCGACAGCTTACATTCACTAACAAGAGATGATATTATATTAATTGCGTAGTCAGGTAAGAGTCATGGCATAAAATTATCTCATCGAACCTTTAAGTGTCTCAAGGCACTTGTACCCTCGACTAGATCCATTTTGCGCGCTTGAACCTGATATAGAGCATGCTGCACACCGTAGCGACCACCGCGAGTACGACGAAATATCCATACTTGGTTTTCAACTCTGGCATGTTTTCGAAGTTCATACCGTAGATGCCTGCGAGGGCAGTCGGCACGGCCAGAATGGCCGCCCAGGCCGCAAGCTGCCGGGTACTCGCACCAGTGCGCTGCTGTTCGAGCAGATTGCTGACCTCAAAGACCGATGTGAGCACTTCGCGAAGGCCACCCACCGTGGTTTCAACTCTATGAATATGGTCTAGCACATCTCGGAAATACGGGATTACCTCCCGGTCGATGCAAGGCATGTCGGGGTGGGTGAGTTTGTTCGCTACCTCGCCCATGGGGCCAAGGACCCGTTGGAACCGCATTAGCTCACGTCGTAGATTGAAGATGCGACTGATTTCCTCCCGGGCCAGGAAAGCGTCAAGCGCCCGTTGCTCCATTATGACGACTTCCTCCTCGATGGCCTCCCCGATCGGCAGATAGCCATCGACGATGAAGTCGATAATGGCGTGCAGAACATAGTCGACACCATGCGCGAGTAGTGACGGCGCCGCCTCAAGCTGGCCGCGCAGCGTGCTGTGCGAGCGTGCCGATCCATGCCGCACGGTGATGACATGACTGGGACCCACGAATATCGCGGTTTCACCGTAGGCGATAACCTGATCCTCAAGCCGGGCAGTCAGCGCGACCACGAACAGCTGATCGCCGTAGACATCGACCTTCGGATGCTGGTGGGCTTTCAGAGCATCCTCAACCGCAAGCGGGTGAAGGCCGTAGTGCTCCTGGAGCTTCCGAAGCTCCTCCTCGGACGGCTCCAGCAGGCCGATCCAGACGAACTCCGCCTTGTCGTCCGAACAGAATGTCGGCTCGTCGATCGAAAGCGACCGGACCCGCTGGCCGTGGCGATAAAGGGAAGCAGCAACAACGCTCATCAGGCCCCTCTAAACATTGATAGACAATCGCCCTAACAGGAGACGATCCTTACGTCGCTGCGAACGCCTATCCCCACTGCTGAAGCCTCAGACATGCCTGGGGCTTCCTCACGGCCCCTGTACATTATCAGGACATGGAATCACGGTAGTGGCTGATCGGGTATCTCGGGCAACCAACCGCATCAGAATATCAACTGATTGCAACGGCAAAAAGCATCAGTGCTAAGGTCATAAGCAATCCGCCGACGCCTAATCGCGTCCTCGATCTATCAGCGGGGCTTACGTTAAGTGAGCTAGCAGCCGGCCTAGGTGTTTAGTCCCGGCATCTGGTGGATCGGATTGACGATGAACCTATCCGGCTCTGACGTCCAGATTTTGGCGATGTATTCGTAGGGTGTGAGTCCGCTGAGCGTCTTGAGCCGGCGGGCAAAGTTATAGGCAGCCATGAAGTCAGCGAGGTGCGTCCGTAGCTGGTCATGGCTCTCGTAGTGGAAGCGTTTGACGGTCGCCTCCTTGATGGTGCGGTTCATCCGCTCGACCTGACCATTGGTCCAAGGGTGGTTCGGCTTGGTCAACCGGTGCTCGATGTCGTTCGCTTCGCAGATCATATCGAAGCGCATCTGACGCGACCAGGCGGTGTTACGGTTGCGCGGCTGGTCGGCGAACTGGATGCCATTGTCGGTCAGGATCGTGTGGATACGGTAAGGTACAGCTTTTAGCAGGTGTTCCAGGAACTCCCACGCCGTTCGCCGATCAGCCTTGTCGACCAACTGGGTGACGGCGAACTTGCTGGTGCGGTCGATGCCAACGAACAGGTAGAGCTTGCCTTCGGCGGTCTGCACCTCTGCAATATCCACGTGGAAGAAGCCGATCGGGTAGCGCTTGAAGCGCTGTCGCTTCGGCTTGTCCCCCTCGATGTCCGGCAGACGGGATATGCCATGACGCTGGAGGCAGCGGTGCAGCGCTGAGCGCGTCAGCTGCGGGATCGAGGGCTGCAACGCGTAGAGGCAATCGTCGAGCGGCAGTAATGTGTGACGCCGGAACGCGACGACGGCCGCCTCCTCAGCTTGGGTCAGGGTCGTTGAATGAGGGGCCTTCGGCCCGGTCTTTTGATCCTCGACCGTCGCCCGCTTACGCCACTTCGCTACCGTCTTAGGGTTGATCCCAAGCTCTCGGCTCAGCGCCGAGAGCGAAGCTTGCGATCGCTGTATTGCTGCTCTGACGGCGTGCGTGGTCGTGGCGCTCCCGTGACGTACCTGTCCCATACGGCTTCCTTCCATTCTAACGAAAGGATCGCACCATCAAACCGTGGGATCAAACATCTAACACCTAGCCTCCGTAACGGGTATAAACGCGCTGGCCAGCCGGGCCGAACGCGATGACGTCGAAGGGTTGCGGCTTCGCGCCTGGCACCTCCATCCCCGGCGAACCAAGTGGCATTCCTGCTACGGCTAGGCCGTGGACGCCCTTTGGATGCTGCGCAAGCACGCGCTTCATGTCGGCGATCGGCACATGCCCCTCAAATGCCATGCCATCAATGATGGCGGTGTGGCAGGATCCGAACTGCGCCGGTACACCCACACGGCGCTGAAAGGCGGCCCGGTTTGCGTCGTCCAAGATCTGTACCTTGCGCCCGAACTGCTGGTGGACCTGATCTGCCCATTTCTCACAGCAGCCACAACCTGGGTCACGGTGCATGGCAATATCGGCTGCATCCGATGCTACGCCAGGAAGGACCGTCAACAGGAGGACGGCGAGACCAGCCATTCGATATTTCATGTCAGATGCTGCCACCTGGCTTCTCCTTCTTGAGGCAATAGGCTGCTGCCACGGCCAAAATCGCTAATTAACAAACGCCAGATACATACTTTCTGCTGCACAAGAAACGGCAACAACATCGCAGTACCTCGCTTCAATCTTACCCGCGACCCTATCCTCACATTGTTTTTCCATCACACATTCGGAAAGCCGCGAAGGCAAAAGGTAGTATTCAACGGAATGGCTATTATTCTAGCCTACAACCACTACGGTAAGGCAAATATAAGAGACAGAAAGGGTTAAGATGCGTCTCCCTGCCATATCCACATTGGCTTTTTCAGTGTGCGCGCTCACCGCATGCACTGGTCCCCTTGCCCGCCCCCGCCACTCAGCCATGTCTGTCTACGATCATGTTTCTTGCAACACCCCCGGCGCGCGCCGTGAGGAACCGATCCCGTCAAATGCGGCGGAGTCGGAATCTACTCCGGTGAAGGCCGATCCGAATAAATCTCGTACCATCACTTGCGTGATTGAACATCGGCCTGGCTAAGAGCGCATTTGACATGCGGTTCTGCCGCTTGCTCGACGGAGATTTTGGCATGGCGACGTCTGCCAACCCTGATTGCGTTCAGGAATTGGCCGGGCAATTTCTCGGTGCTTATTCAGTCAGTGAACTCTTGCTAGCGAACCCCCTTGGCGGAAGCGTCCTTGGTAGCCTTATCCAGCGCAGCGACGGCCCGCGCTGCCGCCTTACAGTCATTGCCGCTTTCCTGACCGCGCTCGCAGCGTGTCACGATCAATCTGGCTTCTTTAGCATGAGTGCGGAAATATCCCTCGTCGGGCGGCGTGATCAGACTACAACCACATAAGGCAAGCGTGACGGCAAAGGTGACGGTCAAACGTGTCCTGTCAATCATCGAAATATCGCTTTTCTGATGTTGGGATCGTGTCCCACCGCGTGGTGTAGCTTCAGCGGCGTAGCCGCCTTGATCTCCGGGCATAGCCGGGTCGATCACGCCGCCATGGACGACAACGT
>NZ_JACIAP010000018.1:0-50532 GCF_014194875.1 Sphingomonas sp. BK481 | reverse complement strand
CACTTGCCGACCCATCATGTCCATACTCCCGCCGCCTGGCAGGAGTGAATCACGCCTTCCTCGTCGTCGCAAGCACGCGTTTTTCAACAGTCTCGTCCGTTTTTGACACCTGTTCTCAGAGGTGACTTAGGACGGAGACAGCGCTTCAAGAATACCGCACTCGGCAACCGTCCCGTGCCCGCATTTCTCAATGATTTGGGCCAACTCGTGATCAAGCGCTGATAGGTCGGCGATCTTGCGCTCAATTGCCTTACGGTGCTCACGGGCGATCGTCTCGACTGCGGTACATGACCAATCGCGATGGTCGGCTAACCCAAGTAGCTCCCGGACCCGATCAAGGCTGAACCCAAGGCCGCGCGAGCGGCGAATGAATGACAACCGGCGAAGGGTCCCCTTGTCATAGGTTCGGAAGTTGCCTTCGGTTCGCGCGGGCGGAGGCAGCAATCCGATCTCTTCGTAATAGCGAATCGTCTGCACCTTCGTGCCGGTCGCGTTCGCGAGGTCACCGATTTTTAGAGCCATGGCCCTTGACCCTACAGTTACTGGAGGGTGCATATGCGACGAGGACGAGGATCTTGTCGAGAAGCTAGACGACGTGCGTGTCGCTTCGGCGGAGCGGGAAAAAGGAAACGATGTGCCTACTGAAGACGCTCTGACGCGGACAGCCGACAAGACGGGCGTGATCGGTGCGATCATCGCCTCTTTCGGTTGTGCAGCGTGCTTTCCGGCTCTTGGCAGCCTCGGTGCCGGGATCGGCTTAAGCTTTCTAAGTCAGTATGAAGGCCCCTTCATCCGGTACATATTGCCGCTCTCCGCTCTCGTCGTTTTGGCGGCAAACCTTAGCAGCGGATTTCGACACAAAACTTGGCTCCGCCTAGCCCTTGGGGTTATTGGCCCTGTGCTCGTCCTGATCGCCGCCCTGCTAATGTCGCTTCGTGGCATCCGGGCGGAATGGGTGCTTTATGCGGGGCTGGTGTTGATGATCGGGGTCTCGATTGTCGATCTGGTTTCCCCTCCGGGGCGGCGATTCAGCAATCCGGTCCCGTCGAGGAACAGATAATGACGGATACCGCCGCAAGGCGACCCTCGGCACCGGATGCGCCGCCCGTTTGGGGTGTCGCATCAATCGCGGGTGCGTTGGGCTTGAGCGCGGTTACGGCTGCCGCTGCCTGCTGCGTCCTGCCGCTTGCGCTCGCCTCGATCGGCGTGGGTGCCGGGCTCGCCGGTAGCCTCGCCGAGCTGGCGAGCATCCGGACGCCGCTTCTTGTACTGAGCGGGGTCGCACTCGTGGTCGCCTGGATCATGTGGTGGCGCAAACGCGAAACGGCTTGCACGGCGGGAGACGCTTGCGCGGCCGATGCCGCGCCGCGCCGCGCCATCGGCCTTCTGATCGCTGCGACGGCGCTGGTCGGGTTGGCTGCTATTTGGGATTCGATTGAGCCTTTGCTGATGAAGTGGATATTGTAGTGCTGCTTACCTCCACGTTGACCTGTCCGAAGTGCGGCCACCAATCGACAGACACCATGCCGACCGATGCCTGTCAGTTCTTCTACGACTGCAAGGGTTGCGCTGCGGTGCTCCGCCCCAATGCCGGGGACTGCTGCGTCTATTGCTCGTTCGGGGACGTGCCATGCCCCCCGATTCAGGAGGCGCGCGCGTCCGGATCAACGGCGAGCTGTTGCACCTGATCGCGTCTGGCGATCAACACCTGAGCGCCATTTACACCCGCAGCAGGGAAGAAGCTCATGCCCGAAACCTATGATCTGGTCGTTATCGGCGCGGGAACCGCGGCGCGGGTCGCGGCCATGCGCGTCCGCAAGGCAGGCAAGAGCGTCGCCGTGATCGACTGCCGACCTTATGGCGGCACCTGCGCGCTGCGCGGATGCGACCCCAAGAAGATGCTGCGCCACGGTGCGGCCGTCATCGACAACGCGCGCCGGATGCGCCGCAACGGGGTGGTGGGCGAGGACCGCATCGACTGGCGCGAGCTGATGGCGTTCAAGCGCACCTTCACCGATCCGGTGCCGGGCAAGCAGGAACAGAGCTACCATGACGCGGGGGTGGAAACCTTTTATGGCTCGGTCCGCTTCACCGGCGCGAACACCCTTGTCGTGGAGGGAAAGACCCTCACCGGGCGACACGTCCTCATCGCCAGCGGTGCCGAGCCGGTCCCGCTCGGATTGTCCGGCGAAGAGCATGTCATCGACAATGAGGCATTCCTGGCAATGGAGCGCCTGCCCCGGCGCATCGTGGTCGTCGGGGGGGGCTACATCGCGGCCGAGTTTTCGACGATTGCGGCGAACGCCGGGGCGGAGGTGACGATCCTCCAGCGCGGGCCGCGCATGTTGACCGGCTTCGACCCCGATCTGGTTGGCTGGCTGACGCCGCGCCTGCGCGACGCAGGGATCGACGTGCAGCTCGATACGGTGGTCGAGGCGATCGACAAGACAGGCGACGGCTTCTTAGTCCGCGCCTCCACGGGCGGGGAAAGCAAGAGCTTCGCGGCCGACCTGGTCGTTCATGCCGCCGGGCGCAGGCCGGCGCTCGAAGCACTCGACCTGGATGCGGCGGGGATCGCGCACGAGCACGGCCGCCTCACGCTTAACGAGCATCTGCAAAGCGTGTCCAACCCGGCAGTGTATGCAGCCGGCGACGCGGCCCAGATGGGGCCGCCACTGACGCCGGTGTCGAGCCACGATGGCAAGGTGGTCGCCGGCAACATACTGGAGGGAAATCACCTCCAGCCAGACTATCGGGGCGTCCCAAGCGTCGCCTTCACACTTCCTCCCATTGCGTCGGTTGGCCTCGGCGAAGCCGAAGCGCGCAAGCGAGGAATACGCTTTCGCGTGAACAGCAGTTTCGTGCCTGGCTGGTATACCGCGAAGCAAGCGGCCGAACCGGTCTATGGGTTCAAGGTGCTGGTCGATGAAGGCGACGACAGCATAGTCGGCGCTCACCTGGTCGGACCCCACGCAGAAGAGGTCATCAACCTGTTTGCGCTCGCAATCCGGCACCATCTCACGGCAGGCGACTTGCGATCAACCATGTTCGCCTATCCAACTGGGGCGTCGGATATCGGCTCGATGCTTGGATGAAGGTGGCCTCGAAGAACAACATGACGCGGTAACGGTCCACCAATAAGGCGTGGCCCGACACTTAATATCCATTATGCTGGATATATGGAAAGTGATTCGGCTATCGCTGCATTGGGTGCCTTGGCTCAAGGTACACGCCTGGACGTGTTCCGTCTGCTGGTGCGGCACGAACCCGATGGCTTGGCCGCGGGTGAGATTGCTCGTCAGCTCAACGTGCCACAGAACACCATGTCGGCGCATCTCGGTATTCTCGCACGTGCCGGTCTGGTCCGGTCCGACCGGCACAGCCGCTCGATCGTCTACCGCGCCGACCTGGACGGCTTGCGCGCGCTGATGCTGTTCCTCGTCAAGGATTGCTGCGCCGGATCGCCCGAGCTGTGTGCGCCGCTCCTCGCGGAACTCGATCCTTGCTGCTGAAAGGACACCCTGTGGCTACCGATATCGTCATCTACCACAACCCCGCGTGCGGCACGTCGCGCAATGTCCTTGGCCTGATTCGCAATGCGGGGATTGAGCCGCACGTGGTCGAATATCTAAAGACCCCGCCCTCGCGCGCGCTGCTAGTCGAGTTGATAGACCGTGCGGGCATCACCCCGCGCGATCTGCTGCGCGAGAAGGGAACGCCTTATGCGGAGCTGGGGCTGGGTGACACGTCGCTCTCCGACGACGCGCTGATCGACGCCATGATGGCGCACCCGATCCTCATCAACCGTCCGCTCGTCGTCTCACCGCTGGGCGTGAAACTATGCCGCCCGTCGGAAGCGGTCCTCGATCTGCTGCAGACAGGCCAGCAAGGCGCGTTCGTCAAGGAGGATGGCGAGCAAGTCGTGAACGCTTCGGGTCAGCGCGTCGCCTGATGCTTCTTGCCGTCCTGATCTTTGTCGCCACGATCGCGCTCGTCATCTGGCAACCGAAAGGGCTGGGCATTGGATGGAGCGCGATGGGCGGTGCCGTCGTCGCCTTGCTCGCTGGCGTCGTCACTCTCTCGGACGTGCCGGTGGTGTGGGGCATCGTCTGGAACGCGACCGCTGCTTTCGTCGCGATCATCGTCATCAGTCTGCTGCTCGACGAGGCCGGGTTCTTTGAATGGGCAGCACTCCATGTCGCACGCTGGGGCAGAGGGCATGGCCTGAGGCTGTTCGTTCTCATCGTGCTGCTGGGCGCGGCAGTATCCGCGTTGTTCGCCAATGACGGCGCGGCGCTGATCCTGACGCCGATTGTCATCGCCATGCTGCGCGCGCTGGGCTTCAAGGACAAGGCGACGCTGGCGTTCGTCATGGCGGCCGGCTTTATCGCCGACACGGCAAGTTTGCCGCTGGTCGTCTCCAACCTCGTCAACATCGTGTCGGCCGACTTCTTCAAAGTCGGCTTCGGTGAATATGCCTCCGTGATGGTGCCGGTCGATCTCGTGTCGATCGCCGTCACGTTGGGCGCACTGATGCTGTTCTTCCGCCGTGACATTCCACAAGCCTATGATGTCGGAGCGCTGCGCGCGCCCCATGAGGCTATTCGTGATGCCGCGACCTTCCGCGCCGGTTGGGTTGTCCTGGCGCTTCTGCTCGCCGGCTTCTTCCTACTCGAGCCCCTCGGCGTACCGGTAAGCGCAGTTGCCGCTGCCGGCGCGATCCTGCTCCTGGTGATCGCCGGGCGCGGCCATGTAATCGAGACACGGAAGGTACTGCGAGGCGCGCCGTGGCAGGTCGTGATCTTCTCGCTCGGCATGTACCTGGTCGTCTACGGCCTGCGGAACGCCGGCCTGACCGATCACCTCGCCGCGCTGCTCGATCGCACGGCACAAGGCGGTGTGTGGGGTGCGGCCTTCGGAACGGGCATCATCGCGGCCATTCTCTCGTCGGTGATGAACAACATGCCGACCGTGCTGGTCGGGGCGCTGTCGATCGACGCGGCGCACGCGACCGGCGCGGTCAAGGAAGCAATGATCTACGCAAACGTAATCGGTTGCGACCTCGGCCCGAAGCTGACGCCGATCGGGTCTCTCGCGACGTTGCTGTGGCTTCACGTTCTCGGTCAGAAGGGCGTGCGGATCGGATGGGGCTATTATTTCCGCGTCGGCGTCACGCTGACCGTGCCGGTACTGCTCATCACGCTCGGCGCCTTGGCATTGAGGATCACTCTTGGATGACAGCCCTGATCTACATCGCAGCGGCGCTTGCTGAAATTGGGGGATGCTTTGCCTTCTGGGCTTGGCTGCGCATGGGAAAGTCACCCCTGTGGCTCGCGCCAGGCATAGCGTCCCTCGTCGTCTTTGCCTGGCTGCTGACCCGCGTGGACAGCGATGCGGCAGGGCGCGCCTACGCCGCTTATGGCGGCATCTACATCTGCGCCTCACTGCTTTGGTTGTGGAGCGTCGAGGGCGTTCGGCCCGACCGCTGGGACGTGGGTGGCGCGGCCCTATGTCTCATCGGAACTTGCGTGATCCTGCTCGCGCCGCGTGGTGCGTAACGCCGGCCCTATCTGACTTTGGAATGTTCAATGCCTCTTCGCGACCTGTCCGAACCCGACCATCTACCCGCACTCGATCCGGCCTATGCCCACCAGCGGCCTGCGCTCGGTCTCGGTCCGGCTGATCCCGCACCGCGCATCCTGCTGCTCTACGGAAGTTTGCGCGAGCGCTCCTTCTCGCGGCTATGCATCGAGGAAGCTGCGCGCCTTCTTCACTTTTTCGGGTGCGAGACGAGGATTTTCGATCCGTCGACGCTACCGTTGCCCGATCAAGTGGCGGGCGACGACCACCCGGCCGTTCATGAGTTGCGGCAGCTCTCTCTATGGTCGGAAGGACAGGTCTGGTGCAGCCCCGAGCGACACGGTCAAATCACGGGCATCATGAAAACGCAGATCGACCATCTGCCGCTGAACATGGGCGGCATGCGCCCTACGCAGGGGCGCACGCTGGCGGTGATGCAGGTGTCAGCGGGATCGCAGTCGTTCAACAGCGTCAACACACTGCGCGTGCTCGGCCGCTGGATGCGGATGTTCACCATCCCCAATCAATCATCGGTCGCCAAGGCGTTCAACGAGTTTGACGACGCCGGGCGGATGAAGGCCTCGAGTTACTATGATCGCATCGTTGACGTGATGGAGGAGTTGGTCCGCTTCACCGTCTTGCTCCGTCCACATGCTGACCAGCTTATCGATCGCTATTCCGAGCGCAAGGAAGCCGGGGTGCCGATGGATCCGACAACCGATCTATCAAGCATCGCGACGGCCCGCGTCTGAAGCTAAGCCCGTCCGCCGGGGAAGACTGCCGCCCACGCCCGCAATAGCGTAGCGAGTGCAACATTACCGCACGATAGGCTTGGCTTCAGCCGGTACAATAATCGCTGTTTGCGTCGAGGGATCGGCCATAACGTCAAGGCCTTCGGGCACGTTGCGACGCAGCTCGTCGATCCAGACCTGTCCATGCGCGTCCGAAGGCATGCGCCAGTCGCCGCGTGGGGATAGCGATCCGCCGGTCGTGACCTTGGGTCCATTCGGCAGAGCAGAGCGCTTGAACTGGTTAGCGAAGAAGCGGTGTAAGAACACCTCAAGCCAGGCGCGGATGACGCCCACCTCGTAGGCGCGCTTTTGCTCCTCGGGAAACCCCGGCGGCCAGCTTCCCGCACTAACGTCCTGCCAAGCGTGGAATGCCAAAAAAGCGATCTTCGAGGGCCGCAGCCCGAACCGGGTGAAATAGTAGATCCAGAAATCGTGGAGCTCATACGGTCCGATCTTGCCTTCGGTGCTCTGCGATTCTCCTTCGCTCGCCTGCGGGATGAGCTCGGGCGATATCGTAGTCCCGAGAACGTCCAGAAGGACGTCTGTGACATTGGTATCGAACAGCCGGTTCGAAGCCGTCCACCGGATCAGGTGCTGAATGAGAGTCTTCGGAAGCGAGCCATTCACGTTGTAGTGGCTCATGTGGTCGCCGACACCGTAGGTACACCAGCCAAGTGCAAGCTCCGACATGTTGCCGGTGCCGAGCACCAAGGCGTTACGCTGGTTGGCAGCTCTGAACAGAAGATCCGTCCTGAGTCCCGCCTGCACGTTTTCGAAAGTCGTGTCGTAGACCGGTTCGCCGGTTGCGAACGGGTGCTGCAAATCCGCTAGCATCTGGTTGGCAAGCGGCTTGATGTCGATCTCCTCGGCGGTCACACCGAGCCCACTCATCAAGGCGTGGGCATTGGACTTCGTCCTGGCGCTGGTGGCGAAGCCAGGCATTGTAAATCCGAGAATGTCGGTACGTGGACGCCCAAGCAAATCGAACGCCTTTGCCGCGACGATCAAGGCATGGGTCGAATCCAACCCTCCGGACACGCCGATGCAGATCTTGGCTAAACCGGTTGCTTCCAGCCTCCTCGCAAGCCCGCTGACCTGGATGTTGAACGCCTCGTAGCAGTCCTGGTCGAGACGGGCCGGATCATCAGGTACGAAGGGGAAACGATCGATGTTCCGTCTCAGCCCGAGATCGCCCATCGGGGGATCGAGATGGAAGGACACACGTCGGAATCGCCGGTCCGGCATCCCGTTTGCGATAGCGGCCTCGTTGAAGGTGCCGGTCCGCATGCGCTCTAGTTGCAACCGCTCCACGTCGATGTCCGCAATGACCATCTGGGACGCGACGCTGAACCGCTCCGTTTCCGCGAGCTGAGCTCCCAGCTCGTATATGCAGGCCTGGCCATCCCAAGCGAGATCAGTGGTCGACTCTCCGTATCCGGCCGCGGAGTAGATGTAAGCTGCCCAGCAGCGGCCGGACTGCAGCTCGCAGAGGCGCCGTCGTGTGTCCGCCTTGCCCACCACGATGTTGCTTGCCGAAAGGTTCGTCAGGATCAGCGCGCCGGCGAGCGCGGCAAAGTCGCTTGGGGGTGCAGGAGCCCAAACGTCCTCGCAAATTTCAGTGTGGAAGATCAGGCCGTCGACGTCGTCAGCCTGGAACAGCAAATCCATTCCGAAAGGAACTGGCTCGCCTCCAACATAGATCTCGCCACGCACGTCACGGCCGGAGGCGAACCACCGCTTCTCATAAAACTCACGGTAATTGGGAAGGTGGCCTTTTGGTACCACACCAAGAATCCGACCCCGGTGGATGGCGACAGCACAATTGTAGAGCCGACCTTCGCGCCGTAACGGCGCTCCCACGAGGAGAACCGGCCTCAACGTCCGGCTTGCCTCGACCAGATCTATAATCCTCGCTTCAACTTCGTCGAGCAACGCGCGCTGAAGCAGGAGATCGTCAATTGAGTAGCCCGAAAGTCCCAGTTCCGGGAAAACCATCAGCGCTACTGCCTGAGCGTCGCCCTCGCGGGCTAGTTCCATGGTTTGTGCGAGGTTGAACGTGGGATCGGCGGCCCGGCAGCGCGGCCGGCAGGCAGCGACTCGCACAAAGCCTTGGCGGTAGATGGAAAGAAAGGCCTCGGCGCCCTTGCTCTGGATCATATGTGCATGCCTTGGCCGAGCAGGACGAGAGCGGCCTCCTTCAGCGACTCCGGCAAGGTGGGATGGGCGTGCGTCGTCAGCGCGATGTCCTCAGTCGTCCCACCATATTCCATGGCCAGTACGGCCTCGTGGATCATCGTTCCGGCGTCCGGCCCGATAATGTGAGCGCCGAGCAGGCGATCGGTCTTCGCGTCTGCCAGCAGCTTCGTGAGCCCGCGGGTGTCGCCGTTGCATCGCGCGCGGCTGTTCGCCAGGAACGGGAATGTGCCGGACTTGTAGTCGACGCCGGCTGCCTTCAGTTCCTCTTCCGTTTTGCCAACGCTCGCGACCTCGGGAGAGGTGTAGATGACGGCGGGTACGGTGTTGTAGTCGACCCCTGGATAGCGGCCGGCGATCCCCTCCACGCAGCGCACCCCATCCAGCGTCGTTTTGTGCGCAAGCATCGGTCCCGCGATAACGTCGCCGATAGCGTAAATTCCGGGGACAACAGTCTTGAAACCAAGCTCCACAGGTATGCGGCCCTTGGGGTCGAGCAAGACACCGACTTGGTCCAGCCCTAGGCCGTCTGTGTAGGGTCTACGGCCCACTGCGACCAGCACGACGTCGGCCGCGAGGGTCTCGGTTGCACCGCCGTTTGACGGCTCGATGGCGATAAGCAGGTCGTCGGGGCGCTTCTCGACGCTCGTCACTTTGGTCTGGAACCGGAAGTCTAGCCCTTGCTGCTTCAGCGTTTTAAGCAGGTGTCGCGAGATCTCGCGATCCATGCTGGGCACGATGCTCTCGAGGAACTCAATCACAGTCACCCTGGCGCCCAACCGACGCCAGACGCAGCCCAGTTCAAGGCCGATATAGCCGCCGCCGATGACGACCAGATGATCCGGCACCTTCTTCAACGAGAGCGCGCCCGTATTCGAGACGACGCGCTCCTCATCAATGTCGATACCTGGCAGCCGCGCGACATCCGAGCCGGTTGCTACGATGATCCCCTTGGTTGCCGTCAGAGATCGAGCGCCACCCTCGGCCAGATCGACGGCGAGGCGATCGTGTGCCGTGAAACGGGCGCTTCCCTTCACCCATTCCACCTTGTTCTTTTTCAAGAGGTGTTCGACGCCCTTGGTAAGCCCAGCGACGACCTCATTTTTGCGGCTGATCATTTGCGCCAAGTCGAGGGCAACGCCGCTGACGCCGATACCATGCTTCTCAAGCCCCTCGCTGAGGTCGGCAAACAGCTCCGTCGAATGGAGAAGAGCCTTGGAGGGAATGCAGCCGACATTGAGACAGGTGCCGCCAAGCGTGGCGCCACGTTCGACACACGCGACGCTCATCCCGAGCTGTGAAGCGCGGATGGCGGCGGGATAGCCTGCCGTGCCCCCGCCGATTACGATGATGTCGAAGCTGTCGTTCATTCGTTCGTCCTCGATAAACCGGTCACCTGAGCTGAACGCCGCTGGCAAGGAACCGCTTCGCCAGCAGCGCGAACATCCGAGTTCAGCCCATCTCTAGATATCCACGTGAAGTCCGCTGAACCCGCACCATCAAGGCGGGGAGAAAGGGATAGAAGGGTCTCACCTCTTGGACGAAGCGCTCTCCGTCTCCAGTATCGCCGGCCGGTGTGCGCTGGGCGCTGATCAGATCACTTGGCACGGGCACCTCTCGTCAGAATTTGCAGCCGCAGGCAATCGCCTGTGCCGCATCATCAATCTTCCCTACATTCTACAGTAGCTGTAGAATCAAGCTCATTGTAATTCCGGCAGCAGAAAGCGGGCATTCGAATGCAAATCGGCGAACTGGCGAAAGCCACCGCGACCAAGGTCACGACGATCCGCTTCTATGAGGGCATCGGCTTACTCGGCCGCCCCGCTCGCACGACCTCAGGCCGGCGCACTTACGGGGCGTCGGACACCGATCGTCTCAACTTCATACGAAACGGTAGGCGTCTCGGCTTTTCCATCGACGAGATCCGCTCCTTGCTCGCACTCGCCGATCAGCCGGACCGCGACTGCGGGGAAGCCACTGAGATCGCATCACGTCATCTCGCCGATGTTGAGGAGCGCCTTCGCCAGCTAGGCGCGCTGCGCGATGAACTGGCTGCAATGAGCGCTGCCGGCTGTTCGGCCAAAACGATGGCCGAGTGTCGCGTTATCCAAGCTATCGCTGGACCAACCGCATAACCCTGAACCGAGAACGGAAAATTACGTGATGCCACTACGGAGCCTCTGCGCCTCAACAGCTCTCCTGATGGTGGCTACGATCGCGATGGCAACGCCCGCCATCGCAGACCCGTCCGATGATTACATCAACGCCGATCGGCCTGGCATTGCGGACGGCAGCACAACCGTGGGAAAGGGTCGCTTCCAATTGGAGACCGCGATCCAGGCCGAGTTTCGTCACGACGGCGATGAACACGAGCGGACAATCTTCTTTCCGACCCTGCTCCGCTACGGCGTTGTCGACAAGGTCGAGTTACGGGTCGAGGGAAACACCTATTCATGGATGAGGCAGAAGGACGCTACCAATACATCATACTCAAATGGCTTCTCCCCCACATCGATCGGACTAAAATACAACTTCATTGATGTTCCGGAAGGTTCAAAGCAGGTCTCACTCGGCGCAATTGCTCGTATTTTCCCACCGTCTGGCTCTGGAGATTTCCGAAACAGCAAGACGACGGGAGATTTAAGGATGGCAGCCGACTGGGCGTTTGCCGACAACTGGTCGCTGAACCCCAACATCGGCGTTGGTGTTTTCCAGGACGACTCCAACCGCACCTATACGGCAGGGCTTGCGGCTGCCACGTTGAACTTCAATCCCAGCAAGACGCTGAACTTCTTCGTGGATACCGGCATCCAGGCTCCGGAGGAGAAGGGTGGCAGAGCGTCGGTCATAATCGATGCAGGCGTGGCTTACATCATCGGCCACGACATCCAGCTCGATCTCAGCGTCGGAACCGGCGTTGCCGGTTCAACAACGCCACATCCATTCCTCGCCGCTGGCTTCTCGAAGCGATTCTAGACGACCTCGCACCTCTCTCACATTGAGGCTTGCTCCTCCAGTGACTGTAGCATGTAAGTGAGACTGAACGCGCTACGAGAAGTAGGAATCGATTGAATTGTGGTGAAACGCAGCGTCGAAACGGCACCAACCGGGGGGGTCGGTCGGCGAACTGCTCTGGCTCGTCTGGGTAGCGGAGTGATCGCGACGATAATTCCGGTACGATCATGGGGAGCGGCAACCAAGCCGGCGCGACCTTGGCAGGGCTTCGCTTCCCCGCCAGTCTGGCGCCGCTTGGAGATCGGAACAGGCGATACGCTGATTACGTCGGCAACCGTGGCCGGTGCCGTTATCGAGGCGGTCCTGGACAGCGGCAGCGGCGCGACGATGATCAGCAAATCGCTGGCCGCGAAGCTCGGCATGACCAACCTGGAACCACGAAGGATCAACGGTCTGGGTGGCAAGGCAGAAGTTGGCTTGGTTCGCAACGTCGAGGTGGTGCTCGCCGGCCAGACGCATGTCCTGCCGTTCGCGATTGTGGCCGATCTCGGAGCGATCTCGGCTGCTTTCGGTCGGCCGATCGACATGATGCTCGGAGCCGACGTCCTTGCCGGCGGCTGCGTTGCCCTGGACTTCGCGACCAGACGTTTCGCTTTTGAAAAAGCGGGCAGCTTCGCCCCCGGCCCCGATTGGACGTCTTTGGTGCTCGGTCATGGCACCAAAAAAGAGCTGTTCGTGCTCGCCTCGATCGCGGGCCTGGATCCGGTCGCGCTGATGCTCGACTTCGGCAGCTCGTCGGCCTTGATGCTGTCCGCAGCTTATACTGATGCCCACTCCCTTTTAGCCGGCAAGATCACGTCGACAGCGGCCCTCGGAGGAATCGAGGGAGTGCACATCGTCAAAACATTCACTGCCGATAAGGTGGGCCTGGGCGCGCTCCAAGTAGCCTCGGTTCCGGCGCTCGCTCATGATCGCTGGACATCCGAAAGCACCGTGGGAAATATCGGCATGCCGCTGTTGGGGCAGTTCGATATCGTGCTCGACATTTCTCAGGGGCGATTGTGGTTGCGGCCCATCCCCGTGAAAGCCCGTTTGCCGATGCTGAAGGATAGAAGCGGCCTTGGACTTGCCGCGTCATCAACGGAACTGACTGTCGTTCATGTGGCCGCTGGGGGTCCCGCGGCGCGATCGGGGTGGGCGGCCGGCGATCGGATCGCGGCAGTGAAGGGCCTTGCGATCGACACGTCTTACACACGTGGCACGCTGTGGCAGTGGCGCTATGGGCCTGCCGGAGAGAAGGTCGCGCTGACACTCACCGATGGTACGACACGAACGCTCAAACTTGGCGACTACTACTGACGCTTGCGCGTTGAGCATGTTATTGCGAGCGGGTCTCAAATCGCTTGCTCCTACAGCGGCTAGAGGTTGTAAGGGGTCGGCATGTCGCCGCTCAACCTTCCTTTGAATATCGATGCCGCACCTCCAGGTCGCATGATCCAAGCCGCCTCCATGCGGCTCATTGCCGTCGCGCTCGCGATCTTAATGGGTTTGCTCATCCCGCTGACGGCACTGCATGCCGCGCCCAACGCAGATCCGAACGACGTCCAAACCGCGTGGCGCCTGCTCGACTATGTAGCGGTCGATTACAACGGCGCGGTCGAGGGCGGCCGGATAAAGAGCGCAGCCGAATATGCCGAGATGACGGAGTTTGCCGGCTCCGTATCACAGCGGCTTGCGGCGCTGCCGCCAAAGCCCGAGCGGGCGGCGCTGATCGCGGGTGTGGCGCGCCTCCAGAGCGTGATCGGGCGCAAGGGAACGCCGCAGGAAGTCGGGACGCTCGCACACGGGCTCGCAGCCGATCTACTGAAAGCCTACCCGGTGCCGCTCGCCCCGGCAGCACCACCGAGCTTTGCTCGCGGGGTGACGCTGTTTGGCTCCACCTGCGCAGCCTGTCACGGCATGACCGGCAACGGACATGGCCCCGACGCGGCCAAGCTCACGACGCCGCCGATCGCGTTCACGGATGTCGAACGCGCCCGCCAGCGCAGCGTATTTGCACTCTATCAGGCGATAACCCAAGGCATCGACGGAACGGCGATGCAGAGCTTTGCGGAGCTCTCAAACGGGGATCGCTGGGCCTTGGCTTTTCGCGCCGGCAGCTTCGCACTGACCGACGAACAGGCGCGGGAAGGGGAGCGATTGTGGAAGGCCGATCCGTCGCTCCGCCAGCAGGTGCCGGACCTCCAGACACTCGTGGCGCTCACCCCTTCCGCGCTCGCCGACAGTATCGGCGAGAAGCGGGCACTGGCGGTCATGGCTTATCTACGCCGTCATCCCGACGCTGTGATCGAACAGGCCCCTGCGTCGCTCTCGATTGTCCGGCAGAAGCTGGCAGCGAGCCTTGATGCCGCCCGCAAGGGCAATCGTCGCGCAGCGAAGGAAGCAGCGCTGTCCGCCTATTTGGATGGTTTTGAGCCCATCGAACCCACGCTGGGCGCACGCGATGCAACGCTGCTCGCCCGGATCGAGGGTGCGATGGGCGAATACCGCGCTGCCGTCGATCAGGGTGCGGAGCCCGACGATCTGGCGAACCGGGTGCTCGTCCTGAATAATCTGTTCGACGATGCCGAAGCGGCGCTGGCCCCTGGCGCCTCCAGCGATGCATCGACCTTCCTGGGCGCGTTTACGATCCTGTTGCGCGAGGGCTTGGAAGCCCTGCTCATCGTTGTTGCCATGATCGCCTTCCTCCGCAAAGCGGAGCGCTCGGAAGTCTTGCCCTATGTCCATGGTGGCTGGGTCGGAGCGCTTGTCGCTGGCCTGTTAACCTGGGTGGTCGCCACCTATGCGATCGGGATCAGCGGTGCGAGCCGAGAGCTGACCGAAGGGTTCGGTTCCCTGTTCGCTGCCGTGGTCCTGCTATCGGTCGGAATATGGATGCACGGCAAGGCGCAAGCTGATCAGTGGCAGCGCTATATTCGAGAGAAGATGACGCGCGCGTTGTCGGGTCGCTCGGCCTGGTTCCTGTTCGGACTGGCCTTCGTGGTGGTGTATCGCGAGGTGTTCGAAACGATCCTGTTCTACGCCGCACTATGGACGCAGGGGAATGGCGGTGCGCTTCTCGCCGGCGCGGGATCAGCAGTCGCGTTGCTCGCCGTGATCGCATGGGCCATGCTCCGCTACAGCCGCCAGCTTCCGATTGCCAAGGTCTTCTCCTACAGTTCGTGGCTGATGGCGGGGCTTACGGTGGTGCTCGCTGGAAAAGGCGTTGCGGCGCTACAGGAGGCAGGGATCATCGACATCGCTCCGCTTGCGGATGCGCCTCGGGTATCCATCCTTGGGATCTTCCCTACTTGGCAATCCATCTTGGCCCAGCTTCTCATGGTGCTGGCAATCCTGGCCGGATTTTCCCTTAACCGCCGTAAAGCCGCGCCGAATTTGAGCGTTGCAACGGCGGAATGAGAATGATCTGCCTTGTCGTTCCGTTGCCGGTAAAAGCCACGTCGGATCTCCGGAATAGAGGTGATTTCCGTCCACAAACGCGCGTTTAAGTGCGCCTGCACGGGCGGGGATAGCTATGTACCCCCGGGCTTCGTCTTGTTGACCGAAAACGTGATGATGGTCGTCCCGGTGCTCGCAAAGCAGCACTAGTTTCGACGGTCGCCGGCAGCGACCGTCGAAAACCAGCTATCATCCTACCTCATTGCGGTCTGATCGCCGTGACTTGAGCGTTCATGCCTTGTGCCTTTGCCGTGAAGGCGACCCGCTGCCCCGCCCGAAGGTTCTTGAGCAAAGCCGGAGGCGAGGCGCGGAAGGCCATGGTCATCGCCGGCCAACCGATCGCCGGTATGGGACCGTGCTTGATCGTGACGGTTCCTGCCCGCGGGTCGAGAGCCGTGATCGTACCCGTACCTTTGCCGACCTTTGCGGCCGACGCGGCCGGCGATGCTGGGGCGGCCACAGCGTTGGCGGTGAGGGGGGTGAGAAGCAGGACAAGACCTGCCCGAAGTATAGACGAGACTTTCATGATGCACTCCTTTTGGAACTGGTGAGACCTCGCTGCCGCAACAGCATGTAGGCGGCGGGCAAGAGGAACAGGGATAGGAGGGGAGCCGTCAGCATTCCGCCGATCATCGGTGCCGCGATGCGGCTCATGACCTCTGAACCGGCACCGTGTCCGACAAGGACGGGGAGCAGGCCGGCGATGATGACGGCAACGGTCATCGCCTTGGGCCGAACCCGCAGCAGAGCGCCTTCGCGGATTGCTTCGACGACTTCCTCTTTCGTAGGCGAAGGACCGCGAGCGGCGAGGGCGTGTTTCAGATAGATCAGCATCACGACGCCGAACTCTGCAGAGACACCCGCCAGGGCGATGAACCCCACCCCCGTCGCGACCGACTGCGCATAGCCGAGCAGCCAGAGGATCCAGATGCCTCCGACCAGAGCGAAGGGCAGGGTCCCCATGACCAACGCCGCCTCGTCGAGCCGGCCGAACGTCAGGTAGAGCAGCAGGAAGATGATCGCGAGCGTCGCTGGAATGACGAGCATCAGCCGGCTTTCGGCACGCTGCAGATACTCGAACTGCCCCGAATAGGCGATCGATACGCCGGGGCTGAGTCGCACCCCCTTCGCAACAGCGCGCTGCAGGTCGGCAACGGTCGAAGCCAGGTCACGGTCGCGGACGTCGACATAGACCCATGTCGATGGTCGCCCGTTCTCGGTCTTGAGCATTGGCGGCCCCTCGGCGACCGACACCGCCGCGACCGTGCCGAGCGTGATCTGCTGACCCGTGGCAGTCACTATGGGAAGCGTCCGCAGCCCTTCCAGGCTGTCTCGCAACTCGCGCGGATAGCGAACGCTGATGGGATAGCGCGCCAGGCCCTCGACCGTTTCCCCGATCGTCTCGCCCCCAATTGCGCCCGCGACGATCTCCTGAACGTCGGCAATGTTGAGGCCGTACCGGGCAGCGCTCGCCCGATCGATGTCCACGTCGACGTAGCGCCCGCCGGTTAACCGCTCCGCCAGGGCGGAACTGACGCCCGGCACGGTCTTTGCAATGCGCTCGACGCTAGCCCCTATCCGGTCCAGCTCGGCCAGATCGGCGCCCGACACCTTGACGCCGATCGGACTTTTGATGCCCGTCGCCAGCATGTCGATCCGATTTCGGATGGGCGGCACCCAGACATTGGTGAGCCCGGGAACGCGAACCGTTCGGTCCAGCTCCTCCACCAGCTTCGCTGGCGTCATCCCCGCGCGCCACTGGTCGCGTGGCTTGAACTGGATCGTCGTCTCGAACATCTCCAGCGGGGCGGGGTCGGTCGCCGTTTCGGCCCGGCCGGCCTTCCCGAACACGGTTGCGACTTCAGGCACGGTTTTAATGAGGCGATCGGTTCGTTGCAGCAGATCGGAAGCACTGGCGGCAGAGAGGCCCGGTAACGCCGATGGCATGTAAAGCAGGTCGCCCTCATCCATCGAGGGGATGAACTCGCCTCCGAGCCGCGCGAGCGGCCAGGCTGTCGTTGCCAGTACCACAATGGCGACCGCGATCGTCACCCAGGGGCGCGCCATCACCCGGTCCAGGGCGGGCCGGTAGAGGCGGGTCAGGCCTCGGTTGATGACGTTGTCCTGCTCGGCAGGGATGCGACCCCGGATCAGCCACCCCATCAGCACTGGGACGAGCGTGATGGAGAGAATGGCAGCTGCCGCCATCGCATAGCTCTTGGTGAAGGCGAGCGGTGCAAACAGCCGGCCTTCCTGAGCTTCAAGCGTAAAGACGGGCACGAACGAGAGCGTGATGATGACGAGGCTGAAGAACAGCGCCGGACCGACTTCCGCGGCAGCTTCGGTGATGACCTGCCAGCGCTCCTCGCCTGCGAGCGCTTGGCTAGGGTGGTCATGCTCCCAATGCTCGATCCGCTTATGCGCGTTCTCGATCATGACAATGGCCGCATCCACCATTGCACCGATCGCAATGGCGATCCCGCCCAAGGACATGATGTTGGCGTTAACGCCCTGGACGCGCATGACGAGCAGGGCGGCGAGTACGCCGAGCGGCAGGGTGACGATCGCGACCAAGGCCGATCGAACGTGCCAGAGGAACAGCCCGCACACGATCGCCACAACGACGAACTCCTCGAGGAGCTTGCTCGACAGATTCTCGACCGCGCGATCGATCAGTTGCGACCGGTCGTAGGTGGTGACGACCTGCACGCCGGGGGGAAGGCTTCGCCTCAGCTCGACCAGCTTGGTTTTCACCGCCTCGATCGTCTCCCGGGCGTTCTTGCCTTGGCGCAGGATGACGACACCGCCCGCTACCTCTCCCTCGCCATTGAGATCCGCGATGCCCCGTCGCATCTCAGGGCCGATCTGGATGGTGGCGACGTCGCCCAACGTCACCGGGACACCGGCCCCGGCGACCCTCAGCGGAATTGCGCGAAAATCATCGACGGTACGAAGATAGCCCGACGCGCGAACCATATACTCCGCCCCACCCATCTCCAGCACCGAACCGCCCGCCTCCTGATTGGCGCGGCGGATGGCTTCCACCGTCTGGGCGTGGGTGACGCCTAGCGAAGCAAGCCGGGTCGGGTCGAGCAGCACCTGGTACTGCTTCACCATGCCCCCGATGCTGGCCACTTCAGCGACACCGGGGAGGGTTTTCAACTCGTAGCGCAGGAACCAGTCCTGCAGCGATCGAAGCTGAGACAAGTCGTGGCGGCCGCTGCGGTCCACCAACGCATATTCGTAGATCCAGCCCACACCGGTGGCGTCCGGGCCGAGGGCGGCCTGTGCCCCTTGTGGCAGCCGACCTTGAACCTGGCTCAGATATTCGAGCACGCGGGAGCGTGCCCAATACAGGTCCGTGCCCTCGTCGAAGATCACATAGACGTAGCTGTCGCCGAAGAAGGAATAGCCGCGCACGGTCTTGGCGCCGGGCACGGACAGCATGGTAGTGGTCAGCGGATAGGTAACCTGGTTCTCCACGATCTGCGGCGCCTGGCCCGGCCAGCTTGTCCGGATGATGACCTGGGTATCCGATAGATCGGGCAAGGCATCGACGGGCGTGGCCCGCAGCGCGAACACGCCGGCGATGGCAAGTGCGAGCGCTGCCAGCACAACAAGGAACCGGTTGGCGACGGACCAGCGGATAATCTTGGCGATCACCGGCTGCGCTCCTGCATGATGCGGCGCAGGGTCGGGCCTTCCGATGGCTGGTCGAAACCGAACCGAACACGATCTCCCTTCTTGTAGCCGCGCAGCAGGGCGGGATTGGCAACGCGGAAGCTCATCGTCATCGCCGGCCACCCGATCGCCGGCACTGGCTCATGAGACAGCGTTATCGAACTCGCGTCCAACGTCTCCACACGCCCGACTGTCTCATAGACTTGACCAGTCGCAGCCGACGGCTGTTTTGGTTGCGGCTTCGCTTCACCGCCGATCGGCCGCGCATCGAGGCCTGCAAGGCTGGCCTCGGAATCGATCAGGAACTGGCCGGATGCCACGACCTTCTCGCCCTCGGCGAGCCCCGCAAGAATTTCTGTTTTCCCGCCACCTTCGGTGCCGGTTCGCACTTCAGCGGGTCGGAACCGCCCGCCGGGGCCAGCGAGCATGACGAGCGTGCGGCGACCGGTGCGGATCACGGCCTCGCTGGGCACGAGCAGCCTATCGCGTGAATCCTGCCCGAGTGCGACGCTGGCGAACATGCCCGGCCGAAGCCTGCCGCCTCTGTTGGCCAGTTCGATCCGCACGGTGAGCGTGCGGGTTTCGGCCTGCGCCTGAGGCAGAATGGCAGTAATCCGGCCTGCGAAGGTCTCCCCCGGGAAAGCCGCAAGCGTGGCGGTTACGGGAGTGCCGACGCGCAGCGTGCCGGCGCCCGCCTCGGGGACGGCCGCGTTCAGCCAGACAGTGCCGAGCCCATTCACCTCAGCGAGGGTCTGGCCCTGCGCCAAGGTCATGCCCTGTCGCACGCTCAGCGTCTTGATGACCCCGCCGATCGGCGTACGGATCGTCGTTCGCCCGCCGGTCGAACCGGTCATACCGAGAAGCGTCATGCGTTGGCGTGCGGCCCGTGTCAGGGAGGCATCCCCGGTACGCCGAACCGCCTCGTACTCGGCTTGCGCACCTGCCCATTCAGGAACCAGGAGGTCGGCCAGTGGCGCTCCAGCGGACACCACGTCACCGGGCGCGCGTGCATAAACACGTTGAACGAAGCCGGCGCTGCGAGCCTGGATGACGGCGAGGGTGCGCTCGTCGAACTCAATGCTGCCCGTCACGGTCACCGCGTTGGCGAGCGTCCCTCGCTCGGCCGACACGATCCGCGCTCCAAGGCGCTGCATGCTGCCAGCATCGATAGTGACCCCCGGCATGGCATTCGCGCCGGTGCCATCATCGGCATATCGGGGGATCGTCTTCATCCCCATGGACGAGAGACCCGGACCGTCATGATGTTCGGCCGGGATCATGGGGTCATACCAGTAGAGGATCTTGCGCTGGTTCGTTTGGGCCTGCTGCGTTGGCGAGCTGGCCGTGTTCCCAAGCCGCGCGATGCCAAAACCGATGCCGCCTGCCACAAGGGCAAGCGCACCAGCAGCAGTTGCAAGGCGGGCGCGGGTCATGTTCGTGCCTCTCATCGGTCGTCGCTCCCGAAGGTGATTGTGAGCCGGACGGCATCGGAAGCGACATCCGCCTCGCGATCGAGCGCCGTCAGCTCCGCGTCGGCCAGGGCCGTCTTGGCATCGATGATGTCCGTAAGATTCGCCCTACCGGCGGCATAGCTCGCCGTTTCCAGGTCGGCGCGCTCCCGAGCGAGCGGGAGAAGTACGCGTAGCGCCCGCTGCCATTGGCTATGGTGCATCTCATGGTCGGCCAGCGCGGCGTCGAGGCCGGCTGCCAGAGTGCGCCGCGTCTCCTCGCGCTGTGCTTCCGCTTGCGCTTGAGCAGATCGGCGTGCCGCGATACGAGGATCCTGGCGCGACCGAGCGAACAGCGGCAGGCTCATCGACACCCCCGCCGATACCATGTCTCCGTAGCGAGGGTCACGACGCTGGTACGCCACTTCGGCACCCCAATCCGGACGCTTTTCTGCACGTGCCGCGTCCACATCAGCCTGGGCACGATGAATGCTCGCGTCGGCGGAAACCATGTCGGGATGCTGCTCAAGCGCCGTCCGCAGCTTCGCCGGCACCAGGTCGATCACCGGCACGTCGCCGGCGATCTCGGGTGCCGGAACGCCCGTCCAGCGAGCCAGCATCGCGCGGGCGCGCGCAACTGCGGCGACCAGCTCGTCGCGCCGATCCTCCAGCCCGGCGATGGCCTGGTTGATACCCAGGCTCTGGGCCGGACGGGCCGTCCCAGACGCCACAGCGGTGCGTGCAGCAGAGGGAAGCGTACGCAACGAACGGATGATCGCGTCGAGTGCTGCCAATCGTCGTTCAGTATAGGCAAGATCCATCCACGCCTGTCCCGCCCCCAACCGGACTTGCCGAAACTTGACCTCCTGAGACGCTTGCGCGGTGACGATCGCCGCCCGAGCCTGCGCCTGAGCGGCATGGCGCTTGGCGAGATTGGGTAGGTCCTGCTGAAACCCGACCCGCCCCATCGTCATGTCGTCGCGGGTCAGCGAGAAGGCCGGGGGTCCCGAGATCGGATAGTTATCGACGCCGATCGACAGCCGTGGATCGGGGAGGCTTCCGGCGGCGCCGGCCTCTGCTTGGGCAGCTGATACCCCTGCACGCGCTGCGGCTGCCCCTGGGGCGTTTGCAACCGCCCCGCGTATCGCTTGGTCGTAAGTCAGAGATTGCGCCTGCGCGGTGCTCGCTGAAAGCACCGCGACGGCCAGCATCATGGATGCGCGCATGGCTAATTCCGTCTGGAAGGGATGATACGATCACACGCTCGCCCCGCGCTCTGGCAAGAAGGCGAGGCACGACCGCGATCGGGTCAGCTCAGACGGTGGGCGGTTGTAGTTCCGGCATTAGGTCGCGGCCGGCCAAGGGTGCATCCACGGCGCGGTAGGCGACGGGAGGCAGGGGAACGCGTGGTGCCGTCAAAGGGAGACGGTCCTGGATGGTCATGGGAATCATGCATCCCATCTGCGCGATGCACGCAAGCGTGAGCCCCTTGCAGGGTTGCTCGTGCGTGGCCTCCGGCATTCCTTCCGTGCCGGCGCAATCCATTCCCGTCGGCATGGCATGGCTCGCCTCCATCGCAGGCGCGAGCGCGGGCCCACCTGCATAGGCAGCCTGTTGACCGAACAGGCCAACCAATGCTCCCAAGAGGAGAAGGAGGGAAAGATGACCTTTCACACCGATACGGTCGGGCGTGGGGGTGCGGGTGTCAACGACTATCCGCCGTGGTGAGCGAATACTCGCCGCCCACCGGGTCCGAACGCAACGACGTTGTAGGGCTGGGCCGTCATGCCCGGCATCTCCATGCCCGGCGAGCCCATCGGCATCCCGGCAACCGCGAGCCCCGTCACACCCTTCGGGTGCGTTGCCAGAGCCCGCTTCATATCGGCGATCGGCACATGACCCTCGAACGTTATGCCGTCGATAATAGCCGTGTGGCACGAGGCCAAGTCCGCAGGTACGCCCCGGGCCTTCATGAACGCGGGCCGGTTCGCGTCGTCGACGACGCGGACCGCGCGACCGAACTGAGCCTTCACCTGCTGCGCCCACTTCTCGCAACATGGGCAGCCCGGATCGCGATGCATCAGCACCGGCCCGGCAGCCAAGGCTGCAACCGGCATGGCGAACGCTGCAACAGCGGCGAGAAGGCAGATGCGGGTCATGTCTATTCCTAGATGGTCGCCCCACCACAGGCAAACCCTGCGGTGGGGCGGGGGCCGATCACTGTGCAGCCTTGCCGTGCGCCCGCAGCCAGGCGTTCAGCTCGCCGACTTCCTTGTTCTGCTCGGCGATCGTCTTGGTCGCCATCTGGCGGACCTTTGCGTCCTTGGTTTCGCGCAACACTATCTGCGACATGGCAATGCCGCCGCGATGATGCTCAACCATTTTGCGGACCCAGGTCTCGGTCGCATCGGCGCCCATGGCCGACATCATCTTCTGATGCATCTGCATTTCAGAGGGCGGATAGGGGTTCGCCGGCGTCGGCTGCATCATCTGACCGTGGTTCATGCCCGAATGATCCATGCCCTGCATCTGGGCGATGGCCGGAGCGGCGCCGAGCGCGGCCGCGAGGGCCAGAACAGTCATCTTCTTCATCGTGTCTCTCCTGGGTAAACGCCCCCGCCCACAGGAGAGATACGGGCGCGCGGACCGTATCCCTCACGCCCGTGATCGAATTCAGCGGATCGGCTGAAGGGTATCAACTCCGACGCTCTCATCAGTTTCAGGCGGGGGAGGGGGAACCTGCTTGTCACGATAGGAGGGCAGGTCGGGCGCATTCGCAGGCGTAGGATTTGCCTCGAGCCTGGCAATGGCCCGCTTCATCTGCGTGATCTCACGAACCTGAGCATCGATGATTCCGTCCGCCAGCTTGCGAACCTCGGGGTCTTTGATGTGAGCGCGCTCGCTCGTCAGGATCGCGATCGAGTGGTGCGGGATCATGGCTTTCATCCAGCTCACGTCGTCCACCGTCTCCTGACTGCGGACGAGCCACAGCGCGAGCGCGAACACCACGATGCTACCCCCGATGATCGCGGCATTCGTCCGTTTGTTCTTGTACATCGACCACATGAAGAGGAGCATGATGATCGCCATCGTGGCGCCCATCACGAACGCCATCCAGAACCGTGTCTGACTGAATTCGATATGCCCGAGGGCATAGACGTTCACGTACATCAGCCCGAACATGACAACGGTCGAGGTCGCCACCATTGCCGCGAAGCGACCATAGCCCATCCCCATGTTCATCTTGCCTTCGTGGTCATCCATCATGCGACTCCCTGTCTGGACATATGCCCCCCGGCTTTGCGGCGCGCCCGTCTCGGCCAGCGCATGAAGAGAAGGATTGCGCCGGATACCGCAAAGACGAGACCGCCTGCGGCGAAAGCGTTGAGCCACGGCGTGTTGAACCGCTCGTGCTCCGTCCAATCCATGATGTGGAGACCCCAGAAGAAATCGTACAGCCGCCACGTTCCTGTCCGGACCGACGTGAGCCGTCCCGTCTCGGCCGCTACGTAGATGCGGGTGGCGTCATTGTCGGCGAACGTCGCACGCCAAGCGGGCAACGCCCCGCGATACTCGGTGCTGGGTCGGTCGACCCGCTCGATGGTGGGCGCGGGCAAACCATTCCCTCGATACGCCTTCTGAGCGATCGTCCCTGCGGCCTTGGCATCCAGTGGCGGGAGCGGCGCAGCCGTGCGCGCGTCCAGCAGACGGATGTGACCATCCGCCAGCTGCGCCTCGACGATCGGCCGCCCGAGCAGCATGCGGTGCTGAAGCTGTCGGACCGGCGCTCCGACCGACGCGAGCAAGGCAGGCAACGGTGCGAAGCCTTGGGTGCTCGACAGCGCCGGCTCGGCGTTCCGTTCGATCCGATGATCGCCGTGCACGGTGTCGATGGGGAGCAGGCTCATCACAAGGCCGCTGGTGAACCAGACGATCGCCTGCGCGCCGATCAGGAGAGCAAGCCAGCGGTGGATCTTGCTCGCTCCAAGGTGGAGGCGGAGCCGCGGGCTCAGAACCAGGTCCTCACGCCGGCGACGAAGCTGAAGCCCCCCGTGTCGTCGCCACGCGCCCGCGAGAAGCGCGCGGTGTCGCCGAACTGCCGTTCCCACGACACGCCGATATAGGGCGCGAACTCACGGCGGCCCTCGTAGCGAAGCCGCAAACCGGCCTCCAGGTCCGTCAGCCCGGAGCCGATCCCGTTATCCCGCACGTCCTGGGCCGCAAAGTTGGCCTCCACCCTAGGCTGGAGAACAAAGTAGTTGGTGATGCGCTGGTCGTAATAGCCCTCGGCGCGGGCGAGCACGTCCCCCTTGTCGGAGAGGAACAGCGCGCCCTCGACCTCGAATTGGTAGGGAGCCAGGCCTTCGATCCCGATCGTCGCATAGGTGCGCGACGGGTTCGGCTTGAAGTCGTAGCGGACGCCGGCCTGGAGGTTCCAGTAGGGATCGAGGGCGTGGCTGTAGAGCGCCTGCACCTCGGCGCTTTCCAGTGATTTGCCGAAGCTGCCTTCACCCTCAGACTTCAGCCACAACCGGTTGATGTCGCCTCCGACCCAAGCTTCGCCATCCCAGCGGTAGCCGTCGCGTCCCTTGCGGGCCTGATACTCCGCGAGATTGAAGAGCACCTGATAGTAGGTCATCCCGCCATGCTCGCGCCGCAGATCGTTTTCTCGCGAGCTGGCCATGGCATCCGCCCCCCAGACACGATCGGCGAGATGATCGCCGGGCGGCGCGGGAGCGGGCTTGTTGCCGGGAGGAAGGTCGGTCCCGACCCTGGCGCCTGCCTGACTACTACCCTCCATCGCCATACCGGGCATCGCGCTCATGTCATGCCCGGCATGCGGGTCCTGCCCCGCTGCTGCCGGAGAGCCCATGCCGGGCATGGCGGACATGTCGTGGCCGGCGTGCGGGTCCTGGGCGGGCGCGGCCTGCTGCCCGCCCATGTTCATTCCCTGCATCCCGCTCATGTCGTGACCGGCGTGCGGATCGGCCGCCCGAGCCGGCGCGGTCGGCGCACGACGGGGGGCCGCACGCCGAACAGGGGCCTTCCGCTTGGCCGCGGGTTTCGCGGCTGCTTTCCGTGTGGGCGTGGGAGTCGCCTTGGCCGCGGGCTTTGCCGGCATGGTCATCCCCGGCATGTTGTGCATGGAATGATCCATGCTCTGCCCGAACACGGGGCTGGCGACGACTGCCGAGGCGAGGCCGGCGAGAAGGAGCGACCGGTTCACGCTGCCGCCTCCCCGGCCTTGCGGACCTGGACGACGCGCATCATGCCTGCGTGCATGTGGTAGAGCATGTGGCAGTGGAACGCCCAATCGCCTTCCTCGCCTGTCACGTCCCAGCTCACCGTGCCGCCTGGCTGGACCAGCACGGTATGCTTCCGGGGCGCATAGGCGCCTTTCCCTGTCACCAGGTCGAAGAAGTGACCGTGGATATGAATCGGATGGCCCATCATCGTGTCGTTGATGAGGGTGACGCGCACCCGCTCGCCGTGCAGCAGGGTGATCGGATCGGGGCTCTCCGACAGCTTCTCGCCATCGAAGCCCCACATGTACCGTTCCATGTTGCCGGTAAGGTGGAGCTTGATCTCGCGCTCGGGTGCCCGCGTGTCGGGATTGCGGTCGAGCGCAACCAGATCGCGATAGGTGAGCACGCGGTGCCCGACGTTCTCCAGTCCCTGACCTGGCTCGCCGGTGCGATCGACGGGCATGGCCGAAATGGTCTGGACGCCTGGTCCCTTCTTCACGCTCGGGGCTTTCGAGAAGTCGCGCATGTTCATGCCGCCCATGTCCATACCGGCCATCGGCTGCCCATCCGTCATGCCCGGCATGGCACGCGACCCGTGATCCATTCCGGCCATCGCGCCGCTCTGACCCTGCGGCGCGGTCATCCCGGCCATGGCGCCGGCAGCAGCGCCGGTCGCGCCATGGTTCATCTGGGAATGGTCCATGCCCTGCATCGAACCGGCACCCGCGCTCTGGCCCATCGTGCTGTGGTCCATGCCCGCCATCGATCCAGCCTGCGCGCCCATTGCTCCGCTCCCCATGCCCTGCATGGAGCCGTGATCCATGGTGCTCATGTCATGGCCGCCCATGCCCATGTCCTTCATGGTCGCGAGCGGGCGCTTGCGCAGTGGTGGGACCTCGGCCGCCATGCCCTCGCGGGGTGCGAGCGTCGCGCGCGCCATGCCGGACCGGTCGACGCTCTCGCCCACCAGCGTATAGGCGCGCATGTCGGGCGGCGTGACGACCGCGTCATAAGTCTCGGCCGGACCGAATTGGAACTCGTCAATCTCGATCGGGCGCACGTTCAACCCATCGGCCGCGACGATCGTCATCGGCAGGCCGGGGATGCGGACGTTGAAGGTCGTCATGGACGATGCGTTGATGAAGCGGAGCCGCACCCGCTCACCCGGTCGGAACAGAGCGGTCCAATTGTCCTTGGGGCCATGGCCGTTAACCAGATAGGTGTAGGTCGAGGCGGTCACGTCGGCGACATCGGCGGGGTCCATCCGCATCTTGCCCCACATTAGCCGCTCTTTCAGCGGCTGATCCTTACCGGCCAGCAGCCCGCCCAAGGTCTGGCGCTGACGGTTGAAATAGCCCGACTCCTTCTTGAGGCGGTCGAACAGGTAGTGCGGGTGTTGGAAGCTGTGATCGGACAGCACGATGACGTGCTCGCGATCGAACTGCACCGGGTCGGGGTCCTTGGGGTCGATCAGGATCGGGCCGTAGTGTCCCTCTTGCTCCTGAAGCCCCGAGTGGCTGTGATACCAGTAGGTGCCGTTCTGGATGATCGGGAACTCGTAGGTGAAGGTCGAGCGCGCGGGGATGCCCGGGAAGTTGATGCCGGGCACACCGTCCATCTGGAAGGGCACCAACAGCCCGTGCCAGTGGATTGACGTCTCTTCGTCCAGCTCGTTCACGACGTGGAGGCGCACGTTCTGCCCCTCGCGCAGGCGGATGAGCGGGGCGGGTACGGTGCCGTTGATGCCGATGGCATGGCTCTGCCGCCCGTCGATCATCATCATCTGATGCGCGACCTTCAGCGTGATGTCGTCGCCCGACACGGTCGGCAATGGCTTGGCGATCCCCGCGGACACTGGCTGCGCCCACGCCGGCATGTAGGCCGACAATGCAAGGCCGCTTCCGGCTAGGGTGGCACCGCGCAGCACTTGGCGGCGGTCGAGAACGCGCGACATGAAAGCTCCTCGAAGGGTGGGCCGCTACCGGCCCGTCTTAATCCTTCTACGCGTCCCGCGCGGCCATCCCTTGTTCGGCGCTCAACTTTTCGAGGAGGCGCGAACGGGCACGGTAAAGGCGGGTTTCGACAGCCTTCTGGCTGATCCCCAACACCTCGGCGGTTTCGGCTTGGCTTAAACCTTCGATAGTGCGCAGCACCAGCGCTTCCTTGAGGTTCATGGGCAGGGTCGAAATGGCACCTGTCACCCGGTCCAACTCCTGGCGGTCGGCTGCGCCGTCGTCGACCGCAACCCGATCGTCCACCACAGCTTCGGCGCGGCGATCGATGGGAACCGCAAAGGAGAAGAACCGGCGCACCGTGCGCTTTCGCGCCCAGTCACGGCACTTGTTGATCGCGATCGTCGAAAGCCACGCCTTCATGGCGCGCTGTCCGTCGTAGCGCGGGAGAGCCTGGTGTGCGGCGACGAACGTCTCCTGCACCAGGTCGAGCGCCTCGTCCGGTTCGCCGACGCAAGCCCGCGCGAGCCGGAACACCGGCTGTTGGTAGCGCCGCACGATTTCGGCAAAAGCGGCCTGCCGACCGGCAATGCTGAGCGTCGCCAGCTCGCCATCGGACAGCGTGGTCCAATCGAGGCTCACCCCTGGCCGTCGGTGAGCGCCTTCACCACCGCAGCATCGAATTGGGAGGTCTGATCGGCTCGCAGAAGCTGCCGCATGGCGAAGATGTGCGCCAACGTAGCCTTCTGCAGCTCGCCCATCGCGGCATGGCTCTGATCGACCGCGGCCGTGACCCGCGGGCCGTTGCCGTGCTCGGCCTCGATCGCCTCGGCGAGCCGGGCATTGGTCGCGCGCAACTCCAGCTCGAGAGCGCGCCGTTGCACCGCGAACCGGTCCTCCAGAACCTTCAGCTTTGCCTGCTGATCGGCATCGAGCGCGAGCTTGTGGTGCAGGACCTCGTGCAGCGCGGCACCCGGCTGCTTGGGATGGGGCAACAGCGCACGTCCGACGAACACGCCCCCGATCGCCGCGACAAAGGCGAGGACGACACACAGAACGACGCGCTTGGTCGAGGTCATGGCTCGCCGATCAGCAAAGTTGAGGGTGCGAGCGGCGAAGCCCCACCGAGCGGTGCGAGCGACACCGCGGGGCTCGCGGTCGCCGGCAATTCGGCGCCGATCATGCCGATCGCCAATGCCGCGACCGCCACCACACCAATGCCGAGCCCGGCCTGCCGCACGACCGGCCGGGTGCCAATGCGCGCGAGAACACGTGCTTCGACGTCGTCCAGAGCGGCCGGAACAGGTGCTCCCGCCAACCTCGCCAACGCTCTGTCCAGATCATCCATGTTTTCCACTCCGCCCCTCTAACACTGGTTACGCAGCGCTGCCCATCATCCCTCATCGCTAGCGTGAGGGGTGCGCACCTGCGCCGCGTAGAATGGACAGAACACCACGGAGTAACCTCATGCGTCGCGCCCTAGTCCCTGCCGCCCTTGCCATTCTCGGGCTCGCCAGCGCCGCCCAGGCTCACCCTAAGTTGCTGTCCGCCTCACCGGCGCCGAACGCGACGGTCGCCAAGCCCGCGCGTCTCGCGCTTCGGTTCAGCGAAAAGCTGATGCCGAAGTTCTCGGGCGCGGATCTGATAATGACCGCGCATCGGGGCACCGCGCACCCGCCTATGAAGGTTGCGACTGCGGCTGGGGTCGCGGAGGATGGCCGCACGCTCGTCGTCACGCCCAAGGGGCCGCTCGCACCGGGCCGCTACAGCGTCGCGTGGCACGTGGTTTCCGGCGACACGCACCGGGTGGCCGGCAACTTCGCCTTCGCGGTCAAGTAACGGTGGACACCGACTGGCCGCTGATCGCGGTCCGCTTCGCGCTCTATGCGACACTGAGCGGGCTGTTCGGCCTGTCGGCTTTCAGTCTCTATGGCCTCAAGGCCCGCGAGCGCGCCGATGCGCTCGCACTGCGGCCCTGGCTCGTCGGAAGCGGCCTGCTCGGCCTCCTGTTCTCCGGGATCGGCCTCGCGCTGCTCGCGGCTGCGATGGCCGGGGCGCCGCTCTGGCCGGTCGATCAGGAGGCGGTCGGGATGCTCCTCTCCGGGTCCGCGACGGGCACCGCGTGGGAAGCGCGCGTGGCTGCGCTCGTGGTGGCCTCGATCGCGGCCCTCGTGGCGGCCGGTCGCGCGGCTCTGCTCGGCCTAGTGGCGTTCGCTGCGGGCGTGGCGCTCGCCACGCTTGCTTGGGCAGGGCACGGCGCGATGGACGAGGGCGCAGTCGGCTGGGTGCATCTGGGCGCGGACATTCTCCACCTGCTCGCTGGCGGGGCCTGGGCCGGAGCCCTGCTCGGGCTCGTGCTTCTCGTCGCTCGGCCGGCCGGTCGCGTCGACGCCGCCCATCTGACCCTGACGCACCGCGCACTGCACGGGTTTGGCTTGGTGGGCACGATAATGGTCGGCACGATTGCCGTCACCGGGATCGTCAATGCCTGGTTGCTGGTCGGCGTTGCCAATCTGCCGAACCTCGCCGCTACGGTCTACGGCCAGCTTCTGATCGCCAAGCTCGTCCTCTTCGGCGCGATGCTCACGCTTGCGTCGTTCAACCGCTTTCGGCTTACGCCGGCGTTCGAGCGCTCGATCACCGCGGTCGATCATCATGGCGCGCTTCGCGGCCTGCGGCGCAGCCTCGCAGTTGAGGCGAGCTGCGCGGTGGCGATCCTGGCGCTCGTCGCATGGCTGGGAACACTCGAACCGCCCGCTTCGGCGATGTGAGGGGCGGGCGGCCTAATGCCGCCCGCCTCGCCGCTCAGGCGGCCATCTTCTCGCATTCCTCGGCGCAACGGTTACAGGCCGCGACGCAATCCTCCATGCCGGCGAGCCCTTCGCAACTCGCCGCGCACGCCCGGCAAATCTCGGCGCACTCGCGGCAGATATGACGATGGTGTTCGGACTTGCGGGCCATGAAGTCGATCGCGACTGCGCAAATCTGCGCGCAATCGGCCATAATTTTCATGTGCTGCGGCTCGGCGTGCTTCCCACCTGCCTCAAGGCAGTGGTTCATCGCCATATAAAGACAGGTGATATGGCATTCGTGGCAGGCGTCCATGCACGCCTTCATCGCCGGGTCCATCTGATGCATCAGTCATTCTCCGTCTTATCCCCGCCTTAAAGGGGATACGCGCCAGATCGCATTTTCCCTCGCCTGCTTGGCCCTTTTCGAGGGGCAACGCCTTCGGCCGCGTAGCTCATATTAGGCGGCTTGGGCGCACTGTCGCGGGTTAAGCTCGATCGGCCTTGACCCTGACACGGTGTCAGACCCTACATGCCTTCGGGTCGAAGGAGTTACGCCATGAACGATCCTCATTCTCATGCCCATACCGGGGGTTGCGGCTGCTCAGCAAAGTCAGCCGAGCCGGCTGCCGCGCCCGCTTCATGCTGCTCTGGGGCCTCTACCGCGTCAGTGCCAGTCGAGCAGGCCGGCAAAATGGGTGGCTGCTGTTCGGGACCCAAGGTGCCCGGCGACGCGACCAAGGCAACGGACCCGGTGTGCGGCATGACGGTCGATCCGGCGAAAACGGCGCACCATGCCGAGCACGCCGGCCATGAATATCATTTTTGCAGCGCCGGGTGCCGGACCAAGTTCGTGGCTGATCCGAACGCCTATCTCGGCGATAAGCCAAAAGCTGAGCCAACAGCGACGCCGGGCGCGATGTGGACGTGCCCGATGCACCCGCAAGTCCGCCAAGAGGGGCCGGGCACGTGCCCTATCTGTGGCATGGCGCTCGAGCCCGAAGAACCATCGCTCGACGACACACCCAACCCCGAGCTGGTCGATTTTACACGCCGGCTGTGGGTGGCCGGCGCACTGACGATCCCGCTCCTCGTCGTTTCGATGTTTGCCGAGATGCTCGGCATCAATGTCGTCAGCCCCACGGTCTCGCCGTGGGTCCAGCTCGCGCTAACCGCACCGATCGTGCTGTGGGCGGGCTTGCCGTTTTTCGAGCGAGGGTGGACCTCGATCCGGACCCGCCATCTCAATATGTTCACGCTGATCGCAATCGGGGTCGGCGCGGCCTTCCTCTACAGCGTGGTCGCGACGCTCGCGCCAGGCCTGTTCCCTGCGACGTTCCGGATGCACGGTGGGATGGTTCCGGTCTATTACGAGGCGGCCGGCGTCGTGGTGACGCTGGTGCTGCTCGGGCAAGTGCTCGAGCTGCGCGCCAGGGCGGCAACCGGGCGCGCGATCCGAGCCCTCCTGGATCTCGCTCCCAAGACAGCTCGGCGGCTGCGGACTGACGGCTCCGAGGAAGAGGTCGGTCTTGCCGACGTCGCCGCTGGCGATCGGCTGCGGGTCCGTCCCGGCGAAGCGATTCCGGTCGATGGCGTGGTGGTCGAAGGCCGTTCGTCGGTCGATGAATCCATGCTCACCGGCGAGCCTGCACCGGTCCTCAAGGAAGTTGAGGCGGCCGTCACGGGGGGCACCGTCAACGGCACGGGTAGCCTGATTATGGAAGCCCGCGCCGTCGGCGCGGATACGATGCTGGCGCGGATCGTCCGCATGGTCGCCGAAGCGCAGCGCAGCCGCGCCCCGATTCAGGCGGTCGCCGATCGGGTGTCGGGATGGTTCGTGCCGCTGGTCGTGCTGATCTCGGTGGTGACGTTCGTGGTATGGTCGCTAGTCGGCCCTGAGCCGCGCATGGGCCATGCCCTGCTCAACGCTATCGCCGTGCTGGTCATCGCCTGTCCGTGCGCGCTCGGGCTCGCCACACCCATGTCGATCATGGTCGGCACCGGGCGCGGCGCGACAGCCGGGGTGCTTGTCAAGAATGCGGAAGCCTTACAGGGGCTAGAGAAGGTCGATACGCTCGTCATCGACAAGACGGGCACGCTCACGGAAGGCAAGCCTAAGCTGGTCGCGTTCGAGACGGTCGGCGCAGTCGCGGAAAACGACATGCTCGCGCTTGCCGCGGCCGTCGAAGGGCAATCCGAACACCCGCTCGCTCACGCGATCGTCGTTGCCGCCAAAGAGCGGGCATTGCAGCTCGGCAAGGTAGCGGACTTCGCCTCGCAAACCGGCCTGGGTGTCAGCGCCACGGTCGACGGCCGCTCGGTCGTCATCGGCAATGCCGCGCAAATGAGCCGGATCGGCGCTGATCCCAAGCCGGTCGATGCCGCGGCTGATCGCCATCGTAGCGAAGGCGCGGGTGTCATCCTGGTCTCGATCGATGGGGCGCTCGCTGGCTTGCTGGCGGTCGCCGATCCGGTGCGGGCATCGGCGCGCGACGCCATTGCCGCGCTGCGCAAAGAGGGATTGCGCGTCGTCATGCTCACCGGCGACAATCGTGGGACCGCGGATGCGGTCGCGCGCGCGGTAGGCGGTCTCGATGACGTACGCGCCGATCTGCGGCCGGAAGACAAAGCGCGCATCATAGGCGAGTTGAAGGCAAGCGGCGCCAAGGTCGCGATGGCCGGCGACGGTATCAATGACGCCCCGGCGCTTGCCGCTGCGGACGTGGGTCTGGCGATGGGCACGGGAACAGACGTCGCGATCGAAAGCGCCGGCATGACGCTCACGCGCGGCGATCTGTCGGCGATCGTGCGGGCGCGCAAGCTCGCCCACGCAACGATGCGCAATATCCGCCAGAACCTGTTCTTCTCGTTCCTGTTCAACGGCATCGGCGTGCCGGTCGCGGCGGGGGTGCTTTATCCCGTCGCCGGCATTCTGCTCTCGCCGATGCTAGCCGGTGCGGCGATGGCGCTCTCGTCTTTCACTGTCGTTCTGAACGCGCTGCGGCTCAACGCGGTGAAGTTGTGAACATCGGAACGGCGTCGGACGCCAGCGGCGTCTCTCAGCGCATGATCCGCCACTATGAGAAAATCGGCCTCGTGCCTGCGCCGCCTCGGCGCGGGAGCTACCGGGATTATTCAGAGGCCGATGTTCACCGGCTGCGCTTCATTGCCAATGCGCGCGATCTGGGGTTCCCGATCGAGGAGATCCGCACACTCCTCGGCCTCTGGTCGGATCGCAGCCGTTCGAGCAGCGAAGTAAAGATGCTCGCCCAGGCGCGCGCCGATGAACTTGGGCGTAAGGCGGCTACGCTCGAAGCTATGCGATCGACGCTGCTGGACCTGGTGAACCGCTGCCACGGAGATGATCGACCGGACTGCCCGATCCTTCGCCGTATGGAAGCATAGGGTCGCGCCTACTCGCTGGCGCGACGAGCAACGCCGTCCCGCCACGGGCGTTGCGAAAAGCGAAGCGTGATCCGCAAAGTCGCCACACGACCGCGGATTGTGTCCATCGTGCGACCCAACTCGCGGACAATCTGGCTAATGGTCTGCTTCCCAGCCACACGCCGCCGAAGTTCGGCGTCGTCCTCCTCGTCCAAGGCGCGCCGCGCCGGGTGGTCACCTCAATTTATCCTTATGGTTCTTCCGATCATTTCCGGCTTCTCGTTGAACCGACTCGAGCGGGGCGAACGAATTTACTTTGGATGACATTGTCGAGCCAATGCTCAAGGTAGCCGTGAAGATAACGCGTCGATCAACCGGCATTCGGCGATCGTTGTGGCGTCGCAGCGCCCCCATTTGACGATCTCTTCACGCAGCGTCTGTAGGCCGGCGAGTTTGTGGTCGATCTCTGCGATGTGCAGCACCGCCATCTCGTCAACTGCATCGCACGATCCGCGCGGATCGTCCGCCAGGCGGAGCAGGTCACGCACCTGATCGAGCGTAAAGCCCAAGTCGCGCGAGCGCTTGATGAACGTCAGGCGATCAAGGTGCGACTCATCGTAAAGGCGGTAATTGCCCCCGCTCCGACGCGGTGCAGCGATCAAACCCTCACCCTCGTAAAAGCGGACGGTCTCGACCTTCAGCCCGGTGCGCTTCGCAATATCGCCGATCTTCATGGATGAGCCCTTGACCCTCTAGTGACATGAGGGTGCATATGGGGGGTCCGACACACGAATCGAGTGCATCATGGCGGACGACTGCTGTTCCAGGAAAGGCGACACGATCGCGCAGTTCGGCCGTAAGACCGATCAACGACGCGTGCTGATCGCCGTCATGGTTATCAACTTCGTTATGTTCGTTGCCGAGTTCGGCGGGGGGGTGTTCGCGCGGTCGTCCGCACTGATGGCGGACTCAGTCGACATGCTCGGCGATGCCGTGGTCTATGCACTCAGCCTCTATGCGTTGAGCCGCGGCCCCCGCTGGGAAGCCGGGGCGGCACTGGCCAAGGGCGGCATCATCCTCATGTTTGGCATCGCGGTCGTATTCGAGATCGTCGACAAGGTGGTCAACGGCGTTTCGCCCTCGTCTTCACTAATGCTGGCGTTCGGCGGTGCCGCGCTCGTCGCCAACCTGACCTGCCTCGCGATGCTGTGGCGATTCCGGTCGGAGAACGTGAATATGTCCAGCACGTTCGAGTGCTCGCGCAACGACGTGGCGTCAAACGTCGGCGTACTTATTGCGGCCGGGTTTATCGCCATGACCGGCGCGGCATGGCCCGATATCGCGGTGGGCGGCGTCATCGCGCTCATCTTCCTGCGGTCAGCGTGGCGTGTTCTCGCCGAAGCGATCCCGGCATGGCGAGAGACCCGGCCGGTAGCACCGGAAGTCTTGCGATGACACTCGGACGTATTTCGACTAGACGGCCTGAAATGCTGCGCAGGCTCTGGTCCCTTTTGCTCGTCATGATTGCGTCGTCCCTGGTGATGACGGCGACCGTGCACGCGCGCGAGGTTGCAGGGCCGGTGACTATCGAGTGCAGCGGCACAGTGCATAGCGACGGCGACGCCGATCAATCGCAAGGCGATGCCGACAAGGCGGTGCCGCACCACCATGCCACCTGCCACGGACAGTTACTGAACCTGCCAGCGAGCAACGCGCTGCCGTTGATGGCATGCGCTGACGGTCTGCATCCGTTCCCCGCACCCGCCAGTGCCATCGCGTCGCATCTCGTCGATCCCGCGCTGAGGCCCCCGGCCGCCTGACGACACCCGCTCGCCGGCATCTGCCGGCCCGACGTGTTCTGTCAGGATCGATATTTCATGAAAACAATGCTCGCGGCCATGCTGGCCGCGGCGTCCTGCGCATCGATAGCGCAGGCGCAACAGGAGGCGGCGCCGCAGGCGGCCACCCCGTCTGAAACGCCGACCGCGGCGCAACCGCTCCCCGGCTTCTCGCTCGATCAGGCGGTGTCTGCCGCGGGCGGAGCAGCGCCATCGGGTGCCGCTGCTACTGCATCGGTCGAGGCGGCGCAGGCGGCCCGCACGGTGGCCGGGCTCCGGCCGAACCCCGTCTTCCAAGGGCAGGTCGAGAACGTCGTCGGCTCCGGTCCTTATCGGGGCGTGCGGAGCGCGGAGACGACGGTGGGGGTCGCGATCCCGATCGAGCTTGGCGGCAAGCGCGGTGCCCGCGTTGCTGTTGCCGACGCGCAAATATCACGTGCGCAACTCCAGAGCGCGATCGTCGCGGCCGATATCCGCGTCCAGGTCACACAGCTCTATGTCGAGGCAATCGCGGCCGAACGCCGGCTGGTGACGGCGCGCGACCAGGCACGGATCGCGGCCGAAGTGCTGCGGGGGGCTGCGGTGCGCGTCCAGGCGGGGCGAGCGTCGCCGCTGGAGCAACAGCGCGCCGATGTCGCGCGTATCAATGCCGATGCCAATGTCGAGCGGCTGACCCGGCTCGCCGAGGCGGCACGGACCAATCTCGCGCGGCGGCTCGGCCGTCCGATCGACGGCACGCTCGACGCAGGCTTGCTCGACCGGTTGCCGCCGGCGACCTTCGGCCCTGCAGCACCGCTACAGACTGCCGGCACGCTGGCGCTGGCGGCGGCGGATGCCGATCTTGCCATCGCCGATGCCGGCATCAGGCTCGCGCGCGCCAACCGCGTACCCGACATCAACGTCGGACCGGCGCTCCGACGGCTGGAAGCGACGAACGATACCGCCGCGGTGTTCGCGATCTCGATCCCGATCCCGCTCTTCAACAACGGCCGCGCCGCCATCGCGCAGGCGACGGCGGAGCGGACGCGCGCCGAAGCGGTGCGGCGCGTAACCGCGCTCGACGTCGAGCAGGCGATCACCGACGCGCAAGCCGAAGCCGCCAATGCGGCAACGACCGCGCGCGCTGCGGTCGGGCCGGCGCTGGCAGCAGCAGCAGAGGCCGCGCGGATCGCGCGGATCGGCTACCGCGAGGGCAAGTTCGGCCAGCTGGATCTCCTCGATGCCGAACGCACGCTCGCCGAGACGCGCGTCGCCGCGATCGACGCGCTCGCCAACTATCAGAATGCCCGTGCGCGATTGGAGCGGCTGACCGCGCCTGCGCCGACCACCAACACCGGGGGAACCGACCGATGAAGACCATCCTGACGGGCGGCGTTCTGCCGTTCGGCCTTGCCCTGTTGCTCGCGGCCTGTGGCAGCAGCTCCGAAGGCGGCAACGAGACTGCCGGAAACGAAACCAGCGCAGGTGCCGAAGCCGGCGGTAACGAAGCCGCCCATGCCGATGAGGGTGCGGTAACGCTCTCGGCGGACCAGATCACCGCGGCGGGCGTCCAGATCGGTCGCCCGCTCACGGGCGGTGCGGGGACGATCGAACTGCCGGCGACGATTGAGGGCGACCCGCAGGGGACGCAGGTCGTTTCGGCCGCAATCGGCGGGCGTGTCGTGGCACTCACGCGCAACCTCGGCCAATCGGTCGGGCGCGGGCAGACGATCGCCGTCATCGAAAGCCGCGAGGCCGCACAGCTCAAGGGTGAGGTCGAGGCATCGCGTGCCCGGCTCGCGCTTGCCAACTCCAATCTCAGCCGCGAGCAGCGGCTGTTCGCGCAGCGCGTGTCGCCCGAGCAGGATTTGATCGCCGCGCGCACCGCGGCAATCGAAGCACGTATCGCCTACCGGCAGGCGCAGAGCCAGGTGTCGGCAGCGGGCGGGGGCGGGGGCGGGCTCAACCGGCTCGGCATCGTCGCGCCGATCGGCGGTCAGGTCATCGCCCGACCGGTCGTGCTAGGGCAGACGGTCGCAGCAGACAGCGAACTCTATCGCATCGCCAATCTCAGCCGGGTGTCGCTGGCGCTCAACCTCAGGCCAGAAGATGCCGGCCGGGTGAAGCCAGGTAATATTGTTACCGTGACGGCGCCGGGGCGGCAGGCGAGCGCTCGAATCAGTTTCGTGTCGCCAGCCCTCGATCCGCAGACACGGCAGGTGCCGGTCATCGCGACGCTCGACAATGGTGGCGGTCAGTGGCGCGTCGGCGAGCCCGTCACCGCTGCGGTCCAACTCAGCGGTAGCGGAGGCAGCAATGCGGTCCGCGTGCCGACGACGGCAGTGCAGACGGTCGAAGGCAAATCAGTCGTTTTCGTCCGTACGGCCAAGGGGTTCCAGTCGACCCCGGTCACGCTCGGCGACGCGGCCGGCGATACCGTCATCATCCGCTCGGGCCTGACCGGCCAGGAGCAGATCGCCACCACCGGCAGCTTCACGCTCAAGGCCGAACTCGGCAAGGGCGAAGCGGCGCACGAGGATTGATGTCATGATCGCTCGCATCGTCAATTGGGCGGTTGAGAAGCGCTGGCTCGTCCTGCTCCTCACCGCCATCGTCGCCGTCATCGGCGCCTTTTCGCTCTCCCGGCTACCGATCGACGCGGTGCCGGACATCACCAACAATCAGGTGCAAATCAACGTTCGCGCGCCCGCGCTCTCGCCCGAGCTGGTCGAGAAGCAGGTGTCGTTCCCGATCGAAACCGCGCTCGCCGGCATCCCCGGCCTCGACAATACCCGCTCACTCAGCCGCAACGGCTTCGCGCAGATCACCGCGGTCTTCGACGAATCCACCGACATCTATTTCGCCCGCCAACAGGTCGGCGAACGGTTGCAGGGCGTCGCGGAAAGCCTGCCCGATGGCGTGAACCCAGAGATGGGGCCGATCGCGACCGGGTTGGGCGAGGTCTATATGTGGACTGTCCGGCTGGAACACCGAAAGGACGACAAGCACCGCGCTGGCGAGCCGGGGCAGCAACCTGACGGCAGCTATATCACACCGGAAGGCGAGCGGCTGACTACGCCTGAAGATAAGGCGACCTATCTGCGGACCGCGCAGGACTGGATCGTCACGCCTCTGCTCAAGAACGTACCCGGCGTGGCGGGCATCGATTCGATCGGTGGCTACGCCAAGCAATATCTTGTCGTCCCCGACGTGCAGAAACTGGCGTCGCTCAAGATTACACTGACAGATCTTGGCACCGCGCTTGAAAAGAACAACACCAGCGTCGGAGGGGGGTTCGTCAATCGCAACGGTGAAGGATTGGCGGTCCGGTCGGACGCGCTGGTGCGCAATGCGAACCAATTGGCGCGCACCGTCGTTGCCACCCGTGACGGTATCCCCATTACTCTTGACCAAGTCGCCAACGTCCGCACGGGGCAGGCGATCCGGATGGGCTCGGCGTCGGAGAACGGCACCGAAGTCGTCGTCGGCACCGCGATCATGCGGATCGGCCAGAACAGCCGCAACGTGGCGACCGCGGTCGCCGACCGGTTGAAAACTATCAACGCCTCGCTGCCACCTGATGTGGTGGTGCAGCCGGTGCTGGATCGTACCGCGCTGGTCAATTCGACGATCAAAACGGTCGCCAAGAACCTCTCCGAAGGCGCGCTGCTCGTCATCGTCGTGCTGTTCCTGCTGCTCGGCAACTTCCGTGCGGCGCTAATAGCTGCCGCGGTCATCCCGGTCACGATGATGCTCACCGGGTTCGGTATGCTTCGGCTCGGGGTGTCAGCAAACCTCATGAGTCTGGGTGCGCTCGACTTCGGGCTGATCGTCGACGGCGCGGTCATCATCGTCGAGAATGCCCTGCGGCGTCTTGCCGAAAAACAGCATCACGAAGGCCGGCTGCTAAGCGTCAAGGAGCGGCTGGATGCGGTCGCGACCGCAGCGCGAGAGATGATCCGGCCGTCCGTATATGGGCAGGCGATCATCATCCTCGTGTACGTGCCTTTGCTCACGCTGACCGGCGTGGAAGGCAAGACGTTCGTGCCGATGGCGCTGACCGTCATCATCGCGCTGCTCTTTGCCTTTGTTCTGTCGCTGACCTTCGTACCTGCGGCGATTGCCATCTGGCTGTCGCGGAAGGTCAACGAGGAGGACGGGCGGATCATCTCGTGGCTGAAGAAGCGCTACGAACCGGGTCTGGAAAAGGCGATGAAGCGGCCGTCGATCACCATCGGTGCCGGCGTGGTCAGCCTCGTACTGGCGGCGCTCGCCTTCACGACGCTCGGGCAGGTGTTCCTCCCCCAGCTCGACGAGGGCGACTTATTGATCCAGGCGCTGCGCATTCCGGCGACGTCGGTGCAGCAAAGCCAGGCGATGCAGGTGCCGATCGAACGAATGGTGTCGAAACAGCCCGAGGTGCGGTTCGTCTTCTCGAAGACGGGCACCGCCGAGCTGGCCTCGGACCCGATGCCGCCCAACGCGACCGATATGTTCGTCATCCTGAAGCCGCATGACGAATGGCCCGATCCCAAGCTGGAGAAAGCCGCGCTGGTCGAGCGGCTGGAGACCAAGCTCGCGCAGTTTCCCGGCAACGCCTACGAGATCACGCAGCCGATCCAGATGCGGTTCAACGAGCTGATCGCCGGCGTGCGCGGCGATATCGCGGTCAAGGTGTTCGGCGACGACTTCGCCAGTATGAACCGCACTGCCGAACAGATCGCCGGCGTCCTGCGCAAGACGCAAGGCGCGGCGGACGTGAAGGTCGAACAGACGACGGGGCTCCCGATGCTCGACATTCGGGTGAATCGTGACGCGATGGCGCGGGTCGGCGTCACTGCCCAGGACGTGCAGGACACCATCACCGCCACGCTCGGAGGACGCGAGTCCGGCATGATCTTCGAGGGCGACCGGCGTTTCCCGGTCGTCATCCGTCTGTCCGATGCAGAGCGCGCCAATCTGGGGCTTCTCGAACAGGTGCAGGTGCCTGTAGCCGGCGGTGGTTACGTGCCGCTGTCCAGCGTCGCCGATATCGGCGTCGTCGACGGGCCCAACCAGATCAGCCGCGAGAACGGCAAGCGCCGTGTCGTCGTCCAGGCAAACGTGCGCGGGCGCGATGTCGGCAGCGTGGTGGCGGATGCACAGGCCGCCGTGTCGAGTGGGGTACGCCTGCCGGCGGGCAGTTACCTCGAATGGGGCGGGCAGTTCGAGAATCTGGAGTCAGCCAGCCAGCGGCTCCAGCTCGTGGTGCCGGCTTGCTTCGTGCTGATCTTGTTCCTGCTCTACGGGGCATTGGGATCGGTGCGCGATGCGGCGATCGTGTTTACAGGGGTGCCGTTCGCGCTGGTGGGCGGCGTCCTGTTGCTCTTCCTGCGCGGCATGGACTTCTCGATCTCGGCCGCGGTGGGGTTCATCGCGCTGTCGGGCATCGCGGTCCTCAACGGACTTGTCATGGTCAGTTCGGTGCAGGACCTGATCCGTTCCGGCATGGACCGCGCCGAAGCGGCGCATACGGGTGCCCTTCAGCGATTACGCCCCGTCGTCATGACCGCGCTCGTCGCAAGTCTCGGCTTCGTGCCGATGGCGTTCGCGAGCGGGGCCGGCGCGGAAGTGCAAAAGCCGCTCGCAACCGTCGTCATCGGCGGGCTGATCTCGGCGACCCTGCTGACGCTGTTCGTGCTGCCGACGCTCTACGCCCGCTTCGGGCAGCAGGCGGTCAAGGTCGACGACACGGACGATACCTCACCGCTCCCGCAACCCGCATGATCGTGGGGGAGGGCGGTCGTGCCCTCCCCCACGCCTCAAGAAAGGGGGCTCGCTCATGACGACGATCGACAATGTAACGACACTCTCCGTATCCCCGCTGCGTGTCTGGACGGTCCTCACGGACTTCGCCGGCCACCCGCAGTGGAAGCCGTTCATCCAGCTTTCCGGTGCCGCGGTCTGCGGCGGTGATGCCAACTACACGTTCCGCATCGGCGGACTCGACAAGCCGGTGACGGCCAAGGCGGATATCATCCGCGTCGATAAGCCGCTGGCGTTCGCATGGACGGCGGGCGTCGCCAGGTTCTTGCTGTTCGAGGAATCTTACGCGCTGGAAAGCGATCCCGCTGGAACCCGCCTGCGCCATAGCCTGCGCTTCTCAGGCATCTTGGGTCGTCCGCTCTGGGCACTGATGCGCCGCAGGCTTCAAGCAAGCCTCGTGCAGTCGGACAGGTGCCTCGATCGCCAGCTTCGGCGCCTGTCGGCGGTGCCGGTTTCCAATAGCCGGACTGGACCTGCGCGCACTGGGGCACGGAGGCAGCGATGACGATGCATCATCTTGGCTTGGGTTTTGGCATGGGCATCGTGCTGGTGTTGGCAGGCTGTTCCGAGGAGCCCCGGAAGGGTCCACCGACCGAGCAGGAGATCCACGCTGCGGACACTGCGGTGACCAGCAGGACACCCGGCCGTCACCCCTATCGATGCGACGATAACCAGACGCTTCTGGTCGACTTCAAGGATCAAGGGCTCACAGTCGAGTTACGGCGCGATGCGAATGCACCTGCGGTCGTTCTAACCGCGCCGTTGCAAGGTCTCCAGTATGTCGGCGATGCGGAAAGCGCGACATTCTCGGGCAACCAGATCAAGATCGAGGCACCCGGCAAACGCCCCGTGCTTTGTGAGAAAGCGACAAGCCTATGAGCAATCTTGTATCTAAAACCAGCGGGACGGATCGCCAGCGACGTACGCTCTGGATCGTCCTGATCCTCAATGCCGGGCTTGCACTGGCGTTCGTCGCCACAGGACTGTTCGGTGATTCCAGTGCGCTGATCGCCAATGGCCTCGATAACGGCTCCGATGCCGCGGTATATGGGCTCAGCCTTGTTGCGTTGAGCCGCGGCGCACGCTGGAAGCAAGCTGCGGCCAGGGTGTCCGGCATCATGCTGCTCCTGTTCGCGGTCGCGGTCCTCATCGATGTCGCGCGGCGTTTTACCCAGGGCAGCGATCCGATCGGCCCGACTATGATCGGCATGTCGATTGTCGCTGGCATCATCAATTATCTGTGTCTGCGCCTCCTGCAAAAGCTGGAGAACAAGGACGTCAACCTGCGCGCGGCGACGACCTTCAGCCTCAACGACTTCATCTCGAACGGCGGGATCGTCGTCGCTGGCGTCCTTGTCATGTGGTTGGGCGTGAACTGGCCGGACCTCGTGGTCGGGCTGGCGACAGCCGCAATCCAGTTGTGGGGCGGCATCAAGATCCTGCGTGACGCGAAACAGGACGCGCGCAAAAACAAGGACAATCAGAATGGCTGAGAAGACCAGGCTCGACCTCGCCGTCGTCCTGCCCGACGTCCCGGATGCGGCTGACGCCTGCGTCGCGCGGCTTGTTCAACGGCTGGCGGACCGCGAGGGCGTCAGCGAAGCGCACGTCGTCCCCGCCAGTGGCGAGGCGCCGGCGCAACTGTGCATCCATTACGATCCGGACCAGCTCCCGCTATCCCGTATTCGCGAGGTCGCGACCGGCGCGGGCGCGCAGATAGGTGAGCGCTACGGCCATGCCGTATTCGACATCGGCACGATGCATCAGCGGCGCGCCCGCACCCTTAGCGATCGATTGAAGGCTGTGTCCGGCGTTCTGGAGGCCGAGGTTGCTGCAAGTGGCCGGGTGCGGGTCGAGTTCGACCGGGAACAGACCGACGAATCTACGATCCGCGGCACCGTCGTCGAGCGCGAAGCAGCCGTCCCGCAGGCCGCTAGCGACGATCACGCCGGCCATGACCATGGCCCCGGCGAGCACGATCACGGCAAGGAGGGGCATAACCACAATCATGGCGGCATCCTGGGGCCGAATACCGAGCTGTTCTTCGCATTGGGCTGCGGTGCCGTTCTCGGCATCGGCTTCGCGATCGAGAAGCTGGTCGCCGGGGCGCCATCGTGGCTGCCGCTCGCCTGCTACCTGACCGCCTATGTGCTGGGCGGTTTCTTTACCGTCCGCGAAGCGATCGATAATCTGCGGATGCGCCGGTTCGAGATCGACACACTGATGCTGGTCGCCGCGGCGGGCGCAGCCGCGCTGGGCGCCTGGGCGGAAGGCGCGCTGCTGCTGTTCCTGTTCAGCTTCGGCCACGCGCTCGAACATTATGCGATGGGTCGCGCCAAGCGGGCGATGGAGGCTCTGGCCGAGCTGGCACCGAAAACCGCCCTCGTCCGCCGCGAAGGCAAGATCAGCGAGATATCCGTCGACACGCTGGTGGTCGGCGACATTGTCGTGGTCAAACCAAATGCACGGTTGCCTGCCGACGGATTCCTGACGCTGGGTTCGAGCAGCATCAACCAGGCGCCAGTGACGGGCGAAAGTATCCCGGTCGACAAGACCGCAGTCACCGATACGGACCAGGCGCGGGCCAATCCCGACCGCGTCGACGCCGCCAGTCGCGTGTTCGCCGGCACAATCAACGGCAGCGGCGCGATCGAGATCGAGGTCACGCGCCTATCGACTGACAGCGCGCTCGCCAAAGTCGTGAAGATGGTCAGCGAGGCCGAGACGCAGAAGTCGCCGACGCAGCGTATGACCGATCGGTTCGAACGGGTGTTCGTGCCCGTCGTGCTGGGCCTCGCCGTCCTGCTGCTGTTCGCCTGGGTCGTCGTCGACGAACCCTTCCGCGACAGCTTCTACCGCTCGATGGCGGTCCTCGTCGCCGCTAGCCCGTGCGCGCTGGCGATCGCGACACCAAGCGCAGTCCTGTCGGGTGTCGCCCGCGCCGCGCGCGGGGGTGTGCTGGTGAAGGGCGGTGGGCCGCTGGAGAACCTCGGTTCGTTGACCGCCATCGCCTTCGACAAGACCGGCACGCTAACAGAAGGCCAGCCCAAAATCACCGATGTCGTCGCGATGACGGGCATCGCCGAGGACCGGCTGCTCACGACGGCCGTCGCCGTGGAGGCCCTGAGCGATCACCCTCTCGCCGCGGCGATCGTCAAGGACGGCAGGACACGCCTGAACGACGCCGCGTTGCCACAGGCGAGCGATCTGGAAAGCCTGACCGGCCGCGGCGTCCGCGCGACGCTGGAGGGCGATCCGGTAACGATCGGCAAGGCCGAGATGTTCGGCAAGGACGGCATCGCCGCATTGACCGATGAAACGATGGCCGCAGTCGAACGGCTCCGTGCGGGCGGGCGGACGACGATGGTCGTGCGACGCGGCGAGGTGGATCTGGGGGTCATCGGGCTGATGGACACGCCGCGGACTGCCGCCAAGGCGACACTGGCGACGCTGCGCACCCTCGGCATCACCCGTATGATTATGATCTCGGGCGATAATCAAGCGGTCGCGGATGCGATTGCGCGCGAGGTCGGCATCGACGAAGCGTGGGGCGACCTGATGCCGGAAGACAAGGTCGAGGCGATCAAGAAGCTGCGCGGTGACGGCAAGGTCGCGATGGTCGGCGACGGCGTAAACGACGCACCCGCGATGGCCAATGCGACCGTTGGGATCGCGATGGGCGCGGCGGGGTCAGACGTAGCGCTGGAGACCGCCGATGTAGCGCTGATGGCGGACGATCTGGCCCATCTGCCGTTCGCGGTCGGCCTGTCGCGACAGACCCGATCGATCATCCGGCAGAACGTCTTTGTCAGCTTGGGCGTGGTGGCGATCCTGGTCCCTGCGACGATCTTCGGTCTCGGGATCGGAGCGGCCGTCGCCATGCACGAAGGGTCGACGTTGCTCGTGGTCGTAAACGCGTTGCGTCTGCTCGCCTATCGCGATCGGTTCGCCACGACGCAGACCGCCTGATGCCCAGGAGACCGCATCCATCGCATGCGGTCTCCGCAGGTTAGAAAGGAGTGTTCGTGATGTCCGATCCCACCGTGTCCGGTGTCCTTGCCGTCCGTGCGCAGATCCTTGCGCGCAGTCAGACGCTCAACCGCCTGACGCCACCAGCCACGACACCTGGGGCGGTTTCGACCGTGCCGCGGACCGACGCGCCGGCGACGTTTGGGGACACCCTGAAGGGCATCGTCGGCAAGGTGAACGCGGCACAGGAGGCCGAGGACGTCGCTACCGACCGCTACGAGCGTGGCGAGACCACCGATATCGCCACCGTGGCGCTGATGCAGAACCGCGCTTCGGTGTCCTTCGAGGCGACGCTTCAGGTCAGGAACAAGCTCCTGTCAGCCTACAAGGACATTATGAGCATGCCCCTTGGATGACTCAGTTCCCTGCGCCTGCGCATACGGCCAAGCCGAAGAGCGTGTGGGGTTGGCGGGCGGTCATGGCTTTGATCGTCGTGCTGGCGGGCGCCTGCTCGCCCGTTCGGCAGGATGACGACGCCGATACGCACAACACGTTGTCGGCCGGTTCCGAGATGCAGATGCATGTCTTCACCTGTGAAGATAGAACGTCGATCGTGACCGGTCTGAGTGCCAATACCTTCGTCGTCGACCTCATCGGTGCGACGCGGGAAGATCGTGAGCAACTGACTGTGCCACGCGCGCAGGTCCGGACTGCCGATGGACGGCTTACGGTCATGATCGGCCAAGATCGGCTCCATCTCGAGCGGATCGGCAAGCAAGGCATCAACGAGCATCTGTCGTTCAGGGGAAAATCATGCTGGCGCTGACCTATACGATCATTCCGGTGCTTGCCGTGATCCTAGGCGGCATCTTTGCGATATGGCGTCGGCCCGGCGACGCCTTTGTATCCGCGATGCAGCACCTCGCCGCCGGTGTCGTGTTCGCCGCTGCGGCAACCGAAATCCTGCCCCAAGTGCTGCATGCTGGCTCGCCGCTGGCAACCTTTATCGGCGGCTCAGCGGGGGTCGCGGTCATGCTGGGGCTCAAGGCGTACGAAGCCCGCGCCGCGGGACCGGTCACGCTGATATCGGCGGTCGGGATCGACATCGTCGTCGACGGGCTGGTGCTGGGCCTTGCGTTCGTCGCCGGTGCCAAGGCGGGCGCCCTGCTCACCGTCGCGCTCACGCTGGAGGTGCTGTTCCTAGGTGTAACGCTGACGACGGAACTCGCCGAATCCATTACCTCAAAACTCAAGATCATCCTCACCGTGACGGCGCTCGCGCTGCTGCTGCCGATCGGCGCATTGCTGGCGATCCCTGTCGCTGGCCTGTCACCTCCGGTAGTGGCGGGCTTCCTGTGCTTCGGCCTCATGGCGCTCCTGTTTCTCGTCACCGAAGAGCTGTTGGCCGAAGCACACGAGAAGCCAGACACGCCGCTCATCAGCGCAATGTTCTTCGTCGGCTTCCTCTCGCTCCTCCTCATTGAGGAAATCGCGATGTGACGAGCCTGACCTCAAACGGCGCCGACGTGCGCCGCGATCGATCCAGCAAGGGGAATGAAATGTCGATAATCAAGGCACAATGGCTTATTTTGGGCGTGGCTGCGGCCCTGTCCGCGTGTTCGGCCGAGAAGCCTTCGTACCAATTCACGTCGAATGAATCCGGTCCGACCGATGCGATCCATGGATCGAACGTGCAGCATGCCAAGGACGCGATCCACGGGGCGAACCCTGCGCACGATAAGACAAGCATGGTCATGCCATCGACCGGCGATCCGGACACCGACTTCCTGCGCGGCATGATCCCGCATCACGAAGGTGCAGTGGAGATGGCGCGTGCCGAGATCGCCAACGGCACCGATCCGAAAATTCGGGAAATGGCGGAGGAGGTGATCCGAACGCAACAGGCCGAGATCACGACGATGCGGGCTTGGCTTGCCGAGCGTCGAGCTGCCAGAAAGGGCTCCTGATGATGTCTCGCAGTCATTCCGATGATGCTGCACTACCCCTGTGCCCCATGCCCGCTCGGGCTCAGATGGGGCGGGTGGCGTGACGGAATATCGATGCGATGCGCTCATCATCGGCGGGGGGCCAGCAGGATTGACCGCCGCGATCTACCTCGCACGCTATCATCGGCGCATTATCGTGGTCGATGAGGGAAACAGCCGGGTGAAATGGATACCGCGTTCGCACAACCACGCCGGTTTTCCGGACGGGATTGCAGGTGAAGACCTTTTACACCGGATGCGCGAACAGGCCGAGCGCTACGGTGCTACGATTGTGAACGGCCGCATCGACACGGTGGCGCAAAACGCTGATGACTTCGACGCTTGCGGAGTTGGAATAACCCTGTCCGCGCGATCGATCCTGATCGCAACGGGAGTCGAGAACCGTCGCCCCTCGATCGACGCTGCGACCCATCGCGACGCACTGGAGCGCGGCCTGCTACGCTACTGCCCGATCTACGACGGTTATGAAGCGACTGGCCAAGCTATCGGCGTCATCGGCGCGGACACTCATGGCGTCGCTGAGGCGCTGTTTCTCCGCACGTTTTCCGATCGAATAACGCTAGTGGCGCACAAGACGCTCGAACTCGACGCTTGCGACCGCGGGGCGCTGGAGGCGGCAGGTATTGCGGTAGCGCCAAGTGCGCTCGACCAAATCGATTTTGCTGAAGAACACGTAACGCTGCGTCTGGCCGATGAGACACAATTGCAGTTTGACACGATCTACCCAGCGCTCGGTTCGGATAGCAATAACGCCCTTGCGCGGCAGCTCGGGGCCAAGCTCAGCGACGAGCGCTGTATTGTGGTCGACACCAAACAGCGCACCAGCGTTTCGGGCGTTTACGCTGCCGGCGACATCGTCATATCGCTGGATCAGATAAGCGTCGCCATGGGCCATGCAGCTATCGCCGCGACAACTTTGCATAATGACCTTCGCAAGCGCGATGGCCATACCCGCTGAACGAAGATCAGCTGAAGGAAGATTATCAGCCTTACCCGCAATGGAATCCCGGGATTTGACCCATAACTATGGCCAGCGTTGGTCGGACGAGACCGACGTCGAACTGCGCAAGCGGATCGACGCACGCCAGAGTGTTGGCCAGATCGCGCGCGACATGGGGCGGACGCAGGATGCGATCCGTGGGCGAGCGGCAACGCTGCGCCTTTCTCTGCCCTCGACTATGCGCCCGTGGCGCGAGGGGGTAAAACGGGGACCGCGAATGCAGCGGCCGGACCCTAGCTCGACTGGCGAGAATTAAATGCCGGGGAGCGGCCCCCCGCCCCCCGGCAACCTTGTTACTTCATGTTCGGCATGGCGTGGCCGACGTGATCGCCGCCCTTGGCCTTGTCCCCATGATCGCAGCAGTCAGCGCCGTCCTTGCAGCCCGCCATGTCGGCGCAGCAGTTCGCCACGCCGCGAAAGCGCCGGTCGAGAGCGTGAGGGCGAAAGTGGCGCTGATGAGCTTGAACTTGGTCATTGGTATTCTCCGGAAAGTAGCAGGTGAAATTGATTGGTTTCACTAAATTTGCGGAGGGGGTGTCGCGGGCGCGCTGGCTCGGCCAAGAAGGGTAGCTTGCTGCCCGAAATATGGGACCACCTCACTGTGGGCGCTGCGATTAGCTGGCGATATGACCATACGACTTGGCAGGTTGAGGGTATAAGCCATGAACGGCGCGCCCGCACTGTCGGCGAAGCGCTGTGCCGAGTGCCGAGTGCCGGGTGTGCTACAGGCTGAAAGGCGGCGCGCCGAGGGAAAACCTCGGCTCGCTGAAGGCGTTTGCGTTCGACAAGACGGGGACGCTGACGGAAGGGCGATCGTGCATCACCGACACGATGGCCGTCGACGGCGCGAGTGCGGAGGATCTGTTGGCACTCGCCGTAGCGGTTGAAGCCTTGAGCGATCATCCGCTGACGCAGACGATCGTCAAGGATGGAGGCGAGCGCCTACGTGGGCGCGACCTTACGAGCGCTACGGATCTTAAGATCCTGACAGGGCGCGGCGTCACCGCAACTGTCGACCGTGAAACGGTTTGGATCGGCAAGGCCGAGATGTTCGCCGTTGAGGGTGTCCCCGCACTACACACCGCTACGACCGAAGCGATCGCCGCCCTTCGCGAGAGCGGACGTACCACAATGGGTGCGCAAGGGTGACCGGGACATCGGCGCGATCGGCCTGATTGATATGCCTCGCGAGGCAGCCAAGGTTGCGCTTAAGAGTCTGCGCGACATGGGTATCACTCGGATAATTATGATTTCGGGCGATCATCAAAAGGTTTCCGATGTCGTCGCCAGGAGGTTGAGCTCGACGAGGCCTGGGGCGATCTGATGCTGGAGGACAAGGTCGCGGCGATCAAGACACTCGCTGGCGAAAACAAGGTGGCGATGGTCGGCGACGGCGTAAACGATCCGCCGGCGATGGCGAGTGCGACAGTCGGCATCGCGATGGGCGCTGCCGGATCAGATGTCACGCTGGAAACCGCCGACGTTGCACTGATGGCCGACGATCTCGCCCATCTTCCGTTCGCCGTCGGCTTGAGCCGCCATACCCGCGGCATCATCCAGCAGAACGTGTTCGTCAGCCTCGGCGTCGTCGCGTTACTCGTGCCCGCGACGATCCTCGGCCTTGGGATCGGCCCGGCCGTCGCGATGCATGAAGGCTCGACGCTGCTGGTCGTGTTTAATGCGCTGCGCCTGCTCGCCTATCGCGATCCCGCTGTACAAGCAGCATGACGCCGATCGCACAATGCATCGCTCGTCGGCGGCAGAGCCGCCGGCGTGACGTGCGCCCTCTATCTTCACCGCTGCGACCGCTAAATCATTGGTGTCGACAAAGATCTTAGCCGCGCTGAATAGAACCCTTTTCCCGCAATCACCCCCGGCTTCCCTGAGAAGAACGGCGGCCGATACATGGGAACGATAGAAGCGTGAATTGGGTTCAGCGGTCGAATGCATACTTTAAATGGGAAGCAACAATGGACGATGGGGACGATCAGAAGATGAGCAGCTCCGCTGCCGGCTCGGGGGGACATTACGGCTATCACGGCCACCACCATCATGGAGGTGGCGCGACGGTTGGTATGAACGACGTGGTAGATCCGGTCTGCGGCGCAACCATCGACCCTCACATGACGAGACACTACGTCGATAGCGAGGATCAGCGGCTCTTTTTCTGCTCATCGGCATGCCAACAAAGGTTTGAAGCAGAGCCAGACCGGTATCGATGAGGGAGAGATGCCGCACGATCAAGGCAGCCCTTCATTAAACATGGCTCCCGATCATATGTCGCCGACGGCGCGAGCGGGACACTAACCCCCTCCGAGCGCGTTAGAGCGGTTTCTGATCAGTCTGCATCGTAACCAGCGGCTGCAAAATAGTTCGAGCATTCCTGGGGTGAGTAGAGGTCCACGATGCGGCCGATGG
>NZ_JACIAP010000017.1:0-59190 GCF_014194875.1 Sphingomonas sp. BK481 | reverse complement strand
CGTGAACCTGACCGGCCGCTACAGCGCTGGATGATAGCGCGCGGCCGGTCAGCTTCACTACCGCTGAGCTACACCACCACCCGGGACACGACCCGCTATCCCTGTTAAAACCTCGACGAAAAATAGGGAGGGCAACTATGCTACGTGCGTTAACGGCAGTGGGTCTTGTGGGGGTTGGGCTTGGGCTTAGCGTTCCCGCACAGGCCGCAAAAATCGTGTTTTTTGGACAAGGCAGCGTAGACGCCTCCCAGGGTGCTCTGGTTAGGAACGCTGCGGCCTCGATCGGGTCTCCGTTCCGTTTTACCTTCGCGTTTGATACGGCTGCCCTTAACTTTTTGGAAGGTGACGATCAGGACGCGTTTTACGAACTGCCAGTGACGGACTTTTCAGCAACGATTGGGGATTACGCCTTTACGCTATCGGAAGCGCCGGGTTTTGAACCCTTGCTAGCCTTTAGTCGCGGTTTCACCTTTTTTGGTCAACCATTCAGCGAACCGGTGCTGGTTACAACGTTCAACTTCGCTAGCGCGCGCAGTACAGGATCGTCGATCGAAACGCCGTTCGCGACAGGGGTAGGCGCTTTTGGGGCGCTAGCGATCAATGCGTTCTTTCGCGCGGAGAACGGCCAAAGCGGTTTGGGGCTGGACGAACTTAAAGATCCACGCAACGCGGACCAGCTTAGCTTTAGTTACGCCACTCTCGATCCCAAAACTCGCCAGAGGGGCACTATCGTAGGCGCGTACAGCGGTAGCTATTCTACATCCGCAGTCCCCGAGCCCGCCACTTGGGCGATGATGCTCCTCGGCCTAGGCATGGTAGGCGGAGCAGTTCGCTACCGTCGTCGCACCACGACAACGACCTACGCCTGACGGGTTGCAATCATCAAAGGTGAGAGGAAGCCGTCAGTCAAAGGGCTGGCGGGTGCTTCATGTCTGCTCTCCACCACCAAACCCGGACATTCCAGTGTCGCAAAAGGCGGGACATACGAGGCGCTCGAAACTTTGCAAAAGCCGGAACGGAACCGGGGAGGACTGGCCTCCCCGGTTCGCTTATGCCTCCTCGGTGACCTTCGTTGCGCGAGGTTTGCGGGGAACCTTAGAGGAATCATCAGTAGCCTTTTCGGCTGTCTGAACAGGTTTACGCCCCAAACCGATCGCCTTTGCCATGGTCCGCCGGGCTTCCGAGTACGAAGGTGCGACCATGGGATAATCAGCCTTCAGGTTGTAGCGTGCTCGGTATTCCTCGGGCGTAAGGTTATTGCTCGATAGATGGCGGCGTAATGTCCTGTATGGCTTGCCGTCGATCAAAGAAATGATGTGATCGGGCGACGCCAGTGACTTGCGCACCGTGACAGCAGGCTCATAAGCTTGAGCAGCCTCTTCCGGGGCTGCTGGAGCGGTCGCACCTGATAGTTGAGCGACAGCGGCGTGCATCGACAGCAAAAATGCGGGCACATCATCCGCGTTCGTGCGCGTGTTGGGATTGGCCAACCACGCAGCAGTCAGTTCAGCGGCCAATTCAACCGCGTTGATATCATCGTTCATTATAATCTTGGTATCTTTGGGGGGGGCGTGCAATTAGGTTCAATCACTTCAATGTTCAAGATAAACAGATAATTAACGACGAAGCGATCCATCTGCCGAAAGCTCACGAAATTGCCGTTTAATGGTCCACCTTGGGACGAATCGCATATAATGAGGCACGATTTGCCCGTCGTTTGGTGCCGTGATTATAGCATATTACTTAGGATAAGTGACCCTGCAGAGCCTATTCTCGATAGCGTTGTGCTCTTCCGATAGGCTGCTCGATGCGATCGGTCAGGCCTTACCCGGTGCGGTTCAGCCAATCCGGGCCAGCGTGCCGATTCGCGTCGAGCGCGGTACCTTGAAGGTACGGCAGGCAGACGCCTTACTAGCCCCACCATCCAGCGCGGTCGTAATCCGTTCGAGGGTTTCGGTATCGATCATCGGCGGTCGGCCACCCTTGCGTCCGCGACGCTTCGCTGCAGAAAGCCCAGCCATTACGCGCTCGCGCGTCAGTGCGCGCTCGTACTGTGCAAGTGCCCCAAAGAGAGAGAACAGCAATTCGCTGTGCGGCGTGGTCGTATCCATCTGCTCGGTTAACCACCGGAACGCGATACCGCGCGTTTTCAGATCGGTGACGATCGCCAGTAGGTGCGACAGCGACCGTCCGAGCCGATCGAGCTTTCACACTGTTAGCGTGTCGCCAGCGTTTAAATAATCAAGACAGGCTTTCAGCCCTGGTCGATCATCGCGGGTGCCAGATGCTTTGTCGGCATGGAGATGCCGTTCGTCGACGCCAGCTGCGACTAGCGCATCGCGCTGGAGATCGACCGTCTGACGATCATCGGCCGATGAGGCCTGCATATATCCAACCAGCATGTACGACAAACCCCCGAAAGCACGTTCTCGAACACTCTATCAAAGCGACAGGGTTTGTTGAACGTTCTGGCTGGAGGCGGCGCTAATTCCGCGAAGGTCAAGGCCGGAAGTGTCGCCTATCATGTGTTTTCCGACAGGAGGTGGCGGGCGGTAAGCGCTCAAGGACGGCTTGGCCGCTGTCGCTCACTAACGGCCATCCAGAATATTTTCCTCACCTGCAGACTTCCGCCATTCATCTATCGCGTATTGGTAGATTGACCACGCTGTTCAGCGCGCTTGACCCGAAGAGGCGATACAGGTTTCTAGGGCTGAGCCGTGCTATTGGTTGGCTGCGTGCGGACAGGTCATGTTCGTAGACGGCTAGCTGCCCCGAAAGCTGTTATCGATCGTGCACTGCACGAAGGCGATGCCCGCCCAAGATGGCCGCTCTTCCATGTGCGAGGGCAAGTTCGGTATGGACAGTCTTGCTGCGGTCATCGGTCGCCTGATTTGCTCGCCTCCGTTCTTGCTCAGCCCGTTCTCGGTGATAGGCGATTGTTGCTGTTTCAGCCATCGACTCCTCGCCTCCTTCTGCGACGTATTGGTTACTTAAAATACGTGAGAGGCTGCTTGAGGTTCCCTCGTCAACGCAGCGTTAGACGATCGCAGCGGTAGCGCTGCATGATCGGGAAATCATGGAGCCATCGTCGGTCGATCGGCGTTAATTCGGCCAAAGCAACGCTACGGACAAAGCTATGACTTCTGCACGCTGGCCGTCTCGGCTCTGGATTGTCCGCCACGGTGAAAGTGCGGGAAATGTGGCGCGCGACGCTGCCCACGCGGCTGGAGCTGAACGGATCGAACTGTCGCATCGCGACGTCGATATTCCGCTTTCCCAGCTTGGCGAAGAGCAAGCCCGTGCGCTCGGCAGATGGTTCGGCAGCGCGGTTCCGGACGACCGCCCCGACGCTTTGTTGGTCTCTCCCTATATCCGCGCGCGCCAGACCCTCGACCTTTTTCGAGCGCAGGGCGGCGCGACCGGCGACGATCCGGTCGGTATCGACGAACGCCTCCGCGAAAAGGAGTTCGGCATCTTGGACGGGCTGACCACCAGCGGTGTAGCCTCGGTATACCCGGACCAAGCCGAGTTCAGACGCATCCTCGGCAAATTCTATCATCGACCGCCAGGTGGGGAGAGCTGGTGCGACGTCATCTTCCGTTTGCGATCGCTGATGGACACAATCGCACTGCATTATGCCGGACGACGCGTGATGATCGTCGCGCATCAGGTCGTCGTTCTGTGCCTACGCTATGTCATCGAGAATTTGACCGAGGAGGAGATCCTGGCGATCGATCATCAAGGCGATGTCGCGAACTGCTCGGTCACCGAGTATCGGTTCGATCCCGAAGGACCGCAGGGTGGAGCACTCAAGCTCGTTCGTTACAACGATGTCGTCGACCACGAAGGGTCCGCTCCCGTCACTGCCGAGCCGGACCGTACCACGGGAGTACGAGGATGACCGATACCATTCCCCTCGATAGCAACTGGATCGCTGCCAACCCGCCTCCCGTTCATGGCAGTGGAACGACCAAGAACAGCCGGGGTCGTGTATTGGCGATCGGCGGTTCGGCTATGGTACCAGGCGCGCTTCGGCTCACGGGAGAAGCGGCACTTCGAGTTGGCGCGGGCAAGCTTCAGATGGCGACGATCGCATCGTCCGCGATCGGACTCGGTCTGGTCGTACCGGAAGCAGGTGTTCTCGCGCTGCCGCAAGACGCCGACGGAGAGATCGCCGGCGCCGCGGGCCCGTTACTCGAAAAGTCGTTGAAAGGGTGCGATACGCTGGTCATTGGACCAGGTATAGGGTCCACCAACGCTGCCGAGGCTCTCCTGCGGCTCATCCTGACGCAGCCCAGCGACGAGGTAACGCTGGTCGTCGACGCTTTGGCTATCGGATCCGCACGGAATCTGCGCGAAGCGCTTGCGGCGTTCAACGGTCGGATGGTGTTCACACCGCATCACGGAGAGATGGCCATGCTGACGGGCCTGGAAGAAGACGTGATCACGCAGTCACCAGAAAAAGTCGCGCGCGATGTCGCTGCCCAGTACGGGGCTGTTGTGGTCCTCAAAGGCAGCGATACCGTCATTGCGGCCCCCGATGGAACGACACTGCATTATGGTGGTGGGGGCACCGGACTTGCGACGGGCGGATCGGGGGATGTCCTGGCCGGCGCGATCGGGGGCTTGCTGTCCCGTGGCGCTTCACCGATCATCGCAGCCGGTTGGGGTGTCTGGCTGCACGGACAAAGCGGACGACGGGTCGCAACTACAAGTGGACCTATTGGATTTCTTGCACGAGAGGTTCCCGCCGAGTTCCCTCGGCTTCTTCCCCAATAGGCTGGCGTCTTAGCGGGCTTTGATTTTGCTGTACGGCACGAACTGACCAAGTGAGACAAAGCCGCGCGGAAATCGCGAGCCACGATCAATCAGCCGAACCGTGTCGATGCTGCAGAGCTGCGACCCAATGGTACGCGTGACGAGTATGTCATCGCGATGCAGCGACTGCGCCCCGGATCGCGGTTCGTTGACGTAGAGCCGGCTCCCAACCCGGTAAACGATGGCTTTGCCGTCTATGATTTCAGATGAGTTCGAGCCCGACAGGCTGATGCAGTTGACGGGTTTACCCGCAACGCGCCCGACAAGCATTTTCTGCAACTGTACGTCAGGAACATCGCGACGCGCTGCGATAGCGGGACTGGTGAGAGCCACCGCTGCGAGAAGCATTAGTTTAAGCATAAGCTTTCCTAGACATTGAGTGCTGAACGAATGCCGATCAAACAACTTGCTCACCTGCATCTGTGCCGTCCAAGCCCTTTGCCGTACCTCATTAAAAAGAACTACGGCGGGTTACTTAGACTGCTGAGTCTGGCGGACCCCGCCGCCTCCGCCAGGCGTGTCGGCATCATAGTCCTCGGTAGCGTTTCCTCCGCCCGCTCCGGCGCCGCTGCCATGCACTTCACCGGTCTTCTCATCGATATAGGCGCGTCGGCCAGCGTCAGGCGGAATGTCGTCGCCCGGCGCCTTGTTCGGCGCTGCGACATTCGCTTCCCGATTGTCCCGACTTACGCCGACCTCGACGTTGCGCGGCTGGTCCTTCTCATAGCTGTCATACTCTTCGCCTGAGTAATGCCCGACGGTACCGTCATCGTTCCCGTGAAGCGCCGGATTATCGTCGGTTTCCGGGGGCGGTAAAGGGTCTGCTGACATTGTCTCACCCAAAGAATCATACGAATTTGGACATGTAGGGACATCGTCGGAAACGGAGCGCCGATAACGGCGCTCCGCCGTTTTACATACCCGACATGTTCGTCATCGGCTTACCCGCCTGCATTTTCATTGCAGCATCGAGATGCTGTTTCACAATCGGTACCGCAGCTTTTGCCGACATGCGCAGGGGCGCCTGATCCCCGCCCCTCGAATAGCTTTGGTGGAGGTCCAGTGCGGCCTGATGCGCCGGTATCTGCTGACCGATGTAGAGGCGGTCGAAATCCGCTGCAGATGCGGTCTGCAGTTCGTTGATCGATGCTGTCGCGCCGGCATCAAGCACGGGCGGCGTTGGCGTCAAACCTGCCTTGGTCGCCGCCTTGACGGTCGAGGCTGTTGTCTTTTGATGGTGCTTGATCAACATGGTCGCAAACTTGCGGATCGCAGGCGTCTGCGACTTTTGCAGCGCGACCTGGCTTGAGTTGATCTCGTACAGATCGCTCATTCCGGCAGCCATCACATAGGGCTTCGCAGATGTCTTCGCCTCAGGCGGCGGTGGTGGCGGCGGCGTCTGTGCGGACGATGCTGTGCCGACCGTCGCTGCGAGCAACATACCGATGTGTTTGATATTCATTGGTTCTCTCCTGATAGTTTCTTCTGGAATTTGCGTCGATAAGGCCAGTTCACAGTAGCTTTTACGAACCGTCTCTGACGACGGCAGCTAACGATCCGTCAGGGTTACGACCCTCGCGAGCGAATGCTGCATCCTGTTGTGCTTGGCGCACGTCTTCCGGACTCCCTTCTCTCGCGGCGGGAATGGCGACTTCGGCAGTTCCTCCAACATTGGCCGAACCGTGAAGTGCACCTACGATCTCGCGATCGAATTCGCCTGCTTCGATGGCCGATCGCATGTTGACAAGGTAATCGGCGAAGCGATCTGCAGGGATGAAGTTCGTCGTCTGACCGCCGATCGTCAACGTCGCCCCGTTCCGTGTCGTAGGCGTGAACGCTACATGCTCGCCGTCACGGACAAACCAGGTGCCTGAGCGAACACCATCGGTCGCCCATGCCTTCTCGGCTAGGTGCAGATCCTGCAGAACGTCGTTGCGATCGGAGACCGGGTCACTCGACTGCGGTGAGACGACGTCACGAACGGCAGATTTCGCGGCGTTCACGATGCTTTCAAGTGCCAAGTGGCCTCTCCGATACTGCTCAATGGGACACGATCGAAGCGGGGCGCGCAGATGCGCGCCCCGCAAGGCGTTTTCAGCCGATCTGCTGGTTCTGGGCGCCGCTATCGGGGCGGGCTGGCCCCATCACCGGTTCTTCACCGAGCGGTTCGTTGCGGAAGACGGTAAACTCGCCCTTGCCGTCCATCGAGGGACCCGACGTCCAGCGACCTTCCGGAAACGTCCCGTCGACCGAGGTCGCGTAGAAGTTATAATTGTTCTGCTGATCTTCCATGTCCTGCGGGAAGCTGTTCGGGATCGGCAGGTTCATCGCCTCGGCGCCCAGTTCCTCGATGACGGCGAGCCACTGCTGCTGATGCATGGTGTCGCGTGCGATCATGTAGTGGAGCATCTTCTTCATGCCCTCGTCATGGGCCGCGTTGAAGAGCCGTACCGCGAGAACGCGACCCGTGCCTTCCGCAGCAACGTTGCAGTACATATCGGCTGCAACGTTCCCGCTCGCGTAGATGTGGCTCATGTTGAACGGCACGCCATCGGAATCCATCGGCATCGCTGCCATACCGCCCGACAACAGGTTCTTGTGGATGATGCCTTCGATGCTCTGACGGGGATTTTCACCGCCCATGACAGCGCCGACGATGCTATCTTTGACGCCCTCTTCCTGGAGGTGCGTCGGCGCTTTGTCGAGGTTCAGCGCCACTGCGGTCGCCAGCATTTCGATGTGGCCGATCTCCTCGGTTGCGGTGTGCAGCAGCATGTCACGATATTTCGTTGTCGGCGCGCGGTTGCCCCAGGCCTGGAAGAAATACTGCATACAGACGCGAATCTCGCCTTCGACGCCACCAATCGCCTGCTGCAACATTCGAGCAAAAGCAGGATCGGGGTTCGTCACCTGGACCGGGTACTGTAGTCTCTTGTCATGATAATACATGCTCGGCTCCGATGTGCTTTAAATCGTGATTGAACAACAAGGCCGGAACGCGCTTCAATCCGCGATGATCCAAGAAAATAGAAATACTTAATCTTGATTAATCAATCGGGTTGATACTCACGCTCCACCATCGAGCTGGAGTCCAAACGCATTGATCGAGGTCAGTTCGTTGAAACCGATACTCGTTGCGCAACGTTGAACGTGGTTGAATCTGGGAAGAGTCGGGAGACAGTTTGATTCCCCGCCTTGCCCGTACAACGGAGCAACGTTCCGACCTGGCCGATTAGCGGGACTCTGACCATAAGGGGCAGACATATAATGAGAATACACCATCTAAATTGCGGCACTTGCTGCCCAGTGGGTGGGCGGCTGTTCGACGGGTACAGCCGCGGCCTGTCAGCGCATCTCGTGTGCCACTGCCTGCTCATCGAGACGAACGACGGACTAGTCCTGATTGATACTGGGTATGGCAGCCAGGACATCACCCGACCCAGAGAAAGGCTGTCCGACTTTTTTCTGGCGCTCAACCGTCCGCAGCTTCTGACGGAAGAGACCGCGGTCGCGCAGATACGCCGCTTGGGCTTTGCACCGGCCGACGTCCGTCACATCGTCGTGACGCATCTCGACTTCGATCATGCGGGCGGGATCGAGGATTTCCCGAACGCGCGCATTCATGTCACGGCCCGGGAAAAGGAAGTCGCTGATCAACGTCGCGGCGGTGTGTTCGTCTCCAGGAAACGCTATCGCCCGCAGCAATGGGACGAGGCCGCCAACTGGTCGCTTTATCCGTTTGGCGGGGGTGAACGCTGGTTCGGGTTCGACGCCGTTCGTGACCTCGAAGGTTTGCCTCCCGAAATCCTGCTAATCCCGCTCGCTGGTCATACCTGGGGGCATGCCGGTATCGCGGTCCAGGAAGACGACGGTCGCTGGTTGTTTTACGCGGGCGATGCCTATTTCCACCACGGCGAAATCAATGGCGAGCATCGCACCTGCCCTCCTGGCCTGCGCGGCTACCAGCGGCTGATGCAGGTAGACGCCGACGCACGCATGGCCAACCAACGTCGCGTGCACACGCTCTCTACCGACCACGCTGACGCCGTCCGTATCTTCTGCGCACATGATCTAGTCGAGTTCCAGGCGCTGGCCGGCGCACCCTGAACCGTTCCAGTGACCTCACGTTTTTGCATCCTCGAACATGTAAGGAACACTTCCATGGCTACACATTCGAACGACGTCCTGCAGTCCGTCTTCATCACCGGCCTCAAGAATGTCCACGGTGTCGAGCATCAGGCACTCGCGCTGATCGACAGGCAGCTTGACCATCTGGTTAACTATCCCGAGGTCGCCGACATGCTCCGCAAGCACCGCGTCGAGACAGAACAACAGATCGTCCGCGTCGAGGAGATCCTCAATGAGCTGGACGAAAGCCGATCATGGCTGAAGGACGCGGCATTGACCGTATCGGGCAACCTTGCTGCGATTGCACACGTGTTCGCGCCCGACGAGATACTGAAAAACAGCTTCGCCAACTTCGCATTCGAAAACTTCGAGGCGGCCAGCTACACCTCGCTGATCGCTCTCGCCGATGCGGGCAGCTTCACCATTGCGACGCCGCTGCTTCAAACTTCGCTGACCGAAGAGCAGGCGATGGCGGCGTGGCTCGATTCCAACAACGCGGCGCTCACACTTAAATACGTCGAGCGTCGTTCGGCCGGTGAGACCGCCAGCCACTGATCAATCCGAGGGGCAATGCGATGGACGTTAAGACGCGTGCTGCAGAGATACCGGGCGTCAGCGCATCCGTGCTGACCCTCAAGGCCGAACTCGACGCGAAATCGATGCGGGAATTGGGCACGCTTACTTTGGCCGGGCGTGACGTCCGGGTGCTGGAGGGTCGTGACGCCATCTGGGTCATCGTACGGCGCGATGGCCTGGGTGGCATTGCTTTTCGCGCTGCGCACACACCGGGCGGCGCGGTCAGGATCAAGATACATGTCGACCCTACAAGGACCAGCCTGACGATCGCGATGGACAGCGCACAAGGCCGCCATTCGCTGACGGTTACCGCATACGAAGATACGCTTCCGACGCTGCGCTTCACGGCGAAGTTGATCCCCGCAGCGCGCCTCCTGATCGCCTTCCAACCGCGCGACGTCTACCCCCTCGGCCCCGACGACGATCCGCTGGAGGCCCGCGGCAAGGTTGAGGCGGCGCAGCGCGGCTTGAACTCAGGGCTGGCGTTCTTTCATCTCGACGAGCCCGCGTTTGGCAGCGTGCTGTACTTCCAGAACCTGACCGCGATGAACGACTATTTCGTCGCTACGAAGACCACCCCGGACACAGCCGTCGGTGGGGTCTGGCCGGAACTGGGCTATCTGCCCCCTACCCCCGCCCAGACGGGTACGCCTGCGATCGATCCGCTGCCTGCCGGGCAGGAGGTGACTGTGTCCGATGCGATCGTTGTCTTCCATGACGACGCTACGTCCAACGAACAGGACTCGGCCTTGCGCTTCGTGCAGATGCAGGGGGCGGCCTATCGTCTCCTGGATCTGCCCACGACCGAATTTCGCGACTGGGTCGCCCGTTCCGAAACGACGATCCGCGATCTCGACACCGCGCCCGAAGCGACAATCAGCCATTACGGCCATCGCTATTTCCATCCCTACACTGCCACCGAATATCCGGACATCATGGTTCAGATGTCGCTCCTGTCGGCGATCTCCAATTTTGCCGACTGGAAAGGCGAACACGTGGCTCTGGCCGACGACATCCGTGCAGGGCTGGGCAAATTTCACGACACGAAGCTGAAGACGATGCGGCGGTATCTGCCTAACGTCGGCAAGGACAAGGACAAGAACGCAGTCGACAGCTGGTACCTCTACCACCCGCTGCTAAACCTCGGCCATCTTGCGACCGATGGCGATGCCAAGGCGAAACGCCTGTTCACGTCCTCGCTGGAGTTTGCGATCAAGGCGGCGCATCACTTCGACTACGCCTGGCCGATCCAGTTCAAGGTCACCGACTTTTCAGTGATCGTCGAGGCCCGCAATGACGATGGCCTGGGACAGACCGATGTCGGCGGACTCTACGCCTATGTCATGCTGCAGGCGTTCCACCTGACGGATGACAAACGGTATCTCGACGAGGCGCGCAAGGCGATCGACGCCGCACGGGGCATGCGCTTCGAACTCAACTACCAGGCGAACCTGACTGCCTGGGGTGCGGCCGCCTGCATGCGGCTCTCGCGCGTGACGAACGAACGCTATTACCTCGAACAGAGCTACGTTTATCTGGCCTCGTTCTTTCATAACACGGCCATCTGGGAGTCGCGGATCAAGGGCGCTGCGCACTACAGCAATTTTCTCGGTGTCACCTGCCTGCATGATGGCCCGTACATGGCGATCTACGAATGTTTCGACAGTTTTGCCGCGTTCGAACGCTATCTGAAGGACAGCGGTCCCGACCTCGATCCTGCAGCGCGCATGCTGATCAGCGAATACTGCAAATATGCGCTGCACCGCGCCTGGTTCTATTACCCTGATGCGCTTTCCAAAGACCTTCTCGCCGACGAGCAGCGCAACGGCCATATCGACCGCAAGCTCTCTTTCCCTCTTGAGGATCTGTACCATGACGGGCAACCGGCCGGTCAGGTAGGGCAGGAAATCTATGGCGCGGGCGCTGCAATGGTGTTTGCCAGCCGTGCTTTTCACGACATCGCGGACGCGCCGTTCAGATTGTTCTGCGACCATTTCGTGATGACGATGGAGCGCAACAGTGCCGCATCGATCAGTTTCCGTTTGGACGGCGGGGACGGCTGCCTTGCCAGCATCAGCCTTGTGCGCACTGGCCGGCGCAAGCTCCCCAACTTCGTCGTTGAGACCGCGACGGGGGACCGCGTCCGCGCTCGCAAGACGACCGCCAACCGTGTCGACTTTCACGTGCCTGCTTCAGGAAGCGTGACTGTTCGATGGGATTCGCCTCAGGAGAAAACTGCGTGAAGCATCCGGTTGATACGCTGGTCCTCGTACCCGATGACGTTGATATTGCCCGTTCGCCTCTAGCCGGTCAGCTTGGTGAGGAAACCTACATCCTAGGCGCGTTCAACCCGGGCATGACGCGACTGCCGAACGGCAACCTGCTGTTGATGGTCCGCATTGCAGAAGCACTGCGGACGCCAATCCGCGACGGTCATGTCCGTTCGATCCGTTGGACCGATGATGACGGTACCGGACGTTTCGTGCTCGACGCATGGCCCGTCGACCAAGCCGACACAGCCGATCCTCGCAAGTTCACGTTGCGTAGCGGGGGCTGGAAGGTCATGGCGCTGACGTCTCTGTCCTGGCTCCTGCCGGTCGAACTGACGCCCGATGGCACGCAGCGGGTCGCAATCCACTACGACAAGGCGATCATTCCCGCTTACAGCTTCCAATGCTACGGCGTCGAAGATCCACGGATTAGCCATATCGACGGTCGGTACATGATGACCACGTGTTCTGTCAGCCCCGAACGTCACTCAACGACGCTCTACACCTCGGACGACGGACTGGACTGGACGTTTGCTGACATCATTCTCGATCACCAGAACAAGGACATGTTGCTGTTCGAGGGCCTGATCAACGGGCAATATTGGGCACAGACTCGGCCGCTCGGCGACCTGTACTTTGCGTATCCGCCGGGCAGTGAGTGGCGCGCGGGACCTTCGATCAACCTCGCGTCCTCACCCGACGGACTGCACTGGAAACCGCACCGTCAGCCCGGCATTCGTACCCGCGCCGACACCGTGGCAACCGCGCGGATCGGCGCCGGCACGCCGCCAATCCTGACCAGCCGCGGCTGGCTGAGCCTGTGGCATGCCGTCGAACCAAAGGAGATCGTCGGCATTTACCGTACATATTGGTCGATCATGGACCGCGACGACCCTTCCCGGGTCGTCGCTACGGAAGAGGCCGCGATCCTGGAGCCAGACGTCGAACTGACGCGGCCGATCGAACATCAGATGTATTTGCGGGACGTCGTGTTCTCAACGGGGATCGCCGAGCATGGCGATCACTTCATCGTTGCGTCCGGCGAAGCAGATCTTGCATGCCGGATTACGCACATTGCGAAAAGTGCGTTCGGGATATCACCCTAAGCGGTGACAACTCTCGGGACATTCACGAATTGATCGCCCGCCCATGTATGTCGAGAACCACGTTTCTCGCGCGCCAGGTTGATGTGGGATGGGACGATGGCTCGGACCCTGCCTACCCCCATCATGCGTTGTTATTGTTCCAGCAAAGCAGCGGATCATGAGCGACAGCGAACCGAACTCTGACGAAGGCGCAAGCCCCGCCGAAGACATCAAGAAACAAAACCCTACTGGAACGACGACCGGTGACCAGACCGGTGAAGCTGGGGGCGACCACAAGGTTGAGAATCTCGCGAAGGCAGGCCGCGACGACATGGATACCGATGAGAGCGCCGAATAGCTAGTTTATCAAAACTGAACTGCTGCGAGGAGTAAGTCATGAGCGACCACAAACCGCCCGAGCCGGGATCGGAATACTTCAAGAAAACCGCCGACGAAAGCCTCGATGCCGGTATCGCGGACGAAAGCGCTGCCTACGAAACAGCCATCGATGCAGATAATGCAGACGACGAGGTCACAGAAGGAAAGTGGAAATCGACGGATGACGGAAGTGGCACAAGCGAAACTGACTGAATAGCGATGGATTAGCGGAGCGAGACTGCAAAAGATCTAAATGACTAGGGCTGACCCGTAGTTTCGCATCTCCGCCAATCTTTGAATAGAGGATGCCAAATTGGGAAAGTTCAGCGGACACTGCCTTGCCGTGGCATCAGATCGTACGTAGGCCTGACATCGTTTTGCGAAAGGTTCTTTTTGGGGATCAGCGCGGCTACGCTACCGGCGTCCCGTGTTGATCGTCCGCCGCCTCCTAGCGCAACGCTATTTTGCTGTGCTTTTGTGCGCGATAGCGTTGTTACTGAAGCTGCTCGTACCGACGGGCACATGATCAGCAGCGAGCACGGCCGGATTACGATCGAGCTATGTTCCGGCGTTGTCCCCAACGCCACCACGATGGCCATATCGGGGATGCACGGCGACATGCCCGATCACGGCAAGTCGCAGGACTACGGGAAGGCTGAAATGCCGTGCGCGTTTGCGGGCCTGTCAGCCGCAACGCTCGGTGCGATCGATCCCGTTCAACTCATCACCCTGATTGCCTTCGTCATGGCGATCGGGCTGCTCACCAGCCGTCCAACCGGCGACGGTCCGCCGCGGCCACCTTCGGCCTCTGCTTCGCGGGCCCCCGGCCGCCCTTTGACTGACTGATCGTCTGCTCCTTTGGGAGCAGCTCCACGGCCTTCGCGCTATCGCGAGGGCCGGTCAGGCTCGCGTGATTGAACGACAGTTATCCTCTACGGACCAGGAATAGCTGCCGGCCGGTCAATGGCCAACCTCGGTCAATCGATGACGGCATCCGTGCAAACCCGGAACGTCCGTTCTCGTTTAAAGCGATCACTTACGGAGCGCGTGGGGAACGACGCCTTTGTCCCGAAAGGCGTGGTTTCGCAGCCGAGGTGTCGGGAAACCCTGTCGCTTTATCCGATGAGCGACAAACGGGTGATTTTGGACGGCAGCCTCTCGTACGTCGTAAAACGCCGTCGCTAACTCCGATCGGCGACTATCGTGTGTTTGCCGACGCATGGATAGCGCACCTAACATTCCCACAACTCCGTTAAAATGACGTCATTTCGAAAAAACGGTTTGGGAACGGTTTTTGGGAAAGCGGCTTGCAGCGGGGGAGGTGCGCTCGTTGCTGTTGTCCGCAGTTCCCGTGTGGGGTTCGGTTGTGACACCGGGAATATCATGGCCCCTCGCGCCCATTTCGGCCGTTCATTCGATCGGCATGCGCACGCGGGGCGTCAGAGTTAACGAACGCGTAATGACAGCAGGATGTCCGTCAGATTACAGTGCGATGCCATTGAGGAAGACGTTCGCATGGCCTAGCCAATAGACAGGCGTGCTGACCGGCGAGCGGCGTGCCGAACCAACCGGCCGAACATAAATAACATCGGATAAGCAGATGCTCAGTTTCCTCGTCGACGGTGGCCAGATGGGGGCTGCTATTCGCGCCCGCGATTGGACCGAGAGTGTACTGGGCGCGCCCGCGGAATGGCCGACTGCGTTGAAGACGTTGGTCAGCATCGTGCTTGGTTCCAACCAGCCCATGTTTGTCGCTTGGGGTGTGGAGCAGACGCTGTTCTACAACGACGCATATGCGACCATCCTGGCCGACAAGCATCCTGAGGCGCTCGGCCAGCCGTTCATGCAGGTATGGGCGGAAATCGAGGCCGACCTGACCCCGATTGTTGAGCAGGCCTATGCCGGTTTGCCTGTCCACATGGACGACATCACCCTGATGATGCAGCGGCGCGGCTACGTCGAGGAAACCCATTTCGCGTTTTCTTATACCCCGGTTCGGGGGGAAGCCGGAGCAGTGGAGGGACTGTTCTGCGCCTGTACCGAGATCACCGAGCAGGTTCTGGCCGAGCGCCGTCGTGCCGCTGATACGCAGCGGCAGCGGCGCCTGTTCGAACAGGCGCCGGGGTTCATCACCATCCTCCAGGGACCCGAGCACATGTTCGAGTTCACAAACGCGAGCTATCGCCGCCTCTTCGGAAATCGGGACTCCATCGGCAAGACAGTACGCGAGGCTTTCCCCGAGCTGGCAGACCAGGGGTTCTACGAGCTGTTGGACTCGGTCTATCAGACGGGCGAGCGGTTCGTTGCCGATCATATCCCGCTCCTCCTAAATGCAGAGGACGGCGACCAGGTCGAGCGCATTCTCGACTTCATCTACGAACCGATCACCGACGATGCCGGCAACGTGACCGGCATCTTTGTCGAAGGCTATGATGCTACTGACGCACACCGTGCGCAGGCTGAGTTGCGGGAAAGTGAAGAGCGTAGCCGCCGTATCGTCGAAGGGGTGAAGGACCATTCCATCTTCACCGTGGACACCGAAAATCGGGTGATGGATTGGACGCCTGGTGCCGAAACGGTCTTTGGCTGGTGTGCCAACGAGATAAGCGGTTGCTCCGTTGATATTTTGTACACGCCTGAAGACCGCGCAGCTGGCGTTCCGACGCAAGAACTGACGACGGCACGTGAAGAGGGCTGTGCCAATGACGAACGCTGGCATGTTCGACGTGATGGCAGCCGGTTCTTTGCCAACGGCTCGGTTCGTCCGCTGCACGACGCGCATGGTACGATCACTGGCTTCATCAAGATTGCTCGCGACGAGACTGGCCGGCGCGCGGCCGAGGCTGTCCTGCGTGAGACCGAACAGCGCTACCGCCTTGCCGCAAAGGCAACAAACGATGCAATCTGGGACTGGGATCTGGCCTCGAACTCCGTGGAGTGGAACGAGGCGGTCCGAGTTCTCTTTGGCTATGCGGAAAACGAGATCGAGCCGACCGGCGATTGGTGGATCGGTAACATCCATCCCGATGATCGGGAGCGGGTCGACAGGGATATCCACGCGATCATCGATGGGGCAGGCGACCATTGGGCGTCCGAGTACCGCTTCCGACGCAGCGACGGCAGTTTCGCTGATGTTTTTGACCGGGGGCACGTCTTCCGCAGTGAGGACGGAAGCGCCGTCCGCATGATCGGCGCGATGCTGGACCTGACTGAGCGCAAGCGTGCGGAGAAAGTGCTGCGGGAGCTCAATGAGACGCTTGAAGCCCGCGTTTTGGAGCGAACGGCGGACCTCATGACGGCGCAGGATGCCCTGCGGCAGGCGCAGAAGATGGAGGCGGTCGGCCAGCTTACAGGCGGCCTCGCGCACGACTTCAACAACCTGCTGACCGGTATCTCTGGCAGCCTGGAGATGATGCAAATCCGCATCGCCCAGGGCAGGACGGCCGATGTCGAACGCTATGTCGGCGCAGCGCAAGGGGCGGCTAAACGCGCGGCTGCTCTTACCCACCGCCTGCTCGCCTTCTCACGCCGACAGACGCTTGCTCCCAAGCCCACTAACGTCAACCATCTGGTCAGCGGAATGGAGGATCTGATCCGGCGTACGGTTGGGCCCATGATCAAAGTGGAGACGGTCAATGCTGCCGGCCTATGGCCTAGCCTGATCGATCCCAGCCAGCTCGAAAACGCCATCCTAAACCTGTGCATCAACGCGCGGGACGCGATGCCGCATGGCGGCACGATCACGATTGAAACCTGCAATCGCTGGATGGACCAGCGGACGGCCAAAGAGCGCGGTCTGGATCCGGGTCAGTACATTTCACTTTGCGTGTCCGATAAGGGCACCGGCATGCCGCCGGAGGTAATAGCTCGCGCCTTTGACCCGTTCTTTACCACCAAGCCGATTGGCGAAGGCACCGGGCTTGGTCTGTCGATGATCTACGGCTTCGCCAAGCAGTCCGGTGGCTCGGTGGCGATCTACTCGGAGGTCAATCAGGGCACGGTGGTGTGTGTCTACCTCCCCCGCCATCAGGGCGAGGCCGAATTGGACGACGTGGAGGCGGAAATCGAGGCCGCACCGCGGGCTGAGGCCGGCGAGACGGTGCTGGTGGTAGATGACGAGCCAACCGTGCGCATGCTTGTCGCCGAAGTTCTGACCGACCTGGGCTATACCGCGATCGAGGCCGCAGACGGCGCGGCTGGGTTGAAGGTCATAAATTCAGACCTGCGTATCGATCTCCTCATCACGGACGTGGGGCTACCAGGCGGGCTGAACGGCCGACAGGTGGCAGACGCTGCACGTGTCGCACGGCCCAATCTGAAGGTTCTGTTCATTACCGGATATGCTGAGAACGCTGTGTTGAGCCACGGCCATCTCGATACCGGCATGCACGTCCTTACCAAACCATTTGGGATGGACGTTCTCGCAACCCGAATACGAAGTTTGATAGAGGGATAGTTCTGGGAAATGAACGGCGATCAAATAGCCGACGCTTTCCCAGAACGATCCTTTTTGGGAAGCGGAAGCTCCGCAATGTCGGAGATTGCCACCCGCCTCCCCCAAAGCCGCCCTTCCGCTTTCCTCCCGCTGCCGCGGTTCAGATGTCAAATGTGTGAAAAACCCAGTCGCAATCACGACTGTGCAGAAATCAGGTGTTTTACGCCATCTAAGCTACCTGCTGGCGCAGACTTTCGCTCGATCACAAAGCTGATCGGGTATACCTCGTCACAGTTTGCAAAGGTGATCACTGCCGTGTTGGGAAAAGCCGGAAACTACCAAGCACGCGGCTGCCCACCGACCCGCTTAGCTGCGGCTGATTCTATTTCGTTTAAGTCGGCCTGCGTTAGGGCGCCGGCTGCGAGCATCTTTCGCATCAACTCGTCCAATAGGGCCGCAAGGAAGTGTATTTCACGTCGTTCTGAGCCCGTGTCTTCGCCCTCGGTGTTCACTTCCATGCGCCGTTCCCTGGTTCGCCGTGCACTTTAGACACGGCCATTAACGTTCGCTGGGCGAGCATGTTGCAGACGCGGCGTCATAAATCCGGGCAAACCTTTTCGTTGCAGAAGGATCTACGTCACACAAAACGTCAGCCAAAAATACTTGGGTTAGGAGCGTATCTGAGAAGGTCGACCTGTCGTCACTGACTGGTGCATGACCGAAGGATATCCTCCGACGACAGCCTCTTGATCGTCTCAAGACGCGATCGCCGATCCTGCCTGTGACGACTTACGTGTTTCTTCCGACAGGGCGTTCGATCATGTTTGCATCCTCCCGGATCATCAGCCGTCCGCTCGCGCCCGCGCAAACAGTCGTTTAAAGTCACTTGTCTCGATCGCCCCCATCGCCAGCATACGTCCGGCGAGATAGCCCGGGGTGCCGGTCAGACCGATCGAATAGGCCTCTTGGCCGTTTGCACGCAGGCGCGCGGCGACGACTTGTGCATGTAAAGCAAGCCACGTCGTCGCGCGCTGCCAGTCCCCTCCAGCACTGGTAACGGCGTCTCGCAGCATGTCGTCGTCGATTATACGACTGTCGGTCATCAGTTGCCGATAAATGGCCGGATAGATCCCCTGTTCGGCACAGGCGAGCGCGATGCTCGCAGCACGTTCGGACGGTGGACCGAAGATTGGCCAGTCCTTGTAAATGACCCTAACCTTGCCATCGCGTTCCACCGCCTATCCCAAAGCGTGGAAAGCATGACGGCAGGCGGGGCAGCGGTAATCGGTGAAGACGGCAAGCCGGAGCGTCGCATCGGCTGGACCTTGCTCGGGTGAATTTCCACTGGTCAGGATCAGGTCGGCGGTCGGCCCAACATCCCGACCGATTGGAGCCGTGCGACGCAGCACCTGCCCGACTGCCCAACTAGCCCCCACGACAGCCCCAAGCCCTACCGCTTGTCTCCGATTAAGTGGCTCTGGCATGTTCAGCGCGTCCAACGCTGGGCGAAACCTGCTGAGACTAGGCGGCGTAAAGTCTGCAGATCGATCGCCTCGGCCGCCATCTGCATGCCGACGATCAGCGTTCGTGGCGCGTTCAAGTCAGCGCCGCCTGTGATTGAAAAGACACAGCTGTCCCGAAAATAGACATCATTGGGCTAACGGCTAATTTCAGCAATATATCGGTTTGTGAGTCGTCATGACCTCCATTATACTTTTGTTGGGCATAAAGTGAAGGAGGCCGTCATGAAGCGTCTACTTTGTTCGACTATGGCATTTGTATCAGCGTTCGCGATGGCCCCAGCGGCTCATGCAATTGATTACACTCCGGGCGACCCTGAGTTCACGGTCAGCGGTGACATCACGAATGGTACCGTTTCGGCAGATTTCGGTCGTTCGGGCATCGGGTTGGGCGCATTCCAAGATACCTTCAATTTCGTCATCGATCAGGCCGGTCTGGCTAGCGGTACGTTGAGCACGAACACCACGCGGCTGACGAGCTCTACCGACCTCGACATACTGTCGGTGTTTATCAATGGCTTCGCAGCGACGAAGACCATTGTGGGCAATGCTGAATTTTTCGAGATCAACAACCTGGCTATTGCTTCGGGTGCGCCGAATCAGATCGTGGTGAACGGCATGTCGCGTGGCAACGGGTCCTATGCTGGCACAGCAACCTTTGAGCCTTCGGCAGTTCCCGAGGCAGGTACCTGGGCGATCATGTTGTTCGGTATTGGCGGGATCGGTGCATCGATGCGTGTTCGCCGTCGCCAGGCAAAGGTCGCATACGCCTAAGCAAATTTGATAGATGGTCCCAGTGTCCGTCTATCTTAAAACACCCGCCGGCCTTTCGAGGTTGGCGGGTGTTTTTATTTGAGATTTAGCAAGCTCGGGTCCGCGCAATGAACGCCGTTGATCGATAAGTTTTAAAGCGAGTTAGTCGATACTGCGCTCAACGGTAAAGGACCCTAGATCGCAAACGCGTCTTAATGATCCCTATTAGTTACTGAACACAAAGTCTTGTGTCGACATCCATCGGTTTACAACCACACACCGCCGCCATCCTTGGTCTTGCACGCTCGGCGAATACGTAGCCGAGCTGATGGAGGCACAACAGAAGCGAAGGTTCGTCGACCAAAACTAAGCCGGCTACGGTTCATTGGTATGTCACCCGATTGCTGGGGGCATTAACACCCTGTTTACCGTTTACCGGCAGGCTTGGGGTGGGGGACATGGTATGCGATATAGAATTTATGAGCTGGGAAGTTCTGGCGAAATCGTAAGAGGGGCGGACCTCTCAGCGCTGCACGACGAACAATCGATTGCCGAAGCTGCCGATCACATTAATCGTTGCGGACTTGAGATATGGCAGGGGAATCGCAAGGTTGCCGTTATAAGTCCATTCAAGCTTGGCTAAAATATGCGTCTCAGGACAGCGCCTGGTCTGGTGAGAGAACTAGGCGTTCATTAACGGCGGAGATGGTTCTAGGCCATCAGGCATTCCTACTCGAATGCCTCACCTGATATTGGTGTTAGACGACTCCACCCGGGGTGTTGGTGGTATAACACTGGCCATTACTGGTGTGATTTTCGCGATCGACTCAGCCACTGCAGGTCCAGGGGACATGTTTGCCGCCCAGATTTGGTCTGCGATGGACAGGCCGAGCGGCACACCTCCCACCATTTCGCCTGCCGTCAGATCATAGTTGATCCGGCAAGGATCCTTATACTTGGCATTATTCCCGGTCGGGTTGCTAAGCGCATCGGAGGCGCGGAACGCATCGAAACGCCAGTGGACGCCGAGAAAAATACGACTGAGCGAGTTTTCGAAAATTGCGTGCCACAGGCTGGGGAACGATCGCGAGATCCGGGTGCGGATCGTTCCCGGCTGATCGGCGATCGGGCGCGCGGCGTTATAGGCCTGGTGGAGGTCGCGGCTGTAACCATCGAGTTCGTCTGAGACGAACGAGAAGCCGATCTCATCGCAGTCATGGTCGCCAAAAGATAGGTTGTTGCGGTCTTTGTAGAACAGCCGGACGATCTGGAAGCAGGCGGCACCAAACGTTGCATGACCCGAGGGGTAGGCCGGAAAGGGCGGCTTGAACGCGATCTTGTCAGTGTTAGTCTCGGGTGCACCTAACGCCTCCCAAAACGGGTCGCCATCGCGCATGCCATCGGTTGGCTCGCTCACTGGCTGTTCGCTCGACAAGGTCCCCGCGGCGTCGTCCCACTCGGGACCTTGGATGGCGTCATGCTCCGGACCCCCGACAGTGGGCGCCAGAACTCGTACCGGTACTTCTCGCGCCACGAGAACTTGCCGGCATCAGCCATCGCCGTGTTCGCGAGCGCGAAGACCCGGACGAACTCGTCCACCTGCAGCGCCGGGTCGGCCTGCATGCCGCGGCGTTCCCAGGCGATGGTTCGGACAATCTGGTTGTATAGGCGTGGTGGTGTCCCGATCAGGTTGGCGCCGTCATAGGCCCAAAAATAGGCCGCGACCGTCTGGTTCGGCGTCCGCGTCGTGCCAGCGGCATAGGCCGCTCCTCCAAGTCGTTTTACCTCGCGCAGAGCCGCGCGATACTCGGCACGCTCCGGCCCGCGGTTTGCAGGCTCATCTTTAGGTGGGGGTGCCAGGATTAGAGCGTCCTCGTTCGTCACCGAGAAGGTCGCGACGGTCGTACCGTAAAAAGGCCCGTGGTATATTCGCATTGGCTTGTCGCCCCGATCCGGATGGTCGCGGTCGATGACGGGGAGCCTGACCGGGTTGACCGGTTCATCGCGAAAATAATAGCGATCGGTACGAGGCTTATAATGGCCTTGTCCGGCACCGATCTGTCCCGGTTGAACGGCGAGCAGCGTGAGAGTCCTGCCAGCTACTGCCTGTCCAAACGCGGAGGTCAGGAGATGGGGCGGATGGAGGTCATCACCCGGACGGAGCGCCGGCGGACCTACAGCGAGGCGGAGAAAGCGGCGGTGCTCGCTGAGGCGTCGGCACCGGGCGTGACGGTGCGCGAGGTGTCGCAGCGGCTCGGCATCGCGGAGAGCCTCATCTACAACTGGCGCTCGGCCCAGCGGAAGGCGGCGAGCATCGCCAGCGAGCCTTTGCAGTTCATCCCGTATGGCGTGGTGACGGACGCGGTCGCGTCCGAGCCGAGTATGGCCCTGACGCCGGCAACGCCCGCACCGGCACCCCCACAGCTATCGCCACCTACCGCACCGGCGGGGGACCTGGTCCGCCCGCATCCGGGCACGCGACCGAGTGGCATCGATATCGACCTGCCGACCGGCGTGCGGCTGTCGGTCGACAGCTACGTTAACGAAAAGGCGCTCGCCCGCGTGCTGCGGGCGCTGGGGCATGCGTCATGATAGCGCTGGCGCCCGGCACCAAGGTCTATCTCGCCTGCAAGCCGGTGAGCATGCAGAAGGGCTTCGACGGACTGACCGCGCTCGCCAGCCAGGTGCTCGGAGTCGACCCGTATTCGGGCCATCTGTTCCTGTTCCGGGGCAAGCGCGGCGACTATCTTAAAGCGCTGTACTGGGACGGCTCGGGCATGTGCCTGTTCGCCAAGCGGCTGGAGAAGGGCCGCTTCGTGTGGCCGCCACTGGTCGATGGAGGCATCGTGCTTAGCCCCGCGCAGCTGGCGTTGCTCATCGAGGGCATCGACTGGCGACGCACCGTAGTACCGGCTCCGGTGACCGCGCCGACGCTAGTCTGAACGGCGCTTTTCCGTCCTTTTCGCTTGGCCTGAGTCAGGCTCGTGGTAGGATGGGCCATGTCGCTGGTGATGGTCAATCTCCCCTCCGACCCGAACGAGCTGCGCGCCTTTGCACAGGCGTTGCAGGCCCAACACGCAGCTCGGCTGCGGTGCTGGCCAGCACCGCAGCCGAGCTGCACGCCGCCAAAGCAACCATCCAGCTGACCGCGCTGGAGATCGAGAAGCTCAAGGTCCAACTCGCACGGCTCCGACGCATGCAGTTCGGCCAGTCGTCCGAGCGGCTCAACCGTGAGATCGAGCAGCTAGAGCTGCGGCTGGAGGAGCTGGAGACGGTCGAGGCCGAGGCGACCAGCGCATCCGCTGACGCCGGCGTGCCAGTACCCGCTCGCGAGAAGCGTAAGCCGAAGCGCCTGCCACTGCCGGATCACCTGCCGCGCCACGAGGTCGTCCACGCCGCTCCACACGCGGACGGCTGCGGCGCGTGCGGCGGGACCATGTCGGCGCTGGGCGAGGACGTGACCGAGGTGCTGGAGTATGTACCTGGCCGCTTCCAGGTCGTCCGGCACGTCCGCCCCAAGCTCGCCTGCCAGCGTTGTGACGCCATCACCCAGGCACCGGCGCCGGCGCTGCCCATCCCGCGCGGCAAGGCCGGGCCCGGCCTGCTCGCGCACGTGCTGGTGTCTAAATACGCCGACCATCTGCCGTTGTACCGGCAGGCGGAGATCTATACTCGTGAGGGCGTCGACCTCGACCGCTCGACCATGGCGGACTGGGTCGGCCAGGTCAGCTGGCTGCTCCAGCCGCTGGTCGAGCATATCCGTGCCCACGTGTTCACGGCCGAAAAGATCCATACCGACGACACGCCGGTCCCGGTGCTGGCGCCGGGCAACGGCAAGACGAAGACCGGCAGGCTCTGGGTTTACGCCCGCGACGACCGAGGCTGGCAGGGCATCGGCCCGCCAGCAGCGGCCTACTTCTACACGCCCGACCGCAAGGGCGAGCGACCGCGCGCGCACCTCGCGGGGTTCAGCGGCTTCCTGCAAGCGGACGGCTATGCGGGCTATGACCAGCTGTACGACCGACGCCGACAACCCGGTCCCATCCTCGAGGTGGCGTGCTGGGCGCATGTCCGGCGCAAGATCTACGACGTGTGGAAGGCGACGGGCTCGACCACGGCGCGCACCGGCGTCAGCATGATCGACCTGATGTACGAGGCGGAGGAGCTGGGACGCGGGCTGCCGCGGGAGGACCGACTCGAACGGCGCCAGGTCGTCAGGGTCGGCGTGGACGGCTTCTTCAACTGGGCCGAGAACACCATGCGTCGCATCTCGGGCAAGAGCGCACTGGCCGACGCCATCCGCTACGCCGTGAAGCGGCGCGAGGCGTTGACCCGCTTCTGCGATGACGCGCGGCTCGAAGCGGACAACAACCGTGCCGAGAACTGCCTCCGGCCCGTGGCGCTCGGCCGGAAGAATTACCTTTTCGCTGGCTCGGACAAGGGCGGCGAGCGGGCCGCGGCGATCTACACGCTCATCCAGACTGCCCGGCTCAACTTCATCGACCCCGAGGCGTGGCTGCGAAACGTGCTCGCCCGTATTGCAGACGGGCACCCGGCCAACCGCATCGGTGAACTCGCGCCGTGGAACCCGGCCTGAGTACATCGGAACTTAACCGGCGCTTGGCACCATGTTCGTACGAATCGCGATGGGGTGACGTTTGAAAGCGCTAAAAAAGGCCTGGGTTCTACCCTTCGCGATGACGTTTGGGCCCGCGTCCACTGCTGTCGCGTCGAGAATCAATACGCAGGAAGGGTCGCCGCAGTTCTCGGATACCTTTCAAGCTAGCGACCAGATTGATTCAGCTTCCGCAGCCGAACCTTTTGGCTGGTCAGGTTCGCTGCGCTCGAGTTGTGATAACGGCAAGCTATCAGGCACGCGTTCTAAAGTCTGTGTAATCGGCACGGATAGACGAACCTATCGTAAAGGGGAGGCCGTCGCTGCAAGGATTGCATGGTCTCACGTCCCCGCAGGCTCGGCAATCATGGTCTATCTCGAGCGTGATGATCCTCGTCGAGACTTGCCCTATCTGGGGCCGGTTGGAGCTTTAAGCCTTAGCCCGTTTCCAGCATCGGGTGCTGGCGAGAGCCGTTTTGTCTGGAACGGACGGCAGTTCCCCTGTGCTCCCACTGATTTGCCAATGCTCTGCGCGAACCCAGCTGAAATTGGCCGCTACCGGCTGCGCGCTGTACTGTACGATAGCACGCAACTGAGTGTTGTGGGTTGGCCCGATCCAACCCCGCCGAAGGTGCTCGCGCAGAGTGCGTCGCGTCCGTTTCTCGTCGATGGTATGCCAGACCTGAAGCCAATAGCTCGCTCGCTGTGGTGGGCAGCCCTCAATACGGCGATGAACGCGCGCCAAATTGATGCAAGTAGCGCGTTGGCAGGCGATATGAACGGAAGCGGTCTGATGGTGCTTCAACGCGGCCACGATCGACTGTGCGCGCAAGTACCCGGTAGCCCGCCGTACGAGAGCAGCTTGGAAGCCTGTCTGTTGAAGAGCGCTGCCATAGGAGAGGCCGGTTTGCTCGCCATCAAACCGGAAGATGCTCAGGTGACAGGCAGCGTTGGCGTACGCGCAGGTTCGTTGTCGCGAGACGTGGCAGTCCAACTCGCTCAAAAGGCAGCTGACCCACCTTACCGGCGCCGCGTAGCATTTCACCGCCAGCCGCAACCGGGAGAGGCTGGATACAGTCATCAAAAAGATGGCGACTTTTACGCCTGGAGCCGCGCTCACCCGTTCGCAACGACTTACCTAAGCGACTCGGTAAGCGAGACAATATTCCGTCCTGATCTCGGTGGGTCTTGGATCATCGTCGTGAATGAGATCATGGCTGGGGGTAGCCTGGACGACTCAGAGAGGTTCGCCGACAAGGTACTCGTGTTAGTTCGATCGGACCGTGTCGCCTGCGTTATCGAGACAAAGCCATACCGCGGCGAACAATTTGCAGCAGACCCTGCAACCAACGCATTCTCCTGCCGGTGACGACCTGAGTTTGAGCGCAAGAAGAAGCGAGGAACGGACCTGGCCGGACGGTTACGGGGAGGGAGCAGCAACGGCCGGTTTCGGGCGGCCGAATCGCGTTGGCCATCTTGCGGCACTATCGTCGGACCGGGCGGTGGGCTTAAGACGTAGCTCGATCAAATCGCCAGGCGCGCAAGGCATGCGCTCTTTCTATAAGTTCGCTTGCAGACCGCAGGGACTTATTACCGTCATGGTACCACCCTAACGCCCGCCTCGAGCGAATCAACCAGACGGCAACATCGGCTAACATCTGACCAACTAGAGGTTTCTTTAAACCGTCACGGTTGCGATACCGCTTTACACAACTTTGACCTTCTTTGATGTTAGCTCCCTAGAAAGGGGTCGGAAGAACCGTTATGCTGGAATATCGCATGTATGTTATTGGCAATGGCGGTAGAATTATTGAGCGCATCGATCTGGAATGTCCAAATGATGCGGAGGCTGTCGCGGACGGAAGGACATACGCCCTAAGGAACGATGTAGAAATCTGGTGTGGTCAAAGAGTAGTTACTGTTCTTCATCCTTTAACCTGATTGATAGCGTCGAGCACCCTTCTCTACAAAAGTCCGACGGGCAGAGTCATTTCTTGGCCGAATGTGTGTTGTGTATGATCCCAGCCTACCTTCCCGAATGACTCCATCGGGCGCTTGGTCATGCCATCGAACCAATAGAGAACCACTTTTCCCCACCTCAAGATCGTAGGGATGATCTCTCATAGTCTCTGAATCAATGCCTAACGCGTTAGCAATGCGGGCATGCTGATTTTCTATTTCGTCTTTTGACATGGTTTGTCTTAGCGTCCCGCCTTGAGTTTAATACTGGCGGAACGAACCTTCCTGGGACGGAGATTGATCCTGTCTATTTTTCACCAAAGCTGCATTAGCGCTGAGCGGTTGGCGTTGTTCGACCAAATGAAGCGCGGCGCGGCGCGGCGGCGGGCGCCTTTCCAGGATGCCCGAGTTTTTGAAATCGTTCAGCACATTCTTGAAGGCTTCGAACACCATTGAGCTCACGATATGCGCCTGACACATCACATCTATATCAGGCGATTTCCCAGCTGGCGCTTCGGCGTCCTATCTACCTTCTAATTGAGCTCACCAAGCGCGCGGTTGCCCACCGACACGCTTGGCTGCCGCCAACTCTATCTCGTTCAATTCGGCTTGGGTCAGGGCACCGGTTGCGAGCATCTTTCGCATCAACTCGTCCAATAGGGCCGCGAGAAAGTGAATCTGGCCTCGTTCTGAACCCGTGTCTTGGCCCTCAGTGTTCACTTCCATGTGCCGCTCCTCGATTAACTTTGCATGCCTAGCACGGCCATCAACGTCTGTAATAAGGCGAGCAAGCTGCGGACGGAAGCTTCATCTGGGTGGTTTCTGCCGTCGCAAAACGGATAATTTCGGACGGCAGGCTCTCGATCGTCGTAAAACGCCGTCACCAACCTTGATTGGCCATTATCGTGTGTTTTGCGTCGCCTACTAGGCGCTTGGGGCGCTAGCGTGCCGGCTTCTTACAGCAAATATAACACCTGCAACTCCAATCCTCTGGCTGCATATTGAGCAACCGGGGCTTCTCAACGCACGCATCATCTATTAGCTGAGTATCTCGCGATGAGCCGGGCACGGATGCCGGCGATCGTGTCCTCGGCACCGCGCGCTGCCAAGCGGAGTGGATCCGGCACGGTCGCTCGGGAAATAGTGGAGGTTCCCGATGACGATCGTGCGGCGAGAGCCAAATCTCGCTGAGCGCCCCCCCCCCCGATAGGCGTCAAGCCACCAGGCGTTCAGCCATGATAGCGATCATAGCTGCATTCAGCGTCAGCCTATTACCGCCGTTCTCCTCAATCACCAGATAGCTTTGCGTACGCCTAAGTGGATCAAGTCCGTTCCAGCGACGCAGGCATTCGCCTAGCGTTGCCTTCCAAGGCTGATGGATGGTTTCGATCAGTTCGGCGCGATTGTCTGGATCGGTGATGGGCATGCCGCCGCCATAGTCCAGTTTGCTGAACGCTCTGCTAACGCTGCCGCGACCTTCTGCATCTCGTAGATCAGCGTTGTCAGCAACCGCGTGCTGTTGTTGCCCCCTAAAGGCCTGACAGAGCCTTGCAGGTTTGCGCGGCGGACTCGCGTGGGGATCGATAGCGCAAAGCGCGGTGCGGATACATCTCGTTATAATGGGTGAACCAGCCGGGTAGTTGGTCGATGATGCTCTGCCTTTGCCCTAGGGTTCACGCGGACATAATCGCGTTTGGGGGTGCGAACGAACGCCTCAGCCCTGCCATTCGATTGAGGACTGCTGACCGCGGTCGTGCGCGGGATCAACCCGATGTCCCGGGCAAACGCACGTGTGTTGCGAGCGGTGTAGCAGCTGCCGTTATCGGTCAGCCAATTGATTGGCTCGGGCACGGGGTTCAGACCGCACATGCCTCTTAACCGCCTGTAAAGCATATGCTAACCATAGGCTCAAACGGTGTTAAAACACTATTGGCCTATGATTTCTAGCGGAGGCAGACGAGAAGGCCGATCGGGTATGACATACGTTCCTCCAACGATAAGTATGCCCCGTCATGTGAAGCCCACTGCAACCGTTGCAAGCGTCGTGTTATGCCTGGCTCTCGCCGGGATCCTTGCGATCTTGCTTGCCGGACTCTCAATGAATTCGGATGCACTGAACACGCAAAGGCAGCTAATTGACAATGCTGTCAGCCAAGACGTGGTGGAAGCCTTAAACGAAATTCAGAGTATCGCATTTTGGGACGTCGCGGCCGAGAAGACCACGACATCGGTTATGGATGTTGACTGGTTTAACAATGAAATCGGGCAATATCTCAGCAAGGTGAACGGACACGATGCCGTCTGGATACTCGATCAGGATAACAAGCCAATCTACGGTTACGAAGGTGGTCGGCAGCTTCCCCCCTCTTCGCTTCAACCTTACGGCGGCGAATTAGCAGAACTGGTCAGGATCGTGCGCAGCGGCAAAGAGGACGGTCGCCGCATACGCGACGCGAACATTGAGACACATCGTGGAGCGTACCCTGGCTCCCTCGGCAGCAACTCGCGTGGCCGTTGGAGTTCGCATATCATCGGGGATGCCGGCGAGGCTGTGATCCTAACGGTCATGACGATCGTGCCAGTCACTGAACGTGTGGTCTTGCGGCAGCGGCCACATTTGATCGTCAGCGCCGTCAAAATCAATGAGCAGCGCATTCAGACCTATGCCGACACGTTGCTGATCAACGGGCTTCATGTAAGACCGCTAACGTCCTCGCATAAATATTCAGGTACATATATTCTAACAGATGATAAGGGCCAACCGATCGTCCAGCTTGTATGGGCCTCCCGCCGACCAGGCCGGATCCTCTTACAATACGTCTTGCCGCTCTTCGTCATCGTTACCGCGATCGCCGCATTTCTAATATTCATAACATTCCGCCGAGTGCAGAAGATGACAGTCTCGCTGATTGACAAGGAGCGAGAGGCAAGTTTTCTTGCCAACTTTGATCCACTATCTTCGCTTCCCAATCGTCGTTTCTTCATGCAACATTTCAACAAACTGCTTGCTACCCACCTAATTAACTCAAATCCCGCAATGGTAGCATTTTGCGACATCGATAACTTCAAGACCGTCAATGACACGTGGGGCCACGAGGTCGGCGATGCCCTCATCAAGGCCGTCGCCAAACGACTGCGAGATGGTTTCCCGGACAGTGTTCTCGTCTCGCGCTTCGGCGGCGACGAGTTCGCTCTGGTGCATGCAGAAAAGTGGCTATCGGTAGAGGACTTTGGGGATCGCATACAACGCGCTTTCTCAGAACCTTTCGATCTTGCAGGAAAACCGTCACGCATTGGCGTATCGGTCGGTATTGCGACTGCACCAGATCACGGCCGCGCAAGCAGCGAGTTGCTGCGCAACGCTGATATCGGCCTGTACAAGGCCAAGGACGGCGGCCGCGCGCGTTGCGCAGTGTATCACCGCGGCATGCACGACCAGATCGTTGTGCGGAAGGAACGTGAAACGCGGATTCAGGATGCGCTCGAAGCCAGCCGCTTCGAACTCCACTACCAACCTATCGTCGATGTCCGCAGCGCCTGCGTCTGCGGCATGGAGGCCCTGCTGCGCTGGCCGGCGGACGATGCGGCAGCGATGCCGCCAGCAGAATTCATCCCGATCGCCGAGCGAGCGGGACTGATGCCCATACTCGGGGACTGGATCATCTCGCAGGCATTCCGTGATTCCCTGCGGTGGCCGGAGCTATGGGTTTCTATCAACCTTTCACCGCTGCAGATCAGCACTGCCGGCCTGATCAACACCCTTAGTCGCGAACTACGCATTAGTGGCGCTGACCCTGCGCATATAATGTTTGAGATAACAGAGGGTATTCTTCTAAATTCGACTGCCGACGCCCGGAAAACCTTTGACGCCATCCGAGCCATGGGCTTCAAAATTGGTCTTGACGACTTTGGAACGGGCTATTCAAGCCTAAGCTACCTCCAAGACTTTACCTTCGACAAACTTAAGATAGACCGCAGCTTCATCTGCGACGGCAAGCTGCAGGACCCGCGTTCTGCTTCCCTGGTGAAAGCCGTCATCGACGTTGGCCGTGCACTCGGCATCGAAGTGGTGGCCGAAGGCGTCGAGTACCTTAGCGAAGCGCGAGTCCTTCAGGCGCTTGGTTGCTATCAGTTCCAGGGGTGGCTCTACGGACGAGCGCTTCCACCTATCAAAGCAACTGATCATGTACGAGAATTGAACACACTTGTATCCCAGGGGTTCACCGTCGATCCGGTAGCCTCGCTGCGCGTGGCAAAATAGCAATTCGTATCTTACAAATCTTGCCCTCGGGACTAGTGGCCGGTGCGATGTTGGCCGGATTGATTTCGACCACGTCATCTGCCCAGCTTCCCGCACCACGAATTGACGTCGACGAACCAAGCGACATCATCGTGACCGCACAGCGTCGATCGGAGCGTCAAATAGACGTACCGGCCGCGATCACTTCCTTGTCCGGAAAAGGCTTCGACGCAGCGGATTTGGGTGACACCAAGGCAGTTATACGGTTCACGCCCGGTTTTTCCGGCTTCGCAGAGAACAACTTCGTCGACGGCATCGCCATTCGCGGCATCGTTTCAAACGACTACGGGCTTGGTGGCGACCCCTCGATTGGAATTTTTCGAGACGGCGTTCACCAAGGTCGGACAGGTTCGGTGATCACCACCGCCTATGATCTGGAACGCGTTGAGGCGCTACGCGGGCCGCAGGTGTTCCTGTTCGGTCGCAATGCAATTTCCGGAGCACTGGCAATCGTCACCAAGGCGCCCGATCCGGACGCGGACGAAGGCTACGTGACGATCCGTGCGGGCACTAGGCACCGCTTTGAGGTTCAGGGGGCTTACAACGCCGCTTTAGGCGATGGTTGGGCGCTTCGCGCTGCCGTTGATCGGGAAACCGAGAGAGGATCGTCACAAAATGCGAGCTTCCCCAATGCGAAAGAATTGGGATCCCGCGACGTGGCCGCAACTCGTGTATCACTGCTTCATCGGGGCAATGACACGACAGTACGGCTTACGGGTGAATATGACGACCGCGAACTTGGCGGCACGCCGCATCGCGCCAGGATCACCGATGCGGCGGTGATTGGCCTGCTACGCGAACTGAATCCACAACTGGAGATCCGGGGCGGCCGGCGGGACGTCGACAGTGATCTATCGAAGCTGCGTGACCACAGCCGTGTCGGCTCGCTAACCCTTAGGATCGATCACGATGCAGGCTCAGTGACGCTTGCCTCGCTCACCGGACTACGTGCTCATCGCTACCGGTATCTTGAGGACTACGACGGCACACCCCTGGTCATCGACTCGTTCGGCGTCAGACAGCACGGCGACTATGCCAGTCAGGAGTTCACCGCCGTCTCGACGGGCAAAGGCCCGCTGCAATGGGCGGCAGGCATTTCGGCTTACCGTGAGCGCGTGAAAGGCAGCTATACCAACGGCATATCAGAGCAGATCGTCTGCGGCTCAGGCTATGGATATGCGGACTGCAACCAGCTGGTGGCGGACATCTATGGCAGAGATCGGGTCTTCGTACCTGCGGCGGACGGCATTCTGACCGACGTGAACCGTGCCAAAGCTGCCAACTGGGGTACCTCGGCCTACGGGGCGGTGGATTGGAAGGTTATTCCGGATTTGACGATCGGAGCAGGTGCTCGCTACACGTGGGATCACAAGCGGTTCGATCTCGACGTGCCGCAGGTCGCGAGCACGTTGGGAAATGTTTGGCTTTCGACCTACTACACTAGCGGTTACGTCCGGGCGGCACAGGTTTGGGACGGCGTTTCGCCGCGCGTCTACGCACGTTGGGCCCCAAACCATGACTGGACGATCTATCTAAGCGCCACCAAGGCCATGAAGGCAGGAGGGTTTGGAACGTTCAGCCTCGTCGCCTCCGAACCGCTCGATGATTACGATCTCGTTCCCGTCGGCACAAAGCCCGACGACTATGGTAAGGAAACAGTCCGCAGCGTTGAGCTGGGCGTGAAAGGCCGACTTCCTGACGGTCGCGGCACCGCCGCCATTACGGCTTTTCACTACATCTACAACGACCTGCAGGCCAACGTCTTCGATCCGGTGCTCCGCAGTACGCAGGTCATCAATATCGGTAGGGTCCGGGGCACCGGCATTGAGGCGGAGGCGGCACTGCGGTTTGGCCGTCACGTCAGTCTGGCGCTCACCGGCGCCTGGACGCGTACGGTCAAGACCGGCGATCGCGGCTGCACGCTCGCCGACTGCGGTGGTCTAGGCAATCCTAAGCTAACCACGAGCGCGATTTTGCGCCTACAAACGCCACTTCGAAACGGCGAATTGTACGTGCAGAGCGAGGCGTTCTACGCCAGCCGCGCAAGGCGCTCGTTCGACGACCGGGGCTTTGGGCGGGTGCCTGTCTGCGCCCGAGGCGACGTGCGGCTGGGATATGCCGGTAATGCAGGATGGAGTTTGGAAAGCTACGTCCGCAACGTGACGAACTCGCTGTGCTACGCCGGTGCCGACAACGGCGGCGGGATCTCGCCAGCCACTCTATGGGGCCCGATCCTTGCGCGCACCGCGGGACTAGCACTTACGCGACGCTTCTAGGTTCTGTTCTTCCCGTCCCGTATCCCGTGTTCCAGAAGGAATGGGATCTTGCCTAGTCCGCATTGCTTAGTCGATAACAGATGATTGAGCGCGCCTGCATGGTCGCAGGCTTTCAAACCGCGATGGAGATCAAGCTCGGCCTGCCCCGATCAATTATACCAGACGTTCGGCTCCACATAGCTTCCCATCCCTCTCTCGAGATCGATCGCCACAGGCGCCAGCCCGCCCGCGATAGGGTAGTTCCCGGACCGTTCGTAAAGCTGACCCGACCACGCCTCCCAAAAACCGACCGGTTTCTCGATGACCATGGATTTGCGGCAAAGACTGACCATGCGCCCCCCCGCCCTCTCATGACTTCGCAACCATGGATCGTAGAGCCGACCATCCTCCCGCCGCAATATCGCGTAGTCCGCGATATCCATATCGAGATGCTGCTCGAGCATGGTCGGCCGAACTGGGAGAAACGGCTTGCCAAGGCCCTTGCTCTCTACAAGGTTGCGCATCGCACCGAGCATCACGCGGGCCAACCCACGATTACGATGTGCCTCCGGTACGGAAACAGAGAGGCCCACCACCATGTTCGGTGCACAGCTAGTCGTTTCGGCAGCGCACTGAAGCGCCCAATCCCAGCCACGCTCCGGCAAGTTGGACGGATCGTCGTAAAACATCGGGACGAGGTTGCCAGTTGCCACGACATAGTCACGATCACGATCGATGACGGCAATTTGATATTCCGGATATCGCTCCATCAGATTAAAGTAATGAACGAACGGCTCTGAGAAGTTCAGAAATCCCATGCGTGACCAGACAGCTTTCTCCATTTCATCAGCTGAATTCGCTACCTTACTTGATTCGGCGAACGTCGTTATTAGAAGGTTATCCATCGTCTAGTATCATCCTTTTCGGTTTCTTGTGTTTGTACCATAGATGGTTAAAGTCTTATTAAGAATAATCTATGGCATAGGGGCATGTAATATATTGCCAGCTGTGGTTCATCCACCGCATTCGCACGCTCACCTAAGTGCAACCAAATCTAAGGAATTTTAAAAGTATAGGCCGTCAGTACCGACATAAATACGCCGGAGCACAAATGATAAAACCGGTTCCCCTAATATGAGTGCACGTGTTCCGACTGAGGATCGGCAACCAGCGGATCGGCCAGTGGCCGTTACGATTAGCAATTGTTCTGCCGCGATGTTGCTTTACCACGGGGTGGACCCGGAGCAGTTCGCCGTCGTGCGAGCAGTTCCGCGTACGAATGCGATCGAGATAAGCGAGGTGCGTCTTGTTGACGGTCACCTAGCGCTAACGATCTTGCTGCCGATGCCGTACGGCTCCAGACGCATGACTGTTATTACGGGTAAGAACGCCAGCATATCCCTTCCGGGCATGGAGTTGTCGCCTGAAGTCGCTGCTGCGGCCGTCGGACGCCCCGTAGGACGTCTCCTTGGTCATCCGGCATTCGAAAACCTTACGGAAATCCTCGTAACCGAAGTCTTGCAAGTCGTCGAGGTTGGGCAGCGCCCGACTACGATCCTGCGGTTTAAAGATCAGGTCAAGCTACTTAACGCCACAGATATCGCGACGCGGTCATATAATTAAAGGTCCCGCACTACCGGTCCGTACTTGCCGAAGCGTAACTACTGATATGATAGCGGGATAGTATCGACGTATAGGCGGACAAGGGACGCGGATCTGCCGCCCGTTTTTCCATTCTATGACATGAGGAAAAAGAGTCCCTATAACCGCGCTTGATCTGGCAATCCAACCCACTTTGTCGCGCGTCCATAGACTATCTGACTTCCAAGCTGCTACCTTATGGCGGTTAAGAGTTTACGCTATTTTGGTATTTGATGTGTCTTTTTGAGAAGGTAAAAAATATATCTCTAACTACATTTACCCTCGCTGGTATTATTGAAAATGTCTTGTCATTCGTATTAAGTGAAAGCCAACTTGGACAGCTGGATGTGATCGGCTCGGACTCTGCGATCGCCCTTTTCGCGCTCCAACTTGCCTTCCCCCTAAATGACTTTAACTCGCTTTCTTCGTTCGCACGAATAAAGTTTATCAGCGCGTATATCAAATCCATCGGGTCTCGACGTAACTCATCGATCGAGTAAGTTCGCCGATCGGATAGTGTGACAATCGTTATCCCAGCAAGAACAATCTGCGTCAGCAGACTCTGAGCATTCAAGGCGCTTTCTCGACTCAGCCGGTCAAGATTCTCGACAAGCAAAAGGCTGCCTTGTGGTACGATCCCTACAGAAACTGCCCCAAGGAGATCACCAAGGCGCCCTGAAGCAGAGTTCTAACCCCGAAAACCCGATATACCATAGTCTCTGTAGGTAAAACGATCGTCGAGAACGAGGGAGAACTCATCGGCATAAGAAACAGCCAGCGCCGTTTGGCGCCTGATGCTATCGCCGCTCATCTGCTCAGGGCTGCTAAAGCGAACATACGAATAGGCGTATCTTTTTGCTACCGATGTATCTGACTGAATCACGGCTGAGTCCCCGATAATCTGTAACTACCATATCTGCGATATATTCAAATCAAGCGATGTTCCGAGGCGGCTATAGCGCAAACGCAACACTGTCGATGGAGCGGCGCCCAGACCAGGCTGGCACCCCTTGAGCACTTGGCGTGTGGCATCATTCTTAAAATAACCAATTCTGGTTAGGCTGAGGAAATACCCCTTGTTTTTTGTCGATAAGGTCGAACGGGTAATTGATACTTTGAAATAATGTTCTATAAGCAGTATCTCGTCGAATTACTTGATATCTTATCAGTGAATTGGCTTTACGTGGAGATATCTGGAATTAAAGCCGGCTACCGCATGTAATTCTTCGAGGTTATGCAACGTCAGGGTGCGCTTCTGAAATTCCATCAAACCTTCATTACGAAGCCTTTTGAGCATCCGGTTGACATGGATCGATGTGAGGCCAAGCGCATTGCCGAGTTGTTCCTGCGTGAGCGGCACAGCGCAGGTCGAGCCACTCACGAGGCCAAGACATGAGAGACGGGTATGCAACTCGCACATCAGGTGTGCGATGCGCTGATACGCCTTTTGGTGAGCGATATTGACTAACCACGTCCGCAGCACTGCCGCATCGACAAGGGTCGTCTGCCAGAACGCTTTCGCTACATTGGGGCGATCAAGGAGCAGGGCTGTCAGGCGTTCGCGTGTTGCAGTGCCGATTGTCACCGGCGTGAGCGCAACTACGCTATGATCCAAGTGCTTTAGAAGCGTTGTTTCGCCGTTGCAGAAATCACCAGGCATCAGGAAGGCGGTGGTTTGCCGCGATCCGTCTACTAGGGTCACGCGGTGAGCTGCCCACCCGGCAATTATGACATGCACGTGTTCGGGTTGTTCACCTTCACGTAGAATATCTCGGCCTCTTTTAAAATAACGCCTATTGCTGAAGATCGCGAGCAGGCTTGATCGGTCATCATCCGATAGGGCGATAGCCCTCTGCAGCTTTGCAATTAATTGATCCATGCTCGCTTCAGAGCTTCATTCACTTTAACAAGCAAGCTCATTTAGCGGGCTGAAAATTAGCAGCCTGATAGCTGACGGCCACCACCGCGGTTGTCAGCGTCAGGCGACGACCGCGAACGCTATCGACCTCCTCAATAGCGGACAGCCGCTTCTCTCTCCATTATTGCCATTCAGCGGTCAGATATGTGAAAACTCAGTCGCAATAATAACTATCCGACAAACAGGTGATTCCGGACGGCAGCCACCCGATCGCCGCAAAACGCCGTCATCAACCCCGATTGGCGAATATCGTGTAATTTTGGACACTGCATGGCGGACAGTCGGCGCTCAAAAGCGGCCGGTCAGCTTTACGCCCAGGGTTAGACGCTTGGGTTGAAGATCCGCTATCTGAAAGCAGCCATTCGGCAACCCAAAAGCCGCATCAGTGCCCCGGCAGCAGGTTCTCCGCTTTCAGCAGGTAAGCCGTGCAGCGTATGTCGCTGCTACTGGTGGGGTAAAATACATGGCGAACGGTAGTGGCAGCCGCGCAAACTCGGTTGTCGGCAAGTGCTGGCCACTCTTCTAGGGGCGTACCTTTCCAATGGGCGAACTGACGACCGCCATAGCCAGCTTTGACTTCCCAAGCGAAGGCAATAGCAAAGAGTAACCGGCGTATGGCGTACATGCTCTGCTCGTCTGGCGACGCTGTCGAGCTACGCCTCGAGCTGAGCGGCTGAATGTGCGCTAATAGTCCAGCAGCGCCTCGTCCCAAGGCAGTTAGCGCTTTTCGGTCAGGTTCATTGATCGGCTCGTCGTCGAGCCTGCGCGCCCCGATGCAGCCGCCCTAGGCCGCACGGTCTTCCGGTGCTCACCGCCCCCCGCACCGGAAGAGGCGGATCATCAAGGGCACAGCCTCGGACCCCAAGAACTGGTCTGCGTTGATCGCCTTATGTCGTTCACCGCCATAGATCATATATATCCTCCTGATAACAAGGGACTGCGTGAGTCGGAGTTGGACTGTAAATCACCGACTCAGTGAAAGAGCGGCAAATCCAATAAAAGCAGCTTTTATCGAGTCGCATTCAACATCTGCGACATGCCTCATCACACAATCAAAAAATCCCCTTCCTTCGCAAAGATCTCTCTCATCTAGATATTCCGTTGTCCACTTTCCGAATTGGCGATAATTGGTCGTAATAGGCCTGAAATAGCTAATATTATTGTGACGAGGATCTTTAGCAATCCGATCCATCACAGTCTGCACTGCGGCAGCGTCTCCCTCCAGCGCTTGTATGAAGCGGGTACCGTCAGATAGGAGAAGACCAGTAATATCTTCAGAACGGTTTCTGGCATCAGCGAGGTCGCGAAGGTCGGCCAAATCACCTGACGTGAAGTTCTGCTTGGCTCTGCTGATATAAATAATAATCTGCATCGAGCCCTCGGATCGTATCGCACTAAATCATGTCGATCGAAATGACTCCGCTCGCTGACACATTCTCGGTTTTTTCTGGTTAAGAAATGGTTAATGGCTGACAAGTGAATCCTCAGGAGGGTAGCTTCCGTCGGTCGGGTTAAGTAACCGGATCCAAATACCGCTGGCAGCGTGAGTGCCTGCCAACAGCGACAGCCATTTCTCGAAACGCGACCTGCGAAGTAGCGCTGGCCTCTTTCCGTGGCGCCCGGTCCTCGACCTGCTCCATCCGGCTCGCCCCCATATAGGCCACGACGTGTTCATCACTGCGTCCTCATCATTGCTCGTGCATAGGCGACACCGTCCCGTCACATCGATTCCTTACAAGCCTGTTCCTGATAGGTGCCGTGGGCAAATGCATCATCAAACACGGATCACGATCAATCTGGCGGTCCAAGTTCTGTGAGCCGCGCTCAGTGAGACTGTCAGCGGTCGCGTGGACACGCCAGCGGTGCGCCTAGCCCTGCGGTGCCTCTGGCATCATTGCCCCTAGCGCTGGCCGCTCGTCATGTTCTGGGAAGGTGAGCAGCACGATAACGAAATCGGCCTGAGCCAGAGTGTGACGGCCTCGTTCACCGGGATTGTGCGACAGCTGCGACGATCCGAAGCGTATTCCGAGATCAGCAATTTGCAGTAGATGCCCACGTGCCTTTAATAACATCGACTGCAGCGGCAATGCGGTGCCAATTCTTTACGGCAACAGGGTCGCCGATGGCAGCGACCATCTGATCGACGATATAATCTGGGGTATGTTCGCCGTGTTCTGCCAGGATGGCGGCCGCCTGTATCCAGACCTCTCGATCACTCATGGGGGCTGACCGGGCCATCAAATGCCGAGATTCCGGCGCTTGACCTCATGGTGAACGCCCTCGCTGGCCTGTAACGCCATCGCGATGATGTGCTCGATGACCGGCTCCGGAATGGCGTTAGCCACATCGAGCCCAAATTGGTCAAGATACGACCACGCCACCCATCCGGAGTAGGCAGTTAGCCCCGGTATATTGAGTGAAAGAAACCGTCCTACCGTAACTCTGTATTCCGAGCGGAGCTTGAACCCCAAAGTTGACACGTTTTGGATAATAGCCGGATGCTCATCGGCAAGAGATGTGATGAGCACGGCTGGGAGACTCATCGCCGTTCGGTTCGAATACCTACGATCAAGCCGATCTTTGCCGGCATCAGCCACAGGGCCGCGATGGGTGTTCATAGGGCCGTCATCCGTTAGCACGCCTAAAACTTCGTTAAATCATAGCATTTTAGACTTTCGATTTAACGTGATGCAAAGACCCACCGCGCCCTTGCAATTCTCTTTATGACACACTTGCTATGGCAGTATGCCCGGTGCGCTTAACCCCCGCGGTCGAGTTGCGTCTAAGGTTGGCCAACTGGCCCGACGATAATGCCGCTGCCATCGTCAGTGACCGCGGCATGTATCTGGGCTATGTCAGCGCCGAGCGTGCGCTGCTGATCTGCAAGCGGATGAAGGAAAGCCAAACGGTCGCCGTTTTCAGGCAATGCACGGAAGCGGAGCCGACATTCGGATCCGCTTCGTAGGTGGCGTTCCTACCCAACCTGGTCCCCGATGTTCCGAAACGCCCGCCACCCCGCCTGGCTTGGCCTGCGGATCGACCGGTGTACGATTCTCCCGCGCGTACTATCCGGATGAGGATAGGGCCGGTGTCTGGGGCTGAGTTCATTCGGTAGAAAGGAACTTTGTTCGCTCGGTAGAAAGGGGTTGGGTTCTACCTCCTTTGCCATGCAAGGCATTGATCGAATTATGGAGCAAACTTTCGAAGCTGGTCGGGTCGCGGGCCAGACTATCGACGGCAAGCTATCTGACTGCCCGCACGAAGAACGGCTTGCCCCGAACCTAAGAAATGTCTGGATTTCCGGCTTTCTGTGCAGCAAGACTGGGCGAGCATACCGCAAGCGACTGCGCCTAAACTAAAGGCCTTGCAGCGCTGGCACTTCGGAACGACCGCCTGCAGTTGCAAGGCCGACATCTCCAACGCGAGGGGTGGCCGCGATCGCGCCAGCCCAGTTCCTAAACCATCAGAAGTTTTGATAAATTTAACACCTACGGCCTCGCTCTGACCATCTGGTCGAGGTGGGGCCGACGATTCTGCGAATTTGATCAACCAAAAACTGTTCTATATTAGCAGGACCGCACCCGTATTCACGCCCGGCCATTCGATAGAAACCTATCGAAAGCGGCACGCCTTCCCTGGGCGGCTGAAAGCGGCTCTTTTTTATGCGCTGGCTATGTCGCGAGCGCATCACCCCGACGAGGAAGGCCCGGGTAGGGCGCCTGGCTGAACACTGTCAGCTGCTGACGGGCCAAGGCGCATCTGGAGAGCAACTGATCGGACAAAGCTTACGCCACTTCGATGTCGAGTTTGAGAGCAAGGCCGGGCCCATTGAACAGCCCGCCCCCTCGTCTGCTGAGATGTTCAGAACTTCAGGACTCGAGGTGCGCAGCATACTGGTTCTCCCGTAGGCAATCAGCGGCCAGTGGCAGCGGATCGTTCCGAGCACTAAGCCACGACATGACGATCCGCGGCGAACCTGACAGCCCCATCTCGATGAGGAGGGGTGGAGTGGTCAAAGCCGCACGTTCGTGCTTTGACACGGAGAACGCCGCACTAGCTTAGTTGCGGTAACGCTCAGGCCGCTTCACCAAACTCGTCAGTATACCATCGCTGATGGCCCGTGCGCCGCAACCCATTCCTAAACATGACGCCGATTTTGAGGCGCGTTCAGGCAAGCATTATTGAAAATGAAGCGAATTACGGCTCCACGCCTGAAGCACGGGTTCGATTCCCGCAGGGGTCGTCTTGAGCCGGTCTTTTTGCAGGGAAAGTTTTGCCCAAAGCCTACGGGGAGCGGTCTCCGTAGCGTCGTCTGTGACGGAAAAGGCACGATTTTCCAGAAAGTCGACATTATCAAGGTCATAGCCGGATTTTGCGATAGAGCGGTTTGCGTGTCGCCATGGCCCCCGTTATCCTTTCGTTAAGGACAAACTCGAGGAAACCAACATGAAGCGTCTATTCTTTTCGACCATGGCATTCGCATCCGCCTTCGCGATGGCCCCAGCGGCTCATGCAGTTGACTTCACCCCGAACGATCCGGAATTCACCGTTCGCGGCGATATCGACGATGGTACCGTTTCGGCAGATTTCGGCCGTTCGGGCATCGCGGCCGGCACATTCCAGGATACCTTCAACTTCATCATCGATCAGACCGGTCTGGCTAGCGGCACGCTGAGCACGAACACCACGCGGCTGACGAGCTCGACCGATCTCGACATCCTGTCGGTGTTTATCAATGGCTTCGCAGCCACGAAGACCATTGTCGGCAACGCCGAGTTCTTCGAGATCAACGACGTCGCGATCGCTTCGGGTGTGCCGAATCAGATTGTCGTGAACGGCACGTCGCGTGGCAACGGCTCCTATGCCGGCACCGCGACCTTTGAGCCGACGGCAGCAGTTCCTGAAGCTGGTACCTGGGCAATCATGCTGTTCGGTATCGGTGGTATCGGCGCATCGATGCGCGTTCGTCGTCGCCAGGCGAAGATCGCTTTCGCCTAAGCACATTTTACCGCTGGTCCCAGTGTCCAGCTGTGTGACGGCAGCCGTCAACCTCTCGAGGTTGGCGGCTGTTTTTGTTTAACACCCGGCGCGATGGGTCTGCAGAAGAATCCATGTGGCGCGGTGGGCGCCGTAGATCGATAATTGGGCAAGTGGGATGGGCCATAGTGCGCCCAACGGCACAAACCCCGAGATCGCGAACCCGCCTGAATGGACGCCGTCAGCTACCGAGCATACGTCCTGGTATCGGCATCCATCGATCTACAGCCACGCAGAGCCACGTACGCGGCTGGGACTGGTAAAGACCACCGGTGTGCGCCATTTTGGGGTCATGATGTTCAAGCGTTGGCGGAGAACTATAACATGAGTCTACGCTTGGAGCATGTTACCAAACTCGCACATAGCAAAGAAGGCCTAAGGGCTGCCTACGCCGCGGGTGTCGATCATCAGCGCAATGCTTGGCTGAGATATCCACCATGCAAATGGGACCATCCAGCAATTCTGGCTTTTGACGAAGGCGGAACTTGCGTTGGCGGTATCAATTGGGGCGAGGACCATGATGATCGGACGCTCACAATTACGTTTGCCTGGGGTTCGCCTACCGCACCTGCTGCCTTTGCTGCCGTACTTTCGCGATTTCGGAAGGTTCACCTAAACGGGTGGTTTACCGAAATCCACTTCACGATATCGACACATAACGAAGCCATGCAAAAGGCTGTAAAGGTGCTTGGGCTTGTTCCACGGGCCTTCACCTGAGATGCCGGTCAAGAATATGACCAGGTCTTGATAAAAAAATGCCCGGCTGGGAAGCCGGGCATTTTCGAGCTTAACCGTTATCGAGCTTTGCGTTATTCGGACATCGCATATTTAGTCACCAGCCTCTGTGAGGCTCGCCGCTGTTCCATTGACGCATTGCACTATCCCCTGCGAAATGCGGTGGTAAGAACCGGGATAGCTACTCAGACTGTTAAAAGATATTAAGCCTTGATGGGCTTAGTGATATGCCAGTAGCGCATGTGACCCCCCCGAGTTAAAAGTGTTTGTCTTTCGACAAGGATACTTATGTGGGAACTCTATTTCGTAATTGTAATTGGATACGGTGAAAGGCGCGTTAATCGCGGGGCGCAGGGTTTTTGATCCTCTGCTCGAGTGGTGATGTATCATCGATCCCGTAGCCGTCCGCATAAGCGGGTCGTGATGAGCGTAGTGGCAGGCTACCCTTATTCTTACGCTAGAAGCGACGCTTCGCGGGACTGTCCTACGATATAAACTGCCGGTTAAAGTTTCGGCCTTGCTGGCTCCTCGTTGAGGCCAGTTTGTGATCAACTGCGCGTCAGTGTCTGCAAGCCTGAGATTTGCTACAGTGGATAAGCATTTCGCCAGCGCTTTGGAGAATCAGTAATGCGCGGGAGGTTCTATGTTTATGATAAGATCTAGAAGCTCACGGCGCACTTGATCAATTTCAAGTTGACCGGCCCCCACTGAGTGGTCCGTGATGATTGTTAGTGCATTGTCGCCTCCGTTGCCATTGGCGCCTGGAGGTGGAGCGAAGCGGAACCGGAAGGCGGCAATGGCGGCGAAGCTGCTTCTGGGGCTGGTGGTCGATAGCCCAAGCTGCTGTGGGGGCGGATCGTGTTGTAGTGCCGACGCCAGGCTTCGATCAGCACCTTTGCTTCGGTAAGGGTGTAGAAAATCTCGCCGTTGAGCAGTTCGTCGCGAAGCGACCCATTGAAGCTTTCGTTGTAGCCGTTCTCCCAGGGAGACGCTGGGGTTATGTAGAGTGTCTTCACGCCGACTTGTTCCAGCCATTTCTGGACTGCTGTCGCGATGAATTCGCTGCCATTATCCGACCGGATATTGGCAGGCGGACCACGTGCGATGAAAAGGTCGGCCAAAGCCGCTAGCACGTCTTCGTGTTTGAGCTGCCGCGCCACGATCAAGGCCAGGCATTCGCGACTGGCCTCATCGATGACCGTCAGGATGCGAAACTTGCGGCCATCATGGGTGCGGCCCTCGACGAAGTCGTATGCCCAGACGTGCCCTGGATACTCAGGTCGCAACCGGATGCACGAGCCGTCGTTCAGCCATAACCGGCCCCGCTTGGGTTGCTTTTGCGGCACCTTCAGTCCCTCGCGTCGCCAGATCCGTTCGACCCGCTTGCGGTTCACCACCCATCCTGCATCGCGCAGCAAAGCCGTAATCCGGCGATAGCCATAGCGACCGTATTGGCGCGCAAGCGCCACTATATCGTCGGTGAGCGCATCTTCATCATCAGCCCCACGCGGCACTTTACGCTGTGTCGATCGATGCTGGCCAAGCACCCGGCAGACCCGTCGTTCGGATACTGCCAACTCACCACGAACATGATCGATGCAGCGCCGTCGCCGCGCGGGGCTCAGAAGTTTCCCCTAGCGGCCTCCTGCAGGATCAACTTGTCGAGCGTCAGATCAGAGATCGCCCGCCTGAGCCTGAGATTCTCCTTCTCCAGGTCCTTCATCCGCCGGGCCTGGTCGGTCTTCAGACCGCCATACTCCTTGCGCCAGCGATAATAGGTTTGCTCGGTAACCGCGATCCGCCGACACGCATCCGCTGTCGTCCCGCCCTGCGCCAACACGATCTCAGCTTCCCGCAGCTTGCCGATGATCTCTTCCGGCTTGTGCCTCTTACCCATTTCCAAACTCCTTCATGATCCAAAATAACAGAGATTTTGGACCACTCAGAAGGGGGCAGATCAAAGTGCCCCATCGAGGTCCCCACGCTCGATCTTGGCATCGACTTCGCGCTGAGCGACGAACGCAGCATCCACCCCGTACTGACTAACCATAGTGTAGGCCGCAGAGTGTGCCACAGGGAAGTTCGATCGGTGGAAGGCATGCATGATGCACCTCATTGATAGTCATCATCAATGCGCGAGCGCTCGACAAATATTTTGCTAAGGCGATCCTTGGTACAATCATATGGTAAAGAAGGTGTTAATGGCCGCATTGGGCCAATTCGATTAAACGGAAAGCGCCTCGCATGTCCGTGTGAAGAAACATGGCGAGGCGCTAAATGGGTACGCTGTACTGAAGGCCAGAGCCTCAGTCGCTGGCGAAACGCTTGAGAGTTGATTATTCGTAAAGCATTCCGCCCGCTCGTGTGACACGATTAATGTCGCGAGCGCGATGCCAACCCATGACTCCGATCAGTCTGCAAGTGCAACGCTTGGAGAACACCTCTAAATCGACCACGCGGCTTATCGTCTCCAAAAAATCACCGTAGCCTGCCGAAGCCTTGCTTGCTCTCGGTTAGTCCGCATCTGCAGTCGATGGTCGCAGCCAAGCTGCAGGATCAATGGTCTCCTCAACAAATATCGGAATGGTTGAAACAGAGCACGGAAACGATGGAACGATGGAACGATGGAACGATGCAGGTGTCGCATGAGACGATCTATCTCCAGTTCCCGGCTCAGCGTCGTTTGTACGGCAGTGGAGGATCGGCGCTCCGACCCTCCCGAAGGCGATCCTAGATCAAAGCTCGGCCGTAGAAGCGTGCCACGCCTTGCCGGTAGCTGGCGGTGAATTCTGGCACCTCGCTTGGCTTGAACTTGGGAGCCGTCGCCAGCTGCTGCTTGGAGATGTTCAGAACGTAGCCGTCCTTGGCGACGTCGTAGTTCAGGTAGCTCCATGGCAACGGGAACAGCGCCTCGCCGAAGCCCATCGTGCCTCCAAACGACATCACCGCGTAGGCGACCCGGCCTGAGTATTTGTCGACCATAAAGCTATCGATCTTGCCGAGATGCTCGCCGTTACGGCCGACCACAGGCGTGCCCTCGACCTTTGCCGAGGAAATCAGACGGACGCTCTCGTCGGTTTGAAGCCGGAACTCGAACTCATCGCGGGTCTTGGCCTTGCTCCGTGTCAGGAACGCCGCCCCGGCAGCAACGCCGACTGCCGCTGCTCCCAGCCCGATCGTGCGCCAGCCCGGTCCTGAACCATTTTGTTGGCCGCGCCTTTCGAACGCGCTGCGCGGGTGACCACTGCTAGTGCCGACGCCGGCACCGCTCGACCGATCTTTCTCCTCTTCAAACAGTGAGGCGTTCGCACCGGTCGTGGACAGACGCACCTTGTCGCCCTCAACCGCAGCGACCAGACCGGCAGACAGATAGTGATGGTGACCCTGATGGCTGCCCTGTCCGCTGTCGTGCTTGGTGAGCTTGATGCGGTCACCCTCGACCTTGTCGACGGTACCGACGTGGACGCCATCCGCTCCGATGACTTCCATATGCTTCTTGATGCCGCCAAGGTCAGCCATGCTAGATTCCCGATATGATTGAAGCCGTTCAACGGCTCGAAGCCGGGATCGATGCATATGAGTGCAATCGGCGCGCAAAGCGGGACCCCATCGAAACCGAGTTAAACCGTTGCAGTTGCATAAAGGGGATGACAGTTCGGGGGTCCCCACCGGCGCCGATTGGAACCCCCGCAGCATCCGGCTTTCTACGCGCGTCGATGCACTTACGTCGCGCCAAGGGGATTGCGCTTCCGGCGCCGGTCTACAACTCTTCAGGAAGGCGGCCTGTCCGCTTTTGGGTGGCAGGTGGTGTAAACTGACGCTCGTTCAGGTGGCCGGCCTGGGGCCGCACCGCCAATTTGGTAGAAAGTCGCCATTCCGATCTCGGGCGGCGGTTAGCGGTAAGAATCTGTTCGTTCAGGTGTTGAGGCGGGGGCAGACATCTCATTACGCTGGGAAACGATCCCTGCTTGATTCCGATTCCGGACGGTAACGCTCGCGCTCTGCTTCTCCATTAATCAGCAGCGCGCGCGCAAAAGCCTGCAGCAAGAAGTTCCCTCGCTTCATTTGCGGGCATGGGCCTGCCGAACAGGTAGCCTTGCGCGTGGCTGCAGTTTCGCGTGCGCAAATAGGCCGCCTGCTGTGCGGTTTCCACGCCTTCGGCGACGACTGCAATGCCAAGCTGATTTGCCAGTCCCAGCACCGCGTTTACAATGGCCGCGTCGCCAGGCTCTGTCAGAAGGTCTGCGACAAAGCTGCGGTCAATCTTAATGACGTCGACGGGGTATTCTCGCAGGTGCTTGAGTGAGGCGTAGCCTGTGCCGAAATCGTCGAGTGCGACGGTGACCCCGGCATTATGGAAGGAGGCCAATGTGTTTCCGACGCTTTCTGCGCCGCGGCCGAGGAACACGGTTTCAGTCACCTCAAGCTCGAGCAGCTTCGCGGGTAGGCTGTGGCTATGGAGCTGACCCATGATGCGGTCGAATAGATCCTCGCGACGGAATTCGGCTGGCGACAGGTTCAGTGCCACGCGCGTCAGCGTTAGGCCGTCGTCGCGCCAGCGCGTAAGGTCAGCGCAGATCCGTTGCAGCATCCTCTCACCGAGGGACGTGGCCGCCGTGAGGTCTTCAAATGCCGCCGCGATCGTTTCCGGTCCTTGAATGCCCAGTGTTTCGTGCCGCCAACGTAGCAGCGCCTCGAAACCCGACAGAGCACCGTCACTAAGTCTGACCTTCGGCTGATAGAAGGGCACCGCGCGATCATCGCGCGCGATCATGCGGGCTACGGAGAGCATTGATGTACGGCGCTGCATGCTTGCACGCATCTCTGGGCGGAAGCGCGAGAGTTCGCCTCGCGCGCTCGCCTTACCGGCGTAGAGCGCGAGGTCAGCCGTCTTAAGCAGGTCACGCGCGCTCTGCCCATCCTGTGGGTAGGAGGCGATACCCGCCGTTGCTTGGCACTCAAGCGTGATCGAGTCGGCCAAAACCGGCTGGCGCAGCGTGTGAAGTGCGAATCGAATGCGATCCTCAGCCAGTCCGTTCGGCGAAGCTTCTACAATCGCCGCAAACTCATCCCCGCCCAGGCGCGCCACGACCACGTCGTCGCCCAAGGCTGTAACTAGTCGGTCAGCGACGGCGCGTAGCAGCATGTCTCCGGCGTCATGCCCGAACGTGTCGTTGATTTCTTTAAGATGGTCGACGTCGAACAATGCGAGCGTGAGCCCCGCTGCTTCCGACCGATCCGCTCGTTCGATCGCGTCCTGAAGCAATTGGTTGAAGGCGGCGCGGTTGATGAGCTTGGTCAGATGGTCGTGTTCAGCCGCCCAGCGGACGCGCTGCTCTGCCGTAAGCTGCTCGGTGACATCTCGTACGGTAACCAGGATGCGTTCTATTCGCCCGTTTGCCGCTTTAACCCGCCAGCCACTCGTCTGCATCCAGCGCAGTACACCATCGTTGGCGCGATGGATGCGGACCGTCAACTCGAAGCGAGGGTGAGTGTCGCCGTAGCTGATTGAGTCGACAACCTTTTGCAATATCGGCCGATCCTCGGGAACGACCAACGCCAGTGCGGTGGCAGGCTCTGCCGGCACATCTGCAGCCAGGCCGAGCATTGCGCGGAACACATCCGACCAGAGGCGACGGCCGAGCAGCGCGTCATAGTCCCAGATCCCGACGCCCGCGGCCTCTGCGGCTAAACGGAAACGCTCTTCGCTCGCAAGCAAGGCACTCTGAGCCCGCTTTCGATCGTCGATGTCCTCCAACGTTCCGAACCAGGCAAGCACCTCCCCGTCGTGATTAAAGTGTGGTGACGCACAGGAGCGGAACCAGCGATAGCCGCTGGATGTCTGCAGGCGATAGTCAACGTCTATCGACGATGCCGTTTCAAGCGCCAAGCGCCATGCGCACAGGGTTCGCTCCACGTCGTCTGGGTAGATTGCGTCAAGCCAACCGTTATCTAATGCCTTGTTGACATCGATGCCGGTGACCTCCGCCCATCGTGCGCTAACAGTGCGGATGGCGCCGCTCGCGTCTGCGCTCCAGCTGATGTGCCGTGCCATCTCAACGCTGGTGCGGTAGTGATCAGCTTCCTGCCGTACGGCGGCAAGAGCATCTAGCAAAGACCAAGAGGTGCCGTGCGGCTTCCAGGCAACATCGTGCTTCATGCTGGCCGCTGCATCCAGGTAGCTCTTAGCCTGTCCATCCTCGCCTAATCCGTCGAAAACGCCATCATAAATTGCTTGATTAGCATATGCACAGCAACGCTTTATGTTTGGTTAGCGCCAGCCGGCCCCTGTACATTATGGGAACACAGATTCTGGTAGGCCAACCATTCGAGTTTATCGTAAACATACCGTTTTCCGATAGAGGCGTGGGGGCGGTCGGCACTCAAGCGACCGGGCCGCTTCGTCCGATTGTGTTAAAAGTAAGGGCGGCCTCGACCAGACGCGTAGCGAAAACAGAATCAGGCGTGCGCGGCCTCAGACAGGTGCCATCTGCGGTGGCATCGAGATCAACTTGGCGAACGGATGCTTCCCGGGTCGCACTGAAGGTATATTATCGGTTATGGCCTTAATAAATCATCGTGAGAGGCGATCCAGCAAGTCTTGGCCTGACCCCGAAGCCGTGGTCGCAGGTAAGATTCCCATTCTAGTTTCGCAACGACAAGATGTCCTCGAATAGAGCACCGTTACGCTCATATGCTACGAAAACGTCATCGAGATTTTTCGTGTCCATGTCGAGCCGGGCGAACTTCACTTCGTCAAGTCTCATGCCATCGATGATTGTAATCACGTCACCGACTTGCAATGCTGAGCCTCGGAGAACGCTTGGATCAGCTGGATCGAGCAAATAGCCGTCGAGCTGCCCGCGGCTATAATGAGGCTTGAGATTGAACCGCTGGGTGAACGGCGTGCGGTTCGCTTTGATCTCTCCACTTGATTGTGGTTGCGGTGACGCTTCCACCTGCACCGGGGTAACGGTTGGCGCACCTGTCGATACAATTTGGACTTTATCAGCGTCTTTCGAAGCCGGTTTCCGCACACAGTACGCGACAAGGCCAGCGATCAGTAAAGCAACGGTTACCACCATCGCCTTTACCATTGTTCCGCGCCTACCATGCGCCCGAGCAGCCGTCATCATTCACCCTGCAGTTCTAGACCTTTTGACGGTACATGTCTGAGGCGTACAATCGTACGCCTCAGACATCGCTCTTACTTCGACAAAGACCGCGCGGCGTTCACTCTGCCGTTACCGTAATACGGGTCATGCGCAGATACTCCCAGGTCATCCGCTCCCGCGTTGAGATAAGCGCGTAGCTTAGCAGGATGCATTTTGCCGTATTTGCTGACGATGAGCGCAGCGACCCCCGAGACGTGTGGGGTCGCCATGCTAGTACCGATGCTCCAGTAGTACGAGTTGGCAGCGCCGGTGCTGAAGACGAAGTCAAAAATGTAACATGGCCTGGTTACACCGGCGACCGTGCAATCACCCGTAACGGACGGCGTGTAATCGCCGCCGGGGCCGGCAAGATTGATCACCGAGCGACCATAATTGGTGTAGCTGGCCGGGTTGTCCAGAAAGACGTTCTGGTTCTTGCCCCAGCCCCGCGGTGCGGTCGCAGAAATGGAGATCGCCTGCGGCGAGTCCGACGGCAAATGGATCAGATTAGCTGGCGTACCTGTAGTTTTCGGGCTGTCAGCGCTCTGGCCGTCGTTACCCGCCGATACAATCACCAAAGCCCCCTTCTTATAGGCGTAACTTACCGCACGATCGATCAGCTGTCGGAGGGTCGATGCCCCTTCCTCGGACTTCTGAAGCGATCCGCCGAGGCTCATGCTGATGACGTCGACGCTGCGGTCGGCGGCATAGACGATCCCCGCCGCGACGTCCTCGAACGAACCGCTACCGCTGTTAAAAAGGACCTTCACCAGGCAAAGCGTCGCCTTCGGCGCGACGCCGATGGTACCGACGCCGTTGCGCGCGGCGCCGATCGTACCGGCCGTGTGCATGCCATGCGCGAAGATCCCCGTGTCGTCATCCGAGTTCGGGCCGTAGGCAATGCCCTCGCCGGTCATATCGGCAGTGCAACTTGGGTCGTACCTACCGGCGATGTCCGGATGGTTTAGCTGAAAGCCGCCGTCGAGCACTGCGACGCGAGCGCCGTGCCCCTCGTAGCCCATCTTCCACGCGTCCACGGCCTTGATAGCGGTGTGGCCCCATTGCAGGTTAAACCGCGGATCGATGCCAGCCGGATTATTGGGCGGATTTACAACGTCGGCGTCGCGGAACACCGCTCGCTCGCCTTTCGGTATCCACTTGATCTTCCGATCAGCGGCAACAGCTGCGACACCTGCTTTGCCTCCAACGGCAGCAAGGAAGCCAGATCCGCCTTCGGCCACGACGACGTCGATGCTCGCGAGCCGCTTCTTGATCCGGCCGCCTGCAGCAGTGACGGCGGCATCCAGGTTCGCTCCCGGGGTCCCCAGCACCACAAAGGTCTCCGCAGAGGCTGCTAAAGGAAACGTCACTAGCGACGTTGCAAACGCGATTTTGAGCACGCTTTTCATCTCTTGTCCTCCCGTACGCCGGAGCACGAAATACCTGTGTCCCGTTCTTCAGGCGCCTCGACGAGGCTAAACGAGATCTTTAGGAGAGCAAGGTCCCTTTCACCTCGAATTTCCCTATTTTTGAAATTGTTAAGTTGGAGCATGTCATCGCGGCCAAGGCTAATGGATCGGTCGCTTTTCATCTCATTAATGCCAGTTTTGACATCTGTACGCCCCCGCATTTAATCTCATCAAGCGCACGGCCGGGCCACGATTGCGCAAGCGTTCAATAGCGTTAGTCGCTTTCATTCCACTCGAAGCGTTGATGAGCCTGACGAAGCGACGTCGGGGTTGTGCCAGGATCGTCGAGCGTCCGCTATCGCATTCATGTCGTTCGGTTGGGCGAGCGCTCGAGGCTATTCCGAGAAGAACAGAGCAACTTGCAAAGGCAGCAGGGGTCGCGCGGTAGGTGAGGCGACGACTCTTCGGCACCTGAACTGCGTTGAGCCGACTTTGTAGGTCCTTTGGCCCATGCTCACGTGAAGTGCGCATATTGAGCGCAGACGTCTTCAGTAATGCGTCATTCTTACGCTGCGTGCCCCACGGCTAGAATGGTACAATCACTTACATTTTTGGTAGCGCTCGCGTCACTATTTATTCAATTTGGGATTTGGTTGATTAATGCAGTCGCATATGGCCGCGGTTGTTTTTTAAAATGGCGATCCTAAATGACGGCGACATATTTGGAGTGAATGATGTTTGACGAAACTATTAAGCTAGACGCTGTCGAGCTTGCAACCGAGCTGACGATCGCATGGTTGTCGAACCCAAACACACGAACATCAGCAGATGACGTTCCAGCGTTTCTCGCCCAGATGCACTCCAGCGTTCAATCTCTAATCGGCGGTGCCAACGACGCGAACGCCCCTGTCGCTGATACCGAGCAATATACCCCTGCAGTGTCGGCGCGTAAGTCGATGGCCAACCCCGACTTCATCATCAGCATGATCGATGGCAAGCCATACAAGACACTCCGCCGGCATCTCAGCAAGCACGGCATGACGCCAGAAGAGTACCGCGAGCGTTACAATCTGAAGGCTGATTATCCGATGGTTGCAACTACCTATTCGGAAGCGCGCCGTGCGATGGCTCATCGGATTGGCTTGGGTAGCAGCCGCAGCGGCAATGGCACGGCATCGAAGGCTCCGGCAAAGTCCAAAAAGCCAAAAGTTGAAACTGCGGAGTAAGTAAAAGCTGGCTTCCCATCGGGGGCCAGCCTTTGGGCGGCAGGGGAAGGGCTGCTTCTGCCGCTCGTCCGTCCGGTCCGGCTTCTCACAGTGGCGAGAAGCCGGTGTAGGTCACACCTCGACGCCGTCTGACAAGGTCAAGCATCTTCGACATCGACGCCAAGGTAGCGGACGGTATTCTCAATCTTGGCGTGGCCGAGCACGATCTGCACCGCGCGAAGATTGCCCGACGCCTTGTAGATTATGGAAGCCTTGGTCCGCCGAAGCGAGTGCGTCCCACACTCTTCGCGGCGCAGCCCTATGCCGTTCACCCATTCGGTTACCAGCCGGGCGTACTGGCGCGTGCTGAGCGGGCGGGCAAGATCAGTTCGGGTAGGACGCATAGTCAGCAGCGAACCACCTCACCTCTCTAGCGATGCCAGCAAGCTTGCTCGGGCGTCCGCCAATAACTTGAACTGCACCGGCCTACCTGTCTTGGCCTGGACGACGATCGCCCACTTGCAGACATTCAAGGCGCATGTGAAGTTAGCGTGGATGGAGGGTGTCTGTGACAGTATCGACCGGTTCTCGAGCAGCTAATTTCGGACGCTGGCGTCCGGCGCGGTGGGCTCTCCTTGGAGCCTTACTCCTTCTTCCGGCCATCGCGATGTTGTTCACTGACGAGGTGCGTTGGACAGGCGCCGATTTCATTGCGGCGACCGCCATTTTCGTCGTTGTCGGCTGTGCGATTAAGCTAATTGTTCGGTTCGTTGACCAGTCGGTGTTACGGACGGCTCTCGTTTGTGGAGTCATATTAGCTGCGTTGGCGATCTGGGCCGATGGTGCAGTCGGCATCCTATAGCTCGTGTATTGGGACGGCGACATTCCGGCCGTTCCGCTTCCGTCCAAACTCCGTCGTCCTGGCGCGAAATACAACTGTCCGAAAACAGCCGCTCATTCAGCCACCCAGCGGTCGCCTTCTTGGCGTATTCCAGTCGGATGCATATAAATAAGCAGGGTCAAAATCGCCTAGCTTGACCAGGGCTTTCCTATCGTGAATTTCCACTTGCCGGTTCCGGAACGTCAGAAGGCCTCGTTCACGCAGAGAACGCAGTACGCGGTTTGTGTGAACGACGGTTAGACTCAAGGCTGCGCCTAAATCGGATTGTGTCAGTGGAAGCGCAAACGAAACATCCTGAGCTAGGCCAACCATCTCTAGTCGTGCATGAAGCTCGCAAAAGAGATGCGCAGCGCGTGCCTCGGCTTCAAGGCGACCAAGACGAAAGATCCACGCACGCTGAATTGCTGCGTCCAGCAAGCTGCTAAGCCAAAATGATTCAGCTAAACGTGGGCAACGCTTGCTCAAGTTTGCTAACGCATTATGACTGTAGGCAGAAACCTTGGCTGCTCCAATCGCTACTACGTCGTTATCAAGGCGTTTGAGTTTGAGTCCATCAAGGTCAACAAAATCGCCTGGTATATACAGGCTGATCATCTGCCGCCGCCCTCGGTGATCGTCTGCGAAGCGGCAGACAAAACCTTCGACCACCAGCATGCTCGAACAAACGGGCTCCCCCCGCCTAACCAGTGTTTTCCGGGCCTTAACCACCCGGACGCAGCTACTGCTGTCCTCAAGCAAAGTTTGCTCTTCGAGAGTGAAGCGCTCTCGGCCACGCCCCGTCAGAAACTTATTAGAATTCATTTTCACCCCAGGCAGCGATGTGAGTCCGATGACCTGTACCGTACGAGGAAAAAGCTTAAGGCATAAATTTGAAGTCAAGCATGGTTGTGATCGCCGTCCATGTTCCGATCGCTGACAGTCCGTTTTCCTCAAATTGTTACCGTTCAGCGGCCGTATGTGCGGAAAACCCGGTCGTAATCACGACTGTGCGACAAACAGGTCAGACCGTCCGAGAACTCCGGGATGGCCATGCCGTTAGGCGCGCGCTGCCCTGGAGGGCGCTCGAGGCAGAATTTCTGGATTGGATCGCTCGTCGGCGGGCCAAATCCCTCACATTGGGCATCGTCAGCGCGATATTCTCTTGAGAAATGGATGTCCGGCCTTTTCAGGCCTGCACGGCGCGGAGCAGGGCGGGAATGCCGAGGATGTTGATGGCTCGCCGCAGGTTGTAGGCGAGCGCCGTCAGGCTAAACTCGGCGTTGACGTTGGCGAGCCCGCGCATGAGGAACGCACCCTGGTTCATCCACTGTTTGATTGATCCAAACGGGTGCTCGACCGTCTCGCGTCGCTTGTCGAGAATATCGGGCCTCGCGACAAGTCGTTCGGCCATGCGTTCAAGCACAGCCTCGTTTTCCCAGCGATCAATAGTTCGCCGGGAGCCCGAAGTGCATTGCGGCTTTAGGGAGCAGGTTTGGCAGGCCCGCATATTGGTATAGCGGATGGCGATATGTTCGTCCTTGCGGGTGCGGGTATAAGGATCAAGGCGATCACCACTCGGGCAGACGTAACAGTCGGCCTCCGGGTCGTAGCGAAACTCGGTTCTGTTGAAATAGCCGCTTGCAACCGCCGAGCCGCGCTGCGGCCGCGCGACATAGGGCACGACGCCGATATCCTCGCAGGCAGCGATGTCCTCGCCCTTGTAGTAGCCCTTGTCAGCGACTGCATCGATACGTTCGACGCCCAGCACCTCACGCGCGGCACCGGCTGTCTGGGCCAGGAATCCAAGGTCGCTGCCCGAATTGGTGACGTTCTGCTCGACGATCAGCTTGTATCGGGCATCGACCGCGACCTGTGCGTTGTAGCCCACCCCGACCTTGGGGTGCATCGCCATCCCCCGGGCATCAGGGTCGGTAAGTGACAGCTGGCTCTCACCGCTGGCGACAAGTTCGGTGAGCATCGCCTGGTGCAGCTCACGCCGTGTTCGCACCCGCGCGAGCTTCGCCTCGAGCGTGGCCGCACGGCGCGCCGCGCCTTGCGCCTCGATTTCCGCGCGGTCGGCCCGATCAAGCCGTCCCAAATACTCTTCGATCCGCTCGTCGGCCAGCTTGATCCATCCGGCCAGCTTTTGCTGCGTGAAGTTGCGCTTGCGGCTGTTCACCGCCTTGAGGCGCGTGCCGTCCACGGCAACCAGTTCCCGCCCGAACAGATCGAGCTTGCGGCACAGCAGCACGAAGGCGCGAAACAGCGGCTTGAATGCTGGCCGGTTCACGCGCCGAAAATCCGCGATCGTGCGAAAGTCGGGACGCAGGCCGCCCAGCAGCCAGATCACTTCGAGATTGCGCCCGGCTTCCGCCGCCAGGCATCGGCTTGAGCGGACCCTATTGAGATAGCCATAGAGGTAAAGCTTCAGCAGATCCGCGGGATCGTAGCCGGGTCGGCCCGTCGCCTTTGGCCGAAAGCGGTCAAAGCCAAGTTCCCCCAGATCCAGATCGTCGACGAAGGCCGCGATGAAACGCACCGCGTTGTCTGCCGCCACATAGTCATCGACCGAGGCTGGCAGCAGCAGCATTTGATCGCGCGATTGACATTCGATGTAGCCCATGCCCGATCATACCGGATACGAAACCTGACGGGAATCCATCACGCAGTTTTCGGACAGTCTGAGGTGATTTCGGACGGCAGCCTCTCGATCGTCGCAAAACGCCGTCGCCAACCCCCACTGGCGTTTATCGTGTGATTTTTGTCGCCTAAAGAGCGTACTTGTCATTCCCATAGCTTCGTCGAGATGACGCCAGTTTGGCACAACGTTTTGAAACGGTTCGTTGCCAGGCCGGGTTTGTTTTTAGGAAGGTGATGCCAACCTACGATGCCAAAGGGCAGCCATATACCCGTCGCCTGTAAGGCGGTGGTAGCGGTCGCTTCCGTCGTCCCTTATACCCTGAGATTTTTAGGCATTTGAACGGCGAAGGAAATCGCTGCAGAGATAGAGCGGAGTGATACGTGAGGGACTACCAAGAAGACGCACGGATCACGAACGAGCTGACGCGAGAAGACAACGGTCCAGACCCATTTTCATCTGCGGTCAGAGCAACTCGTATGCCCATGCTGATTACGGATCCGAGCAAGCCGGATAATCCCATCGTCTTCGTCAATGGCGCGTTTTCTAAGCTTACCGGTTTTGATCACGACGAAATATTGGGTCGTAACTGCCGGTTTCTGCAGGGGCCCCTCACGGATCGAGGTGAGGTCGACAGACTCCGCGAAGCGATTCTGACGCGCGTTCCTATCGAGCTTGAACTGCTGAATTATCGTAAGGACGGCACGACGTTCTGGAACCGGCTTCTCGTCTCACCGGTTTTCAATGACGATGGCGATCTGACATACTATTTCGCATCTCAGTTCGATGTCACGCTTCAACGCGAGCGGCTGACAAGGTTGGAGCGCGATCGGACTGATTTGGAGTCCGCCGTTGCCCGCCGCGAGGCTGAACTTATCGAAAGTGAAGAGCGTCTGCGCTTTGCGTTAAAAGCCGGTCGCATGGGTTCGTGGAGCATCGACCTCCAGACGTTGCAGATGATTGCCTCGGATGGCTCCAAGGAAACTTACGGGCGCCCAATTTCCGACCCGTTTACGTATGAAGATGCGATGGCGGCCGTCCACCCGGACGATCGCGTCAGACGCGACGAAGCGATGCAAGAGGCGATCGCTGACGGTAGCCTACTCGACGTCGAGTATCGCCTGCACACGCCTACTGGTGAAGAACGATGGGTGCAGATTCGTGGTCAGGCAAGTTACCGCGCCGACGGTACGCCGTTGGCTTTGATCGGCGTCTTGCAGGAAATCACCGAGCGGAAGCGAGCTGAAGAACATCGCACGTTGCTCGCCAACGAGTTGAGCCACCGGGTGAAGAACAGCCTGGCGATGGTGCAAGCCATCGTCGGGCAGACCCTGCGCAAGGCGACTTCGCTGGAGGAGGCAGGGGCGACGCTGGAAGCTCGCATTCAGGCCATGGCTGCCGCCAACGACCTGTTGGTCAACGAGCGATGGGAAAGCGCGTCATTGCGCAAGCTCCTCCAACGAACGCTCGCGCCATTCGGCATCGATGACGGAACGCATTTCGAACTCAATGGGCCTGACCTCAAGCTGCCCCCAGCTGTAGCGGTCGCTCTTGCTCTTGGGCTTCATGAAATGGCGACAAACGCAGCCAAATATGGGGCCCTTTCCCAAGAAGGCGGCGTTGTTCGTCTGTCATGGGAGATCGTCAATGGCTCGCGTCCATATCGCTTGCATTTCACCTGGACGGAAGTGGGTGGCCCGCCTGTGAACGCGCCAACGCGTACCGGTTTCGGCACGAAGTTGATCCAGCGCGTTCTTGCAAGTGAGATCGGCGGGAAAGCGGAGATCGATTACCACCCGAACGGTGTGATCTTTAAAGTCGTAGCGCCTCTACCCGAGACAAACGACGAGCTGGCCTGAGGCTTGCCGCGACATAGTCAAAGAGACCGATACGAATGCGAATGACAGATACAGGCATGAGCGGAATTGACGGCCCGGCCCCCTCTGAGGCCCGGCTTAGCGAGCTACGTCTCAAGGCTTTGATCGAGGCCAGTCCCGAGGTCGTTTACCGGATGAGCGCCGACTGGGGCGAGATGAAAGAGTTGGCGGGGGGCGGGTTCCTGCCGGACACGAATGACTCAAGCCGCGCCTGGTTGATGGACTACATCCCCGATCAAGATCAGGCGGTTGTATCAGCGGCTATCGACAAGGCGATCCAAACGAAGACGCTATTCAGTCTCGAACACCGGGTTCGTCGGGTGGACGGCGGGATAGGCTGGACGCTGTCTCGCGCAGTACCAATCCTCGACGATGATGGCGAGATTTTGGAATGGGCGGGTGCTGCGAGTGATGTGACAGCCCGCCGTGAGGCTGAGCAGCAGCTACGCGATACGCCAGCCTCGAGGATCGGATCAAGGAGCGTTCCGCTTCGCTCCACCTGTACCGCAACATCGTGGAATCGAACGCATCGCCCGTTGTAGCGTTTGATCACGATCTGCGCGTTATCGCCTTCAATCGAGCCCACGGCCAAGATTGGTTGCGCGTCTTTGGAAAAGAGGCGCAAATCGGCGACGTCATGCCCGACCTGGTTCCGGCGGACCAAGCGCAATCGCTTCGAAAGTTTATGCGCCGGGCGCTTGAGGGCGAAAGCTTTGTCATAAAGGCAGCATTTGGTGATCCGGCACGATGCCAGCCCACCTGGAGCGTCACATACAATCCGCTGTGCGACGAAAGCGGCGCGATCGTGGGTGCCTTCCACCATGCTGTTGATATTTCGTCGCAAGTTCGAGCTGAGACTGAGTTGGCGGAAACGCAGGAGGTTTTGCGCCAATGTCAGAAGATGGAAGCCGTCGGTCAGCTGACGGGCGGCATTGCCCATGACTTCAACAACCTCCTGACGGTCATTCGCGGATCAGTGGATTTGCTCCGACGCGACAGTCTGACGCCGGAGCGGCGTGGCCGGTACATCGATGCAATCGGGGATACCGCCGAGCGGGCTGCAAAGCTGACTAGTCAGTTGCTTTCGTTCGCTCGTCGGCAGGCCTTGAGGCAGGTCACCACCGAGCTCGATAATCTGTATCAGAACCTGCTGGCAGGCCTCGCCACTCCGGCACTGCGGGCGATGATCGCCGAGCGCGAGGCCGAGAAGGTGCTACTGGAGACGCGCGCAGGCGCCGTAGCCGATAGCAAGCCTACCGCGATCCTCTTGCCGCATCCGGTACTCGTCGAGCAGTTTCGGAGGAAGGTCGCCTCGCTCCGTCAATCACTGGACGACGCGTCGATCCGGACCGAGGCAGCGGCGGTGCTTTCGACGCTCATCGAGAGCGTGACGATCTTTCCCGACGAGCCGGGCGGTCCGGAGGCGGAGGTGGTAGCAAAGGTTTCGGATTTGCTCACATGGGCGACAAACGACAACGCCGCCCGTGAGGGCGGCGGTTGTGGTTCTATGTCGGTGGTTGCGGGGACAGGATTTGAACCTGTGACCTTCAGGTTATGAGCCTGACGAGCTACCGGGCTGCTCCACCCCGCGACGGTCCGGTTAG
>NZ_JACIAP010000016.1:0-60399 GCF_014194875.1 Sphingomonas sp. BK481 | reverse complement strand
ACGTTGTCGTCCATGGCGGCGTGATCGACCCGGCCATGTCCGGAGATCAAAGCGGCTACGCCGCTGAAGCTACACCACGCGGTGGGACACGATCAACCTGGTCAGCTAGATCGCGCAAGAACGTCACCAGCGCATGCGCGACATCGGGCTCGTTGAGGCGTGCGGCTGGGAAGCCTGGATAGCCACCTAATTTGTTAGTGGAGAGCAGCCCGACGATCCCAACCAGCCGGTCATAAAGCTTCTTGCGAACCTCTTCGTCCGCGAAGGCCGCTCGAGATTTAAGATAGGTCAGGTTGAAGGTTACCATGCCCTTCCCGAAGAAGACGAACGACATCGGAAAGAGCGTCGTTGCCGAGCGCTCGAATACGGCAATGAGCGACCCCTGTGCCTGAGTGACGGCCGCGACGCCGCCAGCGTCTTCGACAACCTCGCAGTAGCGATACGCCGCCGCCACGATCGCCGGCCCGATAGGGGCGAGGTGCTTTGCAATCCATTCATCGCGCGTGATTGGCTCAGGCACAGCCGACCTGCCTCTTGCCTTCGCGGCCTGGGCTCGTTCCGTTTCGCCAATTACGCGAGGCGTGAAGGCGCGAATGCCCTTGCCTTCGAACCAGCTCAATTCAACGGCGCGCACGTCCGCCTTCATCTGTTCGTTGAGGAACTCGACAATGCGCGCAAGCTCGCGCGGGATCACGTCGGCGACGAAGACGAGTTTGATCCGGCCGGCGGCAAAGTTTGCGTCGACCTGCGGCCAGAAGGCATCAGGCTCAGCTGTATCGCCAAGGAACTCCGCCAAAATTTGATCGGGGTCTCGCCCCTCTGAGCCAGCGGTGGCCGCGAAGCTGGCGGCGATCGTGCCGGCCTGCCAGTGGGCCGTGGCATTCGCAGCATAATCGAGCATCTGCCCCACCACCTCCCGCCGCAGCCGTGTGTCGCTCGCTCGTTTCATCTCGACTAACACTGGCACACCGGTACGCGTGACGAAGAGGTGGTCAAGCGACCACCTAGAGCCCTCGGCGTCAGCGATCGGCTGCTCGCGACGAATGAGTAAAAGCGCGCCGTCGGTATCTGCGATGATCTCCGGGTAATCGGCGATCAGGCACTGCATTGTATCCTCGCTCTCGGGCGCCGCCGCTCTCATTGCGGTAAGGCGATTATCGGCGTCCACGGTGTAGATGGTTGAGCGGGTCATGGTGGCCTTTTGTCAGGGGTGAAAGCGATCACGAATGCGCGCAGCGTGTCCGGCGGCATCGCCAGCGAAGCGGTCCAGCCATTCGGTCCAGCGGACCGCTATGAACCGCACCACGCCGCCGTCAACGGCATCCGATAAATCTTCAATCTCAGTTCGGTGTTTGATTTGAAGGCGGTTTGTCCTTTGGTGCTGCGTATAAATAAACGAGGACGGGCTTCTTGCCGCTGCGCCGCGCCTCGGTGATCAGCCCGAACGCGTGTTTGACGAGTTGCGCCGCGTCAAGATGGTGAAAGGTGGTGGGAGCCGCACGAAGCCGATCGCGCATCGCGGTCGACGGCGCCATTCCGCTACCCCAAACGTCGCGGTCGTATGCCTGAGAGAGCTTTGCTGCCTTGCGGTCACAGAACGGTTCATGCCTCTTAGACTCTATGCCGAGCAGGTATTGCGGTGTTTCCACTGCCGCATCTAGCTAAGGGTGCCTGCCACCGGACCATGGAAAACGCATTTCTCGTTCAAGGTCGACGCGGGTCGCCGGCCAGTCGAGATCGTCTGTACCGGGAAAAGCAGGAAGCGCGGTTGGTCGATCCATAAACCATCCAAATCCGTTCGCGGCTAATGCTGCGCTGCTCTCTGGACTGGCGAACTTGCCACTGGCGATTTCGTTGCCGCCAGCGCGATCGAACGCCGCGCGAACAAGTTCTCCAGGGACGCCTGACAAGAAAATTGTCATTTGGTGTTCCAAGCCCACTTCACGTGATTGGGCCACTATCGCATCAGCGTCCCTAGCCCGAAGGGGCATTTCCCGTTTCGCTCTGGGCGCTCGAAGCACGCTATCTGTAGCAGATCTTTGTATCGCAACTGCATCGATCTCACCGCATTTAAAGCCAGAAATCAACGCCAATCGCGCCGATCTGGCCTTCCAGATCGCCCGTCGCGTCAGCAACAGGGCGGTAGTCCAGGCAAACGCGAACCCACCCACCACCGCGCCATTGCCGTCGTCGATCAGTATCTCCGCCAGGACGATCAGCGCCAAGGCAGCGCTGATCTTGGCCATCAGTCTTCCATGACGATTCATCTTCGCGCTCCCCGATTGTCGAGGTTCTGCTTTGCAGCGGTCCCGCGAGCGTCAGATCGCGAGGTCCGCATCCGATCCGTTCGCGTGTCGTGCAAATCCTGTGCAGATGATGAACCGAAACCCGGGCGGTGTCCTCAGCGCGCGTTGCGAATGTCGTGGCGCAGGGCTAGCCTCCCTTCGGGGAGCATCGACACATGGAATTCAAAATCCGGATCGGCCGGCGTTTCGTAACGAAGCGTTGTCGTCTGTCCGTTACCAGTTCGCCGATGCACAAGCAGAGCCCCCAACATTGCCACGGCTTATGTTCGCGATCTTCCTGACGCCCGCGTACGCGCCGTTCGCGATCGCGTTCGTCATAATGGTCGGGATCGGGCTGATCGAGGCGATCGGCCTCGGGCTCGGCCATCTCGATCTCGACGCGGACGTTTATGCCGAAACCGATAGCGGCGTGCTTGATTGGCTCGGCCTCGGTCACGAACTGCCGATCCTGATCTGGCTGACCTCGTTGCTCGGCTGCTTCACGCTCACCGGGATAGCCATTCAGCAGGGCGCGACCGCGTTGACCGGCGGCCCACTGCACTGGGGTCTCGCCTCGGGTGGTGCGCTGGCCGCTGGCAGCCTGCTCAACACTCTGGCCGCCAACGGGCTTGCCCGGATCATGCCCGGCTTCGAAACCAGCGTGATCTCCACCGACGACTTTCTCCGCCGCCGCGGCACCATCCTCGAGGGCACCGCCCGCCGGGGATCGCCGGCCCGTGCAAAGATCGTCGATCAGCATGGTCAGGCGCACTTCATCATGGTCGAGCCGCACGACGACGCGGACGTGATCGCCACCGGCGAGACCGCCCTGATCGTCCGCCGCGACGGCAAACTCTTCTACGCGCTGCCCGACGCCAACGCGCTCCTGCAGTCGATCTGACCACAATCATAACCGGGGAGGGTTTCATGCCCGCACAGCTTCTGAACGTCCTTATCTACGCCGGTATCGTGCTGTTCGCGCTTGTCGTGATCGGCATCATTCTGACCCGGCTCTACCGGCGCGCAACCAAGGACGTTGCGCTGATCCGCACCGGTTTCGGCGGCGAAAAAGTCGTGCTCAACGGCGGCATCATGGTGATCCCGGTGCTTCATGAGTTGATGCAGGTCCGCCTGACGACGGTGAAGCTGGAGGTCTCGCGCCTTAACAAGGACGCGCTGATCACGCTCGACAAGCTGCGCGTCGACGTCGTCGGGCTGTTCCACATCAAGGTGAAGCCCGACGCGGAATCGATCGCCGCCGCGGCGCAGACGCTTGGCGATTCGGTCAACAGCCCCGACGCGGTGAAGTCGCTGCTCGACGGCAAGCTCGTGTCCGCGCTGCGATCGGTGGCCGCGACGATGACGATGGAGCACCTCCACGCCAACCGCGCCGACTTCATCCAGAAGGTGCAGGAGGCGCTGATGACCGACCTGGACATGAACGGGTTCCAGCTCGAGTCCGTTAGCATCACGCACTTCGACCAGACCGCGTTCGAGCATTTCAACGAGAACAACGCGTTCGACGCCGAGGGGCTGACCGTGCTCACGCGGACGATCGAGGAGCGCAAGAAGATCCGCAACGACATCGTCGCAACCAACCGCGTCGAGATCGAACAGCGTAACCTCGACGCCAACAACCAGTCGCTCGAGATCGCGCAGGCCGCCGAACAGGCGCGCCTGACGCAGGAGCAGACGCTGTCCGCGCGCCGTGCGGAACAGGCCACCGCGATTGCCACCGCCGAGGCCGAGCAGACCCGCCTCGCCGAGATCGCCCGCATCACTGCGGGCCAGGCGCAGACCGTAGCGCAGACCGAAGCCGACAAGGTGATCCAGACCGCGACGATTGCCCGTGACGGCGCGATCCAGACCGCAACGATCGAGCGCGACAGGACGATCGAGATCGCACGTATCACGACTGCGGTGCAGACCGCACAGAAATCCGAGGAGGAGTCGACCGCCACTGCCGCGGCCAACGAAGCCCGTGCGCTCGCCGTCCGAGCCGAGGAAAGCGTCGCTACTGCCAAGGCGACCGAGATCGCCAACCGAAACAAGAATGTCGCCGTGATCGCCGCTACCCAGCGCGCGCAGGAAGAGGCCGTTGGCATCACCGTCGCTGCGACCGCTGAGAAGGAAGCCGCGGAGGCTCGAGCAAGCGCCCTGCGTACTGAAGCAACCGCCGAAGCAGATGCAGAGAAGGCGCGCGCGGAAGGCCGCGAGGCGGCCTTCAAGGTCGACGCGGCAGGTCAGGCATCGCTGAACGAGGCGACCAACTTGCTGAGTGACTCGCAAACCGCACTGCTGATCCGCCGCGCAATGCTAGAAGCGTTGCCCGCGATTATCGCTGCGGCGAGCAAGCCGATGGAGAACATCGACAAAATCAGCATCCTGGACGCGCGGGGCCTGCACGGTGACAGTGGCAGCGATGGCGCCTCCGGGGGCGGCCAAGGCAACCTTGCCGACGCTGCGGTCGCAGCCGCTATGCGCTACCGCGTCGGCGGCCCGCTCATCGATGGCCTGATGGCGGAACTCGGCATGACCGGCAGTTCGTTGAACGGCATGCTCGCCGGGAGCAGCGCGGATGCGGCGCCTGCCCGAGCCTCCTCCAACGATGCCCACAAACATTCCGCTTCACTTAATGGCGGGACGGGCAACCCGCCGGCCTGATCGGAGGCACTCAAAAGCCCAGCCCTTGAAAATCGATCTGCGCTTCGAAGAAGACGGAGCGCAGATCTTCGCCAGAAACGCCCTGAGTGTAAGGACCGGGTCCGCCCCTGCCCTGCGTCCAGGCGCGATCGACGGCCCATTGGCAACATAACCCCATCGGCCTTGGGCTCTACCGCGGGTGCCGTTCGAGACGTGCTGTTCGACCCCAGTCTGCAACGACAACGCCAAACTCGCCCGTATCGGACGGATCGTGCGATTCGTCGCGTGGGATGCTGCGATCGGCGCAGGCATGCAGCGATGGTCTGGACCATTGGCGCAACCTGCGGCATCGCGGTCGTGCCAGGGGGCTGGAGCGTAAACGTGTTCAAGACAATGTGGAAAATGCCGGCAAAACTGCTCCGACGCGCGGTTACCGAAAGCCCTGTCGACGGCGAGGACGCGGTGCCGATCGCGGATGAGCAGCTCGCTACGGGCTCGCTGGAAGACATGATCAAGGCGGCGGACGAACTTGCCGCCGAGGATGCCGACGCATTGATCATAGAATGCGTCGGTCGTGACCGGCCCATCACTTGGGCGGAAATACAGGGACTGCGCCATGCGACGACCTTCCCGGTCGGCGTGTAGCAGTCAGTTGACCCCTTCCTAGCGGCGGAACTTTCCGAGCAGTCGTTCGAGCAGGCTTGGCTGCATCGCGATCAACTGCTGCTGGCGAAACCGGTCACGATCGGCTGCGGCACGCCGGTAAAGGGCGTCAAGCCTGTCCGCACCATAGCGGTCCGACAGGCGTGGCGGAGACTGATCGACGCGGTGAAACGAGGGCTGGTCGCGCTCGGGTCGGTGGGACATAACAGGCATTGATCGGGTTCCGGTGACAGGATGGCAGTCAAAATACACACGCTTTTTACCACCTTTTCAACACGCTTGGTCGTGAGCGGTTCCCGAAAGCGTGCTGAATCGAGGCGTTTTGGCGAAAACCGGCGGAACTTTCCAGCCTTCCACAAGACCCGTTTCCCGGGTCGAGATTCCGGCATTCGGGACCATCGGCAACGTCTGCTGTACAATCACGACGCAGGTCGGGTAGGCGCCGACCATGGGTGAAATCGACAGACTCGTTCCTTCCGGCGTCATCGAACAATGGGTATTCCATCTGCGGCGGCAGCGGGCCCGTGCGGCGGATACCATCTGGTTGATCGATCAAGGTTTCACGCTTCACGATGGCAAGTGCGGCACGCCGACGCACGACGCGACGGCACGCTGGCGCGCCGAGCAGGAAACCGTCATCGCGGAGGTCAGCGATCTTCTCAAACTCTATGACGAGATCAATTTGGGTCGCGACGTCCCGGCGGATGCCGATAGCGACCAAGGCCGTGACGACAGGCGTTGAGCATCGTCACGGACCTGACCGGCTAGGCAGTCACATAGGAGCGCAGCGATGCGGCAGTCCACGACCCAGATCACGATCGATACCCGCCGGCAGGGGCTGGTCGACATTACCGCCCCGATCCGGCGCTGGGTCGATGCGCAGGCGATGCAGTCCGGGTTATTGACGGTGTTTTGTCGCCATACCTCCGCATCGCTGCTCATCCAGGAAAATGCCGCGCCCGAGGTCCGAACGGATATCGAGGCTTATTTCGAGCGCATCGCACCGGAATCAAGTTCGTATCTGCACGACGACGAAGGGCCCGACGACATGCCCGCGCATCTGCGCGCCGCTCTCACGCAGGTACAATTGTCGATCCCAGTGATCGACGCCACGCTCGCGCTCGGCACGTGGCAGGGAATCTACTTGTTCGAGCATCGCCGTCGTCCCCATGGTCGCTCGCTGGCGCTTCATCTGATCGGGGACTGATCCTGCGTCGCGGACGACGGCCTATGACGGCGCCGAGGTGGTTTATTCAATCACCGTCATGGACCCGTGGACCAATCCCGTTCATCAACCGTTCCACCACTGAAGGCTAATGTAAGGCGTTTCGCCGCATTCGCCGCGAACGGAGACGACAATCATGTTCATCATGCCTGGTCGCAAGGTCCTGCTGGCAGCTCTCGCCACGAGCACGTTGCTGGTCGCGGGTTGTGCGACCGAAACCACCTACCGCCCGGCCACTGGCCAGGGGTTCAACCGAACCGGCTATAGCGATCGCCGGATCGAAGATAACCGCTTCCTCGTCAGCTTCGCGGGCAACAGCGTCACCTCGCGCGACACCGTCGAACGCTACCTCTTCTTCCGCGCGGCCGAACTCACGCTTCAGCAGGGATATGATTATTTCCTGATGGCGGACCGCGATACAAATCTTCAGTCGCGCACCTATTCTACCCCGGGAATCGGTGGCGGGTTCGGTTATGGCGGCTTTGGTGGCTATTGGGGCCCGTCGTGGCGCTATCGCGGCCGCGGCTTCGGCTGGCGGAGCTGGGATCCTTATATCGGTGGCGGCTTCGGTGGCTTTGGCGGCGGCGGTTTCGGCGGCCCATGGGGCAATGATTTCGACGTCCGCACGATCGACCGCTACGAAGCGACGGCCGAGATCGTGATGCGCAAGGGGCCGATCCCGCGCGACAACATCCGTGCGTTCAATGCCAAGCAGGTCGTCGACAATATCGGGCCGAGCGTCATCCTGCCAAAGTAAGCAGCGTCGCGGCCGCACTGCCGCAACCAAGCTTACAAGCAAAAGCCGGACCGTCCATGTGGGACGGCCCGGCTTTTTATTGCCTGCTATGCTGCCAACCGGGCGCAGCCGATAAACGGCCGGCCCGTGACAGCAGCGGTCAGACCGCGCCGTGGCACTGCTTGTATTTGCGCCCCGACCCGCACGGGCATGGCGCGTTGCGGCTGACCACGCCTTCCCAGTTCGCCGGATCCTCGCCGATATCCGCGGCCTGGGGCTGCGGGATCTGCATCGGCGGGAGTTGCGACGTGATGTGGCCCGACATGCCGCGTGCCTGGTCGAGGCTGTCATTCTCGCCGGTGAACGGGTCGAAATGCGTCGTGATGAAATCGGGTAGCTCGGGCAGGCCGACCGGCGCCTGGATCTGGAACTGCGCGTGGGCGATCGTCTTGGTCACGTCCTCGCGGATCGTCTCGAGCATCCGCTGGAATAGCGAGAACGCCTCCTGCTTATACTCGTTGATCGGCGTCTTCTGCGCATAGGCGCGCAGATGGACGACCTGGCGCAGCGCGTCGAGCGTCGCCAGATGCTCCTTCCAGTGATGGTCGAGATTCTGCAGCAGGATCGACTTCTCGACCGACGTCCACGTCTCGGTGTCGAGGTCCGCGGATTTCGTCGCGATCGCCTCGTCCGCCATCGCACGGATACGTTCCTCGACGATCTCGGGATCGATCGCCTCTTCGAGCAACCATGCCTCGATCTGCGGCTCGAGGTTGAGCACCTCGGCAAGCCGCGTCTTCATCCCCGCAATGTCCCACTGTTCCGGATAGGAATTGGGCGGGCACGCTTCACCGACGATGACGTTGACCGTCTCCGCACGCATGTCCGTCACCACGTCGCCGACGGTATCGGCATCCATGATGTCCGCGCGCTGTTCGTAGATGACCTTGCGCTGCTCGTTCATCACGTCGTCATATTCGACGACCTGCTTGCGGATGTCGTAGTTGCGCGCCTCGACCTTCTTCTGCGCGGTCTCGATCGCCTTCGACAGCCACTTGCTCCCGATCGCCTCGCCATCCTCGATATTGTTGCGCATCATCTTGGCGAACAGCGTGTCCGGCCCGAAGATCCGCAGCAGATCGTCGTCGAGGCTCAGATAGAAGCGTGACAGGCCGGGATCGCCCTGACGACCCGAACGCCCGCGCAGCTGGTTGTCGATGCGCCGGCTCTCGTGGCGCTCGGTACCGAGCACAAACAGGCCGCCCGCGGCGAGCACTGCCTGCTTCTCGGCCTCGATCTCGGTCTCGATCCGCGCAGCCTCGGCGGCATATTCGGGCGTGCCCTCGACCAGATCGGGATGCTCGTCGAGCATGCGGAATTCGAGGTTGCCGCCCAGTTTGATGTCGGTGCCGCGGCCCGCCATGTTGGTCGCGATCGTCACCGCGGACTTGCGCCCGGCCTGCGCGACGATGTGCGCCTCCATCTCGTGGAAGCGCGCGTTCAGCACCTTGTGTTCGACCGCCTCGCCGACGAGGAACTCGCTGAGCAGCTCGGATTTCTCGATCGATACCGTGCCGACGAGCACCGGCTGGCCGAGATCGGCGTGATGCTTGATCTTCTTGGCGATCGCCGCGAACTTGTCCTTGGTGTCCTTGTAGAACTCATCTTCCTCGTCGACGCGCTTGACCGTGACGTTGGTCGGGATGCTGACGACGTTGATCTTGTAGATGTCGTAGAACTCGGCCGCCTCGGTCGCAGCCGTACCGGTCATGCCGCCGATCTTGGGGTACATGCGGAAATAGTTCTGGAACGTGATCGAGGCCATCGTCTGGTTCTCGGGCTCGATCTGAACGCCTTCCTTGGCCTCGACCGCCTGGTGAAGGCCGTCCGACCAGCGCCGGCCGTCCATCATGCGACCGGTGAACTCGTCGATGATGATGACCTTGCCGTCCTTGACGATGTAGTCGATGTCCGACTTGAACATCACGATCGCGCGCAGCGCCTGGTTGAGGTGATGGACGACCTGCGTGTTCTCGAAGTCGTATAGGTTGGCGCCTTCGAGCAGCCCCGCGGCCTCGAGCATCCGCTCGACCTTCTCGGTGCCGTCCTCGGTGAGGATGATCGTCTTCTGCTTCTCGTCCTTGTCATAGTCACCGGGGACGAGCTGCTTCACGACCGCATCGACCTGGATATACAGCTCGGACTTGTCGTCGGTCGGCCCCGAGATGATCAGCGGCGTCCGCGCTTCGTCGATCAGGACCGAATCGACCTCGTCGACCACCGCGAAGTTGAAGCGGCGCTGCACCATCGAACTGCGCTCGTACTTCATGTTGTCGCGCAGATAGTCGAAGCCGAACTCGTTGTTCGTGCCGTAGGTGATGTCGGCGGCATAGGCGGCGCGACGCTCCTCGTCCGACAGGTTCGGCACGATCACGCCGATCGTCATGCCGAGGAAAGTATAGACCTGCCCCATCCACTCCGCGTCGCGCGCGGCGAGATAGTCGTTGACCGTGACGACGTGGACGCCGTCACCCGGCAGCGCGTTCAAATAGGTCGCGAGCGTCGCGACGAGCGTCTTGCCCTCGCCGGTACGCATCTCGGCGATCTCGCCGCGGTGAAGGACGATGCCGCCGACCATCTGCACGTCGTAATGCCGCTGGCCAAGCACGCGCTTGGCCGCCTCGCGCACCGTGGCAAATGCCTCTGGAAGCAAGTCGTCGAGCTTCTCGCCGTTAGCGAGTCGGGCACGGAACTTCGCGGTCTGCCCGGACAATTCCTCGTCCGACATCGCGACGAGCGAAGGCTCGAACGAGGCGATCTTCGCGAGGATCGGGTTGAGCGACTTGACGTAGCGGTCGTTGGACGACCCGAACAGCGATTTGGCAAAGCCACCGAACATGGGCTGATTTCCTGATTATAGGGCGCGACGGCACGCGGAGGCACGCACGCGCAAAGAGGAGAAGTGGCCCGCAGGCCGAGAGATCAGGCGCGCGGCGCTATTCGCGCCGACGGTCTACCCAGATAGGGGCCGTGATGATCGCGACGACGGGCAGCGTCGCCGAGGTGGCAACGTCGTCGAGCGAGGCGAGCGCGGCGACCGGTCGTACCGCGACCTTTGCCACCGCCACCGCCGCGGTCTGCGCGCAAATGCTGCCCTGCGCCACTGCCTGTGCGGACTGCCCACGCACACCCGGCACCGCGCCGGTCAGCGCGGACAGGAGGGCAGAAAGGAGAAGCAGCAGGTTCATGCGAGACCGGCTGTATGCGAGCTTGCGCGTAAAATCTACCATTCGTCGGACGGAAGCACCCGGCGAACGCGCGGACGCTCGATCCGTAAGGGGACGGCGTGGTGCGTAGGAACGACGACCCCGACGGACGCTCGTCGACCGTCGACGCGCGCAGATGTCATGCGATAGCCCCCAACCGCACGGGACACCGGTCGACGGGCGGCTGTCAGACGCGACCCGCGATCTTGCGGGCCGGACCGCAGCGACTATGAAGGCCGGATGCAGATCTCGCCGCTCGCCTTGCCCTTCCCCGCCGCCCCTTTGATCGACGGGGTCGTGCCGCATGTCGCGCGTGCCGGCTACAAGGCCTGGGACCGGTGCGACCTGACGTTCGTAACGCTCGATCCGGGGACGGTCGTTGCGGGCGTCCTTACGCAGAGCAAATGTCCGTCGCCCGAGGTCGAGTGGTGCCGTGCGGCGCTGACGCTTGGGCAGGCGCGCGCGCTGGTCGTCAATGCGGGCAATTCGAACGCCTTTACTGGTGCGCGTGGCCGTGCAGCGGTCGAGGCGATCGCCGCACGCACGGCAGCGCATCTTGGCTGTCAGCCTTCGGACGTGTTCGTCGCCTCGACTGGCGTGATCGGTGTGCCGTTGCCGATCGACAAGGCCGAAGCAGGACTCGACGCCGCGTTCGCCGCCGCACCGTGCGGCTGGGAGGACGCCGCCGCGACGATCATGACCACCGATACATTTACCAAGGGCGCGGTGACTACCGCGGTGATCGGCGATCGGACCGTCACTTTGATCGGCATCATCAAGGGTTCGGGGATGATCGCGCCGGACATGGCGACGATGCTCGGCTTCATCTTCACGGATGCCGCGGTCGAGCCCGCGTTTCTCCAGGCCGCACTGTCCAAGGCCAATGCGCCGAGCTTCTCGTGCATCACCGTCGACAGCGACACTTCGACCAGCGACACGGTGCTCGCATTCGCAACGGGGAAGGCCGGCAACGCCCCGCTCAGCGACGACGACAGCATCGGCGCGGACGCGTTCCGCGCGGCACTGGCCGATCTATGCCATCAGCTTGCCCTGCTGGTCGTCCGCGACGGCGAAGGGGCGCAGAAGCTGATCGAGATCCAGGTGACCGGCGCAGAGAGCGACCGCAGCGCACACCGAGTTGCTATGAGCATCGCCAACTCGCCTCTGGTCAAGACGGCGGTCGCTGGCGAGGACGCCAATTGGGGTCGTGTCGTTATGGCCGTTGGCAAGGCAGGAGAGCCTGCCGACCGCGACACATTGTCGATCCGGTTCGGCAACACGCAAGTGGCCGAGGGCGGTCTCGCGCTCAGCGGCTATGACGAGGCGCCCGTTGCGGACCATCTTAAGGGGCAGGACATCGAGATCGGCGTCGATCTCGCCTTGGGCGACGGTGCGGCCACGGTGTGGACCTGCGACCTGACGCACGGCTATATCTCGATCAACGCCGACTATCGAAGCTGAGCTCGCCTCTAACCACCACCTCAAAAGATCTGAGGTGGCGGTAGCGGCGCGTACCGTCTTAGGCGAGCTCGCCTTCAAGCCACGCCTTGAGCTGGCCCTTGGGTGCCGCACCAACCTTGGTTGCTGCCGGGGCGCCGCCCTTGAACAGGATCATCGTCGGGATCCCGCGCACGCCATACTGGCCTGGCGCATCGGGGTTCTCGTCGATGTTGAGCTTGGCGATCGTCACCTTCTCGCCCAGTTCCTCGGACAGCTCCTCAAGGCTCGGCCCGATCATCTTGCACGGCCCGCACCATTCGGCCCAGAAATCGACGAGCACGGGGCCGTCGGCGTTCAGCACGTCGGCATTGAAGCTCGCATCGGTGATCTGCTTGGTCGCCACTGAAATATCTCCTTCGTTATACCGTAATCTAGGGTCCGGCTGCACGCGTCTCAACCGTCGACAGCCTAGCTTTGCTCCGTCATCGCATAGCGCGGCTTGTGCCTATCGAGCATATCGGCCGATATCCCGATCAATCGGGGTGCCGCGGTGTAGAGCAACGCCGACTCGATCGTCCGCCCCGGAAAGATCACCCGCAACGCCGCCGCATAGGCCGCCATCTGCTTGAGATGATAGTCCGGCACCTCGTCGAGTCCGCGCGGCGCACGCCGTCCGGTCTTGAAATCGATCACCCGGATGATCTCCGCGCCGATCAGCAGCCTGTCGACCGTTCCCGATACCACGATGCCGTCCGCCAGCGTGGCCGCGATCGGCGCTTCGGGAAGCGAGTCGATACCGAACAGGTCAGCGAAGCGCGGATCCTCGATCACGCCGATCGCGCTCGCTGCAATTTCCGCACGCGCGGCGGGATCGGAAACACCGCCGGCCTGGCCGAGCCAGCGATCCGCCGCCGCCGCCCGCGAACCGCCGTCGACCGCGGGAAGGCGCTCGAGCAGCTTGTGGATCAACGCGCCGCGTTCGGCCGCAAGCCGCATCTCCGGGGTCGGCGGCGGGTCGGACACCGCATCCTCGCCGAGCGCGGACGGCGACAGCGGGCGCGACGGGCGCGACTCCTTCGGTGCCGCGTGCCGGGCCCAGTCGGGTATAGTCTGGGACGGCACGGCCACGTCGTTCGCCGCGGGCTTGACCGGTACCGGGAATTCCGTCCCGTCGCCGACGAAGACCCGCTCGCCCTCGGCATCCGCCACGCCCAACGCTGTCAGCGCGCGATCCGCAGCACCATACCAGCTCGTCACCGGCGCAACGCCCTGCGCCCGCGTACCGAGCGCGCCCGCGATGACCAGACGCTCCTCGGCGCGGGTAGCCGCGACATAGAAGAGCCGCCAATGCTCCTCCAGTTCGCGCCGCTCGGCTGCCGTCACCACGGCATCGAGGGGGCCACCCCGCTCGCTGTTGCGCGGGCGGAACACCGGCAACGGGGCGACCATGTCCTCGGGAGTCCATTTCAGGATCGATCGCGGTGCGGCGGCGGGGTCGGCGGTCGCATCGGCAAGGATCACCAGCGGTGCCTGCAGGCCCTTGGCGCCGTGTGCGGTCATCACGCGCACCGCATCAAGCGGCGCCGACGGATCACGGACGATGTCGACATCGCCGCGATCGAACCAGTCGAGAAAGCGCTGCAGCGACTGTGTCGTATTGCTCTCGAACGTCAGTGCTGCGTTGAGCAGTTCCTCGATCGGATCGCGCGCTTCGGTCCCCAGCCGCAGGATCAGCTTGCGCCGTCCGTCGAGTGGCCCGGACAGGAGCTCCTCCAGAAACTGATATGGCGTTGCGATGTCCGCACGTGCGAGCATCGCGAGCAGCGGCGCGAGGCGCTCGGCGGACTGCGTCCGCTGAAGATGCCGCCACAACGGCCCGGCCTCGCGCGGCGCCGCCGCCATAAGTTCGTCCTGCGTCCAGCCGATCAGCGGCGAGACGAGCAGCGATGCCAGGCTCAGATCGTCTTCCGGCTGCAACACGAAGCGGATCGTCGCGAGCAGGTCCTGCACGGCGAGCGGCGCGTTCAGACGTAGCCGATCGACGCCCGCGACGGGCACGCCCTCGGCATAGAGCCGCGCGACGATCAGCGACGCGAGATCGCCGCGCCGCTTCACGAGGATCATCACGTCCTCGGGGCGCAGCCGTCGCCCCTTGCTCTCGAGCATCAGCCCGTCGGGCGCGAGCCAGCGCCGGACCGCCTTGGCAATATCGCCCGCGAGCTTGCGGACCGCATCGTCGACCCAGCCCTCCTCGTCGTCCTCGCTTCCCCCTGCGATGACCGGTGGCCATAGCGTCACGCTGCCGGGGCCCTTGACCTCGCTCGCATGGACCTCAAGCTCGCCGATCGCGCCAAGCCCCGGCTCGCCCGCCGCGGCGACCGCGGCATCGACGAACGCGAGGATCGGCCGGGTCGACCGGAACGAGTGGGTCAGCGACAGCCGCTCGAGCGGCAGGCCCCGCTCCGCCTCCGGCCACTCGTCGTCGCCCGCGACCTCGCGCGCGCGTCGCCCGAAATGCAGCTCTGCGGCGGCGAAGTTGAACGGGTCGGTTCCCTGGAAGCCGAAGATCGCCTGCTTCCAGTCGCCGACCGTGAACAGCGTGCGCGTCGACGGGGCATAGATGCCGCGCCCCACGAAGAATTCGTCGGCTAGCGCGCGGACGATCCGCCACTGGTCGGCATTGGTGTCCTGCGCTTCGTCGATCAGGACATGCTCGGTCGCCTGATCAAGCTTGTAGCGGACCCATTCGCCAATGCCGGGCTGGTCGAGCAAGGCCACGGTCGTCGCGATCAGATCGTCGAAATCGACCCCGCCGACACGCCGTTTCGCCAGTGCATAAGCGCGCGCATAATCGCGCCCGATCTCCAGCCCGTCGGCGAGAAGATCGGCATAGGCGACGCGCTGGATCATCGATGCGATATCGGCGCAGGCCGCGCCGACATCCTGTGCCAGGATCTCATAGTCAGGTTCGAGATCGACAAGCTTCTTCTGCGCCTTGCGCGGCTCGCCCTTGGCCGTCAGCACGACGCCTGCGAGATCGGGAAGAATCGCCGCACGGTCCGGCGACGCGAGCCACGCCTCGACCATGGCCGCCTGCTTAAGGCCGGTCGCGGTTCCCCACGCGCGGTTGGCCGCGCCGATCCGCATGATCGCGTCGATATCCAGCGCCTCGCACCAGTCCGCGACCGCCTCGTCGATATCGCCCGCGGGCAGCTCGAGCGTCCGGCGCAACCAGGGGCGGATACCCGACGGCAACACCTCGAGCGCGGGCAGCGCCCGTGCGCAGGCCATCAGGAACCCCTCGGCACCGCCCTCCCCCATCCGCAGGGACAAGCGGCCGACGATCTCGACGGGACGCTCCCGCCCCTCACGCTCGGCGTCCGCGAGCATCCCCGCCAGCGCCTCACGCGCAAGCCCGGCTTCCTCGCGGGCCTCCAGGGGGCGAAAACCCGGGGTCAGCCCCGCTTCGACCGGAAACGCCGCCAGCAGGCCCTGGCAGAAACCGTGGATCGTCTGGATCCGCAACCCGCCCCCCGGCGCGTCGAGCACCTTGGCAAACAGCGTCCGCGCACGATCCTGCAACGCCTGGTCCGGGACCTCCCCCAGGGCAATCAGGTCGGCACCCAGCGCGGGGCCGGGCATCCGCACCCAGGCGGCGAGCCGCCCGTTGATCCGCTGCGCCATTTCGGCCGCACCCGCCTTAGTGAAGGTCAGGCACAAGATCGCACCCGGATCGACGCCGCGCAGCAACAGGCGAAAAACACGCGCCGCGAGAACCTGGGTCTTGCCGGTTCCCGCCGATGCGGACAGCCAGACATGGGCGCGGGGGTCACTAGCTGCGGCCTGTGCGCCCTTGAGCCGGGGTAAGGTGCGGAGCTCGCCGCTATTCACGGCCATACCATTCATCCCGGCGCATCAGCTGGTCATATTCGGCATAAGGCGCATATTCCGGTACCAGCTTGGCGGTGAAGGCGGCGCTGCCGGTCAGCCAGTTTCCCGCGACCTCGGTGAAGTTGTGCGCCGCCGTCGCGGTGAATTCCGCGGTCGGGATCTTGTCGCGCTTGCCCTCGGGATCAACCGGACTCTCGACATAGCCAAACGCATCGCGCTTCTTGCCAAGCGACCAATATTCGAACGCACCCGCCTTGCCCGCGACATCGGCAAAGCCGCCGCGCTCGGCGATCAGGCCGAGCAGCCCCAGCTGCAGACTATAGCCGGCGCGCACCGCGGTCGCCGAGGGGGGCTTGCCGGTCTTGTAGTCGATGATCGCCAGCTCGCCGCCGGGCAGCCGGTCGACACGGTCGTACCGTCCGCGCAGCGTCACCCCCGCAATCGCGATCTCGCCCTTGCCTTCCGCGCTGGCGACGACCCGGCCATCGACGGCCTGCGCCGCGATCGTGCCCGCGATCCAGTCGATCGCCTCGAGCAGCCGCGGCTGCCAGAGCGCGCGCATCATCGGGTGCGTCCGCTCGTCGCGCAGCATCGCCTCGGCACGCAGCCGCAGAGCATCAATCGCGCAGGCGTCGTGCTTCCACCATTGCTCGAGAATGTCGTGGACCGCGGTGCCACGCCACGCCGCGCTCGGATCCGCATCGACCGGGTCGAGCGGCATCAGACCGAGCACCCTGCGGGCATAGAAGGCGTAGGGGTCGGCCTTCAGCCGGTCGACCTCGGTCACCGAAATCAGCCTTGGCCGCAGCGCAGCGATCGGCGAAGGTGCCGGACGGTCGGAGGGCCGGTGCGCCCGCGGATCGTCGAGATCGCGTGTCCACGACTCGAGCGCCTCGGCGCGTTCGAACCTATCCCCCGCAAGCGCCTGCAGACGCAGCCAGAGCCGCGACGCCAATGCTGGCGACTTGGCGTCGCGGCGCGCGCGCGTGACGATCGCCCGCGGCGCGCCGAGCGCCTGGGCGAAATCATGCGCCGACGTCCCCACCTGCCGCTCCAGGCCCGGCAGCCCGAGTTCGGCGCGGATCCGCGGCGCGAGCCACGGATCCGGCGCGGGACGCCCCGGCCACATGCCTTCGTTCAGTCCGCCCAGGACCATCAGGTCGGCGGTCTGCAATCGCGCCTCGAGCAGACCATAGATCGCCAGACGCGGATGCGCGCCCTGCAATGGCCGCACCGCAACCTCGTCGAGCAAGGTCCGTAAGAGCTGCGCAAGTTCGCTTGGGTCGACAAGCGGCGGGCCGGCATCAGCCTCGATTTCGAGATCGGCAAGGCATTGCGCCGCGGCCCGCCCCGCGGGGCCGGCCCAGAGTTCATCGCCGCACAGCGCCGCGGCCGTCTCGCGAACGGTCGCCAGCAACGGGCCGAGCGGCTGGGCGCCGCGTTCGAATACCGTGGCGATCGGCGTGAGCAGCGCTTGCGCCTCCGGCCACCAGCGCTTCGCCGTTCCGGCGCGCAGATGCGCATCGACAGCATCGAGCCCCGCGGCGGGCCGCGGTCCGCGCAACGCGCGATCGAGCGCACGAACGCCGTCGAGCCACCCCAGCCGGGTATCGCCACTGCGGACCAGCGGGTGCTTCAGCAACGCAAGCAAGGCGAGCGGTGCGAAACGCTGTGCCGCAGCCTCGACCAGCGCGAGGATGAGGGTCCCGGGCGGGAGGATCGACAAGGGCCGGCCCGCGCTGTCGTCGATCAGGATCTGCCAGCGTCCAAGATGCGCCGCGACACGCCGCGCCAGTGCGCGATCGGGCGTGACGAGCGCCGCTGTCCGTCCCGGCTCCTCCAGTACGCCGCGCAGGGCCAGTGCGATCGCCTGCGCCTCCTCGGCGGGGGTTGCCAGTTCGGCGACCGTCACCCCCTTCAGGCGGCGGTCCTCCGCGCCCAGCCGGGTCCACTTTCCCGTGAAGTCGGCGGGGGCCAGTGCATTGGCGATAGCGCGGCTTCGGGTCGTGTCGGCGTCATGGCCACCGCCCTCGCGCCAAGTCGCAACCTCGGCGCGCCCGACGCCCATGCGTTCGAGCAGGAGCTTTAGATGAAATTGCGGATGCGTTTCGATCGACCGCCGCGTCAGCCCGGTATCCGGGTTTCGCGGGTGGGGTCCCAGCGCATCCCACTCCTCGTCGGGCAGGTGCAGATCCAGATCCGCGAACACCACCATGCCGCCTGGCAGGTCTGCGACGCAACGCAGGGCGCGCGCGACCGCCGGCGCAGAGTCGGTGACGCCTGCGGCGCAGACCAGCCCGGTGGGCGGCGCCGCACGCCATCGCGTCACCAATCGGTCGAGCAGCGCGGCGCGCCGGGTCGCCGCGTCGATCCGCCCCAGGCGGGCCAGTTCGCCCGGCCATCGCTGCAGCACGACGTCGAACGTCGACAATGCGCGCTGCCAGTGTTCGGTCAGTTCGGGACCGAGTTCGATCTCATGCAGGCGCGTCGGCGCAACCTCCTCGACGAGCAGCTGGTCGAGCGTCTTGGCGAGTTCGCCGGCAAGTCGGACCGCCTCGGCGGCATCGATCGGATGCCCCCCACGCCGGCGTTCTTCCGACACCAGCCGCGCAAGGATCATCCGCCGCTGATAGGGCGGCACCGCTGGCAGCGGCGGATCGACATCGTCCGCAGGATCGAGCGCCGCGCCGACCGCTTCGCCCAGCCCAGTGTCGCCCAGCGCGATCATCCGCGGCAACACCAGCCCCCCGCCGCTCGCCCGCACGAACGCATCGGTCACCGCCCGGATCGCGCGGTTGTTCGGCAACAGGATCAGCGCGCGGGCGAGCGCCAGCGGATCCTGCCCTGCCCGCCGGAGCAACCCCGCGACCAGCGCATCGGCAAAGGCCCGATGGGCGGGGATGGTGTAGAGGGTCGGCCCCGTCCGTTCAGCCACCGGCCAGGATCGCCTCGGTCTTCGGAATCGCGCCCGGGGTGCCCACGTCGAACCACAGACCCTGGTGGACCTGGCCAAATGCACGACCCGCGGCGATCGCACGGTCCCAGAACAGGTTCGTCGAAAACGGTCCCTCGGGCCAATCCGCGATGACGCGCGGGTGGAGAATCTGAATGCCCGTAAAGGCGAAGGGTGCGACCCGCCCCGGCTTGCGGCGTCCGGTGATCCGCCCGTCCGCTGCGAGATGGAAGTCGCCCGGACCGCCATGATTGTGCGCGCGAGCGAGCGGCACCATCAGCAGCAGCGCATCCATCGTCGCATCGTCCCAGCGCGACGCGAGCAGCCGGATCGCGTCGACCGGTCCGTCGATCCAGAGATTGTCGCTGTTGACCACCAGAACCGGCGCATCGCCGAGCAGCGGACGTGCCTGAACCAGCCCGCCGCCCGTCTCCATCAACCGGCGACGCTCGTCCGAAATCACGACCTCGATATCGGGGTAACGATCGGTGACATGCGCCTGCAACGTATCGGCAAGATAGTGAACATTGACCACCGCGCGCGCGATCCCGGCACGCTGCAGCCGATCGAAGACATGGTCGATCAGCGCCTTGCCGGCCACTTCGACCAGCGGCTTGGGGCGCGTCGCGGTCAACGGCCGCATCCGCTTGCCGAGCCCGGCCGCCATCACCATCGCCGTCTCGGGCACTGTCCCGCGCGGGATCGGACGGATCATGCGCTGGCCGCTCATGCCGCCAACGCCAGCGGGTCGCCGCGCCGAGCGGCCGGCACATTGGCGTCGAACCAGGCCGCGACCGGCGCCATCACCGGCTGGGCCAGGTCACGCTCGAGATACGTCCAGACCCGGGGACACAAGGTTGGATAGCGCGGCTTGCCGTCACGCTTCCACAGCCGCGTGAAGATACCAAGAATCTTGGCGTTCCGCTGCGCGCCGAGCACATGATAGGCGTCCAGGAAATCGTCACCAACGCCCGTCGCTTCGCGGTAGCGCGCGAGCATCGCCACCTCGACCATAGGGTCGACGTCGCGCCGTGCGTCTTGCAACAGCGACACGAGGTCATAGGCCGGGTGCCCGGCGAGCGCGTCCTGGAAATCGAGCAGGCCGAGCGCTCCGTCCGGTGCGAGCAGCATCAGATTCTCCGCATGATAATCGCGCAGTACGGTGACGGGGTCGGTCGCGATCCCGTGATCGAACACGGCGTCCCATGCCGCATCCCAGCCCGCCCGGTCCGGGACGATCCCGATGGCCGGGCAATACCAGTCGACGAACAGCGCGGCCTCGCGCGCCAGGACGGCACGGTCATAGGGTGCGAATGGTCCGGCCGGGTGCGCGTGAAGACGTCCGAGCAGGTCGATCGCGGGCGCGTAGAGCGCCATGCCCTTGTCGGACGATGCGTCGATCGCCTCGCGCAACCGATCATCGCCAAAATCCTCGATCAGCACGAGTCCCTGCGTCAGGTCGCTCGCGAGGATCGCGGGTGCCCGGAACGTCCGCTCGACCAGCCACTGTGCGACCGCGATGAACGGGCGCGGGTCTTCATGTGGCGGCGGCGCGTCCATCAGCATCGCGTGGCGTGTCCCGGCGACGACGCGGAAATAGCGACGGAACGACGCGTCGCCCGCTACAGGCAGGAGCGTCGCCCCCGCCCAGCCCTGCGCGTCGAGAAATGCGGCGGCGCCCGCCGGGGGTGTCATATCGGCCATCGCCGCGTCCAACCCTCCGGCACTCCGGCTGTCAAGCCGCGCGTGCCGTCCGGTTCGATCGTGAGGTCGAGCCGAAGCGCGTCCGGCCAATAGTCTGGCCCCGCCCGCTCTGGCCATTCGACGATCAGCACGGAATCATAGCGCGCGTCGTCAAGCGCGAGTTCGACGATCTCGTCCGGATCGTCGATCCGGTACAGATCGACGTGGAGCACCGGCAGACGCACCTCGGGTGGTGCATAGGGCTGGACGATCGCGAAACTCGGCGATGGCGCCTCGCCGACCAGACCGAGCGCGGCCAGCAGCCCGCGTGCCAGGCTCGTCTTCCCCGCGCCGAGCGTCCCCGTCAGCGCAATCACGTCACCCGCCTTGACGTGCGCTGCCAGTTTCGCGCCGAACGCCTCGGTCGCGGCGGGATCCTCTAACCGCAGCGCCGTCATGCGACCGAACCCGGGCAGCGTGCATGTCTCTTCAAAACGATGATCATCTCCGCGGCAGTTCGACCGTGATCAGCGTGCCGTTTCCGGGTTCGGATACGAGATCGATCGTGCCGTTATGCGCCTCGACGAACTGCTTGGCGAGCGGCAGGCCGAGCCCCAGCGCACGATCGCCGATCGTCTTGGATTCGGCGAACCGGTCGAACGCATGCGCGACGCCTTCCGCGCTCATCCCCGCGCCGTCATCCGACACGACGATCCGCGCATGCGTTGCATTGCCGTCGGCGTGCAGGAGGATCCGCCCCCCCTCGGGCGTACCGGCGACCGCGTGACGCAGCAGATGCTCGACGATCTCGCGCAATCGCTTGGGATCGCCGCAGATACGCCCGGTCGAGCGCCCGATCTCGATCGCGAAGTCGAGCTTGCGGCGCCGCGCAGTGGCCTGGATCGAGCCTGCCGCGGCGCGGGCGACCACCGCCAGCTCGACATCGGTGCGCACCATCTCGGTGCTCTCGCTCTCGGTCCGGGTCAGGTCGAGCACGTCGTCGACCAGCAGCCCGAGCCGCTCGACCGATTCGAGAATGGCCTCGAGATACCCCCCGGCCTGTTCGCTCATCGGCCCGGCATAGCCACCGTGCAGCATCTCGGCGAAACCACTGATCGACGTCAGCGGCGTCTTGAGCTCATAGCTCATGTTCGCGACGAACGCCGTCTTCACCTTGTCCGCCGCCTCGAGCGCGTTCGCGCGTTCGCGCAAGGCCTGCTCCGCACGCCGGCTGTCGGTGATGTCAAGCATCGTGAACAGCGCGTTGCCGTCGGGCAGCGGGACACCTGCAAACTCGAAATGCCGGCCGTCGGCGAAGGCCACGCGGCCCCCGCGCTGCTGCCGTCCGGCGGTTGCCGATCGCACGAGATCGGGGATCAGCGCCGACCGGTTGGGCGTCATCAACTTGCCCGCCGCGGCATCGGCAAAGACGTCGACACGCGGATGGCCGGCAAGGAATTCCTCCTCGAGGCCCCACAGTACCCTGAACCGGTTGTTCCACAATTGCAGCCGGCCGTCGGCGGCGAACACGCCAAGTGCCTCGAACAGATTGTCGAAGGTGGCGGTACGGACGCGGAGCAGCGTGTCGCGCGCGCTGGCGAGCTGGACATGCTCGGTGCGGTCCTCGAAGATCAGCAACAGCCCGCCATCGGGCAAGGGCTGGGCGACAACGCGCAAATGCGTGCCGCCGCGCAGGTGCCAGATCTCCTCGCTCGCGCCGCCGTTCGGCATGGTCCCGGTCTGCATGAACCATGCGCGACGCTCGGCCTTCCATGCCGGAAAGTCGCGGACCTCGGGGAGCCGGTCCGCTTCGCGCATCCGTTCGAGCACGCGGTCGAATTCGGGACGGTCGGCGAGCCACTCCGCCCGCATCGCGAACATGCGCCGGAACGGCTGGTTGCAGAAGACCAGGCCGCGGTCACCACCGAACTGCGCGACCCCCGCCGACAGTCGGTCGAGCATCGCCCGCTGCGCCTCGGCGAAACGCTTGGCACCCGAGCGCGCCTGCTCGAGATCCTCGATGTCGATCGCAAAGCCCGCTACGCCACCGGTCGGGAGCGGGACGTCATAGATCTGGAGCGACCGACGGGCCCCGTCGATCGTCGCGGGCAGGACCTGCTGGTGCGGCCGCCCCTGCTCGCGCGCGGCGGCGGCACCCGCCAGCGGCCCGCCGCGCCCCGATCCCTCGACGAGTTCGAGGCCGCGCGCGACCACGTCCTGCGCATCCTGGCCCTCGACGGCCGCAACATAGGCGGAATTGACCATCGACAGCCTGAGATCGCGCGCCCGGTACCACATCGGCAGCGGCGCTGCTTCGATTAGCCCGGTCAGCGCCTCATAGGCGGCACCAAGCCGCGCCGTCTCGGTGCCGAGGCGCTTGATCTCGGATTCGCTGTCCGTTGCATCGAACGCCCAGATCAGGATGCTGCCGGTTGCCCCCATCGCACCAGGCGCACGCGCGCCGCGCAGCGTGATGGCCCGCGTCGAACCGACGGGGCGGACGGCACGGACGAACGGCCGGCCCGAACGCTGTGCAGCGGTCACATCGGCAGTCAGCGCGGCAGCATCCTCGGGTGAGAGCCCGGATTCCTCACCCGCCAGATCCATCAGATAGCGTGGCGCCGGAATACCCAGCCAGTCCGCCATCCGCTGCGGCATCTCCACTCGTCCATCCGCGCGGACGACCGTCGCGACGGCCGGCGACCCATCGAGCAACGCGCGCATCGTCGCATTCTCAGCGAGGGTCGTCGCGACACCGGCGCGCGCGCGCAATCCCAGGAACAGCAGCAGCCCGCCAAGCCCGAGCAGCAGCAGCGTCGCAACGCCGGCCAGAACGGTCGCCCATGTTCCGGGGACCGTCATGTCCCGGAGACACTCTTCGCAACGGGATCGGGAAACACGGTAACCGCCATGGCTCCGTCTACGCCAACAGCGCCCCCCGGGGGAAGACGGCGATCGGGAAATCGCATGCGGCCGATCGGGTGCCTCGCCTGCGCGCTTGGCGGCTCCGGCGCGTCAGTCCGAGGCGCTGGAAACCCAATCCCTCCAGACTGTTGCAAGGATGAAACACATTGTAAAAAAACGATCCTATTCGTCTCAATCGAGTGGATCGGGCCGCGCCGCGCGGCCTAACGGCGGCGCACCGACGAAGGTCAGCGGCTTTGCCCCTTCGGCGGAATGTTTCAGTCGAGAGTATTAAATGACCCCAGCCTATCGTCGCAGTCTGCTCGCCACGAGCCTCCTCGTTGCGGTTTCCACGCTCCCCGCTGCCGCGCAAACCGCGCCGGCGACGCCTGCGGCCACGCCCGAGGCAGCCGCTCAGGCAGAGGCTTTGGAGCCGGCAACCCCGACCCAGACCGCGACGGATCAGAACCCGCAGGGTGCTGCAGAAGCGCCGGCAGGCGAGATCGTCGTGACCGGCTCGCGCATCGCATCGCCGTCGGCCACCGCCGCCTCGCCGCTCCAGAGCGTCGGCATCGCGCAGATCCAGCAGGCCGGCGCGATCAACGTCCAGGACGTCCTGCTCCAGAATCCTGCATTCGGCACCCCGGGCGTCAGCCGCACCAATTCGAGCTTTGCGACGCAGGGCGCGGGCGTAGCGACGGTCAATCTGCGCAACCTTGGCGAGGACCGCACGCTGGTCCTCGTCAACGGCCGCCGCTTCGTCTCGGGCCTTCCGGGCAGCAGCGCGGTCGATCTCAACGTGATTCCGACGCAGTTCCTCGAGCGCGTTGACGTCCTGACCGGCGGCGCGTCGGCCGTCTACGGGTCCGACGCGGTCGCGGGTGTCGTCAACATGATCTACAAGACGAAGTTCGACGGCATCCAGCTCGACGGCCAGGTCGGCATGTCGCAATATGGCGATGGCTTTGACCGCCAGGTCAACGCGCTGGTCGGCAAGAACTTTGCCGATGGCCGCGGCAACATCATGCTGTTCGGTGGTTATTCGAAGCAGGGCACCGTGCTGAAGCGCGACCGCTACACCGAAGCGGGCTCGAGCGCGGTCGATTCGACCAGCCGCGGCGCCTATGTGACGGATAACAACGCTGATCTGTTCACCCCAGAGCGGCCATATCTCTCGGGCTTCGCACCGCAGGGTCGTTACTATGCCGGCGGCAGCACCTTCACCTATGGGCAGGACGGCGCGCTGCGCAATTGCGCGTCGGCCAATGGCACCGCTGGCTGCGTCAACGCCGATGGCACTGTCGCAGGCCCGGACGGTTTCAACCGGTCCGACTTCCGCTACCTCGCGGTACCGGTCGAGCGCTACGTTGCCGCCGGCCGCGCGAATTTCGAAGTGTCGCCCGCACTCAACCTGTTCGTCGAGGGCAACTATGCCAAGACCAAGGTGAGCACGGTCAGCGAGGCGTTCCCGCTTGACTCGACCTTCAGCAACCCGCGCAATTCGGGCCAGATCCCGATTGAGACAATTGTCGGGGGTGTCCTTTACCGTAATCCGTTTGTCCCCGACGCTATCTACAATAGCGCGATTGACACCCCGATTGGTAACACGGGTCAGGGTGACGGTCTGAAGGACATCTATTTCGACCGCCGCCTCGCCGATTTCGGCCCGCGCACGAGCCGTGTCAGCCGCGACCTGTTCCGCATCGCGGGCGGGGCCAATGGCAAGTTCCTCGACGACCGCTTCAACTATGAAGTGTACGGCGTTTACGGCCAGACCAAGGAAGACCAGGTCGGGACCGGCCAGTTCAACACCGCGAACTTCTTCCAGGCGCTCAATTCCTATCGCGATCCGGCGACCGGCCAGATCGTCTGCGCCGACCCCGCTGCGCGCGCGGCCGGTTGCGTCCCCGCCAACATCTACGGCGCGGGCGCGCTCGCACCGGCGGCCGGCTATCTCGCCGTGCCGACGACGCTCAGCACGAAGGTCACGCAGACCGTTGCCGGCGGCAACGTATCGGGCAAGCTCTTCTCGCTGTTCGGCGCCGACCCGATCGGCTTCAGCGTCGGTACCGAATATCGCCGCGAGAGCAGCCGCAACGACTTCGATCTGCTCACCCAGCAGGGCCTGAACGGCAACAACGCGCTGCCATCGACCGCGGGACGCTTCCATCTTTGGGAAGGGTTCAGCGAGGTCGTCGCACCGATCATCCAGGACAAGCCGTTCTTCCAGTCGCTGAGCGTCCGCGGCGCGATCCGCGTGTCCGATTATTCGACCGTCGGCACCACCTACAGCTACAATTTCGGCGGTGAATGGGCACCGGTCGAGGATATCCGCTTCCGCGTCATGCAGGCGCGGTCGGTGCGTGCACCGAACATCAACGAGCTGTTCCAGGCTCCGCAGCAGAATTTCCCAAGCGTCAACGATCCCTGCATCGGCGTGACCGCGGCGACGGCCGGAACGCTCGGCACGACCTGCCGTGCCGCGTCGGGCGTGCTCGCCAACATCGCGGCGAACGGCGGCGCGTTCGCCGCGAACCAGGCCGATATCCAGGGCGTCACCAGCTTCGAGGCGGGCAACCGCAACCTGCAGGAAGAGAAGGGCGATTCCTTCACGGCGGGCGTGGTGATCAACCCGCGCTCGATCCGTGCACTGCGCAACCTCGTCGTCACGGTCGACTACTTCAACATCCGCATCAAGGATGCGATCGTCCAGACGCCGCTGCAGTATATCGTCAACCAGTGCTACCAGCAGGGCAATTCGGATTATTGCAGCCAGATCACGCGCCGTGCGGCCGCGCTCGGGCCGAACAGCGCCGGGTCGCTCGACCAGCTGACGACCAGCTTCCTCAACAGCGGTGGCGTCAAGACCCAGGGCATCGATACGGTCATCACCTATCGCCAGGATCTGGCCGATATCGGTCTTGCGGGCATGCTGGGCCTGCGAGGCTCATACACGCATCTGATCTCGGGCTACACGGTGCCCCTGCCCGATGCGGATCGTGACTATTTCGCGGGTGAGATCGGTGCGTCGCGCGACCGGTTTACGACGAACCTGTCCTATGACATCGATGGTGTCGGCTTTACGACGACGGGCACCTGGATGAGCCAGGCAAGCCTTGACGACCAGTTGACCGGCGCCCGCCCGGGTACCAATCCGCTGTACCGCGTCCGTCCGCAATTCTACCTGGACTCGCAGATCCGCTTCCAGACGAACGACGGCTTCGAATTCTACATCGGCGGGTCGAACCTGCTCAATAACAAGCCGCCCTATCTCGCCGATATCGGCGCGTCGGCCGGCCAGGATACCGATGCGGGCACTTATGATCCGCTCGGCCGCCGCTATTATGCAGGTGTCCGGATCAACTTCTGATCCCCGGACACATCGTACCTCAGGAGGGGAGCCGGCAACGGCTCCCCTTTTTTGTCCGAGCGACATGGACAAAAAAGGGCGCGGGCAGCGGGAGGATATCCGGATGCCCGCGCCCTTCACGCCTTGAGGATGGCGATCACGCCGCCATGAACATTTCCGGCGGCAGCGCCATCAGCGACTCCGCGCCGCCCTCGATCTTGCGACGCAGCGCGCCCGCGTCGGGCAGGATCCGCTCGGCATAGAAACGCGCGGTGATCAGCTTGGCGTCGAGGAACGCCGCCTCGCCCTCCCCGGCCGCCTTCAGCTTCGTCGCGGCAACCGCCATCCGCAGCCACATCGCGCCGACCGCGACGATGCCCATCAGATGCATGTAGCTGACCGCACCGGCGCCGACATTCTCGGGGTTCTTCATGCCGTTCGCCATGAACCACATCGTCGCCGCCTGAAGCTGGCCGTTCGCCTTTTCCAGCGCCTCGGCAAAGCCCGCGGTGGCCGTATCCCCCTTCGCGGCAGCGACGTCGTCCGCGACCAGCTTGAAGAACGCCTGGATCCCGCGACCGCCGTTCTGCGCCAGCTTGCGACCGACCAGATCCATCGCCTGCACGCCGTTGGTGCCCTCGTAGATCATCGCGATCCGCGCATCGCGCACATATTGCTCCATGCCCCATTCGGCGATGTAGCCATGACCGCCATAGACCTGCTGCGCGTTGGTCGCGATCTCATAGCCCTTGTCGGTGCCATAGCCCTTGATGACCGGGGTCAACAGGCTGATCATGTCGCCCGCCAGCTGACGCTCTTCCTCGGTCGCGGCGTTATGTTCGAGATCGCCCTGCAGCGCGGTCCACAGGATCAGCGCGCGCAGCCCCTCGGTCATCGCCTTCCCCTCCATCAGCATGCGGCGAACGTCGGGATGGACGAACAGCGAGTCCGCCTTTTCCTGCGGCTCTTTCGGCCCGGTCAGCGCGCGGCCCTGGCGACGGTCCTGCGCATATTGCACCGCATTCTGGTACGCGACCTCGGCAACGCCCAGCCCCTGCAGGCCGACTCCCAGACGCGCCGCGTTCATCATGATGAACATCGCGGCAAGGCCCTTCATCTCCTCGCCGACGAGCCAGCCGGTCGCCGAGTCATAGTTCATCACGCAGGTCGAGTTGGCGTGGATCCCCATCTTGTGCTCGATCGACCCGCAGGTGACGCCGTTGCGATCGCCGAGCGAACCGTCTTCGTTGACGAGGAACTTCGGCACCACGAACAGCGAGATGCCCTTCGAGCTGTCAGGTGCGCCCGGCGTCTTGGCGAGGACGAGGTGGATGATGTTCTCGGTCAGGTCATGCTCGCCGCTCGAGATGAAGATCTTCGTGCCGGTGATCGCATAGGAGCCGTCCGCCTGCGGCTCGGCCTTGGTGCGGATCAGGCCCAGATCGGTGCCGCACTGCGGCTCGGTCAGGTTCATCGTCCCGCCCCATTCGCCCGACACCATCTTCGGCACGTACATCGCCTTCTGCGCGTCCGATCCCTTGGCGACCAGCGCGGCGATCGCGCCATGCGTCAGGCCGGGATACATCGCGAACGCCATGTTCGACGAGATCATGTATTCCTGGAAGGCCGTCGAGACGACGTGCGGCATCCCCTGCCCGCCATATTCGGGCTGGTTGCCAAGCGTCGCCCAGCCGCTCTCGACATATTGCTTGTACGCCTCCTTGAAACCGTCGGGAGTCGTGACCGAGCCGTCCTCGTGGCGGGTGCAGCCCTGCTGATCACCCGACAGGTTGAGCGGGAACAGGACTTCGGCGACGAACTTGCCGCCCTCTTCCAGCACCGCATCGACGACGTCGGGGGACGCCGCATCGAAGCCCGGCAGGTTGCTGTAGCGGTCGAGGCCGACGACCTGTTCGAGGACGAAGCGCGTGTCGCGGACGGGGGGCGTGTATTGGGGCATGGTCTATCCTTGCTGGTCGTTGGCGCGGCCGACTTCGAGAAGGGCCACGAAATTGGTAAGCTCATCGATGGCGGCGTCGATATCCCGCTTCTGCGCGGTCAGGAGCGCGATCCGCGACTGGCTGCGCTCGATCACGACCTGACGCTGCGCACGACGCCCGTCGCCGACGTCGTAAAGGTCGATCATCTCGCGGATCTCGCCGAGGCTGAAGCCGACACGCTTGCCGCGCAGGATCCATGCGAGCCGTGCGCGGTCGCGGTGCGAGTAGATACGCTGCGTGCCCCGTCGCTCGGGCGCGATCAGCCCTTCGTCTTCGTAGAAGCGAAGTGCGCGCGCGGTCACGTCGAACTCGCTCGACAGATCCGATATCGTGAAATGGTCGCGATCATGCCGCGGTTCGATCACCGCATAGGATTCGGGAGATGCCCGTTCTGCCGGGGATGCTCTGGTCGCCATGCCGGAGCATTTAGCTCTCGTTTACGTCAACGTCAATCTCGGCAGAGAAATTTGCCCGCCTTCGAGCGCAGCGTGGCCGCCTCGGACCGCGACTCGCTCAACCGATCGACCGTCACCGCGGCAAGCGAGGCACGTCCCGCACACAGCGCTTCGCACGCTTCGGGCATGTCGGCGGGGAACGTGATGCGATCCCCGTCGAACCGCGCATCGAATGCGCATTTGCCGAACGTCATCTGCAGCCGCTCGCCGGAGCGCTCGACTGTCCCCGATGCAGCGCAGCTCTGAGCTTCGCCATAATCGACGCTGACGCCGATCCGGCTGACCCGCTCGGTCCCAATGATGCAGATCCGGTCGGTATCGCGCGCCCAGGAGCCCTGAAGCGCGGCACCGGGATCACCAACGATACCCGCGCTCCGCGCCGCCGCCTCGAGCCGCGAACCGGGCGTGCTCTCGGTATTGGTGATGCTCGTCGACGCACCGTCGCATCCGGCCAGCAGCCACAGCAGGAGCATAAGCCCGCCACGCCTGTGGCTCATTCGGCGGTCACCAGGCCATCACCCTCTATACGCCGGAAAAAACAGGTACGTTCGCCGGTGTGACAGGCCGGCCCCGCGGCATCGGCGATCACCCATATCGCGTCCTGGTCGCAGTCGATCCGGAGTTCGGCGACGCGCAGCACATTGCCCGACGTCTCCCCCTTGCGCCACAAGGCCTGCCGGCTCCGCGACCAGAAATGCGCTTCGCCGGTCGCCTGGGTTTGCGCCAGCGCGTCGGCATTCATGTGCGCCACCATCAAGACATCGCCCGACACGCGGTCGGTGACGACCGCCGTCAGCAGGCCGGAGGAATCGAATTTCGGATCGAGCGTCAGGCCCGTGTCGCGGCTGTGTGTCATGCCCTGCGACATACCAGAAAGCGGGCGCGAAGCGACGCGAGAGATCAAACCCATTGCGCAATGTTATTACAAGGAGGCGACAAACGTGTGAACCGCGACTATAGGGCATGCTCCGCACGACGTGAGACCCGGCATGCTGACCACAAACCCTTATGATGACGACAAACTCCGTGAAGAATGCGGGGTGTTTGGCGTCTCGGCCACCGACGGCGCGGCGGCGCTTGTCGCCCTGGGCCTCCATGCGCTGCAGCATCGCGGCCAGGAAGCCGCCGGCATAACGACGTTCGATGGGGCGCATTTCCATACGCACCGCGCGATGGGCCATGTCGCAGGGAACTTCGATCGTGACGACGTGATTCGCGCGCTGCCGGGCACGGTCGCCTGCGGGCATGTCCGCTATTCGACGACCGGCGAAACCGCACTCCGCAACGTCCAGCCGCTGTACGCCGAGCTGTCGACGGGTGGTTTCGCGATCGCGCATAACGGCAATATTTCAAACGCGATGCGGCTGCGTCGTGAACTCGTTCGTCGCGGCTCGATCTTCCAGTCGACCAGCGATACCGAGACGATCATCCACCTTGTCGCGACCTCGAACTATCGCACGCTGCTCGATCGCTTCATCGACGCGCTAAAGCAGGTCGAGGGTGCCTATTCGCTCATCGTGATGACGCCCGAGGGCATGATCGCCTGCCGCGATCCGCTGGGCATCCGGCCGCTGGTCATGGGCAAGCTTGGCGACGCGGTGATCTTTGCGTCCGAAACGGTCGCGCTCGACGTCGTTGGCGCAACCTTCGTCCGCGCGGTCGAGCCGGGCGAACTTGTGATCGTCCAGGGGTCCGAAATCCGCTCGATCCGCCCGTTCGCGCCGATGGCGGCGCGTCCGTGCATCTTCGAATGGGTCTATTTCTCGCGCCCCGATTCGATCGTCGACGACCATTCGGTCTATTCGGTGCGCAAAGCGATCGGGGCACAGCTCGCGATCGAATCGCCGGTCGATGCCGATCTCGTCATCCCGGTCCCCGATTCGGGCACCCCCGCGGCGATCGGCTATGCGCAGCAATCGGGGATTCCGTTCGAGCTCGGGATCATCCGCTCGCATTATGTCGGCCGCACCTTCATCTCGCCGGGCGACAAGGTCCGCCATCTCGGCGTGAAGCTGAAGCACAACGCCAACCGTGCGCTGATCAAGGGCAAGCGCGTCATCCTCGTCGATGATTCGATCGTCCGCGGCACGACCTCGCTCAAGATTGTGCAGATGATGCGCGAGGCGGGCGCGGCCGAAGTCCATATGCGCATCGCCAGCCCGCCGACGCGACACTCGTGCTTCTACGGCGTCGACACGCCCGAGCGCGCCAAGCTGCTCGCGGCCAAGCTCGATCTCGGCGGGATGACGGGCTTCATCCACGCGGACAGCCTCAACTTCATCTCGATCGACGGGCTCTACAAGGCGCTCGGCGAGGCCAAGCGCGCGGATATCCGACCGAAATATTGTGACGCCTGCTTCACCGGCGATTACCCGACCACGCTGACCGATCATGACGAGGGCGCCGAGGTCGATCAGTTCGCGATGCTCGCCGAACGCGTCATCTGACAAGTCCTGGAGCTAGAATGACCGACAAGCCTCTCGAAGGCCGGCTTGCGCTGGTCACCGGTGCAAGCCGCGGCATCGGCGCCGCCACCGCGATCGCGCTCGCTGCAAAGGGGGCGCACGTGGTCCTTACCGCGCGCACGCCGGGCGGCCTCGAAGAGGTCGAGACGGCGATCCATGACGCCGGCGGCTCCGCGACGATCGCGCCGCTCGACCTCGCCGAGAGCGAAGCGATCGGCCGGCTCGCCAGCGCGATCGGGGATCGCTGGGATGCGCTCGACATCCTCGTGCTGAATGCGGGCATGCTGGGATCGCTGTCGTCGGTCCCGGCGATCGATCCGAAGGAAATGGCGCAGGTCCTCACGCTCAACGTCAGCGCGCAGGCGGCGATGATCGCCGCGTTCGATCCGATGCTGAAAAAGGCGAAGTCGGCGCGCGTGATCGGTGTCACGTCGAGCGTCGGCCGCAAGCCGCGCGCTTATTGGGGGCTCTACGGTGCCTCGAAAGCGGCGTTCGAGACGCTGCTCGGCGCTTACGGGGACGAGATGGCCGAGATCAGCGGCATCCGCACCGCGATCGTCGATCCCGGCGCGACCCGCACCAAGATGCGCGCGCGTGCCTATCCGGGCGAGGATCCGAACTCGGTCAAGGATCCGCAGGTCGTCGCTGACCGTATCGTCGCGCTGGCTGTCGACGGGTTCGAACCCGGCCATTTCGAGCGCGTCGCCTAAATCCTTCCCTTGCGGGGCGGACGATCAGCGTCGCTTCACCAGCGTCACCTGTGCGACGTCGATGCCGCCACCGCGGAACCCGCCCTCGCAATACATCAGGTAATAGCGCCACAACGCGACGAACTTCGCGTCGAGCCGTGCCGGCAAGCGCCCCTGCGCGACGGCGGCGTCGAACGCGATCCGCCAACGCCGGCATGTCTCGGCATAGTGCAGCCCGAAACTGCTTTGATCCTCCCACGTCAAACCGCGTGCCTCCGCCAAAGCGCGGAACCGCGGCTCGGACAGCAGCATGCCGCCGGGAAACACGTAGCGCTGGATGAAGTCGACGCTCGTCGAATAGGCATCGAAGATCGCATCGTCGATCGTGATATATTGAAGCGCGGCACGGCCGCCGGGTTTTAGCGCCCGCGCGACCGCGTCGAGATAGGCCGGCCAATAGGCCTCACCCACGGCCTCGACCATCTCGATACTGGCCACCGCGTCATAGGTGCCGACGACGTCGCGGTAGTCGGTCAGCGAAACGGTCACTCCGGTCAGCCCTGCCTCGGCCATCCGCGCGTCGACCTGTCGCTTCTGCTCGGTCGACAGGGTGAGACCGTGCACGTCGACACCGGCCTTCGCGGCGAGTGCCGCGAAGGAGCCCCAGCCGCAGCCGATCTCGAGGATCCGGTCACCGGGTTGCGTACCCGTCCTGTCGAAAATCGCCTGGAGCTTCGTCGTCTGGGCATGCTCGAGCGGTTCGGCCTCGCTGATCGGCTCGACAAACAGCGCGCTCGAATAGGTCAGGCTGGGATCGAGCCAGGTCTCGTAAAAGTCGTTGCCGAGATCATAGTGGGCGGCGATATTGCGCCGTGATCCCGTGCGGTGATTGCGTCGCATCCAGTGCCAAGCGCGGGCCGAGAGTCGCGCAACCCCACCCGATCGCGCCGTCCGGCCCAGGGAGATACGGTTGCGCATGAACAGGTCGAACAGCGGGACCGGATCGGGACTGGACCAGTCGCCCGCGGTCCAGCCTTCATACCAGCCGACCGATCCGGCCGTCGCCAACCGCACCAGCGCCCGCCAGCGATGGACGGTGACGATCGGCATCGGCCCGGGTGCACGCCCTCCCAGCAAACGGCGGGTGCCGTCAGGCAAGCTTGCGTCGATACCGCCGCTCTCGAGTCCTGCATCGATCCGGTCGAGCAGGCGGTGGAATATCGGCGCGGTCAGGCGTGCGGCACTGGTTGCACGCCCTGTAGCGGCGTCGTCAAAGGCATGGGCAGCGGTCATCGCGGCGCTCCATGCAACAGCGTCGCCACCTAGGAAAGAGGCGCGTGCCAAAAGGCGTCAGCGCGCGTGCCGCCCGGCCTCGAGCGCGCGCTCGCGTGCCTCGCGGTGACCGATGATCTTGGCCGGATAGTCGCGCGGCCGGCACCCGGACTCGTCCGGGTCGTGGATCGCGTCGCCCGTAACCTTGGCGAGTTCCGGCACCCATTGTCGGATATAGTCGCCCGCATCGAATTTTTCCGATTGCGACAGCGGTGCCATGATCCGGCCGAACATGTTTGAATCGACCCCCGTGCCCGCGACCCATTGCCAGTTGACTGAATTATTGCCGTAGTCCGCGTCGACCAGGCAATCCCAGAACCAGCGTTCGCCCTCGCGCCAGTCGAGCAGCAGATGTTTGACGAGGAAGCTCGCGGTGATCATCCGGACGCGATTGTGCATCCAGCCCGTCGCCCAGAGCTGCCGCATCCCTGCATCGACGATCGGATAGCCCGTCCGACCGGTCTGCCAGGCTTTCAGATCGGACGCCGCCGCCTTGCCGGTGCGCCATGGCAGCGCATCGAACGCCGGCCTTCCGTTGCGGCGGGCATAATCGGGGGGCGCCAGCACCACGCCTTGCGTGAAATCCCGCCACGCCACCTCTTTGCGGAACGTCGTGACGCCGTCGCCGTGTCCCGAGACGGCATGCCAGACCTGGCGGGGACTGATCTCGCCGAAATGAAGATGCGGCGACAGCCGGGAGGTCCCCTCGGTCGAGGGTATGTTGCGGTCGTGGTCGTAATCGTCGGCGACGTCCGCGAACCGCGCCACCGCCTTCCGCGCGGCATCCTCGCCGGGACGCCAGTCGGAAAAGCCACCCGACCAGTCGGGCTTGGTCGGCAACAGCTTCCAGCTGTCCAGTGTGTCCGATTCCGGCCACGTCTCCGGCGCGTCGATCTTGCGCGGCATCGCGACCGGTTCCGGTGGCGGCATCATCTGCGACAGTGCTTTCCAGAACGACGAATAGACGCGGAACTGCCCGCCTGCCCCGGTCGTCACGCTCTCGACCCGGGCAAGCTGGTTGCCATCATGGAGGCAGATCGCGTCGCCGAGCGCATCCTCGGCCTTGCGCCACCATGGCTCGTACTGGCGTGTCGCGTACACCCGCTCCGCGCCCGTCTCCGTCATCAGCGATCGCAGCGTCGAAACCGCATCGCCGCGCCGCAGAACGAGGCGGGAGCCCTTCTTGTCGAGCGACTTGGCGAACGCCTCGAGGCTGTGATGGAGCCACCAGCGCTGGGCACCACCGATCGCCCAGTCGCCGGGCGCGTCGTCATCGAGGATATAGACGGGGATCACCGGCCCTTCCTGCGTAGCGGCGACGAGCGCCGGGTGATCATGCAGGCGAAGGTCCTGGCGAAGCCAGAGAAGTACGGGTGTTGTCATCGCCTGCTGCTACACTTTGGAGGCCGTTGCGGTTCCCTTGGCATCCTCGAATGCCGCACCAAGTGTCATGATCGCAGTGACATGGCGCTCGGCAATGGCGAGCGCATCGTTGCCATAGCCGCCGCCGACGGTGCTCGCGAGCGGGATGCCGCGTTCGATCGCCAGCCGTGCGATCAGGCGTTCGCGTCGTACCAGTCCGTCGAGCGTCAGCGACAGCCGGCCGAGCCGGTCTCCTGCAAAGGGATCCACCCCCGCCTGATAGAGGATCAGGTCGGCGCCGAAGGAGTCGAGCAGCGGGACGAGCGTCTCTTGCAGCGTCGCCAGATACTGGTCATCGTCGACGCCGTCAGGCAGCGGCACGTCGAGCGTCGACTGCGCCTTCCGAACTGGGAAATTCTTGTCGGCATGGATCGAATAGGTGGCGATCCCCGGCCGGCCCGCGAGCAGGGCGGCGGTGCCATCGCCCTGATGGACGTCGCAATCGACCACCAAGACCCGCTCGACGCTGCCCTCCTCGACCAGGCGGACCGCAGCGACGGCGAGATCGTTGAACACGCAGTAGCCCGCGCCCGTATCGGCGAGCGCATGATGACTGCCGCCCGCGGTATTGGCGGCAAAGCCGTGGCGCAGCGCGAGGACAGCGGCGACCCAGGTGCCGTCGGGAACGATCGCGGCGCGGCGGGCAACGGCGGCGCTGACCGGAAAGCCGATCCTGCGCTCCTTCAAGGGCGGAACGCGGGCTTCGAGAACCTCGGCGACATAGCCCGGCTCATGGACCGCCTCGAGCCATTCACGCGGCGTCGCGCGCGGCTCGTGCCAGGCTACCGCGCTGCCATGCGCGCGCAGCAGATCGCGGATGAGCCCGTTCTTGTTCCAGCGATAAGTCGACCGCGCCGGCGCCGGAGTCACATAATCGGGATGGTGGACGACATGGATCATCGCGACCGACCGTACGATTGATCCGCGCCGATCGCCGACGGCGCGGACAAACCCCGCCACTTCACCAAGGTCCGCCTCATCCCCCTGCTCCTATCATACGCCACCACCATGTCCTTCGCTCAACGCGGAGTCCTTTCGGAGGATGCATGATCGCGTGGCGCGGCTCGACCGTCTTCGGGCTTGCGGACGATCAGGAAACACTCGAATGGGCAGGGATGACCGATCCGACCACCCTGCCCTATCGTCCCTGCGCGGGCATCATGCTGATCAACGGAGCGGGCCGGGTGTTCGTGGGCCGCCGCAGCGACTCGACGCTCGACGCGTGGCAGATGCCGCAGGGCGGGATCGACCCCGGCGAGGACCCTGAGACCGCGGCCCTTCGCGAACTCGGCGAGGAAACCGGCGTTTCACCCGACAAGGTCACGCTGATCGCGCAGGCCCCGGGCGAGTTCGTCTACGATCTTCCCCCCGAACTTCTCGGCAAGGTATGGAAGGGCCGATGGCGCGGCCAGCGGCAGCGCTGGTTCCTCTACCGCTTCAAGGGCGGTGACGGGGATATCGCGATCGACACCGAGCATGCGGAATTCGACGCTTGGCGCTGGATCGACCCCGCAGAGCTCCCGGCAGTGATCGTTCCGTTCAAGAAGCGCCTCTACGAGGAGGTACTTGCCGCCTTCGCGCCACATCTCGGCGCAAGCGGACCGCGCTGAACCGTTCCCAACGCGGCGTGGTGACGCTACGGAACCCTGTGTGCCGATCCAGCCCCTCCTCCTGTCGCGATTTTGACCCGATTATGCGCTGTTTCCGTCTCCCGCTTTTCGCCGGCCTCCTGGTGACGGCATTGTCCCCCGCGCCCGCCATCGCCCAGACCGTGATGATTCCGGAAAATATCCGGGCGATGCTCGATGCCGCACTCGATGCGGGTAACGAGAGCGATGTCTCGACGATCGTCAAATATGCGCGCGCGGCCGATCCGCTTAGCGGCGACGCGGTCCTGGCAATCGCGGAAAAATGGAAGGCCGATCGCGCCGCCCAACGCACGCAGGTCATCCGTCAGGCGAGCTTCCTCGACCTCTGGAGCGGCCGGGCGGAAGTCGGCGGCTATCTCACCACTGGCAATTCCGACACGGCCGGCGGTACCGCGGTTGTCGACCTGACCCGCGAAGGCCTGCGGTGGCGACAGAAGTTCCACGCCCAGGCGGATTACCAGGAAAACCAGAATGTCGCCGTGCGAGAGCATTATCTCGCGTCCTACGAGCCCAACTACAAGATCGACGACCGCGCCTATATCTATGGTGCTGCGCAGTATGAAGGGGATCGGTTCCTCGGCTATAACAACCGCTATTCGGTCTCGGTCGGCGGCGGGTACAGCGTGCTGAAATCGGCGAGGACCAAGCTCGATCTCGAATTGGGGCCGGCATATCGGAACACCGACTTCACGGACAACACGAACCAGAGCGCGATCGCCGGGCGCGGGACGCTGAATTTCAGCTGGCGAATTACCAACGGCCTGTCGGTTACACAGGTTGCGTCTGCCTATGTCCAGCGGTTCAACAGCACGCTTGGCGGGACCACCTCACTGACCGCGAAACTGATCGGTCCGCTATCGGCTTCGCTGTCCTATGCCGTTCAATATGAAAGCGAACCGCCGGCGGGATCGATGACGACCGACACGACGAGCCGTGCCGCGCTGGTTTACAGCTTCTGACGGTTTCCCCCCGCGCCGCACGAGGCTAGGGTCGGGGGATGAGAGGACTTTCGCACGACGAAACAGGCGCGGTCGCCAGGCTTGATGCGGCCGCGATGCTGCAGCAGGTGGAAAGCTGGGCCGCGGTCAACAGCGGCACGCGCAACCTTGAGGGGCTGGCGACGATGGCGGGGCTGCTCGCCGACGCGTTTTCGTGTCTTCCCGGCGATATCACACTCGTCGAGCCCGAACCGGCCGATAGCGTAGCGACCGATGGAACCATCAACCCACTGGACCACGGTCGGCATCTCCATCTTCGCGTTCGCCCGGATGCCGCGATGCGGATGCTGTTCACCGGTCACATGGACACGGTCTATCCGCGCGACCACATGTTCCAGACATCGCGGAAACTGCCGGATGGCACGATCAACGGACCCGGCGTCGCCGACATGAAGGGCGGGCTTGCGGTGATGCTGGCCGCGCTCAAGACGATCGAGGCCAGCCCGCTGGGTCGGCGGATCGGGTATGACGTGGTGATTAACTCGGATGAGGAGACCGGCTCCTTCTCGTCTGCCGCCCTGCTCGCTCGCGCGGCGCAAGGGAAGATCGCGGCCCTGACCTACGAGCCGGCGCTTGCTGACGGCACGCTGGCCGGCGCACGCGGTGGCACGGGCAATTTTTCGATCACCGTCCGCGGCCGGAGCGCACACGCCGGCCGCGATCCTGAACAGGGCCGCAACGCGCTGGTCGCCGCCGCCGACATCGCGGTCCGGCTGTCAAAGGTCCGTAGGCCCGGGCTGTCCGTCAATCCCGCAAGGATCGATGGCGGTGGTCCCAACAACGTCGTTCCCGACGTCGCCGTCCTTCGCATCAACTTCCGCCCGGCGACGCGCGAGGACATCACCCAGGCCCAGGCGCATATCGACGCCGTCGTTGCGGCGGTTTCGGCCGAGCATGACGTCCAGATTGCAGTCCATGGCGGGTTCAATCGTCCGCCCAAGCCGATCGATACGGGGGCCGCGGACTTGTTCACGCTGGTCAAGGCGAGCGGCGCGGACCTTGGCCTGGACATCGCCTGGAAAGCGACCGGGGGCGTGTGCGACGGCAACAACATCGCGGCCGCCGGCGTGCCGGTCGTCGACACCATGGGAGTCCGCGGCGGCGCGATCCATTCACCGGACGAATTCATGATCCCCGAGAGTCTGACCGAGCGGGCGGCGCTGTCCGCGGTCACCATCCTGCGAATCTGCGAGAACGGCTTATGAGGACGCACCTGTGAGTTTCCGGATCCGCGCGGCGGTCGATAGCGACCTCCAGCCCTTGTACGAGATGGCCAAGCTGACCGGCGGGGGCTTTACCAACCTGCCCCCCGATCGCCGCGCGCTGCGCGCCAAGCTCGAACGCAGCCACGCCGCTTTCGCCCGGACCGCGCCCGCCGAAGACGGCGTGGTCAGCGACGAACTGTTCGTCCTTGTCCTCGAGAATTGCGAGACGGGGGAGGTCCGCGGCACGTGTCAGCTGTTCACGCATGTCGGTCAGAGCTGGCCCTTCTACAGCTACCGGATCGGCACGTTGACGCAGCACAGCCGCGAGCTCTCGCGAACCTTCCGCGCCGACATGCTGAGCCTCGCCACCGATCTTGAGGGGTCGAGCGAGGTCGGCGGGCTGTTCCTGCATCCGGGCGAGCGGGCCGGCGGGCTGGGCCTGCTGCTCGCGCGCAGCCGCTATCTTTTCATCAAGGCGCATCGCGCCCGGTTCGCCGACCGGATCCTGGCCGAGCTTCGCGGGATCATCGACGAGGCGGGTGGTTCGCCGTTCTGGGACGGTCTGGCGGGGCGGTTCTTCGGGATGAATTTCCAGGACGCCGATCAGTTCAATGCGATCAACGGGCATCAGTTCATCGCCGATCTGATGCCCAAGCATCCGATCTACACCGCGATGCTGTCCGAGAGCGCACGCGCGGCGATCGGCCTGCCGCACCCCTCCGGCCGGGCGGCGATGCGGATGCTCGAGAATGAGGGGTTCGCATTCGAGAATTATGTCGACATCTTCGACGGCGGGCCGACGATGACTGCCCGCACCGACAAGGTGCGGTCGATCGCGGATGCGCGCACGGCCCAGGTCGTGACGATCGCCGACACCCCGCCCGCCAGCGACGTCACGACCGAAGCGCTGGTCGCGACGGGTACGCTCGCGGACTTCCGGTGTGCGTTCGGCGATATCCACCCGGTGGCCGATGGCATCGCCCTCTCGCAAGGCTGTGCAGCGGCGCTGGACGTTAGCGAAGGCGCATCCGTCCTTCACGTGGCGCGCCTCTGATGCGCGGCACCAACCTGGTCGAGATCAACTTCGACGGCCTGATCGGTCCCAGTCACAATTACGCGGGGCTGAGCCCCGGCAACCTGGCCGCGACCCGTAATGCGGGTGCTGTCGCACGGCCCCGCGCCGCTGCGCTGCAGGGGATCGCGAAGATGCGCGCGAACCTCGACCTCGGGCTGGTGCAGGGGATCCTCCTCCCCCACCCCCGCCCCGATCATCGCTGGCTCGATGCGCTCGCGACCCGGTATGCGGATGCACCCAGGCATCTGCAGGCGCAGGCGATGTCGGCCTCGGCGATGTGGGCGGCCAATGCCGCGACCGTATCGCCCGCCCCTGATACCGCGGACGGTCGCTGCCACCTGAGCGTCGCGAACCTCGGCACGATGCCGCACCGCAGCCACGAATGGCCAGCAACACTCGCACAGCTGCGTATCGCCTTCGCCAACCCGGCCTTTGCGGTGCACCCGCCCGTCCCGCTGCCGTTCGGCGACGAGGGCGCGGCCAACCATATGCGCTTGTGCGAAACACACGGTGCACTAGGCGTCGAGATCTTCGTCTATGGCGAAGCCGGCGGCCCGTTTCCCGCGCGGCAGCATCGCGAGGCCAGCGAGGCGATCGCGCGCCGGCACGGGCTCGACCCCGCGCGGACCCTGTTCGTCCGCCAGTCGGACGCGGCGATCGCGGCAGGCGCGTTCCACAACGACGTGGTCGCCGTTGCGAACGAAACCGTGCTGTTCACGCATGAGCAGGCCTTTGCCGACGCTGACCACTTCTATGAGGATCTGCGACGGCTGATGCCGTCGGTCGAGATCGTCGAGGTGCCCAGCGCCCGCGTCAGCCTCGAGGATGCAGTCAGCTCCTATCTCTTCAACGCGCAGCTCGTCTCGCGCGCCGCGGGCATGACGCTGATCCTGCCCGAGGAAGCGCGGAGCAACGTACCGGTCTGGCGCTGGCTGAGCGAGCATGTCGCGGGCAACGGACCGATCCGCGCACTCGAAATTGTCGACGTCCGCGAATCGATGGCCAATGGCGGCGGCCCCGCCTGCCTGCGCCTGCGGGTCGTCGCCGACCCCCGGACGGTCGATCTCCGCTTCCTCGTCGATCACGCCAGCCTCGACCGTATCGCCGGCCTCGTCACCGAGCACTGGCCCGAGACGATCGACGCGAATGCGATCGGCGACGCGGCGCTTGTCGCCCGGATTGAGGTCGCGCATCGTGCCTTGCTCGAGGCCCTCGATCTTGTCGGGTTAATTGACAAATAACCCGAGTTGGCGGAATTGCGCGAGTCGCGAGCAGAGTTTTCCACTGTTTGTACGTTCACGGTTTGCTCTCCCACCGTGCAAGGGCGGCATCGGCGAGCGTCGATTGGTTGCGCTGTCGGGCGTAATGCTCGACCATCTGCAGCGATTGGCCGCTGACCGATGCGGTCTCGGCGGTTGAGCACCCGGCCTCGAGCAGCGCGATCACGGCGTTCTTGCGCAGGCCGTGCGGTACGCTGGGCGCGCCGGCAGCGGCCGAGAAAGCCTTAAGCATCTTGCGGGCGTTGTCGTCCCGCAGCGGCGCGCCGCGCGGCGTCCGGCATATCGCGCCCTCAACCCGCTCGTGCTTCGCAAGCTCCGCGCTCAGCGCGCTATGGACCGGGATGCTTAGCCGCTTCTTCGTCTTGTCTTGGCGGACCTCGACACGATCGGTAGCAACATCCAACCACGTCATTCTGAGCACATCGCCGAGGCGCTGCGCGGTGTAGTAGAGCAGATGCGCGAGCAATCGGACGGTGGGGTCTTCGGCCGCAAGCACGGCGCGCAGTACATGCTGAGGCCAAGGCTCGTGCTCGCCCCCCTCCATCATCACAATTCCATCGCACGGGTTCTTCGCGATGTGTTCGCGATCGACGGCCCAGGCGAACAGCGCGCCGCTTGTGCGAAGGAAGGCGTTCGCGGCACCCGGCGTCGCAGCCATCTTGTCCAGCACCGTCCGCATGTCGCCGCGGGTGATCCCATTGACCGGGGCGGTCGGCAGCGCGCGCTCTAAGCGGCGAAGATAGATGTCGTACAGCTTGCGCGATGCCGGCGCTAAGGCACCGTAGGCGGCCCCGCGCTGGTACATGTCGACGAGAACCGGGACCGTCACGAGGGTCGCCTTCGTCTTCCGATTGCGGTGGCCCATCAGCGCCGCATAGCTTCCCCCGAACTCCATTGACCGGAGCGGCGGCAGGCGCGTCATCAGCCGCTTGCCGTCGACCACCTTGCCGGTGTCGAAATACAGGTACTCGCGGCCCTTCGACCGCACCCGCTTTACATATTTGGGCAGGTCATGCGGCAAGGCCCGGCTGATCCTTCCGCCAGTCGTTGACCCCACCCGACATCTCGTCGAGGCTCGCGTCGAGTGCCGCGCGATCCCAACGCGGCCCGCCCGACATCGCGACCGACCCCGGCAGCCGGCCGGCGAACACCTCCGCGTCGAACTGCTGCGGCGTGAGCTCGCAGTATTTCGCGGCGTTCGCCCGCTTGAGCATGCGCGGCCAATACGGAGCTGCGCTCATCGGTTCTGTCCTTCTTGATCTGTAGCGTGAGCTTTCACGGCGAGACCAGCGGCTGCGGGACCCAGCGGTGAGGGTTTTCGGGTGGCATGAACGAGGCCCGCCCTCCGGGGCGATAAGCGCACCATGTCAACTGCACGCCACGAGGTGCAGCGTGCTACGGTGCTGAGTGTTCACGGGCGAAATATGCCGTCTCCGATCCTTCGTAGGATCAATGGCATAGCGGCGCCGATGTGGTATGATGACCAAGCGCGGGACGTTTTTAGGAATACAATAAATGGATTTCCCGTGGACCGAGGCCGCAACATTGGTGCGGATGCCAGCAGCGCAAAAAGACGACGAAGGAAACGAGCTTCTGTTCGAGGGGTCGTTGCTATTAATGGCCCAAAAGGTTCGGGCTATGAAGCCGCTTGAACGGCGCCATCTAAAAATCTCCCTTCCCGATAGAATTGTGCGACCGCACACCTTTAAAGACGGTTCGCTCGCCGCCCTGATTGACGACATTCCCGTGGTGGGGTGACAATGTGCGTTTTCGATCGGCGCAACGGCGATTTGATTAAACGCATTTGAAGTGCCTAGCGAGCCGTCACATGTGCTGAGCCTGTCCTGCCATCCAGGAGGACTCGTCTCGAGGTCGCCGTGTTTTCTTTGATTGCACTTTATCTGGAATATCGCAGGACGAAGGCGCGAGGCGGTACAGCTCGTGTCGTATCTGCGACTAAAACAGCTGTTGCTGCCAATGACCGCGGCGCGTCGCAAACGGCCGCCGACGCCGCGTAAAGCTCGACGGACGCTGACGCGGCGGTTCCGCGGCGCTAAAGCCGCTCTTTGGACGACCATAGAGGCACTACCATGGCAGCGACGATCATTACTCCCAGCGGCACTGGTGCGATGGAGGCCGGACTCGTACTTGACGAGGAAGGCAGCCGGTTCGTCGTCCTGACGTTCAAGGAGCCCCAGGGCGAACCGACGCTCGTCACGTTTACAGTTCCGGTTTTTCAGAACTACGTCGAGCATTTGGTTCGAACGGCCAAGGCCGCTAACGAGGATGCCAACTGGGGCATTCCGGGCTGAGTATCTCCGCCACAGTATCGTGCCGCGATCTTTTCGAAACAGCGTGACGGTACGGCGGCCTGCAACGGCCTTCGCAGTACGTTTTTTGTCCTCCGGGCCCACGCTGCCAGTATTTGCTGCTCGATCGCCGCATTCTCGGCTCTCCCTGGCGACGCTACTCGGGATCAGCGCGTGCGCGGTGCGGATGCTGCCCTCAAGCATGGCCTGGGCCACGTCGTTCGTTCTTTCAGCAACATCAGCCACGGGAAACTCTCCAATCAATGCTGCGCAGCTGGGCGCGGATGGTGGTCAGAGCGGCGCTGCGCTTGGCAGATGGCGTCTGCTGCATGAGGCGGTCGCGGCGGCCAAGGACCTCGTCGCGGTCGAGCACGCGCTGGCTCTCGCGGGGCCCCGCTGAGTTGCGGCCGCATTGACTGTGCATCTTCATGCGACACGCTTCGAATGGGTTGGCTGGGCGTCGGCCTCGACGACGGGCAGCCGGGGTTGACGAGTCCGGAGGGGACGGACCGATGCAGTCGGGGAGAGGGGCACGAAGCCGGGCCGATCGTTGCCGCGGAGGGCGGTCATGATCTGTGGCCAGCGACGGTAGACGTCTTCGAAGAAAATAACGGCCGCGATGAGCGCGATTGCCAAGAGGGTCATCCAGCCGGCACCGTGCATGATGTTGGTCCAGTTCACGGGCGATCTCCGAGGTTGGCCGCCTGGTCTCGAAGCCGAACAGGTCGAGCACTTCATCGACCGGCACACCACGCAAGGCACGAAGAGCCTCGATTGGCAGGCTTCGTGGAGAACCTGGGTCAAAAACTGGAAGAGCTTTAATGGCAAACGAACTCACGACCGTCGACCAGCGTACCGCGGTAACGACCTCACCCCGATGGCAAGAGCCCTCGTTGAACGGGAGGCTGGCCGATCTAGTGCTTGGGACTGACGCCCTGCCGACCCGGCTGCCCGTGTTGACCGATGCCGAACTCGCGGACGCTGAGCAGGCTCTGGCCGTATACCGCGCCGCGCCGCGGACGAGCTCGCCCCGCGCCGTTGATCGCGTCATGGCAAAGCTGGTCGTCGCCTATCCCGCCGCGCGGGTATCGGTCGAAGAGGCCAGCGCCCGTCTCGACGTCTATGCCGAGCAGCTGAGCGATATTCCCGCGGACGTGCTGATGGCCGGCGCGATGGCTGCGGCACGAACGATGAAGTTCTTCCCATCTATCTCCGAAATCCGAGCTGCCGCGATGAGTCAGCCCGCCCCTCCGCGGATTCAGCGGCAGTGGCGCCTCTCGCAACTGATCGAAGCGCGCGCACGTCGCGGGGCTGATAATTCCGCTGCCGAGCGCTGCCGCCCGGATGAAGCGGCTGAAATCATCGCGGCGTTAGGTGGTCGGTTCGCAGCGGCTGCCGATCCAAGCCGCCCAAAGCCGCAGGGCGGAAACCCTGACCGCGGGGCGCGAATGCCAAGCCGCGAGGATTACGTGCGCATGTTCGGCGTCGATCCTGGTGACGATGCAGCGATCGATCCCAAGCAGATGGCAGCATGATTATGATCAGGACATTAATCGACGCCCGTAGCTCGGTTACAAGCTTGGCCAGACTGCAGCGGCCAAACCACCCCAGAGGGCACCAGTGGCGCCCGCAATGATCAGAACCTTAACAAGCGGACTTAACCTTTCGTCTCGAAATGATGGAGCGTCGAGAATTGGATCAGGAGTCCAAGGTAGCGAAACGACCGTGGATTTTGGCTTCTCAACGACAACGCTGTTAAGTTCCGCGTCCGTCAGCGGAACGTCAAATACGCAACCGTACCATCCTTGGCCATCTTTCCGAACTACTTGCGCCGACCGTCCACCGAGGCCAGTCAGCCCGAGGCCGATGCGCGACGGTATTTTAAGATTTGCTGAACCCGGAATCACGAATCCCGTAAGTGATAGGTCCGAAACAACAACCTCGTATGGACGATTGTTATCGTCTCGCAACGTGCCATCAAGGCCGACGGAATGCCGGGGCGCTGTGCGCTGGTCATATAGCTTGGCAACAGTCGCAGTCACATCAGTTTCCTCTGAGAAGAGCAGACTTCTATCTGACTACGTTTGCCAGCGACTGAATCAATTTAGTTAGCGAAACGTTACCGGCGATTGATGGCGGTTCACTTTTATTTCAAGAACGAGGGTTGAGACGATGGGGCGGGGAAACGATTGGTGCATCCTACGAACAGGAGCGTCGCGCACGCTGCCGCTGGTTACCTCTCTGGAGGCGGCCGGCTTCGACGTATGGAGCCCAGTGCAGACGCTGACTCGCCGCCGAGGGCCTGCACGCGAGCGGGTCGAATACGCGGCGCCGATCATGCCAACGTTCGTGTTCGCGCGTGCCGATCGGCGTCACGACCTAGTCGGCATCGCCGCCCTACCCTTTTCCGAGCATCCCGGCTTCTCGGTGTTCCGCCACCTCGGCGCTATCCCAACGATCGGCGACGCGGAGATAGCTGAAGCCCGCCGTATCGAAGAGCGGGGGAAACGTGCAGCCAAGATGGGGCAGCGGCAGGCCTTCACCGTAGGGCAGCCGGTCAAGGTCAAGGAAGGGCCAGGCGCTGGTCTCTCAGGTGCGGTCGTAAGGGATGGCGATGGCAAGTTCGTGCTGGTCGCATTCGCTGGCATCAACCTGAAGATCGGGTCTTGGCTACTTGGAACGGATGAAGTACATGATGGGCCTATCGCCGCATAAGCGGGCAGCGATGAGCGCGTTGGCTAGCCACCCTCATCCCCTCACGCAGGAGCCATGCTCCGAGCGATAGTCCTACGGTATGGACAGATCGGACGTTACTTTGTGCATTGATGTGGCCTATGCTTGTAGGCCCACCACGTTCAGGAAGTTTTGTATGAAGAACGTTGTCAGTCTGGTTCTAGCATCCATCTTAGTTGCCGCTCCGGGGCACGCGCAGACGGTGAACGACGATGTCCGGTGTCTGGTTGTAACCAGTGCCGTCGGCGAGCAGGCTAAGAACGAGCCAACGCGGAAGGTCGCGAATTTGACGACGGCGTTCTATATCGGGCGGCTGGATGGACGAGTTCCCGTGACTGTTGCTGCAGCCCTCAAGTCTCAGACGGCTGTCGCTGGAACGGCCGCGCTGGGAATTTTCAAAGCCTGCGCCGCGAGGGCACAGGTCGCACATGCGCGCTTGCGCGCAGAAGCTCGGTGAGTTGACGGCGCCAAGTAACTGATTGTGAGATGAGGTGCGGAATGGGAGGAGCAGCGCGAGACGCCTACAACTTCACCACCGCTGACCATGTAGAGGCTATCGGCATGCGCATACTGCGGATCGCCGAGGAGATGTCGAGCGGGTCGCGCCATCAGGGCGCAGCGATCGGCTTATCGAGGATGTAGAGCAACTGGCGCAGGATCTTCGAAAGCGCGTTGGCTAGCCATCTTCATCCCCTCACGCAGAAGCCATGCTCCGAGCGATTGTCCTGCGGTATGGCGGCAGTCGCATGTTCTCGTCGCGGATATTGATACTCAGGGGACTGGCCTTCCAATCCCCTGAGTGGCGGGCTTGTCAAGACCCTGTATTGGTACCGTGGTCTGAATTGGCGGCTGTCTTATCACTGACGGTGTTGAACAAACCGTGGTCATTATCGGCGACATGATCGTCAGGCCACGGCGATTGATCGGAGCCGTGATCGCTGTTACATTCGCTTCGGCAACGCTCAGATGGCCTATCCTTTTTAAACTCATTGGCGCCTGGCATCTCAACTCTCCAATGCTCGACCTCGAGTCGGGTCGCTCTTTGATTGAGAGCCTTCCCTAAAGCGTCGTCAAGTCCTCTGCAGCAACACCTTATAGATTAACTAAGGCGCTTCATCTTGCGGCGGAGCTGAAAGCCTCGCCTTGTGTTGAGATTAATTTGAAAAAAGTTGCTGAAGGTCTCGGCGACGGGAGATGGCATGGCGACAACGTTCCGACCCGCTACCGCCGACCGAGTCGAGGCTATCGGCATGCGGGTGCTGCGCATCGCTGAAGATATGGCGAGTGGATCACGCCACCAGGGCCGCAGCGAGCGCTTGATTGAGCAGGCTGAGCAAGCGGCGATCGATCTCCGTGCCGCCGTTCGAGGGCGCTGATGAGCTGGTCTAAGGTCAGCCGCCATCAGCGCGGCTATGGCACTGCGCACGACAAGATGCGCGCTCACCTGCTCGCCACTGTCATCACCTGCGAGGGTGAGTGCAAAGCAAAGGGCATCGAGACGCTGGGCACGATCGCCGACCATATCGTCCCGCTGTCGCGTGGCGGCAGCGGCGAACGCAGCAATTATCAGCTGCTCTGCAGGCCATGCTCTGACGCTAAGACGCTTGCTGACAAGGGCGCCGCGGCGCGGCCTATCGGTGGCGTGGATCGTTCGGGACGGCCGACTAGCGCGTCGCACCCGTGGAACCGCGCTGGCTGAGGCGCCCACCCCCGGGGTCAAAAGCCTGAGGGCCGGCGCCGCCCGTATTCGACGAAGCAGTGGCTCGCGCTTAAAACGATCATCGACTTCGCGATCGCGGAGGACGTGGCTGTGGTGATCGACGATCATAGCTATTCGGCGATGGGGCATACCGAACTGCTGCCGTTCTGGACCGCACTCGGCAAGAAGCTGATGGCGACCTACGGCTCGAACGACCTGATTCACCTTGAGCTTCAGAACGAGACGAACAGCGGCGGGTGGGAGCCTAGCTACGCGGCGAACAGCAAGGCCTTGGTGCAAGGCATCCGCGCGGCCGGCGTCCCTTACCCGATCATCCTTGGTTGGGGCGGCTGGAACGCGGTCGGAGGTTACACGCGCGCGCTAGCCGAGCTCGACGCGGTTGGCGGGGCTGGCAAGATCGACCCGCTCGGCAAGCTGGAGTTCTCCGCACACCATTACCCGACCACGACCGGCAACGATCAGCCTTCGTCGGGCAAGTCGGCGCCTCAGATCAAGGGCTCGGCAGTGGCCGCGAACTTCAAGGAGATGTTCGACGAGTTCAAGCGTCGTGACCTTCGCATCTGGATTACGGAAATCGGCATGGGCGGCGGTGCGCGGGGATGGATGACCAACGGCAGCGGCACACCCAGCTTCAACGGCAAGGCTTGGTTGGAGCAATTTACCGCGCTGGTGAAGCAGTACTCAGACACCGTTTCCGGCGTTTTGGCTTGGGGCGGCGGTTCGGGATGGGCCGACACGTATCCCCTCAAGCAGGAGTACGAGAAGGGCAACTGGAGCGCCACCAAAGGCACCGAGTTCTGGAGAACAATCAGGGTTCTTTGGGCCCATTAAGCTTGGTCACAGCCCTACACACGAGAGGGCTCACCAAGTCTTGCACTCGTCACAGAGTAACTCGCCCTCGACCTTGGCATTGCCGCATTTGCATCTGCCCGCCAGCGCAGTTTCCCGGTCTTTTGCTAGTGATCGATTAAGCCATCTACCGGGCGATAGGTAGAATGTTAAAAGACGTGCCCAGATCGACATGAAGCCCTTCATTTGAAACGAACGCGACGCGTCTGCGGGCACTAGGTGAGCGTGTCGACCGGCGCGTGTGTTGCGCCTGCATATACCCGCGCGTGCTCGATGTATCGAAAAATTCAAATCGAAAGGAGGGGATGCCTATGACCGGGTGCACCGAGTTTCGCCAGTCCGGCTCCTGCTTGATTGCATGGCAGGGGCCGACGCCCGTCGCGCAGATCGCGTGGGATGCCGATGAGCGCGGCTGGTACATCAATTTCGTATTTGTCGAGCAACCCCAGCTGCTCGCGCCGCTTCTGTCGAAATTCCGGAAGCTATGGCGCCGCAGTGGCAAGCCGACTCTCTCGTTTCACGCATCCCCCGATAATCAGGTCATCGGGAGGCTTATAGGGATCCTCGGAGCCGAGCGCTCTGCGGGCCTCTATACCATTGTCGACCTGGACCACTCTACCAAAGGAACTCACCATGGGTGACAAGGAAAACCGCGCGTACAAGAAGCTCTCGGCCAAGGGCCGCACTGAATACGGTCGCGATCGTGCGAAGGACGCCGATGCCAATGGCGGCACGTTCAATGCTTCTCTGACGAAACTCTACGCTGGCTATTACAACGCGATGTGACTCGGGCGCCCGGTTCGAAAGAACCGGGCGTTCCATCAAGGGTCTATCGACCATCCGAAAATTCATCGGGCAGAGGCGCTGAATTCTGTTAGGCGTTTACATGGTAGCACCATCGTTGATTATTTAACGGCTAGCGTCCCAACACTTGGCAGGCAAGAGCATGCACCTGTGGACGACCTCGCCGCTCTAGCCCCGCTGCGGGGCATGGAATTAGTGATTGCCACATATTTTCCCACCCGTGTAAAGGGCTCTCGATAAGGCCAGACGGAGCACGAGCATGATCGACGGCGTTAATCGGCTTGCCAGCTTCTGGCATGGCGGACCGCTTAGCGGTTTGGAACTTGCCTGTTTAGCTAGTTTCGTGCGGCAAGGCTATGAAGTCACTGTATACAGTTATGATAAACTTCAGCGCTTGCCGGAAGGAGTGCGCGAAGGCGATGCTAGCACGATAGTTGATACCAAATATCTTCATAGTTTTCTGGTGCTCGGCAAGCCTAGTTTAGCGCACTTTAGCGATCTATTTCGTTATAGGCTGTTTGAGGCAACGGGGGAGGCTTGGATAGACGCTGATTTGCTGTGCCTCAGAAGGTTCGAAGTTCCGGAAACCGGTAATTTCTTCGGTAAAGAAACTGCGTCGAGCATTAATAATGCGATCATGCGAGTTGATCCCCGAGATCCTCGTCTGAAAAGCCTTATTAACGGCGCAATGGCCTTCGCCACGGGAAAAGACTCCATTTATGGATCAACCGGACCAGCGCTAGTGACCAAGATATTTGGACACAGCGCGGTCGACCAAGCTCAGCCCCTGGAGCGATTTTACCCGATTCACTGGAACCAATGGTGGCAGGTGTTTCTACCCGAAAGATACGATTGGTGCGTGGCCGAGTGTAAAAATACCGATGCGTTGCACCTGTGGAATAGCATCGTAGAGCGAGCCGGGTATTGGAAAGACCTAGCGCCACCCGAGGGGTCATTCTTACACCGGTGCATGCAGGACCAAGGGCTACTCGAGTATTTTATCGAGACGTGCCCAGCGTCTGTCATACGCCGCTTGGCCGACGCTGATGTCAATCTCAAGACAGGTGCACATTATCAACTGAAGGAGCTCGGTATCATGACGTTCGAACGAGCACTTTCGGTAGCGGGGAAAGTGTTCCGGCGAGCGCCTACCGAAAAAAGACGCGCTGCGTAACCTGACCGCAAACCCAATCAAAACGGTAGCCGCGCCTTTCTAGTTAGTTAGCCCCGGCCCCGATCGGTTGTATAGGATTACGCGCTCTCAATATGTCTATTAAAAAATCAATCGGCTGGATGGCTGGGGCACAGTTCGTCTATTTTGCTTTGCAGTTGGTCAGTTCTGTCGTGCTCGCGCGACTGCTTACGCCATACGAGGTAGGCATCTTTGCGGTTGCGTTCGCCGCCAGCGGCCTCATATCGGTGATTCAGTCGCTGGGCCTGAATAATTATTTGATCCGCGAAAAGGATCTGACCGAGACACTGTCCGCGACGATCTTCAGTATTAATTTTGCAGTGGCACTTTTTCTCACACTGATCATCGCCGCCTTTGGGATGGTGAGCGCCTCGATTTTTGACGAGCCGGCCGTGCGTTCGGTGCTGTTTTATTTGGCTATTATTCCGCTGATCGCGGCACTTGGATTCATGCCGCTCGCGATGTTGGAGCGCGATGGCAACTTCAAAAAAGTGTCATTGGTTAAAATGCTCGGGACGGCTTCGGGCACGATAGCCACCCTTGGATTTGCGTTCACTGGCCACAGCTACATGAGCTTCGCTTACGGGCAGATCATTGCGGCGTCCGTCAGCGCCGTAATGTCTATCGCGCTTGCACCGCATCATGCAAAGTTCCGCATGGGTCTAGACAATTGGCGCGCCGTTCAACGCTTCAGCATCAACGTCCTGGCGACCACTGGCGTTGGTCGGGTCACTTCCCGGCTGCAGGATATGACGTTGGGGCGCCTGCTTGGGATCGAAGCGTTGGGGCTGTATTCCCGCTCCGGCAACATCTTCAGTATGCTGTGGGACAGCGTGTTTCTCGTAATCTGTCGTATTATGTTCGTGGATTTTGCCGCGGGAGCTCGCGCCGGAGTACCGATCGGCCCGCGCTATCAACACGCGCTGGGACTCTTTACTGCGCTGATGTGGCCTACTTTCCTTGGCCTTGGGGTTTTATCAGGCCCGTTCGTCCTACTCATCTATGGTGCTAAATGGGTATCGATTGCGATGTGCCTGTCTATCCTGTGCATGGTAGGCATTTTTTACACAGCAATCGCTATGGCTTGGGACTTGTTCATCATTGCCGACGAAACGGGCCGGCAGGCGCGCTTTGAGACGATACGTAGCGTCATCGGGCTAGCGGTTTTTGCTGGGGCCTGTTTCATCAGCATCGAGGCGGCGGCCGCTGCCCGATTGATTGACGCGATCTTTGCTTTCTTCCTGTACATGCCGGACATCCTGCGGATCACGGACAGCCGCTTGGGAGATATCATGCGAATCTATGGCCGAAGTGCCGTGCTAGCGATCGCGGCAGTCGCCCCAGCTTTTTGCGTCATGACTTGGTACGAGTGGTCCCCGGCGGCGCCACTTTTGATAGTAATTATCGCGGTAGTAGCAGGCGTCGGTTTATGGGCGGTGACCCTGCGACTGCTATCGCATCCTCTATTCTTCGAGGCTCGATCCATGCTGAAGCGGCGATAAGGAACCAAAAGCGGTATCGCTCACTCGCCGCCACCAACCCGTTTAGGGACAATCTTTGTTCCGGGGACCACACGGCATGAGACCTACCGGATTAAATACTCGCAGTTTCGCATGCTTCTCTAATATTCTCATGCTGGCTACCTGGGTTATTCAACTCTGCCAAAATTATGGGCCGCAAAGATTGAAGCAACACTTGGCGGCTGTAAGCATCAAGCTCGGGAGGCAGGCGAAACATAAACCCGCCGCCGTCTTCAAGTATAGCAGGATATTCAGAGTCACCGACCTCATCTATCCACGATGATCCAGATCCATAGTCAAGCATAAGGCAGAACGACATTTTAGCTCCTCCAAAATCCAGTCCGGCATAACGCGTTTACGCGGTATAATGTGCATACCTTACAACGCGCCATTTTCCTCAGCCAATGCAATAGTTCAGTAGCGCCTCGTCCCCAGGCCGGTAGCGCTCTTCGGGCGCTTGACGCACTCCCGCACCGAACGTGGCCGGCATCTGCGCCGCGCAAACGCACGAACATTACTTTTGTAAATCGCTCACTCTGCCTCTTAAGCATACCGGATCGTCGTGCCGACCTGAGTACATTAATGGTGATTAGTATTAATGAAATATTAACCTTTTAAAGTTGGCTATGCCGAGATGGTCGGCGTTTTCTATCAGCCGAGAAGGGGACCGAAAATGCGTTATTGGATCGTCGACAAGCCTATTAAGTGATCAGGGCGCCCGGTTCGAAAGGGCCGGGCGTTTTGCTCAACTAGCCCGGCTATTCAGCGAAGAATATATCGCCAACCGCCTGCTCTAGATTAGGCCAATTTCTCTCATACCTGCTGCAATCGCCCGTAGGAAACAGGACGAAGCTGTTCGCATCCGCGATGTCGTCCCAAGTCCCGTTCATTGTCATGGGAACCGCCAGCCCGTCCTCATTTACGCCCCAGAGAATGACGGGATGTCGTTCGACGACCTCCCCCTTGCTTGCGAAAACGATGAAGGTCCCTGGGTGCGCCAGGTGCGTTGCGATGATCCCGCCCCTAGGCGCTTCGGTATCGTCGAGGTTGGAAACTTGGTCGCTGCTCATAATGGTATCCTATCCTTTCGAGGAAGGATGGCCTTGCGGCCTTCAATAGTCCAGCAGCGCCTCGTCCCCGGGCAGGTAGCGCTCTTCGGTCAGGTTCATTGATCGGATCGTAGTAGACCCGGCCGCGCCCCGATAAAGTCGCTCAGGCCGCACGGTTTTCGGGCGCTTGCCGCACTCCCCGCACCGGACGTTGTCGGCAGCTACGGTGCGCAAACGCATGAAGAATTCTACTGTAGATCACTCACCCTGCCTCTTGAGGACACCGGATCGTCGTACGGACGTTAATACACTGCTAACAATTAGTATTAATGAAATATTAACCTTTTAACGTTGGTTACGCCGAGATGGTCGGCGTTTTCTATCAGCCTAGAAGGGACCGAACATGCGTTATTGGATCGTTGACAAGCCGATTAAGTGATTAGGGCGCCCGGTTCGAAAGAGCCGGGCGTTTCATATAGGGCGCGTGCCATAACCCTCGCAGGGTCAGCGTACGGTTTTGATACATATCAGGCTTAATACAGATGCTATCAACGTTCGCCGCCAATGGTTCCCGCCCTTAAAAGGCATCGGGGGGGGGCCTTAAATGACGACGAGCGGGTCAAATAGCCAGCAGCCGAATATATTGCCACAGCTTGATGGGCTCCGCGCATTCGCGGCTCTTATCGTTGTCGGTTCTCATACCGGCCAGATTGGACTTCCAATAACTTTTCCGAGCCTTACCGGCGGTTTCGGTGTCTTGCTGTTTTTCATGCTGAGCGGATTTTTGATGGGGTATCTTTACCTCCACAAGCCGCTTGATGTGGCCTCCGTCGCTCATTACGTCGCCGCCCGCGTCGCTCGAATTATGCCAATATACCTTTTAGCTGTAACTTTGGCCTACATCGCTTCGGCGGCACTCGGCCCTCAATTCCTGTACTATATAGACGGAAATGACTTTCTTCGACTACTCGTATTTTCTGGGAGCAGTCACATTTTCTGGTCTATACCGCCAGAAGTCCAGTTCTATGTGGTTTTTGGTGTCTTTTGGTATGCCGTCCGGCGGGGCTACGTGGGCCTTACAGTGCCAGCGATTGTCTTGCTTGCAGGCGTCACCATGCTCTTCCGTCCGATCTTTCCAGGAATATCGCTCCCCTCTTACTTTCACATCTTTTTCTTGGGCGCCACGTTGGCTGTAATGGTTCGCAGTGGCGTCACTGGCATGATTAGCGCGAAGCTTGCGGCGTTCATTCAGGCCGTCTGCATCACCGCGCTGCTTATGGTTTCGCTGCGCGTTTGGCCCGACGAGGCATTTCTCGAGTCGATTGGATGGAACGATAACGCAGTCATCTACGGCGACATCGGCCTCGCAGTATGCTTCGGCGCATTTTTGCTGGCGAGCACGGTTCCAAACCGCTTCGGGTCCGCCATATTTGCGAACAGACCTATGCGACGTATCGGCAGGTACAGCTTTTCGCTTTACCTTTTCCATGGGCCCATTCTTGCTGAAACGAGATACTTGGCTTCGGATCGCCTGCCAGGCAGCATCGTGGTCACGATCGGAATCTGCCTGTCACTCGCCGTGGCCGCACTCGCGTTCCACTGGTTCGAACGACCGGTGCAGGACGCGCTAAGACCCCAGATTGCGAAGTTAACCTATGCCGTCATTGTTAGGGTAAGGCGGGCGTTTGGCTGGGCCCAACCGGCGCCTCCTCATCTTGTGGAGCCAGCAATCAAAGTCGCTAACAACCCGTAATGGAGCAGCAACGCCCCGTCACCGGGCAGGTAGCGCTCTTTGGCAGGGTCGGCGATCACAATGGTGCGGACCCTGCCTGCTTCATTGCAGTCTCGCCAAGCTAGGCGATCGATGGCGCAAACAAGATGGAGCGCCGCCGCATTGCGTACCCGACCATCCCAAATCCAACGACCATAAAAAGCCACGTTGCTGGTTCAGGTACCGGGCTCGTGGCACCCTCAACGCTTATAACAGCGTCGCCCGAAACCACTCCCCCAAGCGGGAAGTAATCAGCGTAGAAAAAGCTAGCTGTTTTTCCATTCAGTTCGTTAGCGGTCGGATAGCTTCCGAAAAATGAACTTAGATTGAGGCTGACGGAGGTGGCACCCCCTTGGCTCGCGCCACCAGCAAGAAATTCAACCCCGCCATCAACCGAACGTCCAGTTTGACGCGGGATAAAGCGGTCTGAAAAGTCCACATCGCCGATAATAATATTGAACGTCTGCAGGTCTAAAAATGCAAAATCACCGTACTGTTCGACCGGCTTATCGGTATCGTACGAAAAGCTACCCGAGAAGGCCTGCCCTATCTTGAAAAAGTCGGACGACGGAAATGAGGGATCGTCATACGTGTTATTCTGGGCAGCTGATAGCTTCCCAGAGAAGCTTGCAACGATAACAGCAGCTTCGCTAGGTACCGATACGCCCGTCGCTAACGTCGCGCACAAAGCGCACACGAATGATTTCACCATCTTCACGCCGATTCTCCTCACCCTTTGGCTGCAAGCTAACCAAGGCTTTTCACGGAAACAAGAAGGTTAATGGAACATTATCGTAGCCCTGCTTGGCCAGGTTGGGCGGTTTAATTACTAAGTCTCCTGATGCACGTGTTGCGGATGTGCAGGTTCCAGATGCCCCCGTACCGGCCCTCCAAACGCTACAACGTCGTAAGCACTGATCAGGATCGAGACACATTCGCTCGAAGGGTAAAACTAAGACTAGTCGCGGGCAGTATTTCTGCCATCCTTTATGCATGATGATTCTGTACGGCGTACTCGCGATCGTTTGGGGCCTCCCAATCGCCATTATCCTGGCAACTTCCGTCGGCTATGGTGTCTCTTCACGCTTCGCCCGGTTTATGCGGATACACCTCGGGCTCTGACGCCACCGACCAGCGGCGGTCGCATTCATCGATGCGGCGACGCCCGTTCAATCATCAGGAAAAGCCTGGGGCTGGACCTTCGCCTGCCTGTACGGCCATCGCGATGATGTGTTTGATAACTGGCTCCGGAATGGCGTTGGCCACGTCAAGCCCGAATTGATCGCGATAAGACCAGGCTACCCAGCCCGAGTACGTAGCGAGCCCCGGTATATCGATTGAAAGAAACCGTCCGACAGTGACCCCGTATTCTGAGCGAATCTTGAAGCCCAGGGTAGACACGTTTTGAATGATTGCCGAATGCTTATCTCCGAGAGACGTTATGAGTACGGCCGGATGACTCATGGCCGTTCGGTTTGAGCACCGCCGATCAAGCGGATTGTTGCCGGCATTAGCCATCGAGCGGCGATAGGTGTTCATGGGGCTATCGTCCGTCGGGGTCGCTAAGATCTGGTTATCTTTGGATTTAACCCCGCCCCGTGGCGCATTGCAAAGGCCCACCGCCCCTTGCAAATTCTCGTTATGACACACTTGTCACAGCAGCGTTTTATGAACGATCGTTCCACGGGTCGGGTTAATGCATCCGCCCGTTGTTAATCGTGTCGACAGCGGCAGCAACACGCGCCCAATCGCCGATCTCGGCTTCGGGGCCCACGATCTGCAGCAAGGTATCGACCATCGGCTCTGATACAAATAATCTACGTGCCTCGACGATCGTCATCGCCTTAAGCCAAACTTCTCGAGTGCTCATCATAGCCCGAGCTTACGCCGCCTAATCTCGATCGTCAGCGTGTCCGCTATCGTATCGCCGTCATTCCTATCGATTTGCTCGTATGCCTCTAGCGAACTACGCTCATCGCGGAACTTAATGACATCTGGATGCACTGACGGTGTAGTCACATCCTAGGCCTATGCGCGGTTGCCCACTCCAGACAAGGCATCACGCCCCGCGAGCCAAGACACGTTCTTCATAGCGTCCAGCGCAGCAGTGGAGCGCCCAGTCGTCGTGACGAAGTATTTCGTAAACTTTAAGCAGCGTCTCCATGACAGGGCCTCAGAATGACGCTTCGAGGCGTGCGTCGCGGCCTGAAATTACTGATAGGATATGGTGTCGTTTTGAGGCACATTTACTGCGTTCATAGACCGTTAGTACGTGCTAGGTACAACGAGACGCGAAATTAAGACGTCGAATTTAGGTGCGCGTGGTCTTGCACGCATTCTGTTGGGACAGTTTTTTGCAGACCTTAGGTGCCCCGCTTTCGCCGATGCTCGAAAAGTTTGCTTTAAACACAGCCTTGGCAGAGGATGATTGTGCGGCGATAGTCGCGCTTCCCCTTTCGTTACATTTCTACAATCCTGGAAAACATATAATAAAGAACGACGCGACGTCTACGGAATTTCAGGTTCTTGTTTCAGGTTTTGCTATTGCATATAAAGTTACGAGTGATGGATTTCGCCAGATTGTCGGCTTTCGACTACCGGGTGACATAATTAACATTCAGCATATGCAATTTGCGTATAATGATTGCAGCGTGCAGGCGACAGCGCACTGTATGGTAGCCGCGGTAGACGAGACGTTAATCCGCAACTTGACCTGCAAGCGCCCGATCATTTCGAATGCGATAATGGCAAGCGCTCTGATCGAAGCCTCAATTTCTCGCGAGTGGATTGTGAATATCGGACGCCGTAATGCCCGAGCGCGGATAGCGCATCTGTTCTGCGAGCTTGCGAGTAGGCTTGATCCATGCCGGCTAGCAGAAGATCAGCCATTTAGGTTGCCTTTGACGCAGCAACAGATTGGCGATGCTGTCGGATTGACAGCGGTTCACGTCAACAGAACGATCAAGGGTCTGATAAAGGACGGCCTTCTCGAGCAAGACCGCCACCTGATTTCGTCTCCTGCCTGGGACCAGCTCAAAAGCGTAGCAGGCTTTAACCGTCGCTACCTCCAACTCGATCAGAAGGCCGCTGCACTCGGACATTCCCAATGACGGATCGAGTGACCGGCGCTGAACGGAAAATACCCGCTGACATGGACGCGCGCCTAGCTCGGAGGAAAGCAGCTAGATTTGATAGTTTTCCATTAAAGGCTCGCCGCAGCGCGGAAACAACGCTGCTAGAAAGCATAATACGAAAGTCTGCACGCTTAAGCCCTATGTCCGCTCTCGCATGGATCGCGCCGATTTGGGCGGGTCTTTTTGTCCTCGACGCTGTGACGGGCCCGCTCTACTCGTTTAGTTCAGTGTACCTTGTTCCGCTATGTTTAACAACTTGGTGCTTTGGACGGATCGCTGGCCTCATAGCCGGCACCTCGGCAATTTTCACAACGCTACATTTAAATGGCTTTGCCGATCAACTGTCAGCTAGGGCAACTTCTATTACTGCCGCAGCGGCTGTTTGGAATGCCTCGATGCTTGTCCTCGGAGTGATCTTTATAATCCTTCTTGTAAGCGCCTTCCGTCGAGCGTTTGACCACGAGAGCAGGAACGCGTTGATGGACCCACTCACGGGGCTGGGCAACCGAAGGTCCTTTCAACGTGAGGGCAAGCGACAGGAGTCTTCGGCTGCCCGAGATCGAAGGATCCTATTATGTGGCGTGATAGACTTGGATGGATTTAAGGCGGTAAACGACCAGTATGGACATGCCGCAGGCGATGAGGTGCTGCGTATCGTCGCCCATGCACTGAGCACGTCCGTTCGGCCTTACGATATCACTGCTCGCCTTGGCGGTGATGAATTTGCGTTTTGCTTAACAGTTAGAGACGAGGCCGCGGGTGAGCGAAAGTCTAGCAGCATCCATCAGGCGCTGATAGATGCGCTGGAAACCTCACAGTGGCGTGCAACGTGTAGCTTGGGCTCTGCCACAGGAAGCGACTTTGAGCAGGCCATCCGCATTGCCGATAAGATTATGTACGAAGCAAAGTCGATCAAGAAGTCTACGGCATCCTAGTGACAATCAACACGAATATGATGAATTAATAATAAGTGCCTTCGTCAAAGCGAAATAGAAAGCGGGGCTTTAAACAAGCCTACTTCAGAGGCGCGACATCTGTTGTGGTTGACCCGCTCTAGCATTTTGCAACGCACACCTTCGCACCATATACAGCCAGTGCAACAGCGGAAGCGCGAGACTCAACGATCAGTTCATACGGTGAACTTTCAAATGTAATCACATTCAGTCAGGCTTAAGTCGCAGCCCAGCTTCCTTCATCGCCACCTGCCCTAGGGCCACGGCGCTCGCGTCTATCAGCGAATCCGCGAGTTTGATGGCCGCTGCGGGGGAAAGGGTCAGCGTGATTCCTGCTCCTTCGAGCCGAACGCAGCTTTTCCAAGGCGTCGCGGTAAAGCACTCAGTATCCAGTACGACGACCATCCATCTCCTATCGTCAAGCCGCAGGTGCCTGAATGGTCTAACGTATCATAAAATAGATTTATTATGCGATTTATCTTAAGGGCATAGCGACGTTGTCTGGATCTCAGCCGCATCCGATGCACAGGCCTGGTGGTCCAAACCTCCGAGCCAAGCTCGGTGAGACAGCTAACGGTCGCGTAGACACACCAGCGGCCCGCTCCGCCTGCGCTGTCTCCGGCATGACTGCCCCAAGCGCTGGTCCGTCGTGATATTTGGGAGGATCGTGTCCCACCGCGTGGTGTAGCTTCAGCGGCGTAGCCGCCTTGATCTCCGGGCATAGCCGGGTCGATCACGCCGCCATGGACGACAACGT
>NZ_JACIAP010000015.1:0-62911 GCF_014194875.1 Sphingomonas sp. BK481 | reverse complement strand
GTTCCTCAGGAGCATTCCTGCACAGGCTTTGCCCGCCTCGATGATGCTGCATATGAGTATCTTGTTACGGTGAAGCCCTATGCCATCCCTGCCGCGATCATGGCATTGGCACCCGGCAACGCACAGGAAGCGTTCGGGGTGTACTTCATGGCTCAAAAGCGGGGCTACATTAAGGGCCCAGCAGTAGCTGCGTAATGGCTGATCTGCACGATTACGGAACGGGGGAGGCACCAAGGCCCCCCTGCAATTACCCAAGGGATCATCGGCCCAAATGGCACGTAACGCCTACCAGCCTCGATGACCTGATGCAGCGGGCAGGCCCCTACGCTGATGCCGTGAAGGCCAATCTGGAATGGTCCGCTGTAACGGTATGGCTGATGAAGGAAGGCTACGGGGTTCTTGCCGCTAGTGATCTGCCATCTGCCGTTGCTTGCCTCTCCGTGATCCTGACAAGGGAAGCTGAGGAACATGCAGCAGGATGGCCCCGGCTATCAGGCCCTGCCGTAACTCCCGCAATCTACGGCTATTCCCCGGACAGCCAATGCGAAGCCCGGCGCTCCGCTGCTCAGGCCCGTTCAATGTGGGAGGCCAATGGTCGCCCGTACCTTCGGGCCAGCGATTGCAAGCTCGCGTTCCAGCACCTTGCCGCCTGCATCCGTAACGGCATCATTCCGCCAGTCCCGACGATTGGCGATGTACCCCTCAATTCCTAAGGTAGAAACCAATGACCGCACTAACTGCCCGCCAAGCCATTAAGGTGAAAGCGGCTCTCTCCCTAATCGCTGTACACGGGCACAATCCCCGCGCTGTACAGAAGCAGGCCCAGGACGAAATGGCTAAGGGATACCCCGCTAATACGGCGTACTCTACGGCCCTTAATTCGTTCGCTGCCCGTGTCCCTGCATTGAAGGATACGTTGACCATTGCTGTCGATCTTATCCACAACAGCGATGATGCTACCGTATCCATGTATGATAAGGCGCTGACTGCATATAATAACAGCGGTGACGAAAGCCATTTGGATAACCTCGCCCCGATGATCCTTGAGGACGCAAAGGCTTTGGCTATCAGCAAGGGCGAAGTAACCGAGGCTGATGCAGCTAATTGGACTGTAGATGATGCACTTGGCAGCACTAGCGAAGCCTATGCAGCTACCCCCGATGTTCCCGAGGCGTCCTCGATCCCGCCCGGTCAGACGGTCAATAGCGCATTCGGCTTCAATGCCCCTCCCGGCGTCGCCCGTCAGCCAGTCCAGCAGCCCGCTCAGGCACAGCAGACCGGCCCGCAGTGGGTGATGGGTCCGACCGGCTATACCCTCGTTGCACAGGCTCCCAGCGGCCCACAGGCGGGACAGAGCATGACCGGCTATGATCCCTACAAGGGCGGGCAGGGTCCGACCGGCATCCGGGTAGCTCAGACCGGGGAAGCTGCACGGCGCTCGCATGGCACCCCGGTAGGCGACGTGACGTACATGCAGACCGAGACAGGCATTCGCATTGCCCCGACCGGTGAGCAGGCCCGCCGAGAGGCTGGCGTACCGATTGGCTATGACGCCTGATAGACCGGCTAGGAGAGTCGCTGAGAGGCGATAGCCAATCCGGCCATACGGATACCCGAACGCATCCGATTGACTCCCCAAGGGGCTGATACGGGGGCAAATCGGGTATCTGTATGTTCGGCTTTCTCAGCGTCCGCCCGTTGTGGCGCGATAGCAAATATTGCCGTTATCATCTTCGACAACAACTTCGATAGGGAGTGGTGTAAATATCGATTTGTCAGCCTCGCTAATTGCTTCGTCTAAGGTAGCAAAGCGGTTTGAGTCATAAACCTGATCGTTAGACCCAAATATCCGGGTGACTGTGTACCGCACCATCTTCTCCCACTAAAATTATATTCGTCTAGCCTATGACCAAGCCGGGAACGCGGTAAGTCGCCATAGCTGCTACGAGTACTCTCATCGAAGGCGTAGCACCATACTTGTCCGCAGCGTCCTTGCCTTCATGCCCTTGGAACTGGCGACATATCCGCTCCGCTATTCCAGCATCAACGGCATGGGTTTTCCATGTATGGCGGAACGAGTGAAATACTTTGGCCTTGTCATCGATGCCGCAAGCACGCTTATAGTTCGTGAACCATTGGCCCCACTTATCGGTTAGCTTCTTTCCGATGCCGATAGCTTTCAGGTCAGGGAATACGCGACCAGATTGATTAGGAAGCTTGGTAACGTAATTGATAAACCCTAGCTCTATGAGTTTAGGATGCAGCGGAACTACTCGATTGCTCGACTCATTCTTAACTTGATTAGGCAATGCGTCATCGTCTGACGTATCAGTAATCTCGATGCACCATACCTCTTGCCGCTTATCGTCGTCGTCTATGTAAGGGACGCGCTTAACGTCACTGACCCTAAGCTGCCCAATCTCTTCTCGGCGCGCTCCCATGAATAGCGCAATAAGGGGTAGCCAATATGCAGCTTCCCCAAATCCAGCCTTTGGCCTATCGCCTTTGGTATAGATCGGACCTGAGAACAGCGAATTAAGATCGTCCGTATTGAAGTCTTTCCGCTTCTCACTTCGCTCGCTTACGGCCATCTTAACGTCACGCGCTACGTTGCCGTCTGTAATATCCTCTTGCGCTGCCCATTCCAATAAGGTCCGCAGGTATGCAAGTCGGTCCCGAACATTCACCTGAGAGCGTTTAGGATCAGCGATCAGCAGCCGTTTGTAATTCATCACATCGGCCTTGGTGATTAGCTCGACGGACTTACGGCCTATCAGGCTGTTGAATAGCTTAGCATCACGCCAGTAGGAGTCCTTAGCCTTTGGCGATGGCTTCCGCTCAGCGGCCCAACCGTCAAGGATATTGGTATCAAGGTAAATGCCCTTGCCATTCCCGGTAGTAGGCTGGCATTCAACGGCTTGATTTTGACCTTTCGACGCGCGGGTACTCTGGCCGTATCGGGCATGTATTCCAGCGACTAGAACGTCAGCCTTCTCCTGCACATCAAGGATCGCCAGTCGAGCAGCCCTAGCTATGTCAGCCGGGGAAGCGTCCGTCTCGATACCGCCAGCAAGCGCATCCATGACAGGAGTTAGCCGCTCGACTTCCATGTGAGCAGCAAAGCCCGCATCCGAAGCTAGGTCGATTTGCTCTTGGTCATGCTCCCATAGCGTCCGTTCCCGATCAATCTGGGCGGCGGACTTTGGCTTGGCAGGAGCAGGAGCGGTCTTGTCGGCAATGGTACGGCTGCGCTTGGCGTTATCAAGCAGGGCATGAGCAGCCTTGGTCATATCCGGTATCACGGCCTTTGCGGCCTCTCGATCTTTCAGACCAAGGGAATGCTTTATCTCGCGCTTGCCAGCCATGAAGGGGCGAAGGTCCGCAGGGATACCCATGCGGAAATAATAGACCCCGTTGGGCGCTCTATGGAGATAGGAACACATAGGCTTTCGTCCTCGTACCTTTGTACTAGACGCTCGTAAAAGCCGTTGTATTTCAACATGTTCTAGGGTTTTCAAGCCCTTAGAACAAATGGTGCCCGGAAGAGGACTCGAACCTCCACGACCTTGCGATCGCCAGCACCTGAAGCTGGTGCGTCTACCAATTCCGCCATCCGGGCACGGGGTAGGAGGGCGCCTCTAGTGGAGGGTTGCGATGCTTGTCAACAACCCTCTTGCTGGGGCAAAGGGCGGGCAGGCATAAAGAATTGGACGGACGGGCGATGAACGACAGACTGGTGACGCTGATCGGAGGCGGAGGTTTCGTCGGCCGCTATGTCGCGCAGGCGCTGCTGGCGTCGGGTGCGCGGGTCCGGATCGCACAGCGCGATCCGCGACAGGCGTTTTTTCTCAAGCCGCTCGGCGGGCTCGGGCAGACGCAATTCGTCGGCGCCGACGTGACCAAGCCCGCGACGATCGCACAGGCGGTGCAGGGTGCGGACATCGTCGTGAACCTGGTCGGGGTGCTGGCGGGTGATTTCCACGGCGTCCAGACGCTCGGCGCGCGGACCGTGGCGGAGGCTGCCGCCAAGGCGGGGGTCGGCGCGCTGGTCCATGTCTCGGCGATCGGTGCGGACGCCGCATCGGAGTCGGCCTATGGCAAGTCGAAGGGCGAGGGCGAGGCGGCGGTCCGCGCGGCCTTCCCCACCGCGACGATCCTGCGGCCGTCGATCATCTTCGGGCAGGAGGATCAGTTCTTGAACCGCTTCGCCGGGATGATCGCCAAGGCGCCGGTCGTGCCCGTGCTGCGCGCCGGTGCCAAGTTTCAGCCCGTGTTCGTCGGCAACGTCGCGGATGCGATCGTCGCTGCAGCCGCGGCTCCGGAGACGTTCGGCGGCAAGACGCTGGAGATCGGCGGACCCGACGTCATCACCATGGGCAACCTGATCCGCTGGATCGCCGCCGCGATCGGCCGCGAGCCGTCGATCGTCGAATTGCCCGATTATGCCGGGGCACTGATCGCCAAGGCCGGGTTCCTCCCAGGCGCGCCGATCACCCAGGATCAGTGGCGGATGCTGCAGAGCGACAATATCGTCACCGGGGTCGACGGGCTGAAGGCGATGGGGATCGAGGCGACGCCGATGTCGACGGTCGCGCCGGGCTGGCTCGTCCGTTTCCGCAAGGCTGGGCGGTTCGGTCGCCGTGCCGCAACTCGGGCCGACACCCAGGTGGACACGCATTCGGCGACCCACGTGGTCTGATCCCGATGCGGGTCCAGCCGCCATCGACACTGATCGACCAGTCCTGATTCACCGCGCTGCGGGAGCTTTTGCGTGTCCGAACTTCTTACCGTCATCCTTCTCGGCATCGTCGAGGGGATCACCGAATTCCTGCCGGTCTCGTCGACAGGCCATCTCATCCTCGCGACGCGGCTGCTCGGCTATGATGCGGGGCGCTGGGAGGTGTTCAACGTCGTCATCCAGCTCGGCGCGATCCTTGCGATCGTGGTCCTGTACTGGCGGACCTTCTGGGCGGTGGGCATGGGCCTCATTCGCCGCGAGCCGAAATCCTGGCTGTTTCTGCGCAATCTGGTGGTCGCCTTCATCCCTGCCGCGGTGATCGGGCTGGCGCTGCACCATTATATCGAGGCGCTGCTCGGCAATGCCGAGGTGGTCGCGATCGCGCTGGTCGTTGGCGGCGTCGCCATTCTGGCGGTCGAGCGGTTCGCACCGCGCAGCGACATCAGCGGTGTCGCGGACATCCCGCTGCGCACTGTCGTCGGGATCGGCTTGCTCCAGTGCCTCGCGATGATCCCTGGCGTCAGCCGCTCGGGCGCAACGATCCTCGGGGCGCTGGCACTCGGCGTCGAGCGGCGCACCGCCGCCGAGTTCAGCTTCTTCCTCGCCATCCCCACGATGCTGGGGGCGAGCGGGCTCGAACTGATGAAGAACCATGCGGCGCTGACCAGCGGCGATGGTGTCGGCCTGCTGTCGATCGCGATCGGCGCGCTAGTTTCGTTCGTCGTCGCGTTGCTGGTGGTCAAATGGTTCGTCGGGATCGTCACAAAACACGGGTTTGTGCCGTTTGCATGGTATCGCATCGCCGCAGGCTCCGCCGCGCTGGTATGGCTCCTGTCGAAATAGGTCCGGGTCGGGATATATTTTGTGAGATTGGTGAATATTTTTCCCGACCTGCGCGATTTGGCGTAATTTATAGGTCAGGTTGGCTGACATAATGGGCGATTTTGCCGTGACAAACCTCCGACGACGCAATAACGCGATTGTCGGAGGCATACATGGCGAACGATTCGATGCTCAAATTCGTCGGGCGGGAGCAATCCTATCCCGACAAGCGTAATGCGGCGGAACGCGCGGACGATTTTCGCGAGATCGCCGCGCGCTATGCGGTCGAACCCGCCGAAGAGCAGGCGGGGCGCTGTTCGCAATGCGGCGTGCCCTATTGCTCGGTCCATTGTCCGCTCCACAACCATATCCCCGACTGGCTGCGCCTGACTGCCGAGGGCCGGCTCCGCGAGGCGTATGAGCTGAGCAACGCGACCTCGACCATGCCCGAGATCTGCGGTCGCATCTGTCCGCAGGACCGGCTGTGCGAGGGTAATTGCGTCATCGAGTTCACGGGCCACGGCGCGGTCACGATCGGCTCGGTCGAGAAGTTCATCACCGACACCGCCTGGGAGAATGGCTGGGTCGAGCCGCTGGTCCCCGGCAAGTCTCGCGGCCAGTCGGTCGGCGTGATCGGGGCAGGGCCTGCCGGGCTGAGCGCCGCCGAATATCTGCGCGGCCACGGCTATGACGTGCACGTCTATGATCGTTACGACCGCGCGGGCGGCCTGCTCACTTATGGCATTCCCGGGTTCAAGCTCGAAAAGCCGATTGTCATGCGTCGGGTCGAGCGACTGAAGACCGCGGGCATCGTGTTCCACGAAGGCTTTGCGGTCGGTGACGACGCCAGCCTCGACGAGCTGAGGCAGCGCCACGACGCGATCCTGATCGCGACCGGCGTGTACAAGGCGCGCGCGATGGACCTGCCCGGTGGCGGTTCCAATGGCGTGGTGGCGGCGCTCGACTTCCTCGTTGCGTCCAACCGCAAGGGTTTCGGTGATGCGGTCCCCGCGTTTGACGACGGCAGCCTGAATGCCGAGGGCAAGGACGTCGTCGTGATCGGCGGCGGCGATACCGCGATGGACTGTGTCCGCACCGCGATCCGCCAGGGCGCCAAGTCGGTGAAGTGCCTCTATCGCCGCGACCGCGCGAACATGCCCGGGTCGCAGCGCGAAGTCGCCAATGCCGAGGAGGAGGGCGTCGAATTCGTCTGGTTGTCGGGCCCGCAGAGCTTCGACGGCGGCGAGAGCGTGTCGAGCGTCAAGGTGCGCAAGATGCGTCTGGGCGCAGCCGATGCGAGCGGTCGCCGCACGCCCGAACCCGATCCTGCCGGTGACTATTCGGTCGATGCCGACCTCGTCATCAAGGCGCTGGGCTTCGACGCCGAGGACTTGCCGACCTTGTTCGCGACGCCCGAACTGGGGGTAAGCCGCTGGGGTACCGTGCTGGTCGACGGCAAGACGCTGATGACCAGCCTCGACGGCGTGTTCGCGGCGGGCGACATCGTCCGCGGCGCGAGCCTGGTTGTGTGGGCGATCCGTGACGGGCGCGACGTGGCGGCGACGATGCACAAGTATCTCAAGGCGAAGGCGGCCAGCGCGAAGGTCGCGGCATGAGGCTCGGGTTTCTCGGGGCGGTTTTGCTGGCGGGTGCGGTAGTCTCGTCGGCGGCGCATGCGCAGGCAGCGCCTGTTGCCGCCGCGGCCCCTGATCCGGCCCGACTCGCAGCAGCGCGCGAATTGATCGACGTCTTGATGCCTCCCGAATCGCGCGCGCGGATGATCGAGGGCATGATCGCGCCGATGTTGGGCAATCTCCAGCAGGGCATGGCGCAGAGCCCGATGTTCAGCAGCGCAATGGCTAAAAATCCGCAGATGCAGGCGCAGTTTGCCGCCTTCATGAACCAGCAGCAGACTCGCACGCTGACGTTGATGCGCGACGGCATGCCGGGCATGTTCGATGCGATGGCGCGTGCCTATGCGCGCCGCTTCGACGTTGCCCAGTGTCGCGACATCAAGGCGTTCTTCGCGACGCCGAGCGGACGCCTGTACATGCAGCAGTCGCTGACGATCATGGCCGATCCTGACGTCGCCGCGTGGCAGCGGTCGATGATGGAATCCTCGATGCGCCACATGCAGGCCGATGTCGCCGAATTCGCCAAGCACGTTGCCACGCCCGAGCAAAAGAAGAAGTGACGATGACCGATTCCAGCACCGATCAGCGCCAATATCTCGCCGAACACGGCATGTACCGCCCCGAGTTCGAGGGTGATGCCTGCGGCGTCGGGCTCGTCGCCGCGACCGACGGCCGCGCCTCGCGGCGCGTCGTGCAGTCCGCGGTCGATGCGCTGAAGGCGGTGTGGCACCGCGGCGCGGTCGATGCGGACGGCAAGACCGGCGATGGCGCTGGGCTTCACATCGACCTTCCGCTCAAGTTCTTCGACGACGCGGTCGCCGCCTCGGGGCACAAGGTGCGGCCGAACCGGCTCGCGGTCGGCATGATCTTCCTGCCGCGCACCGATCTGGGGGCGCAGGAGGATTGCCGGACGATCGTCGAGAGCGCGATCATCGAGGCGGGCTATACCATCTATGGCTGGCGCCAGGTGCCGGTCGACGTGTCGGTGATCGGCCAGAAGGCGCAGGCGACGCGCCCCGAGATCGAGCAGATCATGATCGCCGGGCCGCTGCCCGACGAGCAGGACGCCGCCGAGTTCGAAAAGACGCTGTACCTGGTCCGCAGGCGTATCGAGAAGCGCGTGATCGCGGCGCAGATCCAGGGCTTCTACATCTGTTCGCTGTCGTGCCGCTCGATCATCTACAAGGGGCTCTTCCTCGCCGAATCGCTGTCGGTCTTCTATCCCGATCTGTGCGACCAGCGGTTCGAGAGCCGCGTCGCGATTTTCCATCAGCGTTATTCGACCAACACCTTCCCGCAATGGTGGCTGGCGCAGCCGTTCCGCTGCCTTGCGCATAACGGCGAGATCAACACGATCCGCGGCAACAAGAACTGGATGCTGTCCCACGAGATCCGGATGGCGAGCCTCGCCTTCGGGGACAATTCGGAGGACATCAAGCCGGTGATCCCGGCAGGCGCGTCCGACACCGCCGCGCTCGATGCGGTGTTCGAGGCGATCTGCCGGTCGGGCCGCGATGCGCCGACCGCCAAGCTGATGCTGGTGCCCGAGGCTGCGAGCCCCGACATGCCGCCCGAGCACCGCGCGATGTACCAGTATCTGGCGTCGGTGATGGAGCCATGGGACGGCCCGGCCGCGCTGGCGATGACCGATGGCCGCTGGGCCGTCGCAGGCATGGACCGCAACGCGCTTAGGCCGCTGCGCTACACGTTGACCGTCGACGGGCTGCTGATCGTCGGATCGGAAAGCGGGATGGTCGTCGTCCCCGAATCAACGATCATCGCCAAGGGGCGGCTCGGGCCGGGCGAGATGATCGCGGTCGACCTCGACGAAGGGCGGCTGCTGCAGGACCGCGCGGTCAAGGATCGCATCTCCGGCGAGGCCGACTATGCCGCGATGATCGGCGAGTTCCACACGCTGGCAGACCTGCCGTCGGTCGAGGATGCCGTGGTCCGCTATGATCGCGCCGAGCTGGCACGACGCCAGGTCGCGGCCGGGCAGACGATCGAGGACATGGAACTGATCCTGTCGCCGATGGTCGAATCGGCCAAGGAAGCGATCGGATCGATGGGCGACGACACGCCGCTCGCGGTCATTTCGGACAAGCCGCGGCTGATCAGCCAGTTCTTCCGCCAGAATTTCAGCCAGGTGACGAACCCGCCGATCGACCCGCTGCGCGAGCGGCACGTGATGTCGCTCAAGACGCGGTTCGGCAATCTCGCCAACATCCTCGACGTGCGCGACCAGCGCGAGCGCGTGCTGGTGCTCGATTCACCGGTGCTTACCGGTGAGCATTGGGCGCGGCTGAAGGCGCATTTCGGCGGCGCGGTCGCCGAGATCGACTGCACCTTCGACGCGGGCGGCGGCCCGGAGAAGCTGCGCGCGGCGATCCAGCGGATCCGCAACGAGGCCGAGCAGGCGGTCCGCCAGGGCAAGAGCGAGCTGTTCCTGACCGACGAGGCGATCGGCGAGGACCGCGTCGGCATCGCCGGCGTGCTTGCGGTGGCGGCGGTGCACACGCATCTCGTCCGTCGCGGCCTGCGCTCCTATGCGTCGATCAACGTGCGCACGGCGGAATGCCTCGACACGCATTATTATGCGGTGCTGATCGGCGTCGGCGCGACGACCGTGAACGCCTATCTCGCCGAGGCCGCGATCGTCGATCGCCAGAGCCGCGGGCTGTTCGGTGATCTCGATCTGGCCGAATGCCTCCGCCGCCACCGCGTCGCGGTCGAGGAGGGGCTGCTCAAGATCATGTCGAAGATGGGCATCGCGGTCATCTCGTCCTACCGCGGCGGCTATAATTTCGAGGCGGTCGGCCTGTCGCGCAGCCTGGTCAACGACCTGTTCCCCGGCATGCCCGCGAAGATCAGCGGCGAGGGCTATGCCTCGCTTCACGTCAACGCGACCGATCGCCACGAGGCGGCGTTCGATCCGGCGGTCGCGACGCTGCCGATCGGCGGCTTCTATCGCCAGCGCCACACCGGCGAAACGCATGCCTATTCGGCGCAGCTGATGCATCTGCTCCAGACCGCGGTCGCGACCGACAGCTATACGAGCTATCTGCAATTCTCGCGCGGGGTGTCGGACCTGCCGCCGGTGTATCTGCGCGACCTGCTCCAGTTCAACTTCCCCGCCGAGGGCGTGCCCGTCGACCAGGTCGAGGCGATCACCGAGATCCGCAAGCGGTTCGTGACGCCGGGCATGTCGCTCGGCGCGCTCTCCCCCGAGGCGCACGAGACGCTGGCGATCGCGATGAACCGGATCGGCGCGAAGGCGGTGTCGGGCGAGGGCGGCGAGGACAAGTCGCGCTTCGTGCCGTACGCGAACGGCGACAATGCGAACTCGACGATCAAGCAGATCGCGAGCGGCCGGTTCGGCGTGACCGCGGAATATCTGAACGCGTGCGAGGAGATCGAGGTCAAGGTCGCGCAGGGTGCCAAGCCCGGCGAGGGCGGCCAGCTGCCCGGCTTCAAGGTGACCGAGTTCATCGCCAAGTTGCGTCATGCGACGCCCGGCGTGACGCTGATCTCGCCGCCGCCGCACCACGACATCTACTCGATCGAGGATCTGGCGCAGCTCATCTATGACCTGAAGCAGATCAATCCGCGCGCGCGCGTCTGTGTGAAGCTCGTCAGCTCGGCGGGCATCGGCACCGTGGCGGCGGGCGTCGCGAAGGCACATGCCGACGTGATCCTGATCGCGGGCCATGTCGGCGGGACAGGCGCGTCGCCGCAGACGTCGATCAAATATGCGGGCACGCCGTGGGAAATGGGGCTGTCCGAGGTCAACCAGGTGCTGACGCTCAACGGCCTGCGCGGACGCGTGCGGCTGCGCACGGATGGCGGGCTCAAGACCGGACGCGACATCGTGATCGCCGCGATCCTCGGCGCGGAGGAGTTCGGGATCGGCACGCTGTCGCTGGTGGCGATGGGCTGCATCATGGTCCGCCAGTGCCATTCGAACACCTGCCCGGTCGGTATCTGCACGCAGAATGACGCGCTCAGGCAGAAGTTCGTCGGCACGCCCGAGAAGGTCATCAACCTGATGACGTTCATCGCCGAGGAAGTCCGCGACATCCTCGCGCGGCTGGGCGTGAAGAGCCTCGACGACGTGATCGGCCGTACCGAGCTGTTGCGGCAGGTCAGCCGTGGTGCCGAGCATCTCGACGATCTCGATCTCAACCCGATCCTCGCCAAGGTCGACGCCTCGGATGCCGAGCGGCGTTTCTCGCTCTCGACCTTCCGCAACGAAGTGCCCGACAGCCTCGACGCGCAGATCATCAAGGATGCTGCGGCGGTGTTCTCGCGCGGCGAGAAGATGCAGCTGACCTATTCGGTGCGCAACACGCACCGCGCGGTGGGCACGCGGCTGTCGAGCGAGATCACGCGCAAGTTTGGCATGTCGACGCTCGCGGACGATCACGTCACGATCCGGTTGCGGGGCTCGGCGGGCCAGTCGCTCGGCGCATTCCTCTGCAAGGGGATCACGCTCGAGGTGTTTGGCGATTCGAACGACTATGTCGGCAAGGGGCTGTCGGGGGGGACGATCATCGTCCGGCCCGCGGTAAGCTCGCCGCTCGCCAGCCAGGACAACACGATCATCGGCAACACCGTGCTCTATGGCGCGACCAGCGGCCGGCTGTTCGCGGCGGGGCAGGCGGGCGAGCGGTTCGCTGTCCGCAACTCAGGTGCGACCGTGGTCGTCGAGGGCTGCGGCGCGAACGGCTGCGAGTACATGACCAACGGAATCGCGGTCGTGCTCGGCGCGGTGGGGGCGAACTTCGGCGCGGGGATGACCGGCGGGATGGCGTTTGTCTACGATCCCGAAGGCCTGTTCGCAAAGCGCGCCAACCCCGAGAACATCACCTGGGACCGGGTGAAGTCGCTGCACTGGGCGGATGTCCTGCTAGACCTGGTGCGCGACCATGCGGATACGACCGACAGCAAATGGTCGAAGGGCCTGCTCGAGGACTGGGACCGGGTGGCACCGCATTTCTGGCAGATCGTCCCGAAGGAAATGCTGACGCGCCTGCCGCATCCGCTGGACGACAGCGCGGAGCTGGTCGCGGCGGAATAGCTCTGCCGGTTATTCCACCCCGGCGAAGGCCGGGGCCCAGTTGGAAAGGTCGCAGTAACGGAGCGCGGCGCTTCGTTATCTGCGCGCCCCAACTGGGCCCCGACCTTCGCCGGGGAGGGGGAAAGAAGGGGGTTCACGCGGAGGCGCGGAGACGCGGAGCTTCAATCCCCTCTGCTGCTTCTTGATCGCGAACGGTGATGAAGGAGCTTTGCTAATAGCGAGCGCGACACCTCCGCGCCTCCGCGTCTCCGCGCGAACCCAATCTTCTTACGCACCAGCAAACCCGCGCTAGTGACACACCCGCCCGATGCCGCCTAAACGGACGCTATGTGGCAGCTTTATCAATTCCCCTTATGTCCCTTCTCGCGAAAGGTGCGCTTGCTGCTAGGCGAGAAGGGCATCGGCTACGAGCTCGTCCGCGAATCGCCCTGGGAGCGGCGCGACGAGTTCATGGACATGAACCCCGCGGGGCAGACGCCGGTGATGGTCGATGCGTCGCGCGGCGTCGCGCCGCTGATCGATTCGATGGCGATCTGCGAATTCTTCGAGGAAACCGTCGAGAAGTCGGCGATGATCAACGGCACCGCGACCAACCGCGCGGAGATCCGCCGGCTGGTGACCTGGTTCGACACGCATTTCTACCGCGACGTGACCGGCCCGCTGCTTCACGAGCGGATGGTCAAGCGCCTCGCGCACCGCGCCGCACCCGATGCGAAAGGCCTGCGCGAGGCGATGAAGGCAGCGGTGGGGCATCTGGACTACACCGATTACCTGCTCGATCACCGCAACTGGCTCGGCGGCGCGACAATGAGCCTGGTCGATCTGGCCGCCGCGGCGCAGATCTCGGTCACGGATTATCTCGGCGGGATCGACTGGAAGGGGCACGACCAGACGGCACGCTGGTATCGCGGGTTCAAGAGCCGGCCGAGCTTTCGTCCCTTGCTTAGCGAGCGCATGGAATTGATCGCGCCGCCCGCGCATTACGACAATGTGGATTTCTGACGATGGCCGAGCCCGTGATCGCGTTCGACGACTTTGCCAAGGTCGATATCCGGGTCGGGACGATCATCGCGGCCGAGGCCTTCCCCGAGGCGCGCAAACCTGCGTTCAAGCTGAAGATCGATTTCGGTGACACGATCGGGATCAAGCGATCCTCGGCCCAGATCACCGACCATTATTCGCTCGAGACGCTGATCGGCCGCCAGGTTGCCGCGGTGGTCAACTTCCCGCCGCGGCAGATCGGGCCGATGATGTCCGAGGTGCTGACATTGGGCTTTCCCGATGCCGACGGCAAAGTTGTGCTGATCGCACCGTCCGAGCCCGTCCCGAACGGCGGCCGCCTCTTCTGACGCCGCGCCGTCCGGGGCGAATACGGCCCGGCGCCTAGCCCTCGAGGCTTTTCGAGCTCTGCTCGACCATGTCGCGCGACAAGCCGGGCGTGTTCAGGATCCGCTCGAGTTCCGCACGCATCAGCCCGGCGCGTTTGGCGTCGAACCGGCGCCAGCGACCAAGCGGCGGCAGGAGCTTTGCCGCCGTCTGCGGGTTGAGCCGGTCGAGCGCGATCAGATGATCGGCGAGGAAGCGATAACCGCTGCCGTCGATCGCATGGAAGGCACGCTGGTTTGCCGCGAACGCGCCGATGAGCGCGCGCGCGCGGTTCGGATTGGTCAGCGTGAAATCGGGATGGCGGGCAAGCGCCGCGACGACCGTGCCGGTATCGTCGCGTGACGACTGGGCCTGGGTCTGGAACCACTTGTCGAGCACCAGCGGATTGCTGCTGTAGCGCGCGTAGAAGCGGTCGAGCGCCGCGTCGCGCTGTGCCGCGGTCGAACTGACGAGCGCGGTCAGCGCGCCCTGGCGGTCGGTCATGTTGTCCGCCCCCTCGAACTGCGCGAGCGCCAGTTCGGCGGCGTCGGGCGCGTCGCTCGCCATGATATAGGCGAGCGCGACCGAGCGCAGCCGGCGCAGGCCCTTGCCCTCCGGCGTATAGGCAAAGGGTGCCGAACCGGCGCGCGCATGCGCCTGGCGCCACTGGCGTTCGAGCTGCGTGCCGAGATCGCGACGCAGGCCATCGCGCGCGCGGAAGATGGCGTCGGGATCGACGATCCGCATCTGGTCGCCGATAAAGCTCTCGGACGGCAGCATCACCGCTTCGGCGATGAAGGCGGGGTCGAGATCGGGATCCTCCAGCGTCCGGGCGACCGCGGCGATCACACCGTCATGCTCCGCCCGACCCGTGCTTGCGCTGGCCACGAGCGTCTCGAGCATCAGCTGCTGCATCGCCTCGTACCGCGCGAAGGGGTCGTCGTCATGCGCGCTGAGAAAGGCGAGATCCGCGGCGCTGCGATCGCTTTCGACCACGACCGGCGCGGAAAAGCCGCGATTGATCGACAGGACCGGGCGTTCGTCGATCCCCTCGAACCGGATCGTCTCGCCCGGCCGGTCGAGCAGGACGAGCCGTTCGTCGATCAGCGCGGTGCCCGTGTCGGCGCCGAACAGCTTGATCGCGAGCGGCAGGACCATCGGCGCCTTGTCCGGCTGGCCCGGCGTGGCGGGTACATGCTGCGCCAGTGTCAGCGTCGCGCGCCGCGCCGCGGGATCATGCGACAGGCTTGCCGAGAGACGCGGAGTGCCTGCCTGCGAATACCAGAGGCGGAACTGCGTCAGATCGATCCCGCTCGCCTCTTCCATGCTGGCGACGAAATCCTCGCAGGTCGCGGCGGTGCCGTCGAAGCGGTGGAAATACAGATCGGTCCCCGCCCGGAAGTTCTTCGGCCCGAGGATCGCCGCCATCATGCGGATCAGCTCGGCGCCCTTGTTGTAGATGGTCGCGGTGTAGAAGTTCGAGATTTCCTGGTAGGACTCGGGGCGGACGGGATGCGCGAGCGGTCCTGAATCCTCGGGAAACTGCGACGCGCGCAGGCCGCGAACGTCCTCGATCCGCTTGACCGCACGGCTGCCCTGGTCGGCGGAGAAGCCCTGGTCGCGATAGACCGTGAAGCCCTCCTTCAGCGACAGCTGGAACCAGTCGCGGCAAGTGATCCGGTTGCCCGACCAGTTGTGGAAATATTCGTGCGCGACGACCGCGGCGATCGCGTCATAGTCATAATCGGTCGCGGTATCGGGGTCGGCCAGGATGTAGCGCGAGTTGAAGATGTTGAGCCCCTTGTTCTCCATCGCGCCGAAATTGAAGTCGTCGACCGCAACGATGTTGAACACGTCGAGATCATATTCTCGGCCATAGGTCGCCTCGTCCCAGGCCATGGAGAGCGCCAGCGCCTCGAGCGCATGATCGGTCTTGGCGAGGTCCGCCTTGCGCACCCAGATGCCGAGCGAAACCTCGCGCCCCGACATCGTCGTGAAACGGCCCGAATTGACCGCGAGATCCCCGGCGACGATCGCGAAGAGATAGGAGGGCTTGGGGAAGGGGTCGTTCCATTCCGCCCAGTGGCGGCCATCGGCCAGATCGCCCTGTGCGACGGGGTCGCCGTTCGCCAGCAGCACGGGGAAGCGCGCCTTGTCCGCGGTCATCCGCACCGAATGGCGGCTGAGCACGTCGGGGCGGTCGGGGAAATAGGTGATGCGGCGAAACCCCTCCGCCTCGCACTGCGTGCACAGATTGCCGCCCGAGGCATAGAGCCCCATCAGCTGGGTGTTGCGGTCGGGGGCGATCTCGACCTCGGTCTCGACGACATGCGCGTCGCCCGACAGGGGGATCACCAGCTGCTCGCCCTCGAAATGCCAGTCGTTGACCGCGACGCCGTCGACCATGATCGACAGCGGTCGCTGGCCTGCCCCATCGAGCTTCAGCGGATCGCGGTGGTCACCGTTGCGGGTGACGGACAGCGTCGCGATGACGCGCGTCGCGGACGGATCGAGCGTGAACTCCAGCCGTGTCGTCGGCACCAGCCAGGCCGGCACCCTATAATCGACCCGGCGAATGGCGACCGGGGCAGCGATGTCGGGCTGGGCGAGGCTGTGTTGGATGTCGAGCATAGACGTCGAATATAGGGGCCGTCGCGGGCTCCGCCAGCCAAAGCTTGCCGGGCTGTGCTTGCGTGTCCCGGCCGGCGTGCTACCCGGCTGCAACACGTTCGTCTTGCAAGGATTTCGGCATGTATCGGTTCATCGGCGCGCTCTCGGTGCTCGCCCTCTCCACGGCGACGCTGGCGCAGACGTCGGCCCCGCAACCGAAAGCCGCCGCGCCGACACCGGCAGCCGCACCCGCGGCCACCCCGGCGGCAAAGCCCGATCCGGCGATCCTCAATGCACGGCTCGCAGCGCCGCTGCCGGCGGATCAGGCGGCGATGAAGGCGCACGTCCTGTTCCTCGCCTCCGATGCGATGAAGGGGCGCGAGGCGGGCAGCCCCGAGTTCGACATCGCCGCGCAATATGTCGCGGCGCAATTCTATGCCGCCGGTCTGCGGCCAGGTGGTGACGATGCCGGCTATCTGCAGCGCGTGCCGCTGGTCAGCTACAAGGCCGCGGACAAGGGCAGCTTCACCTGGACGCCGCAGTCGGGCGCCGCGCAGCCGCTGGTGTTCGCGGCAGACTATGTCCCCGCCGCCAACGGTGCGAAGGCGGATACCGCGGTGTCGGCGCCGATCGTGTTCGTCGGCTATGGCATCGACGCCCCGCAATACGGCCAGAACGACTATGCCGGCGTCGACGTCCGCGGCAAGATCGTCGCCTATTTCGGCGGCGCGCCGGCACGGTTCAGCGGCGAGGAGCGCGCCTTTTTCGGATCCGGCGGCACCAAGGCCCGGACCGCCGAAAGCAAGGGGGCGGTCGGCGTGATCACACTGGAAAGCCCGCGGACCGCCAAGGCCCGCCCGTTCGCGCGATCGGCGCAATTCTACGACGCCGCCCGGATGACCTGGGCCAACCCCGACGGCACCGGCAAGGTCGACGCGCCCGGCGCGCCGTCGCTCGGCACGCTGAGCGTCGCAGGTGCGACCAAGCTGTTCGGCGCGTCGTGGAAGGCGATCGCCAAGCAGGCGCGGTCGGACAATGCGAAGTTCAAGTCGGCGCCGCTTGCGGGCACGCTGACGGTCGCGACCAAGACGAGCTTCGCGCCGGCGGCGAGCAGCAACGTCGTCGGCGTCATCCCCGGCACCGATCCGGTGCTTGGCAAGGAGGTCGTCGTGCTGTCCGCGCATCTCGACCATATCGGCATCACCCGGCCCGCGAACGGCGCGAAGGACGGCGATGCGCTCAACAACGGCGCGCTCGACAATGCGATCGGCATCGCCAGCCTGATCGAGGAAGCCAAGCGCTTCACGACCAGCGGCAAGGGCTCGAAGCGCACGCTGATCTTCCTTGCGGTCACTGGCGAGGAAAAGGGGCTGGTCGGCAGCGATTATTTCACCAACCATCCGACCGTGCCGCTCGCCAATATCGTCGCGGACGTGAATCTCGACATGCCGATCCTGACCTACAAGTTCGAGGACATGGTGGTGTTCGGCGCGGAGCGATCGACGCTCGGCCCGATCGTCCAGAAGGCGGTCGCGGCGATCGGTGTCGGCCTGTCGCCCGATCCGATGCCCGAAGAGGGAATCTTCGTCCGCTCGGATCATTTCCGCTTCGTCCAGAAGGGGATCCCGGCAGTGTTCCTGTGGCCGGGGCAGAAGGGGCCGGGCAAGGCCGCGGTCGCCTATTTCATGGCGAACAACTATCACAAGCCGTCTGACGATCTGTCGCAGCCGATCCTATGGGATCAGGGCGTGCGGTTCGTCGATGCGAACTACCGGATCGCGCGCGAGATCGCCGATGGCGCGGAGCGGCCGGTCTGGAATGCGGGCGACTATTTCGGCACGCTCTACAAGGGGCCGATGGGCCGGGCGGCGGCCGCGAAATGAGCCGGCTCCTCGTCTTCGGCCTCGGCTATACCGCGTCGCGGATCGCACGCCGCCTGGCCGGGGACGGGTGGCATGTCGTCGGCACGTCGCGCGACGGTCGCGACGGCACGATCCGGTTCGACGACGCCGCCGCGGTCATGACGGAGATCGCCGCGGCGACGCATATCCTGTCCTCGGTCCCGCCCGAGCATGACGCCGACCCCGTGCTGGCGCGCTACGGATCGGCGCTGCTGCGGACGCGCGCCTGGCTCGGCTATCTGTCGTCGACCGGCGTCTACGGCGATGCCGGCGGTGCCTGGGTCGACGAGACCGCGCCGATCGGCGGCGGACGCCGGAGCGCGCGCGCCGCGGCGGATGCCGACTGGCTCGCGATCGGTGCGCGGACCTTTCGCCTGCCCGGCATCTACGGCCCCGGCCGGTCGCCGCTCGACCGCGTGCGCGAGGGCAAGGCGCACCGGATCGACCAGCCGGGACAGGTGTTCAGTCGCGCGCATGTCGACGATATCGGCGCGGGCGTGATCGCCGCGTTCGATGCGCCGCCGGGCGCCTATAATCTGGCGGATGACGTTCCGGCGTCGCAGAACGACGTCGTCGCCTTCGCCGCAGCGCTGCTCGGTCTGCCCGCGCCGCCGTTCGTGACGATCGAGCAGCTGTCGGCCATGGGGCGCGGCTTCTATGCCGAGAACCGGCGGGTGGCGAACGGCAAGGCGAAGCGCGTCCTGCGCTGGACGCCGACCTGGCCGGATTACCGGGCGGGTCTGCGGGCGCTGAGCGCGATGACGAGCCCGGCACCGGCGAGCACCGCACCGGCCACCGCTAGCGTCGACCAGTGATAATGCTCGAAGATCGTCGATAAGATCATCGCGATGACCGGCACGATCACCCCCGAATAGGCCGCCTTGGCAGGCCCGATCGCGCGGATGACGTTGAAATAGAGCGGGAAGGCGAGCGCGGAGGCGAAGATGCCGAGATAGAGGATCCCGGCGATATAGCCCAGCCGCAGCTCGAACACCGGCGGTCCGGTGGTGATCCAGGCGAAGGTCGCGTCGAGCGTCGCGCCGATCAGCATCGCGATCGCCAGCATCGGGGCCATCGGATAACGTTTGGCAAACGCGCTGCCCTGCATGACATTGGCGATCGACGCGGCGAGGACGCCGCCCAGCGTCAGGGCGATGCCGATGGTCGCGGACTGCGGACCATGCGGATCGACCCGCGCCTCGTTGACGAACAGCAATGCGACGCCCGCCATCGCGACGCCGCACCCGAGCATCAATTGTCGCCCGAGCTTCTGCCCCAGGAAGATGCGGCCGAACACCGCGTTGGGGACGAGCAGCAACGCGAACACCACCGCGACCAGCCCCGACGTCACATAATGCTCGGCGCGGTAGACGAAGTTGAAATTGAACGCGAACAGCGCGGTACCGATGACCGCGGCAAAGGCGTAGCCGCGGGCGTCGAGCACGAGGCTTTCGCGCTTCACCCGCGCATAGATCGCCATCGCGATGCCGGCGATGAGGAAGCGGTAGCTGATCGACCAGCTCGGCGGCACCACCGCGATCTGGTCGCGGATGACGAGCCAGGTCGACCCCCAGATCAGCGTGACGATCCCGAACGGGACCAGCACCGCCGCACGCGTCGACTGGATCGGGGGTTGCGGCGAACCGGACGGCCCGGTCATAACGCCCGGATCGCGTCCGCGAGCTGGTCGACCGGACCAACCGGCGTGTCCCATGCGGTCACCAGCCGGATCTCGCCTGCTGCCCAGTCGTAGAAGTCGAACCCCTGCGCGCGGAGCGCGGCGGCCTCGTCGGGGGTCGCGCGGAGAAAGACCTCGTTGGCCTCGACCGGATGGACGAGGCGGTCGCCCGCCGCCGCGGCCAGTCGCGTGGCAGCCTGGTTCGCGGCCTCGCCATTGGCGAGCCACAGGTCGTCCTCGAGCATCGCGAGGATCTGCGCGGCCAGATACCGCCCTTTTGACAGCAGCAGGCCCGCGCGCTTGCGGCGATACTGGGTGACGGCGGCAAGCTCGGGCTTGAAGAACACCAGCGCCTCCGCGCTCATCGCGCCGTTCTTGACGAACCCGAAACTGAGCGCGTCGACGCCCGCGCGCCACGTCATGTCGGCGGGCGAGCATCCCGCATGGACCATCGCGTTCGCAAAACGCGCGCCGTCCATGTGGAAGCCGAGCCCGCGCTCACGCGCGAGCGCGCCGATCTCGGCGACCTCGTGGGGAAGGTAAACCCGGCCATATTCGGTGGCGTTGGTGATCGAGATCGCGTGCGGCTGGACGCGGTGAACGTCGTCGGGGATCGCGTCGAGGATGGTGCGGATCGTCGCGGGCGTCAGCTTCGCGCCGTCCCCATCGGCGAGGAACAGCTTGGCACCGTGGGTGTAGAATTCGGGCGCGCCGCCCTCGTCATTCTGAATATGCGCGTCGCGGTGGCAGACGATGCCGCCATGCGGCGGGCACAGCGCTGCAAGCGCGAGGCAGTTGGCGGCGGTGCCGGTAGGCACCCACAGCACCGCGACCTCGGTTTCGAACAGCGCCGACAGGCGGCCGTCGAGCTGCTGGCTCCATTGATCGCCCGCATAGGCGGTGTCGAGCGTGTCGGCGGCGGCGATCGCGGCCATGACCTGTGGGTGGATCCTGGCGGCGTTGTCGGAGAAAAAGCGCATCGTCAGGACATGCTGCGATGCGGTGATGGCGTCAACGGGCGCTTCGCCTTGGTCGCCGCCTTCTACGTCGTCATCCCGGGGCCTGACTTTCGTCAGGATGACGGCGGGGGATCGAACTACTGCCCCTCGTCAAACCCCGGTTCCTCCTCGGGCGGCCGGCGATCGTCGCGTGGTGGCCCATCCTCCGGTCGATCGCGGCGTGCGGGGCCGACCGAGATCGTCCCGTCCTCGCCCATCTTCAGGTTGAAGCCGAGCCCCTCGATCTCGCCGCCGAGCGGCAGGACGCTGTTGTCCCCGTCTTCGGGCGGCAGTGCATCGGGGTCGATCTCCTCGACCGGCGGCGCGGGGGCGGCGACGGGGGCGATGCCCAGCGCGGACTGCATGAAGTCGCGCCAGATCCGCGCCGGGATGCCACCGCCGGACAGGCCGGGATTCGAACTGTTGTCGTCGTTGCCGACCCATACGCCGACCACCAGGTCGCGTGCGAAGCCGACGAACAGCGCATCCTTGTTGTCCGACGTCGTCCCGGTCTTGCCGAACGCATCGACTGTCAGGTTGGCGCTCCGCCCGGTTCCGTTGCGGATCGAGGCAGCGAGCAGGTCGAGCATCTCGTCATGGATCTTCGGCGGCAGGGCGGTCGAACCCCCGGTCAGCGACTGATACCAGCCCTTTTCCCGAACATCGGCGAGCCCGCGCGGCTGCACCGGATAGGTCTCGCGCGCGATCGCGGCATAGGCGGCGGTCAGTTCGAGCAGCGACACGGTCGAGGTGCCGAGGCCGATCGTCGCCTCGTTCGGAATGGGCGTGGAAATCCCCAGGTCGCGCGCGGCCTTGATCACCGCCCGGACGCCGACTTCTTGCGTCAACCGGGCGGCGGCAACGTTGGAAGAGCGGGCAAATGCCTGGCGCAGCGTGATCGTCCCCTGATAGCGCCCGTCGCTGTTCTTGGGCGTCCAGTCGCCGATCGTCACCGGGCGGTCCTCGATCGTCGAATCGGGTGTCATCCCCGCGCGCATCGCGGCGAGATAGACGAACAGCTTGAACGTCGATCCGGGCTGGCGACGCGCCTGAGTCGCACGGTTGAACGGGCTCTTGCGGTAATCCTTGCCGCCGACCATCGCAACGACGCGCCCGTCGGGACGCATCGCCACCAGCGCGACCTGCGCCTCGCGCAGCCCGGCGCGCGCGACGGTGCGTTCGGCGGCACGTTGCAGCCGCGGATCGAGCGTGGTCCGGACGGTCGTCTCGGTCTTCACCTCGCCCGCCTGGTCACGCGCCTCGGGCAGGATCCAGTCGGCGAAATAGGTGCCGTTGGGGAGTTGCGTCGGGCGGTTCGACAGGACGCGTTGCGGGCGGACCGCATCGCCCTCAGCTTCGGTAAGGAAGCCTGCGGCGACCATCGCGCCGACGACGACGGCTTCACGCTTTCGCGCACCCTCGAGGTTGGAGGTCGGGGCGAGCCGCGACGGCGCCTTGACCAGCCCGGCGAGCATCGCCGCCTGGCCGACGTTCAGCGCCGCGGGCGTCCGGCCGAAATAATGCTTGGCAGCCGCGCTGATCCCATAGGTGTTGTCGCCGAAATACACGTTCGACAGATAGCGCGAGAGAATCTCGTCCTTCGACAGCCATGCCTCGAGCCAGACGGCGATCATCGCCTCCCGGATCTTGCGCGTCGCGGTGCGGTCCGAATCGAGGAACGCGTTCTTCGCGAGCTGTTGCGTGATCGTGCTGCCGCCCTGGCGCACCCCGCCCGACCCGAGATTCGCCCAGGCCGCGCGCGCAATGCCACGCGGGTCGATACCCCAGTGCGAATAGAAGCGGCGGTCCTCGATCGCGAGGAACGCCTCGCGCACGTGCGGTGGCAACGTCGCCGCATCGACCGGTTTGCCGATGATCGCGCCGCGCCGTGCGATCGGCGTGCCGTCATCGGCGGTCAGCGTGATCGAGGGCGGGGTCGGCGGCTGCAGCGATTTCGACAAAGGCGCGGTGATCGCCAGCCAGATGATCGCGATCACCAGCAGGATGATGCCGATACCGGTGCCGCGCACGATCCACCGGCCGATCCCGCCCCGCCTGCGCCGCGGTGTTGCGGGCTGGGGGTAGCCATCGTCCTGGCGGGGATCGTAATTGCCGTCCGGATCTTCGCCCAGTCGCTCGCGCTCATATTTCTCGCGCAGGCGTTCGCGCTCGGTGATCAACCGTTCGCGTTCATAGGCATAGGGCTCGCGTTCGCCGGACATGCCGGAGCCGGATCGGGCGGGGTCGAAGGGATCGGGGCGCATCGGATCGTTCCAGCGGTCGGGCATCTGGTGTGTTATCGTTCTATGACAGTTCGGACAAGCCTATGCGCACGCTTAACGTGTACGCGCGCTGAGCGACAGCATTGGCCTGTTGTCATCACCGGGCGAAACGGGGAAGAGCATAATGATGATGTTCGAACAGGGTGACACCGTGGCAGCTACCGACTCTCTATCGCCCTCCCTGCCGCTTGTCGTCGGCATTGGCGGGACGATCGGCGGCGTGTCGTCGACCGAGCGCGCGTTGCGGATCGCGCTCGATTCGGTCGAACGACACGGATACCGGACACAGATGTTCGGCGGTGCGGACATGGCCCGGCTGCCGCTCTACGATCCCAAGGCGACCGAACGGACCGAAGACGAGCGTGCCTTTGTCGCGGCAGTGCGCGAGGCTTCGGCGGTGATCATCGCCAGCCCGGGCTATCATGGCAGCATCTCGGGCGTGGTGAAGAACGCGCTCGACCTGCTCGAGGAAACCGCACGCGATCCCGACCGGCCCTATCTGGCGGACATGCCGGTCGGGCTGATCGCGACCGCTTACGGCTGGCAGGCGACGGGCAGCACGATCGCGGCGCTGCGCTCGATCGTCCATGCCTTGCGCGGCTGGCCGACGCCGTTTGCCGCGGCGATCAACACGCAGGTGACGAAATTCGATGCCGAGGGCGGCGCGAGCGATCCGGCGGTGATCGAACAGCTTCGCTTGGTCGGCCGGCAGGTCGCTCGGTTCGCGCCGCTTTCCGAACCGGCAAACTAAGCACGCGTCGCACCGCCGCGTCACCCGGGCCTAGCCCTAGATGACGCGGCGGGCGTGACGGGCCGGTGTTACCGCAACCCGCCGCCGAGCGCGCGATAGAGCTCGACCGCGTTGGTGTCGCGAACCAGCCGCGTCGCCAGCAGGCTCTGCTGCGCGGTGTAGAGCGACCGCTGTGAATCCAGCGTGTTTAGGAACGGATCGATCCCCGCGCGGAAGCGCAGTTGCGACAGGTTGAACGCGCCCGCCGCATTGTCGCGCAGCGACGTTTGCGCTTCGAGCTGCCCGTTGATCGTACCGCGCCGCGCGAGTGCATCGGCAACCTCGCGGAAGCCGGTCTGGACGCTCTTCTCATAGGTTGCGAGCATCGCGTCGCGCGAGGCCTTGGCGTAGTCCAGATTGCCCTTGTTGCGACCGAAGTCGAAGATCGGCTGCGTGATCGACGGCGCGACCGACCAAGATTCGCTGCCCTTGCCGAACAGGTTCGACAGGCCGAGGCTTAGCGTGCCGAGCGACGCGGTCAGCGAGATATTGGGGAAGAACGCTGCGCGGGCCGCACCGATATTGGCGTTCGCCGCGATCAGCTGATGCTCGGCAGCCGCGACGTCGGGGCGCCGCAGAAGCACCTCGGACGACAGGTTGGCGGGCAGATTTTCCAGCGTCGGCGTCTTCTCCGGCATCCGGGCCGGCAGCAGGTCGGCGCTCAGCGTGGTGCCTGCGAGCAGGTTGAGTGCGTTCTGGTCCTGCGCGATGAGCGTCGTCGCGTCGGCGATGTCGGAGCGCGCCTGGTCATAGGTCGTCCGCGCCTGGCGCACTTCGAGTTCGGACGCGATGCCGATGCGGAACCGATCCTGCGTGAGCTTGAGCGTTTCCCCGAAGGCCCGTTCGGTGTCCTGCGCGATCTTCAGGCGATCCTGGTCCGCCGCCATCGTCAGCCAGGCTGTCGCGGTTTCCGCGATTAGCGACACCTGAGCGGCGTTGCGGTTTTCCTCCGCGGCGAAATAGGCCTGTTGCTGCGCCTGGGTCAGATTGCGGACCCGGCCGAACAGATCGATCTCCCAGGCCGAGACGCCGAGATTGGCCGAATAGATATCGAAGCGGCCGCCGCCGGCGACCGCCCCGGCACCGGTGCCGCCGCCGCCGGTGCCGCCTCCAGTACCGCCCGTGCCGCCACCCGTGGTGCCGCCCGTACCGCCACCGACGGCGCCGAAGGGGGACTTCTGATAGGTTGCGCTGCCCGTCGCACCCAGCGTCGGGAACAGGTCGGCGCGCTGGACGCGATATTGCGCCCGCGCCTGCGCGACATTGGCAACCGCGATGCGGACGTCGCGGTTGTTGTCGAGCGCGGTGCGAATGACGCGGCGCAGGCGGTCGTCGGTGAAGAACGCCTCCCATGCGGTGTCCGCGGGCACGATCGCACCCGCCGCATCGGTCGCCGCATAAGCCGGTCCGGTCGGTGTGGACGGGGCCACCGGAAGCTCGGGCCGTACATATTTCGGGGCCAGGTTGCAGCCGGCGAGCGTGAGCCCGGCGGCGAACGTCAGAGCGATTTTGCGCGAGAACATCGGATCAGGCCTCCTGCGGCCGCTGGTCGTGGGGCGTGGTGTCGCCGTCACGGGTATCGTCACGTGTGTCATCACGGCGGTGGTCTCCGTCCTGCAGGCCGGGCTTGTCCTGCTTGAAGACGCGCTTCACGAGCAGGAAGAACAGCGGCACGAAGAAGATCGCGAGCACGGTCGCGGACAGCATGCCGCCGACCACCGCCCAGCCGATCGCATTCTGGCCGCCGGCACCCGCACCGCTCGACAGTGCGAGCGGGAGAACACCGAAGATGAACGCGAACGAGGTCATCAGGATCGGGCGAAGACGCAGCTTGGCAGCCTCGACCGCGGCATCCGCCGCATTCATCCCGTCACCCATCTTTTCCTCGGCGAACTCGACAATCAGGATCGCGTTCTTCGCCGCCACGCCGATCGTCGTGATCAGCCCGACCTGCAGATAGATGTCGTTGTTGAGCCCCGCGACCATCGCCGCGAGCACCGCACCGAGCACGCCGAGCGGCACGACGAGAAGCACGGCGATCGGGATCGACCAGCTCTCGTACAGTGCGGCAAGGCACAGGAACACGATCAGCAGCGACAGCGCATAGACATAGGTCGACTGCCCGCCCGAAAGCTGTTCCTCATAGCTGAGGCCGGTCCACTCATAGCCGATGCCGGGGGGTAGCTTGGCCGCCATTTCCTCCATCGCCTTGATCGCGGTGCCGCTGCTGACGCCGGGTGCGGGCGACCCCATGATCTCGAACGAGGCGACGCCGTTATAGCGTTCGAGACGTGCGGGGCCGTAGGTCCAGTCGGTCGTCGAGAAGGACGACATCGGCGTCATCGCGTTGGTCGCGCCGCGGACATAGAAGTTGCCGAGGTCGGCGGGCGACTTGCGGAACGGTGCATCGGCCTGGACGAACACCTTCTTCACGCGACCGCGGTCGATGAAGTCGTTGATGTAGGATCCGCCGAACGCGGTGCTGACGGTGGTGTTGATATCCGCCTGGCTCAGCCCGAGCGCGCCCGCCTGGGCCTGGTCGACGTTCAGTTTGAGCTGTGGCGCATCCTCCAGGCCGTTCGGACGGACCTGCATCAGGCGCTTGTCCTGGCTGGCCATGCCGAGCAGCATGTTGCGTGCCTCAAGCAGCTTGTCGTGGCCAACGCCGGCATTGTCCTTCAGCATGAAGTCGAAGCCGTTGGCGTTGCCGAGTTCCTGCACGGCGGGGGGCACGAAGCCGATCACCATGCCCGCGCGGATCCCGGCAAGCGCCTGGTTGGCGCGCTGGGCGACCGCAGCGACGGTGTTCGCGTCGCCTTCGCGATCCTCCCACGGCTTGAGCTGGATGAAGGCGAGGCCGACATTCTGGCCCTGGCCGACAAAGCCGAAGCCGCTGATCGTGAAGATGCCCGCAATGTTGGCCTTCTCGTCGACCAGGAAGTGATCGCGCAGCTTGTCCATCGTCCGCGCGGTCTCTTCCATCGTCGTGCCCGTGGGCATCGACACCTGCGCGAACATCAGCCCCTGATCCTCTTCGGGAAGGAAGCCCGAGGGCAGTCGCAGGAAGACGAACAGCATCGCGCCGACGATGACCACATAGACGATCATCGTCCGCACCCAGCCCTTTTCGACGCGACGCAGGCCCTTGCCATATCTGTCGACGCCGCGATCGAAGGTCCGGTTGAACCAGCCGAAAAAGCCCTTCTTGTCGCCGTGATCCTGCTTGGACGGCTTCAGGATGGTGGCGCAGAGTGCGGGCGTCAGGATCAGCGCTACCAGCACCGAAAGCACCATCGACGAAACGATGGTGATCGAGAACTGGCGGAAGATCACGCCGGTCGAACCGCTGAAGAACGCCATCGGCAGGAACACCGCGGACAGCACGAGACCGATGCCGACCAACGCGCCGCTGATCTCGTCCATCGATTTCTTGGCGGCTTCCTTGGGGCTCAGCCCCTCTTCCTGGATCAGGCGTTCGACATTCTCGACGACGACGATCGCGTCATCGACGAGCAGACCGATCGCCAGCACCATGCCGAACAGCGTCAGCGTGTTGATCGTGAAGCCCGCGACCTGAAGCACGGCGAGCGAGCCGAGCAGCACGACCGGCACCGCGATCGTCGGGATGAGCGTGGCGCGGAAGTTCTGGAGGAAGAGGAACATCACGAGGAAGACGAGGATGATCGCCTCGATCAGCGTGTGGACCACCTGTTCGACCGACAACCGCACGAACGTCGAATTGTCGACCGGATAGGCGATCTTGACGTCGGCCGGGAACTGCTTGGCGATCTTCTCGACCTCGGCCTTCACCAGCGTGACGGTGTCGAGCGCGTTGGCGCCCGGCGCCAGCTTCACGCCGAAGCCCGCCGCCTGCTTGCCGTTGTAGCGCGCCTGGAAGCTGTAGTTTTCCGAGCCCATTTCGACCCGGGCGACATCGGCGAGGCGCACGGTGGCGCCGCCGGTGGCCGAGCGGATGATGATCTGGCGGAACTGTTCCGGAGTCTGCAGACGCGACTGCGCAGTGACGGTCGCGTTCAGGGCCTGGCCCTTGACCGCGGGAAGGCTGCCGACCTGACCGGCGGAAACCTGTGCGTTCTGCGCGGTGATTGCCGAGGTGATGTCGGTGACGGTGACGCCGAGGTTCGACATCTTGAACGGATCGACCCAGATCCGCATCGAATATTGCGCGCCGAACACCTGCGTGTCGCCGACGCCCTTGATCCGGCTGAGCGGATCCTGAAGCTTGGATGCGATCAGATCGCCGAGATCGACCTGATCATGGCTGCCGTCCTGCGAATAGGCGGCGATCACGAGCAGGAAGTTGGCGGTCGCCTTGGTCACGCGAAGCCCGGCCTGCTGCACTTCCTGCGGCAGGAGCGGGGTCGCCTGTTGCAGCTTGTTCTGCACCTGAACCTGCGCGATGTCCGCGTCGGTGCCCTGCTCGAAGGTCAGCGTGATCGCGAGATTGCCCGCGCCGTCGCTGGTCGAGGCGAAGTAGCGAAGGTTGTCGATCCCCTTCATCTGCTGCTCGATGATCTGCGTCGTCGTGTTCTCGAGCGTTTGCGCGTCGGCGCCCGGATAGGACGTCGCGACCGTCACTTTGGGGGCGGCGATCTCGGGAAACTGCGCGATCGGCAGCGACCGGATCGCAAGGACGCCGGCCAGCATCAGGATGATCGCGATAACCCATGCGAAGATGGGTCTATCGATGAAATAGCGTGACATGAGGCGTTACTTCCCGGCCTGCGTGGAGGCGGCGCCGCCAGCCGTGGCATTCCCGGCGGCGTCCTTGCCACCGGCCTTGCCGACCTGCTGCGGGGCGGCGGGCTTGACGGTCGTGCCGGGGCGCAGGTTGAGCAGCCCCTCGACGATCAGCTTGTCGCCGGGCTTCAGCCCGCTGGTGACGATCCACTTGTCGCCGATCACGCGGTCGGTGACGACATTGCGCTGCTCGACCTTGTTCTGCGCGGTGACGACCATCGCGGTCGCCTTGCCGCGCGGATCGCGCGTGATGCCTTCCTGCGGGGCCATGATCGCCTGGCTGCGGATACCCTCGACGAGCTTGGCGCGGACATACATGCCCGGCAGCAGCAGCCCGTCGGGATTGGGGAAGCTGGCGCGCAGCGTGACCGCGCCCGTCGCGGGGTCGACGGTCACTTCGGCGAACTGCAGACGGCCCTCGATCGGATAGGTCTGGCCGTTGGGCAGGATGAGCTGAACGCGTGCGGTGCCGTCGCCACGCGTCACGCCGCCCGACGCCATCGCCGCCTTCAGGTCGAGCAACTGCGCCGCCGACTGGGTGACGTCGACATAGACGGTATCGGTCCGCTGGATCGTCGCGAGCGCGTCGGTCTGCCCGGTCTGGACGAGCGCGCCGGCGGTGAAGATCGAACGGCCGATACGACCCGAGATCGGCGCCTTGATGCGGGTGAAATTGAGGTTCACGCGCGCGGCTTCCACCGCCGCACGCTGCGCTGCAACATTGGCACGCGCCTGCTGGGCGGAGGCGGTGGCGTTGTCCGCCTCCTGCTTGCTGACCGCGTTCAGCGCGACGAGCTGGCCGTAACGCTGCGCCTGGAGTCGGGTCGCATTGATCTGCGACTGCGCGGCGCCGAGCTGGCCCTGCGCGGTGCCGAGCGCGGCGCGATAGGGGGCGTCCTCGATCTCGTAGAGCACCTGGCCCGAACGAACCATCGCGCCCTCGGTGAACAGGCGACGGCGGATAACGCCCGATACCTGCGGCCGCACTTCCGACGTCTCCACCGCGGCAATCCGCCCCGGCAGCTCGGTGGTGAGCGTCACCGCCTCCTGCGCGACCGTTACGACGCCGACCGTGGGCGTCGGCGGGGGCGGGGGGGCTTCTTCCTTGCTGCACGCCGCCATCAGCGCCAGCGCGGCCAGGGCCACCGATCCCTTGAGATTCAATCGCTGCATGTTGAGCATCCCGACGTCCGTGCAGAAGAGTTCACCGGAATGAACGTTCATTCCGCTTGCGCCGCCGCTATGGACGTGCAAACGCCGGGTCAAGTTAAAACGTCGTCCGGAGTGGAATTTTGAGTGCAGTGCAACATGAGAAGTCGGCGCGTTCGCACATCGTTGATGCGGCCCGGCATCTTTATGCGACGCAGGGATTCCATCAGACGTCGATGGCCGAACTGGCTGCCGCTGCGGACGTCAGCGTCGGCCAGATCTATCGCCTGTTCACTGGCAAGAACGCGCTGATCCAGGCGCTGATCCTCGAGGATGCCGAGGCCAAACTCTCAGACCTGCGCAAGCTGACCGACGACGTGTCGACGGGGCGGCTGTCGATCGAGCGCGGATTTGTCGAGCTCGCGCGGCGGTCGCTCGCCAAGGGGGACGAGGCGCTGTCGTTTGATATCATGGCGGAAGCGCATCGCAACGGCGAGGTCGCGGACACGATCGGTTCGCTGTGCGCGGGGTTTCGCGCGGTGGTGCGCGATCTCGCCTGCGTCGCGAATCCGGCGCTGTCGGCAAATGCGCTCGACGGCGCGGAGGAGCTGGTGCTGGCGTGCATGTTCGGACTGGGGCACCGGACCTTGTCCTGTCCGCGGCTGTCCGAGACCGAAACCGCAGAGGTCACCGGGCGGATGATCCTCGCGGCGCTCCACGCGCTCTGAGACACGACACGGTGTCCTGACGACGGGGCAGGCGGCCCCGTTTGGCGGGCGGGCGGCGGCGCGGGGCATTACCGATTGTTGCACTGCGGCGCGCGAAGTCGGATAAGCGGTGCATGACCGAAACGACACGACGCGACATCATGATGGCCCTTGCGGCCACGGGCCTGTGGCCGGCGGCGGCACTGGCACAGACGGGGTCGGGCACCCCCCGCAAGCGCAGCGCCGCGGCGTCGTCCGCCCCCGCGCTGGGCAAGCCCGAGTCGTTTTCCTGGGAGGCTCTGCAGCAGCGCGCCGCGGCGCTGGCGCGCGCGCCCTACCGCGCACCGGCCAAGGTCGCGGCGGCGGAGGCGATCGATTATGATGCGGTAGGGTCGATCAGCTATCGACCCGAACGGACGCTGGCGGGCGGCATCCGCCTGTTCCCGCTCGGCCGCTATGCGCCGACGCCGGTTGCGATCCACGTCGTCGAACGCGGGCAGGCGCGTGCGGTCGATTTTGCCGCGGATCTCTTCAAGACCGAATCCGGGCATCACGCCGCACTCGGCATCGCCGGCTTCCGCGCGGTGTCGAGCGACGGCAAGAGCGACTGGATGGCGTTCATCGGCGCCTCTTACTTCCGCACCGCCGGTTCGCAGGATCAATATGGCCTGTCCGCGCGCGGTATCGCGATCGACACCGGGATCGACGGCAAGGAGGAGTTTCCCGCCTTCACCGCCTTCTGGATCGAGGCGACGGGCGCGCAGAGCTATACCGTCTATGCGCTCCTCGACGGGCCCAGCGTGACCGGCGCGTACCGCTTCGTGTGCCGCTACACCGACGGGACCGATGGCGGCGTCGTGCAGGATGTCTCGTCGACGATCACGCTGCGCAAGGACGTCGCGCGGCTCGGCATCGCGCCGGCGACGAGCATGTTCTGGTATGGCGAGGGCAACCGCGCCGCGGCGATCGACTGGCGCCCCGAAATCCATGACTCGGACGGGCTGGCGATGGCGACCGGTGCCGGTGAGCGGATCTGGCGTCCGCTCGCCAATCCCGCGACCCCCACGCTCGACAGTTTCCAGGACGACAACCCGCGCGGCTTCGGCCTGATCCAGCGTGACCGGGCGTTCGATCATTATCAGGACGACGGCGCCTTCTACGATCGCCGCGCGAATCTGTGGATCGAGCCGAAGGGCGACTGGGGCAAGGGCGCGGTGACGCTGTACGCCTTCCCGACCGCGAGCGAGACGGTCGACAATGTCGCCGCCTTCTGGGTGCCCGCCGCGCCGGCGACCGCGGGCAAGACGATGCAGTTCGACTATCGGCTGACCTGGTCGTCGCGCGATCCGTCGGTCGCGCAGCCCGCGCATGCGGTCGAGAACTGGCGTGGCTCGGCCGGCCGGCCGGGCGCCGAGCCGACGCCGGGCGCACGGAAGGTCGTGGTGGATTTCGTAGGGGCGACGCTCGCCGGTCTCGACCGGTCGAGCGGGGTGACGGTGCAGGCCGATGTCAGCCGTGGCCGGGTCCTCGCGAGCGCCGCCTATCCGGTCGTCGGCCAGCCGAACCGCTGGCGCGTGACGCTCGATGTCGCCCCCGAACGCGGCGTCCTGGCCGATGTCCGGCTGTTCCTGAAGCGCGGCGGGCAGTCGCTCAGCGAAACCGTGCTGACGCAGGTGGGTTGAGCCATGACCGTGGACAGCCCGGGCCGCCCCGGTCATCCCGCACTTCCGGCACGATTGCCCGCCGACGTCCCGATCGACATGCCGCTGCAGAATTTCCGGGCGCGCGGCACCGGCGGCGGGCCGACACCCGACCCGCTGGCCGGACCGTCCAATGGCTCGGACACGCTGACCTCGCCCGAGGGCATGTCGTCGCGGCGACTGCTCCTGTTCCTGCTGACCATGCTGCTGGCCACCACCGCCTCGGCGGCGGTCCAGGACTCGCTGCTCGGCGACGGCATCGACCTGTGGGACGTCGCGCTGCTGGTGCTGTTCTTCCCGCTGTTCGCGTGGATCGCGTTCGGGTTCCTCAACGCGCTGATCGGGTTCGTCCTGCTGATGACGCGGATGCATCCCGGCTTCGTGCCGGTGCCGCAGAACCGCCAGCCGCTGACCGGGCAGACCGCGGTGCTGATCCCGGTCCATAACGAGGATGTCGACGCGGTGTTCGGCCGGATCGCGCGGATGATGCATGCGATCGAGGCTGCGGGCGAGGCGGGGAGCTTCGCCTTTTTCGTGCTGAGCGATTCGGGCGAAGAGTCGGGCGCACAGGAGGTCGCGGCCTGGGAGGTGCTCGCACCTGGATCGCGCGTTCCGCTCTATTATCGCCGCCGGACCGACAATGTCGCACGCAAGCCGGGTAATGTCGCCGACTGGGTCCGGCGCTTCGGCGGCGGCTATGATCACATGCTGGTGCTCGACGCGGACAGCCTGATGAGCGGCGACGCGATGATCGGCATGGCGCAGGTGATGGAGCGCCGCCCCTCGGTCGGCTTGTTGCAGACGGTGCCGACGATCCGCGGCGCGACCACGCTGTTCCAGCGCTGGATGCAGTTCAACAGCCGGCTCTACGGCCCGATCTCGACCGCCGGTCTGGTCTGGTGGTCGGGGTCGGAGGCGAGCTTCTGGGGGCATAATGCGATCATCCGCACCCGTGCCTTTGCCGAAAGCTGCGGCCTGCCCGTGCTGCCTGGCGGCCCGCCGTTCGGCGGCGCGATCATGAGCCACGACATGGTCGAGGCCGCCTTGCTGCGGCGGCGCGGCTGGGCGGTCCACCTGATCATGATCGACGACAGCTATGAGGAGTTTCCCCCGACGCTGATCGACATGGCGGTGCGCGACCGACGCTGGGCGCAGGGCAATATCCAGCATCTGAAGCTGCTCGGGTCGGACGGGTTCCATCCGGTCAACCGGCTGCAGCTCGCGATTGGGGCGTCCGCGTACATGACGTCGCCCGCCTGGCTGGTCCTGATCCTGACGACCATCGCGCAGGCCTTTGCCGGCGAAAGCAAGCTGGTCGAGGCGACGACCTCGGCGCGCGTGCTGGCGCTGACGGTCATCCTGCTGTTCGGCCCCAAGCTGCTCGGGATCATCTGGGCGGTGTCCGACCGGAGCCGGCGCGCGGCGTTCGGGGGCGCGCGGGCGATCATCGCGTCGGCCATTGCCGAGATCCCGCTATCGATGCTGTCCGCGCCGGTCATCATGCTGACGCAGACGATGGATCTGATCAGCATCTTCCGTGGCCAGCCCTCGGGCTGGAGCCCGCAGAACCGGGATCGCGACGGGCTGTCGATCGCGGATGTCGTGCCGCGCTATCGCTGGCATCTGGCGGCAGGGGTCGCCCTGCTCCTGATCTCGCCCGCCGTTCCGATCACCGCGCTGTGGCTGGCGCCGGTGACGCTCGGGCTGTTGCTGTCGCCGTGGCTCGCCAAATGGAGCGCGAGCAACGCGGCGGGGAGCCGCGCTGACGCGCGCGGCCTGTTCCAGGTGCCCGCCAGCGGCATCGACCAGCTACCCGCGACCGAGGCGTCGGCGCTCCGCGCGATCGCGCACTGACGCGCGACGCGCGGCGCAGGTGCCGCTACCGCACGGCTTCGGCGGAGGCGGAAACGGCTGGGGCGGATGCGGCGACGATCAGCGTCGGGGCCTTCGCGACGAACCGGTCGAGCACGCCGTCGGCGACCCGGATCGCACCGTCGAACCGAGTCGCGCCGGGAATGGTCTGGACGGCCGCGGCCTGTGCGGCGAGACGGCGCGCTTCGGCGAAATAGCCGGGGGCGGCCGTGCCGTCGTGGTTCGCGGCGTCGAGTCCCGCGGCGGTCATCTGCAACGCGCGACCCCAGAGCTGCATCGCATCGAGCCAGGGGCGTGCCTGGTCCGCAAAGCCCGGATCGATCGTGCCCGAGCGGATCGTGTCGGCCGCCGCCGCGAGGGTGTCGGCCGCCCTGGCCAGATCGGCGAGCGCGAGACCGCGGGCCGCCGCGTCGCCCTCCGCCAGCGCGAGGCGCACGGCGTCGAGCTGCGCCTTGAGCCTGGGCGCCTGGGGCTGCCAGGGCTGGCTGCCGAAGGTGGGGGCCAGATGCTGCGTGTCGAAAAAGCTCAGCAGCGCCGCGGTCGCGCGCGGATCGCCGCCCGCCAGCTCGCGGGCGGCGAACTGCCACGTGCGGTCCGCGTCATAATCCTTGTCGTTCCAGCCGAACGCAGCAACGCCGGTCACCGCGACGCGGCTTGGCGCCTCCTGGTTCATCGGGTTCGACAGGATCCCCGTCAGTTCGCCCGCCAGCCCCGCCTCGCGCCGCGCATAGGGCGCGAGCAGCAGCCGCCCGGTGGTCTGCGCATAGTCGTTGACCGGATAATTGTCCCACAGCAGCGTCTTGCGCCCGAAAGCCTTGGTCGCGGTCTTCGCATCGGCAATCGAGATCGCGGGGGGGACGACATCGGTGCCGGTCCACTGCACCACGACGCGGGGGTCGAGATATTTGCGCAGCGCCGCCTTGTACGGGGTTTCCTTCGCGTCGTAATATTCGGTCGGCACCATGATCAGCGGGCGCGACGACGGATCCTTTGCGAGCAGATCCGCCTGGACCGCGTTCAGCAGGCGCGATTGCGCGATGCCCGCGGCCTCGGCGCCCGATGGTCCGAAACTGGCCTTGTCCCGCTCGCAATTCCATTTGGTATATTCGATGTCGTCGAGCGCAACATAGAAGCTGTGGACGCCGATCGATCGCAACGCGGCGAACTTGCGTTCGAGCGCCTGAGCATCGGCGGGGTCTGAGAAGCACACCGATGGGCCCGGCGAGACCGCATAGACGAAATCGACATGATTGCGCCGTGCGGTCGCGACCAGCGTGCCGAGCGCGGACAAAGTCGCCGCGGGATAGGCCTCGCGCCAGCGATCTCGCGCATAGGGATCGTCCTTGGGGCTGTAGACATAGGTGTTCGCCTTGACCGTGGCGAGGAAGTCGAGATGCTTCGTCCGGTCCGCCATCGTCCAGGGCTTGCCGTAAAAGCCCTCGATCGTGCCGCGCATCGGCATAGCGGGATGATCCTGGATCACCAGCGCGGGGAGGACCGCACGTGTCGCGAGCTGGCGGAACGTCTGGACGGCGTGGAACAGTCCGTCCGCGTCCTGGCCCGCCAGCGTGATGATGCCGCTGTTGCCCGCCGCGAGCGTGGCGATCGTATAGCCTTCGGGATGTGTATCGCGGACGGTACCGGTGCGGGCAAGCGCGTCGCGGACGATCGCGGTGTCGCCGGTGCCGAGCAGGATGTGCGGGCGATCGGGGGTGGCGGGCAGCCGTCGCGCGGTCGTGATCGTCGTGACGCCGGCGGCGCGCAGGATCTCGCGGACCAGCGCGACGCTGTCACCGTCGGTGCCGGCAGGGGCGACGAGCACCACCGATCGGCCCAGTGTTATCGTGCCGGTCCGCAGCGCGACCGACGTCGGCGCGGGGAAGATGGCGGGCATCGTCACCGGCTGCGCGGCACCCTGCGCGGAGACCGTGGTCGCCAATCCCGCTGCGATCAGTGCCGCGTACGTCCCCGTCATGGCCATGCGTCGCGTCATAACAGCTCTCCGGTATTTCATTGGTATTATGAGAGCGGTTTAGGCACAGGACGGCGTCACGGCAAGGCGTCGCTGCCATGGCGGCCATTGACGACAGACTTTGGTAAGGATGGGGTAACCGACCTAGGGCCCGCTGTTGCGGGGCCGGCGGGACGTCGGGTCCACGCGGCGGTCGGATGAAAAAAAGCTGGTGCTGCCGGTGAGGATTGAACTCACGACCTCAGCCTTACCAAGGATGCGCTCTACCACTGAGCTACGGCAGCACTCGTCGACATCGCTGTCGGCGGAGTGGGGCTAAGAGACGAGGGCGGGACGATTGTCAAGGCGTCGCGCGACGATGTAGGGCGTTATTATGCAATCGAACGATGAAAAGGCGGCGGAAAAAGCGGCCCGCATGGCCGCCGCGCTGCGCGAGAATCTGCGCCGTCGCAAGGCGCAGGCGCGTGCCGCGGCGGCTGAACCCGCCGCGGCACCAACCCCGAAGGAGCCGCCGGCGGACTGAGGCGGTCAGCCGATCGGTGCGCATTTCTGCTGCAGCCAGGCGAGGTCGTCGCCGGTCATTTCGGGCGAGAGCGTGTCCAGCACCTGCGCGTGATAGGCGTTCAGCCACGCGAGCTCGGGCTGGGTGAGCAGCGACGGCTCGATCAGGGTGCGCTCGATCGGGCAGAAGGTCAGCGTCTCGAAGCCGAGCATCGTGCGGTCCGCGCCCGGAATCGTGCGCGGTTCGATCAGCAGCAGGTTCTCGATCCGGATGCCGTATTCGCCCGCCTTGTAATAGCCGGGCTCGTTCGACAGCATCATGCCCGCACGCAGCGGCTCCATCGCCGCGCCGCCGGGATAGTTGGGCGAAGCGATCCGCTGTGGCCCCTCGTGCACCGCCAGATAGGCGCCGATGCCGTGGCCGGTGCCGTGCGCGAAATCGAGGCCGGCCTCCCAGAGCGGACGGCGGGCGAAGGCGTCGATCTGGCCGCCAAGCGTGCCGTCGGGGAAGACCGCGGTCGCAATCGCGATATGGCCCTTGAGCACGCGGGTGAAGCGGTCGCGGATCTCCTTGCCCTGTTCGGGCGCCAGCGCGCCGATCGGCATGACGCGGGTCACGTCGGTGGTGCCGTCGGCATATTGCCCGCCCGAATCGACCAGATAGAGCTGGCCGGGCTCGAGGGGGACGTTCGACTCTTCGGTGCAGTGGTAATGCGGGCTGGCGCCGTGCGCGCCGGTCGCCGAGATCGTGTCGAACGAGGTGTCCTTCAGCAGCCCGGTCGCCTCGCGGAAGGCGAGCAGCTTCGCGGTCGCGGACAATTCGGTCTGGCTGCCGTCGGCGCAGTCGGTCTCGACCCAGCGCAGGAAGCGCGCGAGCGCGGCGCCGTCGCGGACCGAGGCGGCGCGGTGGCCGGCGATCTCGACCGGGTTCTTGAGCGCCTTGGCGAGCACGACGGGATCGCGCATCGCGAGGACCTTGGCCCCGCCGGCGATAAGCGCGTCGGAAATCGCGGCGACGGCGCGTTCGGGGTCGGCGGCGACGCGCTTGCCCGCATAGTCGCGCAGCGCGGGCTGGAACGCGGTGCGATCATGGACGCGGACCGCGTTGCCGAGATGCTGGCGGACGGTGTCGTCGAGCTTTTCGGGTGCAACGAACAGGTCGGTGGTGCCGTCGGCGCCGACGATCGCATAGCTGAGCGCGACGGGGGTGTGGCTGACGTCGTCGCCGCGGATGTTGAGTGTCCACGCGATCGAATCGAGCGCGGAGAGCACGACCGCGTCGGCGCGCTGTTCGGCGAGCCAGTCGGCGATCCGCGCGCGCTTCTCGGCGGACGAGGCGCCGGCGAAATCGTCGGGCTGGATGGTGATCCTGGCGGGCGAGGGCGCGGGGCGGTCGGTCCAGATCGCGTCGATCGGGTTGGCGTCGACCGCGACGAGTTCAGCCCCGCAATCGGCGAGCACTGCGCTGGCTTCGGCGACCCAGGCGCTGGTGTGCAGCCACGCGTCATAGCCGATCCGCGCGCCCTCGGTGACGTGGGTGCCGAGCCAGGCGGCGACACTGGTCTGCGGCACGGGGGCGTAGTCCCAGTGATCGCCATCGACCTGTTCGCGGACCTGGAGCGTGTAGCGGCCATCGGTGAAGATCGCCGCTCGGTCGGCGAGCACCGCGGCGCTGCCCGCCGAGCCCTGGAAGCCGGTCAGCCAGCCGAGCCGCTGCGCATAGCCGCCGACATATTCGCTCATATGCTCGTCGGTCAGCGGCACGACGAAGCCGTCGAGGCCGGCGGCGGCGAGATGGGCGCGCAGGGCGGCGAGTCGGGTCGGGCTGGATCGGGTCATCGGGGCTTTCGTCGATCTGAATGTTGTGAATGTTGAGACGCTGGCAGCAAAATATGCGGCTTTGTCAGGGGCAGCGTGCCGGTCGGGTGCCGCGCGGGCGGGGCGTGTGCGGGCGATTGGGGCCGGGACAGGGCCTTGGGAGGGGCATGGCGCGTGTTGTGACAGAAACGCGGCATGTAGGACAGCGGGGTTTGCTTGCGGGGGTGGGGGCCTCTTGCGTTGGCTTCCGGTCGTGGGGGCGGTAACAGGGGGGATGACCATGAATTCCCCTGCCATCTCTTCGCCCGAGACCCCATCCGTACCGCCGCGTGCCGAGCAGCGGCCGCACAGCTTCACCGCGCATGGCGTGACGATCGAGGATCCCTATGCGTGGCTGAAGGATCCCAACTATCCCGAGGTCGATGACGCGGACGTGCTGGCGTATCTTGCCGCCGAGAACGCCTATTTCGAGGCGCAGATGGCGCCGCACAAGGCGCTGACCGACACGTTGTACGAAGAGATGAAGGCGCGGATCAAGGAGGACGAATCCTCGGTCCCGCAAAAGGACGGCGACTGGCTTTACTGGACCGCCTACGAGACCGGCGGCCAGTACAAGAAATGGTGGCGCAAGCCCGTTGCGGGCGGTCCCGACGAGTTGCTGCTCGACGAGCCGGCGCTGGCCGAGGGGCATGAATATTTCCGGCTCGGCGCGTTCTCGGTCAGCAATGACGGGCGCTATCTCGCCTATGCGATCGACGACAATGGCAGCGAGCGGTTCGAGGTCCGGGTCAAGGACCTGGATACCGGCGAGCATCTGCCCGACGTCATCCCGGGCATGCTGAGCGAGATCGTGTGGACCGCGGACGATGCGGGCTTCCTCTACGGCCTGGCGAACGAGCAGTGGCGGACCGACAATGCGCGGTTCCACCGGCTGGGCACGCCGATCACGGACGACGTCGTGCTGTTCCACGAGGAGGACGAGGGCTTCCGCGTCGGCGTCGGCGAGACGAGTTCGCGCAAGTGGATCGTGATCGCGACGAGCGACCATGTGACGAGCGAGATCTACCTGCTGCCCGCGCACGAGCCGCTGGCGGTGCCGATCCTCGTCTCGGCGCGGAAGGTTGGCCGCGAATATGACGTCGACGAGCATGACGGCACGCTGTTCATCCACACCAACGACGTCGATCCGAACTTCCGCCTGTGCACCGCGCTGGTCGAGGAGCCGGGCGCGTGGAGCGAGCTGATCCCGGCCAGCCCGACCTTCTACATGACCGGGGTGGAGTGCTATCAGGACTTCTTCGTGGTCGACGGGCGCGAGGACGGGCTCGATCAGATCGCGATCCACCGGTACGAGACGCCGACCGAGGGCAAGCGGATCGAGTTTCCCGAGGCGAGCTATGTCGCCGGGCTCGGCGATAACCCTGAGTACGACATGACCGTGCTGCGGCTCGGCTATGAATCGATGGTCACGCCGGGGACGGTGTATGATTATGACGTCGATACCGGTGAGCGGACGATGCTCAAGGTGCAGGAGATTCCGAGCGGTTACGACGCGGCGAAATACGCGACCGAGCGGCTGAAGATCACCGCGCGGGACGGCACCGAGATTCCGGTGTCGATCGTCTATCCGGCCGGGTTCGTGCGCGACGGGTCGGCGCCTGTGTTCCTCTATGCCTATGGCGCTTACGGCTATGCGATCCCGCCGGGCTTCTCGACCGGGCGGATGAGCCTGCTCGATCGCGGCTTTGCCTATGCGATCGCGCATATCCGCGGCGGCGATGACCTTGGCCAGCAATGGTATCTCGACGGCAAGCTGGAGAAGCGCGAGAACACGTTCAACGATTTCGTCGACGTGGCCAAGGCGCTGGTCGACGCGAAGTGGACGTCGGCGGGGCGGATCGCGATCGCGGGGCGGTCTGCGGGCGGCGAGCTGATGGGGGCGGTGGTCAATTCCGACCCAGCGCTCTGGGGCCCGGTGATCGCCGACGTGCCGTTTGTCGACGTGCTCAACACGATGCTCGATGCCGAGCTGCCGCTGACGCCGGGGGAATGGCCCGAATGGGGCAATCCGATCGAGGATCCGGCGGCGTTCGCGCTGATCCGCTCCTATTCGCCGTACGACAACGTCAAGGCGCAGGCCTATCCGCCGATGTTCATCAGCGGCGGGCTGAACGATCCGCGCGTGACCTATTGGGAGCCGGCGAAATGGGCGGCCAAGCTGCGGCTGATGAAGACCGACGACAATGTTCTGCTGCTCAAGACGAACATGGGTGCGGGGCATGGCGGCAAGTCGGGCCGGTTCGAGTCGCTGCGCGAGGCGGCGGAGGAGCATGCGTTCGTGCTGTGGCAATTGGGCGTGGCTGGGTGAGACCTGGGTCGCGTGACGCCGCCGAGAAGGGGGTGTTCACGCGATGGCGCGAAGGCGCGAAGAAGATTGGTTCGCGCGGAGGCGCGGAGGCGCGGAGATAAAGAGTAAGAATGTCGTATCTTTCTGCTCCGCGTGCTCCGCGCCTCCGCGTGAAAATCCCTGCTCTTTGCGCCTTCGCGCCTTCGCGTGAACAATGGTCGCTTGCAGCGTGACGATCGAGGCGTTGGTGGCGCGGTACGGCGTCGTGGCGATTTTTCTGGGGGCGGGGGTCGAGGGGGAGGCGGCGGTCGTGACGGGCGGGGTGCTGGCGCATCAGGGGCTGGTGTCGCTGGCGGGTGCGATGGCGGCGGCGGTGATCGGGTCGTTCGTCGCGGACCAGCTGTTCTTTGCGGGCGGGCGGTATTTCCGCGAATCGCGCCCCGTTGCGGCGATCCGGCGGCGGTCGGCCTATGCCCGCGCGATCGACCTGCTCGAACGCTATCCGCGGCGGTTCATCTTCGCCTATCGCTTCGTCTACGGGATCCGCACCGTCAGCCCGATCGCGATCGGGACGAGCCGGATTTCGCAGCGCCTGTTCCTCGCGGTAAACCTCGCCGCGGCGATCGTGTGGGGCTGTGTGTTCAGCGCGATCGGCTATGCGTTCGGCAACGTCATCGAGGAGATGCTGGGGCGGATCGGCACCGGGCGGCTGATCCTGTTCGGCGCGGCGGCGCTGCTGGCGGTCGGCGGCGGCTGGTTCGCGTGGCGGAAATGGCGGGAGCGCAGCGCATGACCTTCACGATGACGATCACCGCGGCCGAGGCGGATATCGACGAGCTGGGGCACGTCAACAATGCGGTCTGGGTCCAGTGGATCCAGCGGATCGCGACCGCGCATTGGGAGGCGGTCGCGCCCGCCGAGCACAAGGCCGCCTATGTCTGGGTCGTGACGCGGCACGAGATCGACTATCGCGGCAGCGTGGTCGCGGGCGAGACGGTGACCGGCGAGACCTGGGTCGAGGGCGGGCCGAAGGGCGCGCGGTTCGACCGGCATGTGCGGTTCGTCGGCGACGACGGGCGCGTGAAGCTGGACGCGGTGACGACCTGGGCGCTGCTCGACCGGGCGAGCGGGCGGTTGCTGCGCGTGCGGCCGGAGATTGCGGCGCCGTTCTTTGGTGCGGCGGGCTGAGGGTTTTGGGGTGAGGGTCTTGGCCTCACTTGCCCTCACCCTTCCCGCGGCAAGGGCCGCGGGCCCCTTCCCTCTCCCCCGAGGGGAGAGGGAGGTTAGCCTGAGTTCCTCAGACCCGTCGCGATCGCGTTGATCGAGAGGAGGATGCCTTCGCCGATGCGCGCATCCTCTTCGCCGGCACGGCGGCGTTTGATGAGTTCGATCTGGAGCAGGTTGAGCGGCTCGATATAGGGCAGGCGGAGGCGGATCGACGCCTCGAGCGCGGGGTGCTTTTCGAGCAGGCGCGACTGGCCGGTCGCGTCGAGCAGCCCGTCATGTGTCTGCTGCCAGCCGTCGCGGATCCGGCCGAAGACGGTGTCGCGCAGCGCCGGATCCTCGACGAGCCCGGCATAGCGTGCGGCGATCGCCATGTCCGACTTGGCCAGCACCATCTCCAGATTGGCGAGCGCGGAGGCGAAGAGCGGCCAGCCCTGCGCCATGTCGCGCAGCAGCGCCTTGTCCTCGAACCCGGCGAGCGCCTGGCCGACGCCGTACCAGCCGGGGAGCATGACGCGCGCCTGCGCCCAGCTGAACACCCAGGGGATGGCGCGCAGATCCTCGATCCGGTCGGACTTGGTGCGGCTGGCAGGACGGCTGCCGATCTTGAGCCCGGCGATCTCGGCGATCGGCGTCATCTGGCGGAAGAAGGTGCGGAAGCCGCGCTCGTCGCCGCCGACCGTGCCGTAGACGAGGTCGCGATAGCTGTGGAACGCGGTGTCGCTGAGCCAGTCCATCGCGGCGCAGAAGCGCGTGGTGTCGGCGTTCGACAGGCGTTCGGGTTCGAGGCTGGCGAGCAGGGTCGCCGAGGCGATCGCCTCGAGATTGGTCATCGCGGCGTCGCGCGTGCCGTATTTGGCGGCGATCACCTCGCCCTGTTCGGTGATGCGGATGCGGCCCTGCACGGTGCCGCCGGGTTGCGCGCGGATCGCCGCGAAGGCGGAACCGCCGCCGCGCCCGACCGCGCCGCCGCGGCCGTGGAACAGCTGCATGCCGACGCCCGCCTGCTCGAAGACGGGCCTGAGCGCGGTCGACGCCTTGGACAATTGCCAGGTGGAGGTGAGGTAGCCGCCATCCTTGTTGCTGTCCGAATAGCCGATCATCACCTCCTGATGACCGCGCGCCTTGGCGATCGTCGCGATCTCGGGCAGCGCGAACCAGGCGGTCATGACCGCGGGCGCGGCTTCGAGATCGCCGATCGTCTCGAACAGCGGCACCGCCATGATCGCGGCGGTCGGCGTGTCGCCGGGGCGGTAGAGCCCGACCTCCTTCAGCAGCAGGTTCACCTCGAGCAGGTCGCTGACCGACTGTGCCATCGAGACGATGTAGTTGGTGATGCAGGCGGGGCCATAGGCGGCATGTGCATCGGCGGCGGCCTGGAGGATGGCGAGCTCGCCCGCGGTCTCGTCGCTATAGGCGGCAAAGCGGGTGGTGAGCGGGCGCGCATTGGCGAGTTCTCGGCGGAGCAGCGCGACGCGCGCGTCCTCGTCGAGCGCGAGATAGTCCGCCTCGACTCCCGACACCTTGAGCAGTTCGGCGACGACGCGTTCATGGACCGCGCTGTTCTGGCGCAGGTCGAGCGTGGCGAGGTGGAAGCCGAACGTCTCGACCGCGCGGATCAGCCGGCCGAGCGCGCCGCCGGTCTTGAGCGCGGTGCCGAGCCCGTGCGCGAGCGTGACGAGATCGGCGCGCAGATCGGCGGGGCTGGCATAGGGGGCGCCGGTGAGGCGGCCGGGACGCGGCGCGGTCTTGCCGGTCAGCTTGTGCTGCGTCGCGGCGAGGCGCGCATAGATCCCCGACAAGGCGCGGCGATAGGGTTCGTCGGCGCGGCTGGTCGCGTCGTCACCGCTCGCTGCAGCCAGCGCCTCGACCGCGGGGTCGGCGACGGCGTGCTCGGTCGAGATCGACAGCTCGGCGCCAAGCGCGTGGACCGCCTGGCAATAATAGCCGAGCACCGCCTCGCTCGCGCGGGCGAGCGCGGTCTTGAGCGAATCGGCGGTGACATAGGGGTTGCCGTCGCGGTCGCCACCGATCCAGCTGCCGGGCTTGAGGAAGCTCGGCGTGCGTTCGCCGAGCGCGCGGTCCCAGCGCTGATAGAGCGCGGGCAAAGCGGGGAGGAAGACGTCGCGCAGATAGCTGAGCGCGGTATCGACCTCGTCGGTGACGTAGAGCCGGTCGCGGCGCAGCACGCGCGTCTGCCACAGCAGTGCGATCTGGCGCAGGATCGCGTCGTCGACCCGGTCGCCATCGGGGGTGGTGTCGCGACCCGCATCGCGCAGCGCGAGCAGCTCGGCGATCCGGTTGCGGTGGTCGATCATGCTCTTGCGCCGCACCTCGGTCGGATGCGCGGTGAGCACGGGGACGATCAGCGCATGGTCGAGCAGCGCGCGGACCTGCGTCCGGTCGATCCCCTCGGCTTCGAGCTGCGCGATTGCGGAGGCGAGGTCGGCGCCGTGTTCCGCCGCGATCCCCTGCCGGTCCTCGGCGAGATTGGCGAGCATCGAGAACAGCATGAAGCCGCGGACGAAATCGAGCGTCTCGTCGAGGCTGAGCTTTTCGAGGCTGAGATCGACCGCGGCGTGATCGTCGGTCCGGCCCTCGGCGAGGCCGCGGTGACGCTCGACCGAGGCCTTGCGGATCGTCTCGGTCGCCTCGAACAGACGCGGCCCGCCATAGCTGCGGATGACGTCGCCGAGCAGCGTGCCGAGGAAACGGATGTCGGAATTGTTCGCGATTGCGGGAAGACTGGCCATGCGCCTTGCTGCGCTGCGACAGGGATCAGGTCAACCGCCGAACCCGCAATCGGCGATGAAATCCGCGTCTGAAGGCGTGCGGTCAGGACATAAAGTTACAGGCGATCACCGCCCCTCGCGCTTGCGGGCTTCGGCGCGCTCTTCGGAGGTGACGGTGCCGTCGTGGTTCAGGTCCATCCGGTCGAACCATCGCAGCGTGCCCTCGCTCCACTCGACCTCGGTGATCACGCCGTCCTTGTTGCGGTCGAACGCCTTGATCCGTGCATTGGGGGAGGGCAGCTCGTCCTTGGTGATGCGATCATCGGCGTTGCGGTCGAGCGTGCGGAAGCGGCGTTCCATGCTGGCGCCGAAATCGAGCCGCGAGGTGACCGAGGGGGGCACGAAGCCGACCGCGCCGGCATCCGCCTCGGCGCGCTGCGCATCCTTGTCGCCGCACCCTGCGACGATCAGTCCCGCCGCGATCACACCCATCATCACCCGCATCGACCCGTCTCCCGCACAGTGCTGCGCGGCCGGACGGTCACGCTTCGAGTTCAATGTCCCAGTAGAGCCAATCATGCCAGGTTTCGTGCAAATAATTCGGCGGGAAGCTGCGGCCATGTTCGTGCAGATGCCAGTTGGTCGGGCGGATCGGCTCGAGATGGAGCGGCATCGCCGCCTGGCGCGGGGTGCGCCCGCCCTTTTTGAGGTTGCACGGCGCACAGGCGGTGACGACATTTTCCCAGGTGGTCCGCCCGCCTTGTGCGCGCGGGATGACATGGTCGAAGGTGAGATCGCGCAGCTTGCCGCAATATTGGCAGGTGAACTTGTCGCGCAGGAACAGGTTGAAACGGGTGAAGGCGGGAAATTGCGACGGTTTGACGAATTGCTTGAGCGCGATCACCGAGGGCAGCTTCAGCGCGAAGCTCGCGCTGCGCACCTCGCGTTCGTAATTGGCGACGATATCGACGCGATCGAGGAAGACGGCCTTCACGGCGGTCTGCCAGGGCCAGACGCTGAGCGGATAATAGGAGAGCGGCGTATAATCGGCGTTGAGCACGAGCGCCGGACATCCATCCGGGTGGCGTATCAGGTCGGGGTGAAACACGGCTCCTCCCACAAAAGTCCCGGACGCGCTTTCGCGCACCGGCATGACAGGGTCATGACAGCACGGCGCGGGACATGGGGTCAAGTCCAGTGAACAGCGCAGAATTCGTCACGACGCGGTTCGCGCCCAGTCCGACGGGGCGGCTGCACCTCGGCCACGCGCTGTCGGCGATCCGCGCGCACGACTTTGCGCGGGCGCGGGGCGGGCGGTTCCTGCTGCGGATCGAGGATATCGACATGGGCCGCAGCCGGCCCGAGCATGTCGCGGGAATCGTGGAGGATCTGCGCTGGCTGGGGCTGGACTGGGACGATCTGTCGTACCAGTCAGCGCGGCTCGCATCCTATCAGGCGGCACTCGGCGGATTGAACGCGCGCGGGCTGCTCTATCCGTGTTTCTGTACGCGCGCGGAGATCGCGGCGAGCCTGTCGGCGCCGCATGAGGGCGAGGGCGCGGTCTATCCGGGAACGTGCCGGCGGCTGGCGCCCGCCGAGGTCGCGGCGCGGATGGGCGAGGCGCATTGCTGGCGGCTCGACATGGCGGCGGCGCTTAGCGTCACGGGACCGCTCGACTGGGTGGATGCGCGCGCGGGGAGGGTGCGTGCCGACCCGGTGGCGCAGGGCGACGTGGTGCTCGCGCGCAAGGACGCGCCCGCCAGCTATCATCTCGCGGTGACGCTCGACGATGCAGCGCAGGGCGTCACCGACGTGGTGCGCGGCGACGACCTGTTCGCGGCGACCGACGTGCACCGGCTGTTGCAGGCGCTGCTCGGGCTGCCGACGCCGCGTTATCATCACCATCCGCTGATGCTGGGGGCGGATGGCGCGCGGCTGGCCAAGCGCACCGGCGCGCCCTCGCTCGCGGCGATGCGCGAACGGGGGGAGGACGGGCTCGCGGTTGCGGCGCGGGTGCGCGGGATGCTGGCGGAGGATACGCCCTATTCGCCGTCATCCTGACGGAAGTCAGGATCCAGGGTTACGACGTGCGGCGTATTTGGCTCTGGATCCTGACTTTCGTCAGGATGACGGGGTGGGTGGGGGTGCCAGCGCGTTCAGTCCGGGGCGTCAGATAGCGCGCGTTCAGTAGAGGCCGGGGACTTCGCGTTGCGGGGTGGTGGGGCGGTCGGGGATGAGCAGCGCGCGCGTGGGGAGGTCGGTCGTCGGCGTGGGCGTGCTGGTGCGGGCCGACGCGGTGGCTGCGGTTGCGGTGACGGGCAGGCAGCTGCGGCCGGCGAGGAAGTCGATCGCCTGGCGCGTCGAGGCTTCGCGCGGGTCGCCGAGCGGATAGCGGATATCGTCCTCGGCCCGGCAGCTCGCCTCGACCGTGCCGGCGAGCCCGTCATAATAGGCGCCCTGGCGTGCGGCGTTCTGCGTCGACAGCGCGACCACGCGGAGACGGTCGTCGCAGGCGGCGCGGTCGAGCCCGATCTGGCCGACGGGCTTGCCAAAGGTGTTCGTGCCGATCAGCCCGGCAGCGCTGTGTAGATAGGGGATCATCGCGTTGATGACGAGTTCGCTCGCCGAGGCGGTGCCGCCCGTGCCGATGAACGCGACGCGCGTCGGTGCGATCGATTCGGGCTGCGGCGCGAAGAAGCGCGTCGTGTTGTTGGCGGATTTTTCGGTGCGGAAGGTCGTGTAGCTCGACACTTCGGAGGTCGCGCGGTTGCGGCCGAGCAGGTCGGTCATCAGTTCGGCGATCGAGATCAGCCCGCCGCCATTATAGCGCAGGTCGATGACGATATCGGTGACGTTCTGTGCGCGGAAGCTGGCAAAGGCGGCGCGCAGCGCGGGGTCGGCGGTCGAGATGAACGTCCGGAGGTTGATATAGCCATAGTTGCGGCCGCCATCGGCGATGACCTTCGCGCCGTAGCGGCTCGAGACCGGGAGCAGCGCGAAATCGGTCTTGGTCAGCGTGATGTCGCGCGTGCCCTGCGCGTCGCGGATCTGCAGCACGCGGCTGGTGCCGACCGTGTCCGGGCCGAGCGCGGTCGAGACGCCCGCGCTACCCTCTGCGGCGAAGATCGCGCTGACGGTCCGCAGCGTGTTGGCGTTGGTCCCGATCGCGACGATTTCGGCACCGCGATCGACCTGCGCCGCCAACGCGGCGCCGCCTTCGAAGGTTTCGATGACATAGGCGCGGCGCCCGCTGCCATCGATGCCGAGACGGAAGCCGAAGCCGGCATTGGACCCCGCCTCATAATAGGCGTCCTCCTCCTTGATCGACGTCAAATAGGTGAAATAGCGGTCGCGGCGCTGGCCGCGCGCGGTCGCGGTCAGCGCGTCGATATAGGCGTCGACGGTCGTATAGGGTGTCGGGTCGAGGCTGGCAGGCAGCGTCTCGGGGAACAGATACCATTCGCGCAGCTGGCCTGCGGCCCAGTCCTGGCGCTCGCGCAGGCTGCATCCGGCGACGGTCGTCGGGGTGGTCGTGCCGGTGGTCGGGGTGGACACCCCGGGCGTACCGCCGGTCGATCCCGATACCGCGCCGGAGTCTCCGCCGCACGCACTCAACATAGCCAGCATCGCCAGGCTGGCGCCGATCCGTCCGTTACGCATACTCATTCCCCCATTTGTCACGATGCTAGCCGGGAAGATCGGGGCTGTCAGCGTAGAATTCCGCCCGTTTCGAGGCTTGTCCGACGACCGGCGGAACGGCCATTGCGGGGCGGCGCGCGCATGCCTAGATTGTCGTCATGAACACCTTCCTCGTCATCCTCCTGATCGCGGCGATGATCGCGACGCTCGTTGCTCTGGTGCGCGGGGTGGTGACGTTCCTGCAGGACCAGTCGGCGCAGGTGAAGGACGGGGGGCCGAGCGCCGCGTCGCTGAAATCGAACCGGATGATGCAGCAGCGCATCTTCTTTCAGGCGATCGCGATCCTGATCGTCGTGTTGATCCTGTTCGCCGCGGGCCGGACCTGAGCCCGAAGGGCGTACCGTCATGGTGAAGCTGAACAAGATCTACACGCGGACCGGCGACGCGGGCACCACCGGGCTGGTCGACGGGTCGCGCGTGTCCAAGGCGTGCCCGCGGATGCAGGCGATCGGCGATGTCGACGAGGCGAACAGCGCGATCGGCGTCGCCGCGGTGGCGCTGGGCGATCATCCGCTTGGCCGAGCGCTCGAGCGGATCCAGAACGACCTGTTCGATCTCGGCGCGGACATCGCGACGCCGGGCGAGGATTTCGCGCCGTCCGAAATGACGCTGCGGATCATCGGTTTGCAGGTCGAGCGGCTCGAAGGCGAGATCGACGCGATGACCGCACAGATGGCGCCGCTGACCAGCTTCATCCTGCCGGGTGGATCGCCGGGCGCCGCGGCGCTGCATCTAGCGCGCGCGATCACGCGCCGCGCCGAGCGCGCGGTGGTCGCGGTCGACGACCCGATCAATCCATTGGCATTAGCGTATGTTAACCGCTTGTCGGATTTCCTGTTCGTCGCCGCGCGTGCGGTGAACCAAAACGGGGCGAGCGACGTTCTTTGGCGACCGGGGGCAACGCGCGGATAGCGCTCCGTATCGCTGCATCCTTTTATAAGGGGCCGTGCCGCGTGCATCGCCCGCACGAGGACAGTCGATGCCGAACCCCGTCCCCACCCATAATCCTGCGACCTTGCCTGACACGGACGCGCTCGGTGCGCGGTTCACAGCCGTGCGCGACCTGTCGATCGCGTTGGCCGCGCCACTGTCGGATGCGGATGCGACGGTGCAGTCGATGCCCGACGCGTCGCCGACCAAATGGCATCTGGCGCATACCAGCTGGTTCTTCGAGACGTTCGTGCTGCGCGATCATGTCGCGGGCTACCGGCTGCACGACGAACGCTTCCCGTTCCTGTTCAACAGCTATTACGAGGCGGAAGGCCGGCGGCATGCGCGCGACCGGCGCGGGATGATCACGCGGCCGACACTCGACGAGGTGCGGGCGTACCGCGCGCATGTCGATGCGGCGCTGATCGCGGCGCTGCCCGACCTGCCCGAGGCGGCACGCGAACTGGTCGCACTGGGTTGCCATCACGAGGAGCAGCACCAGGAATTGCTGGTGACCGACATCCTCCATCTGTTTTCGGAAAATCCGCTCGAGCCCGCGGTCTGGGCTGCACCGCGCAAGGTGCCGGTCGAGATGCCGGGCGCGATCGGCTGGATCGAACGCGACGCCGGGATCGCGCGCATGGGGCATGACGGCGACGGCTTCGCGTTCGATTGCGAGACGCCGCGGCACGACACGCTGCTCGCGCGCCACGCGATCGCCGACCGGACGGTGACCAATGGCGAATGGGCGGCGTTCATCGCCGATGGCGGCTATAGCGAGCCGCGCCACTGGCTCGCCGATGGCTGGGCCTGGGTGAAGGCGGAGGGCATCGTCGCGCCGATGTACTGGGAAGAACGCGACGGCGGCTGGACGCGGTTCGGACTCGACGGGCGGCGCGCGATCGATCCGGCGGCGCCGGTGACGCATGTCAGCTTCTACGAGGCGGACGCCTATGCCAGCTGGGCGGGCGCGCGGCTGCCGACCGAGGCCGAATGGGAGGCCGTTGCGGCGGACTATGCCGGCGATGGCGGCAACCAGATGGATGCGGCGGGCCCGGTCGAGCCGCGGCCGGCACACGCCGGCGACCCGGCCTTTTTCGGCGACGTCTGGGAATGGACGGGGAGCGCCTATCGGCCCTATCCCGGCTTCCGCGCGGTCGAGGGTGCGGTCGGCGAGTATAATGGCAAATTCATGAGCGGCCAGTTCGTGCTGCGCGGCGGGAGCTGCGCGACGCCGCGCGGCCATGCGCGCGCGAGCTATCGCAATTTCTTCTACCCGCACCAGCGCTGGCAGTTCACCGGCGTCCGGCTCGCCAAGGATATCTGATGTTGAAGCGTGAAATCGAAGACGGCGAGCAGAGCCTGGCCGACCCCGCCTTCCGGGCGGACGTGCTCGCCGGGCTGGAACGGCGGCCGCGCGCAATTCCGGCGCGCTGGTTCTACGACCGGCGCGGGTCGGAGCTGTTCGAGGCGATCACCGACCTGCCCGAATATTATCCGACGCGGAGCGAGCGCTCGATCCTCGAGACCGCCTGTCCCGAGGTCGCCGAGATTGCCGGCGCGGGACGTGCGGTGGTCGAATTCGGGTCGGGGTCGTCGACCAAGACGCCGATCCTGCTGAGCGCGGTGGCGCCGTCGGTCTATGTGCCGATCGATATCTCGGGCGATTTCCTGCGCGAATCGTCGCGTGTGCTCGCGGCGCAGTTCCCCGAGCTGCTGGTCCTGCCGTTCGAGGCGGATTTCATGCGGCCGCTCGCATTGCCGAAGACAATCGCGGACACGCCCAAGCTCGGCTTCTTTCCGGGGTCGACGATCGGCAACATGATCCCGCTGATGGCGGTCGACCTGTTGAAAGCGATGCGCGCGTCGCTCGGGATCGGCGCGATGCTGCTGATCGGGATGGACCGGATCAAGGATCCGGCGGTGCTGGTCCCCGCCTATGACGATGCGCAGGGTGTGACCGCGGCATTCAACATGAACCTGCTCGAGCGGATCAACCGCGAGCTCGACGCCGACGTGCCGGTCGAGGCGTTCCGCCACAAGGCGGTGTGGAACGACGACCGCGCGCGGATCGAGATGCATCTCGAGGCGCAGCGCGACGCCGCGTTCACGATCGAGGGGCGGCCGTTCGATATCGCCGCGGGCGAGACGATCCACACCGAGAACAGCCACAAATACGGGTCGCGTGATGCGCGGATCCTGTTGCGGTCGGGCGGGTGGACGCCGATCCGCGAATGGACCGATCCGGCGGGGTTGTTCTCGCTGTACCTGGCGGAAGCGCAGGCGGAGCGGCCGGCGCCGTAAGGGCGGGGCGGCTGGGTGAGGGCGGCTGGGTGAGGGCGGGGCAGGTGCTTCGACTTCGCTCAGCACGAACGGGGGGGCGTAGTTCGCGGCCCCGTTCGCCCTGAGCGCAATCGAAGGGCGCGCCGTGTGCGCGCCGCTTCGACTTTGGTCGTTTGTAATCAGCGGCCTGCGGCGTCGTCCGCGTTCATGGGCTCGTCGCCCTGCTTCTTGGCCTCTTCGTAGCGCTCGATCGCCTCGATCGTGATGCGCTTGGCTTCCTCGGCATCGCCCCACTTGCCGACGCGGACCCACTTCTTCTTCTCGAGGTCCTTATAGTGGGTGAAGAAATGCTCGATCTGCTCGAACACGATCTCGGGCACGTCGGCACGGCCGCCGACGTTCGAATAATAGGGGAACACGTCGTTGACGGGGACGCAGACGAGCTTCTCGTCGCCGCCGGCCTCGTCCTCGAGGTTGAGCACCGCGATCGGGCGCGCGCGGACGACGCAGCCGGGGATGAACGGCGAGCGCGCGATCACGAGCGCGTCGAGCGGATCGCCATCGGGGCTGAGCGTGTGCGGCACGAAGCCGTAGTTCGCGGGGTAGCGCATCGGCGTGTGCAGGATGCGGTCGACGAACAGCGCGCCCGATGCCTTGTCGAACTCGTACTTCACGGGCTCGCCGCCGGTCGGCACTTCGATGATGACGTTCAGATCTTCGGGCGGATTCTTGCCCGTCGGGATGAGGTCGATACGCATGGCGGTCCTTTCAGAAATGGCGGTGCCGGCCGCTTCCCCTTGGGGAGGCGGCCGGCACCGGAAAAATATCGGAACTGTCAGCGCGGCATCAGCAACTTGTCCAGTCCACCGTCACCTGTACCGACCTTCTCGAGCCGCGGATAGCGCGGGCCGTCATGGTAATCGAGCGAGACGTCGCGGAATCGCTCGTTGTTTTTTACAGTCAGACGGATCGGCAGCTTCGTGCCCTGAGCCGCCAGAATTGCCGCTTTCATGCGGTCCGACGAGTAGGACTCGCCGTTGACCGCCTCGATTTCGGTGCCGACGTCGATCCCGGCGCGGAACGCGGGGCTGTCCCAGATCGAGGCAGTCACGACGCCGTCCTTGTTCATCACCAAGCCCAGCGAATAGCTGACATCGGTGCCGCGGGTCTTCTCCGCCTGCTTCAGATACGGGCTCTGCACGGGGCCATAGACCAGCTTGTAGCCGTTCATCGCAAAGCCGTTGATCGGCGCGGGCTTGCCCGTCTCGGTCAGGCGCGTGGTGAGGAAGCCCGCCCAGTCATAGGGCAGGATGCCGTTCAGCGTCTTGGCCACGTCGTCGAACGTATAGGTGACCTCGCCATAGTCACCGTTGCGGATGCCGAAGAAGGCTCGCGCGAAATCGTCGATCGACTTGGTGCCGCCCGACTTCTGGCGGAGCATCGCGTCGACCTCCATCCAGACCATCAGCCCTTCGTTGTAATAATCCTCCGACCGCTGCCAGCTGGTCCAGCCCTTGGGACGGCGCGACGAGATGACCGGATCGTTGGTGGTGTCGATCAGCGGGCGCCACTGGCGACCCTGTGCGGTGTCGTAGGTGCCGAGAATCGAGGCATAGCCGTCGAGCGTGTCCTGCTTGCTGACCAGACCCGAGCGCGCCTGGAGCACATAGCCCCAGAACTGCGTCTGGCCCTCATAGACCCAGAGCAGCGAGTTGCGCATCGGCGTGCGGAAATCGGGCGTCCACAGGTCCGCGCCGCGGCGGAACTTGCCGTCCCAGCTGTGCGTGAACTCGTGCGGTAACAGGTTGCGCGCCGACGCGCCCGTCTCCCATTCGGTGAAATAGCCGGGGCGGACGCCGTTTTCCGAGCTGCGATGATGTTCGAGGCCGATCCCGCCGAGCTGATCGGTGATCGAGAGCAGGAACTCGTAATGATCATAATGCTCGGCGCCGAAGGTGCGCGCGGCCTGGTCGACGAGCCGCTTGTGGGCGTCGATCTGTTCGGGCTTGGCGGCGAGCTGGTCGGGGGTGTCGGCGAAGACGTTGAGGTCGACCTTAGGGCTCAAAGGCCAGACCTTGCCGTATTTGCCCGCGAGGATCGGCGAATCGACGAGGATCTCGTAATTGGTCCGGTCATAGGCATAGGTCGCGCCCGAGACCTTGGCGGGGACTGCACCCGCGGCGGTCCAGCCGGTCGGGTAGGTGACGGTCATCTTCACCGGGATCTGACGCGTATAATAGCCGGCGGGGTAGAGGCTGACCGAGTTCGGCTGGAGGCTGATCATCGTCGGCGTCATGACCACACGGCCCTGGTCTGCCTTGGTCGCGGAGATGAACTGGAAGGTCGCGTCGAGCTGTCTGGTGCCCGCGGGGACGTCGATGTGGAAGGCGTAGACGTCGACCGGATCGCGCGTCCAGGGCAGGATCCGGCCGTTCGCGCGGATCACCAGCCCGGCGAGCTTCTCGATCTCGCCGCGTGGCGCATGGTTGCCGGGCAGCCATTTCGGGAAGAGCAGCGCCATCTTGCCCGACTTCGCGACGGGGATCGTCTCCTTCACGCGGAAGATGCCGCGCTCGGTATCGGTCGCGTCGATGTCGAGCAGGATCGTGCCGGGATAGGGCGTGTCCTGCGCGGCGGGGATCGTGTCGACGAACGGCACCGGCTGTGGTGCGGTGTTGCCGGCGGGGACTTGAGCGACCGCGGGAAGTGCAGACGCGAGCAGGGATGCGACGAGAAGCTTGCGGATCAAGGAAAAGGCCTTCGGCAGAGAGACGATGGTCAAGGTGTAAGCGGCAGAAAGGGCAGTCGTCCAGCCCTTTGCCGGGAGGTATAGTTCACCCGGTCACCATGACCTCTTCCCGTCATCCTGACGAACGTCAGGACCCAGGGTTACGGGCGGTGGCGTGTCTGGCTCTGGGTCCTGACGTTCGTCAGGATGACGAAACAGCGACGGACCCGCGTCAGCTGCTGCCGAGCACGTTGATGGTGAAGGCGAGCACGCCGATGTTGAAGACGAACGCCGCCATGCACTGGCCGAGCGCGACCTTGCGCACGCGCCGCGACGTGATCTCGACGTCGGAGGTCTGGAAGGTCATGCCGAGCGTGAAGGCGAAATAGGCGAAGTCCCAGTAATCGGGCTCGGCGCAGGAGGGGAAATCCAGCCCGCCCGCATCGCTGCCATCCGCGGCGTCGCTGTAGAACAGATGCGCATAATGCAGCGTGTAGACCATGTTCGAGAACAGCCAGGCGAGCACCAGGGTCGCGACCGAGATCAGGATCGCGACGAGATCGGTCTTGCCCTGCAATTCCTTCGCCACCGCGACGAGCACGACGATCAGGATCGTCCCGCTGAACGCGAGCAGCACCGCGCGGTTGGCGTCGTTTTCGTCCGCATAGCGCCGCATCCGCTCCGCGGTGGCGTTGCCGAACAAGGTCGCGACGGTGGCAAGGAACAGGACTGCGGCGATATCGAAGGCTGCCATCGTGCCGCGCCCCAGACCCAGTCGGGGGATCAGCGCGACGAGGCCGATCGCGAAAACGCATGCGAACAGCACGAAGCGCGGCGGGGCGATGCGCCGGCCGAGCCCCCAATAGCGGACGTCGTTGCTCATGTGACGGCGCTAGCGCTTCGCGGGCACGTCGCCTAGATACGCGCGCATCATGGCCAGAACAGAAACCCCGCGTCGCATCCGCGGCACTCAGGACATCTTCGGCGACGAGCAGCGCCGTTTCGCGCATGTTCTCAGCACCTTCGAACGCGTGCGTGCGTTGTATTGCTTTCAGCGGATCGACATCCCGGTGTTCGAATCCACCGCGGTGTTCGCGCGCTCGCTCGGCGAGACGACCGACGTCGTGTCGAAGGAGATGTATACGTTCGAGGATCGCGGCGGGGATTCGCTGACGCTGCGGCCCGAATTCACCGCCGGGATCGCGCGTGCCTATCTGACCGAGGGGTGGCAGCAGTTCGCGCCGCTCAAGATCACGACGAGCGGCCCGGTGTTCCGCTACGAACGCCCGCAAAAGGGGCGGTTCCGGCAGTTCCACCAGATCGACGCCGAGGTGATCGGTGCGGCGGAGCCCGGGGCGGACGTCGAACTGCTGGTGCTGGCGGACCAGCTGCTGCGCGAGCTCGGCATTGCCGACGGCGTGACGTTGCAGCTGAACACTTTGGGCGATGCCGACACGCGCGAGGCATGGCGTGCGGCGCTGGTCGCGCATTTCGAGGCGCATCGCGGCGAGCTGTCCGAGGACAGCCTGACGCGGCTCGAGAAGAATCCGATGCGGATCCTCGATTCGAAGGATCCGAAGGACCGCCCGATCGCGGACAGCGCCCCCGACATCGACGCGTATCTGACGCCCGAGGCGCGCGCGTTCTTCGACGCGGTGACCGCCGGGCTCGATGCCGCGGGTGTCGCGTGGGAGCGCAATGCACGGCTGGTCCGCGGGCTCGATTATTACCGGCACACCGCGTTCGAGTTCGTGACCGATCGGCTGGGGTCGCAGGGCACCGTGCTGGCCGGCGGGCGCTATGACGGGTTGATCGGGTCGCTCGGCGGGCCCGAGACGGCGGGTGTCGGCTGGGCGGCGGGGGTCGAGCGGCTGGCGATGCTGCTGGAGGAGCCGGCGGCGGCGGGGATCGATGCGGTGGTCGTGCCGATGGGTGCCGCGGCCGAAGCGCGCGCGACCGGCATCGTTGCGGACCTGCGGCGTGCGGGCGTGGCGGTCGAGATGGCGTATAAGGGCAAGATGAAGGCGCGGATGGCGAAGGCGGATGCGCTCGGCGCGCGGTTTGCGATCATTCTCGGCGATGACGAGCTCGCCAAGGGCGTCGGCGCGGTGAAAGCGCTCGCGACCGGCACGCAGACCGAGGTCGCGTTCGCCGATCTGGCGGAGGCGCTGCGTTGAGCCTCCCCGTCATCCCGGCGCAGGCCGGGATCCAGCGCCATGAGGGCTGCGCCCGGTCACCCTGGATCCCAGCGTTCGCTGGGATGACGCAAGAGGGAGCGTCCGCATGACCCAGATCTCCCCGGACCGCATCCGCGCGATCGAGGCGCGGCGGGACGAGTTGCAGGCGCTGATGTCGACCGGCGACCTGCCGTCGGACCGCTTCGTCGCGGTGTCGAAGGAATATGCCGAGCTCGAACCCGTCGCGCAGGCAGCGACCGAGGTGCGGCGGCTGCGGCAGGAGGCCGAAAGCCTCGCCTTCATGGCCGAGGATGCCGATGACGAACTGCGCGCGATGGCGTCGGAGGAATTGCACGAGAATCGCACGCTGCTCGAGACCGCGGACCGCAAGCTCGCGCTCGCGTTGCTGCCGCGCGATTCCGCGGACGAGCGCTCGGCGATGCTCGAGGTGCGCGCCGGGACCGGCGGCGACGAGGCGGCGCTGTTCGCGGGCGACCTGTTCCGGATGTACCAGCGTTATGCCGAATCGCAGGGCTGGCGGGTCGAGATGATCTCGGGATCGTCGTCGGACGCGGGCGGCTTCAAGGAAGTCGTCGCCAGCGTCACGGGGCAGGGCGTGTTCGCGAAGCTGAAGTTCGAGAGCGGCGTCCACCGCGTCCAGCGCGTGCCCGCGACCGAGGCGGGCGGCCGGATCCACACCTCGGCGGCGACCGTCGCAGTGCTGCCCGAGGCGGAGGAGGTCGACGTCAAGATCGACGACAAGGACCTGCGCATCGACGTCTATCGCTCGTCGGGGCCGGGCGGCCAGTCGGTCAACACGACCGACAGCGCGGTGCGGATCGTCCATATCCCGACCGGGCTGACGGTGATCCAGCAGGACGAGAAGTCGCAGCACAAGAACAAAGCGAAGGCTTTGCGCGTGCTGCGGACGCGGCTCTACGAGGCGGAGCGCGACCGGTTGCATGCCGAGCGCGCGGGTGCGCGCAAGTCGATGGTCGGGTCGGGGGATCGCTCGGAGCGGATCCGGACGTATAATTTCCCGCAAGGCCGCGTGACCGATCACCGCATCAACCTGACGCTGCACCGCCTGCCGGAAATCGTCGCGGGCGACATGGGCGAGCTGATCGGTGCGCTGGTATCGCAGGACGAGGCGGACCGGCTGGCGCAGCTGGATGGCTGAGCCTGGCTGCTTCCCCCCCTCCCGCAAGCGGGAGGGGGCCGGGGGGTGGGCGCGCGGCCGGTTCCATGAGGGCGCTTCGTTCCGGTCTTTCGACACATCACCGACGGTGCGACCGCGGTGAGCGTGAGCCCACCCCCCAGCCCCCTCCCGCAAGCGGGCGGGGGGGTAAGCGCAGCGATCGCCACCGCGGCCGCGCGCTTTGCCTTCTCCACCACCCCCCGCCTCGACGCCGAACTGCTGATGGCGCATGCGCTGGGCGTCGAGCGGAACGCGATCCTGCTCGATCCCGACCGCTACGCCGTCCCCGCCGGTTTCGCGGCGCTCGTCGAGCGTCGTCTTCGCCATGAGCCGATCGCCTATATCACCGGCACGCGCGGCTTCTGGTCGATCGATCTTGCGGTCGGGCCGGGCGCGCTGGTGCCCCGCGCGGACAGCGAGACGCTGCTGATCGCCGCGCAGGCGCATTTTGCCGGCGGTGCGCCTGCGACCATCCTCGATCTCGGCACCGGCCCCGGCACGCTGTTGCTCGCCGCGCTCGACGAATGGCCCGCGCGCGGTCTCGGCATCGACTTTTCGGCGGACGCGCTCGGCTATGCGCGCGCCAATGCGGCGGCGCTCGGCATGGCGGACCGTGCGCAGTTTTTGCGTGGCAGCTGGGCGGACGCGATCACCGGGCGGTTCGACCTGATCCTCGCCAACCCGCCCTATATCGGTACCGCCGAGACGCTGCCGCCCGAGGTCCGCGATCACGAACCGCACGCGGCGCTGTTCGCGGGCGCGGACGGGCTCGACGATTACCGGATCCTCGCGGCGCAGCTCCCCGCGCTGATCGCACCCGGCGGCGCGGCGGTGATCGAGATCGGCGCGACGCAGGCGGGACCGGTCTCGGCGTTGCTCGAGGCGGCGGGGCTGCACGTTGCGCTACATCATGATTATGGCGGAAACCCGCGCGTCCTGCTTGCGCGATGACCGGCGCGACTTGACGATTATGGCCTGCCGCCGCATATTTCGCTTGTGGGAGGCCCTTCCGGGCCGCTATCACGTGGGCAGGGGCACGCAATCTCGACAACTTGGTCGTTTTTGAGCGTTGACCCGCATCCTTCGCCTTAAAGTCGCTGCAGTCCGGCGGCCCTGGCAAGTCCGACGCATCGTCATCGGTGCGCGGCGGGGGGTTTGCACCGCATTTCGGAGCACGACCAGATTTTGGTTCGACGACTGAGGACACAAGCTTGATCAACAACCGGCAAGCCGGCCGCCGTCGCGGTCGTGGCAACAATAATAATGGCGGCGGTGGCGGCGGTGGCGGTCAACGCCAGGGCGGCGGCGGTGGTGGTGGCCAGGGTGGCCGCGACACCGGCAACCGCATCGACAGCCGCGCGCGCGGCAACGCGAGCCAATTGTACGAGAAGTACAAGAACCTGGCGCGCGACGCGCAGATGCAGGGCGACCGCGTCAACATCGAATATTATCTCCAGTTCGCGGATCATTATTTCCGCGTGCTGAGCGAAACCCGCGCGCGCTTCGAAGAGAGCCAGCCCCAGGCGCAGCAGCAGCCGCGTCGCCAGCAGCCGTTCGATCTCGACGGCGACGATGATTATGGCGACGAGGGCGAACCGATCCGCTCGGGCGAGCAGCAGGGCAGCCAGCAAAACGGGCAGCAGCACGGGCAGCAGGGATCCGGCGACCAGGCGGCGATGGCGAATGGCGGCCAGTCCAATGGCCAGTATTCGAACGCCCGCGCGCCCCGTGAAAACCAGGGCCGGGAAAACCAGGGCCGTGACGACCGCTCGCAGCGCGACGATCGCCCACGCTACGACGCGAATCGCAACGATGGTCAGCGCAGCGATGGTCAGCGCAACGAGGGCCAGCGTAACGAGGGCCAGCGTGGCGAGGCTCGCGGCCCGCGGATGACGCCGTCGCGCGACGAACAGCCCGGTGACGAGCAGGGCCAGCAGCGCGAGAGCCAGCCCCGCGAAAACCAGGGTCGCGACGAGTATCGCGATGCCCCGCGCCGCGACACCATCCGTCGTACACCACGCGCCGCGCGTCCGGTCCAGGCCGAGTCCGAGCAGCAGGGCGAGCGCGCGGACGAGGTCGCTGCCCGCAGCGTAACGCCGGCCACGCCCGACGCTGCCACGTCCGACGACCGGTCGTCCGCGCCCCAGTCCATGGGCGACCCGGTCGACGTTGTGGCCGCAACCGCCCCGGCGCCCGCGTCGGACGGTTCGGGCGAGGAGCAGCCCCGCCGTCGTGGTCGCCCGCGTCGCGACCGCAGTCTCGACACGCCGGTCGCCACGGACGATGCCGCACCCGCGGCGTTCGACGCAGACCGCCTGCCGCCATCGCTCGGCATTTCGGCCTCGGCACCGGCACCCGCTGCCGACGCTTCGGCGGACGGCGCAGCCGCGGAAAAGCCGCGTCGCCGTCGCGTCCGCGTCGCCACCGACGAGGTCGAAGCGGGCTGACCGTCGCGCCAGACGGCAGGATAAAAAAGGCCGGTATCGCGACGCTGCGGTACCGGCCTTTTTTCGTTTCATCCCTCGCCCGCGCCATCGCCCGGACGGCTAGTCGATCCGGGTCACGTCCTCGTCATGGCCGCTTCCCGAACTCAGAAAGACGAGCCCCATCAACAAACCGGCCATGATCACCGATCCGCCGACCCCGCCGAGAATCGCGAGCATCGTCACGAGGTGCAGCGCCCCCTGAAGATGCGCCATCGCGACGATGACGCCCGCGGCGCAGATCGCCGCCGCCAGAATCATCCACGCCATGATCGTCCGGAACCGGCCCCAGGCGAACGCGGCATAGTGGGGATCGTCGAGTCCGGTCGGTGTCTCGGCAGAAGGATCGGTCATCGCTTTTCATTGCCGCGCAAACATGGTTTTCTCAAGCCACGCGCATGGAGACGCGACAAGGAGAGGCGGAGATGACGATCGCGACGATCCTCGAGACGAAGCGGCGGACCGGTGACGGCACGCGCGCGGACATGGTGCTGTCGTTGCACCCCGATGCGAGCGTCGCGGACGCGGTGGCGATGCTCGCGGAACAGCGGATCGGCGCGGCGCCGGTGCTCGACGACGGCCGCGTGGTCGGGATATTTTCCGAACGCGACGTGATCCATTGCCTGCAGGCCAAGGGCGCGGGCGCGCTGACGCAGCGGATCGGCGACGTGATGACGCGCGCGGTCAAATCGGTCGCGCCGACCGAATCGGTGATCGGCGCGCTGTCGCTGATGACCCAGCGGCGGATCCGGCATCTGCCCGTGATCGACCATGATCAGCTCGTCGGCTTCGTCTCGATCGGCGATCTCGTCAAATTCCGGATCGACCGGATCGAGGCGGATGCCGCGGCGATGCGCGCCTATATCCAGTCCGCCTGACCCGCGGACCCGATCAGGGCGCAGGCCCGATCAGGCCGCAACGGGGCGTTTGCGCAGCACCGCGACGAGCTCGCCCAGCGCCGCGCGCGCAAAGGCGAGCATCCAGCCTGCATAGACCGTGCCGCCCACCGCGAGCAGCACCGCGAGGCGCCAGACCGGATCGAGCACTGGCAGGCGCTGATCGACCAGCCAGACCGCGAGCGCCATCGCGATCGCGGCCAGCGCGGGCGACGCGACCGCGCGCGCGACCGCGCGGGCGGGGACGCCGATCACCGGCAGGCTCCGCCACGCGCTGATCGCGAAATACAGCGGATAGGCCGCGATCCAGGCAAGGCCGAGCCCGGTCGGCCCCCACTCAACCCCGATCAGGAACGCGGTGCCGAGGATCGCCGCGCCGGTCGCGCCGTTGCGCACGCCGATACCCGGTCGCCCCCGTGCATCGGAGGCGGGGGTCAGCAGGACCTGGAGCGTCATGAACGGCATCGCCAGCGCGAGCAGCCGGACGATCGGCGCGGTCTCGACCCATTTTTCGCCCAGCACCGTCAGCACCAGCGGCTCGGCGGTGACCGCGAGCCCGAGATAGAAGGGCATGGCGACGATCATCACCAGCCGCACGCCCTTCACGAACGCCCGTCCGATCGCGTCGGGATCCGCCTGCATCCGCGCATAGGCGGAAAAGGCGACCTCGTTGAGCGGCGGCACGAACTTGCTGACGAAGATCTGCGTGAGGAACAGGCTGGTCGTGTAGATGCCGAGCATGTGCGGCGAGAACCGGCGCCCGGCGATGAACACATCGGCCTGGCTCTGCAGGAACCAGAAGAGCTGGCTCGCCGCCATCACCCCGCCATAGCGCGCGAGCCGGCCCGCGCCGCGAAAGTCGAAGCTCGGCCAGACCAGCGAGCGTGCGCTCCACGTCATCATCGCACCGCGGACCGCGAACAGCACGAGCGGGGCGATGACGAGCGTCCATACCCCAAGGCCATAGAGCGCGCCGCCGAGCGCGGTGCTCGCCGAAGCGATCGAGGCGGTGATGTTCGCCTTGGCCTGATGGCGAAAATCCATCGCGCGTGACAGCAGCGCATAGGGCAGGGCGATGAACGGCGTGGTGAGATAGAGCAGCGCCTGGACGCGCAGCATGTCGGCGACGACCGGCTGCCGGTAATAGGCCGCAGCCAGCGGAGCGAGCACCAGCTGCGCCGCGGCCAGCGTCGCATTGAGTAGGATCAGCATGCCGAAGAGCTGGCGCACCTCGTGGCGGCTGATCGTCGCCTGCTGGATCAGCCCGCTCGCGAGGCCATAGCCGTTGAGCATCGCCATGAAGGTCAGGATCACCTGGCACATCGCGAACAGCCCGTAATCGGCGGGGGCGAGGATGCGGATCACCAGGAAGGTGGCGCTCCACTGCACGAGCTGCGCGACGATCTGGCTGCCCGACCGCCAGATCAGCGCACTGCGGACCTGCCCGGCGAGCGGCGCCGGGGCGGCCAAGCCGTCGATCGGCCCGTCGGGCGGCCGGTCCGCCAGCGGGTCTGCCGCCGGCGGGGCGCTGGGAATCGGCGTGGTCATCGGACCGGCCCTATAATCGCCTGCGCTTCACAAGCACTTAAGAAAGCTGCGCGGGGATGCCGCGTCGCGTCCCTTGCTGGCACGCAGGGGCGCCGTCGTCGTGCCCTGCACGGCTCACACGGGCTGCCTGGGGGCGTAAGTCGGTCGAAATGAAGAAAATTGCCATAAAAGTGAAATTTGCGTTTGACGGGATTGTGGAGTGGGCCTAGAGGGGTGTCACCGCAGCGAACGGCCACACGGTCTGGTTGCTGCGGTCGCAAACAACCAGATGCTCCAAGCCTTCCGCGAGGG